>NZ_NRRV01000095.1 GCF_016583825.1 Thiohalocapsa halophila | reverse complement strand
TGCTGCTGCGCGGGACCAAGCGCGAAGACGTCGAGCGCGGTCAGGTACTGGCCAAGCCCAAGAGCATCACGCCGCACACGCACTTCGAGGCCGAGGTGTATGTGCTGAGCAAGGAAGAGGGCGGGCGTCACACGCCGTTTTTCAACGGCTACCGGCCGCAGTTCTACTTCCGCACCACGGACGTCACGGGCGCCTGCGAGCTGCCCAAGGGTGTGGAGATGGTGATGCCGGGCGACAACGTGAAGATGACCGTGCGCCTGATCGCGCCGATCGCCATGGAAGAGGGGCTGCGCTTTGCCGTGCGCGAGGGCGGTCGCACCGTCGGCGCCGGCGTCGTCGCCAAGATCGTCGAGTAAGCGTGCCGGGGCGCCTGCGGGAGGCTCCGTCGGCGCCGATTCGGGGTGGCAGTGGCAGGCTGTCGCCCCGCTGCATTTTTTCTAGGCCAGTAGCTCAATTGGCAGAGCAGCGGTCTCCAAAACCGCAGGTTGGGGGTTCGAGTCCCTCCTGGCCTGCCACACACCGCGGCCGGTAGGCCGCTTGCGGGAAGCATGAACGCAAAAGCCGAAGCCGGAGCATCCGGCCTCGACACCGCGAAGCTCGTTGCCGCCGCGGCGATCGTCATCGCGGCGCTCTGGGGCTTTTACTTTTTCGCTGAGTACTCGTTGCTGCTGCGGGTCGTGGTGCTGCTCGCCCTCTCCGGCGGCGCGGCAGCAATCGCGTTGACCTCTGTACCTGGTCGTCAGCTCTGGCGCTTCGCCATCGACGCGCGCATGGAGGTGCGCAAGGTCGTCTGGCCGACCCGTCAAGAGACGATTCAGACCACACTGATCGTCATGGTCATGGTGCTGATTCTCGGCATCCTGCTGTGGCTGTTCGACATGGTGCTGATGGCGATTCTCCGCTTCCTGACCGGACAAGGGGGCTGAGCGTGGCCAAGCGGTGGTATGTCATCCACGCCTTCTCGGGCTTCGAGAGCCAGGTGAAGCGCTCTCTCGAGGAGCGCATCGCCCGCGCCGGGATGCAGGACGCCTTCGGCGACATTCTGGTGCCCACGGAAGAGGTGGTGGAGATGCGCGGCGGCCAGCAGCGCAAGAGCGAGCGCAAATTCTTCCCAGGCTATGTGCTGGTCAATATGGAAATGACCGACGATACCTGGCACCTGGTCAAGGATGTACCCCGGGTGATGGGCTTCATCGGCGGCAAGGGAGACCGTCCGGCACCGATACCGGATTCGCAGGTGGATGCCATCCTCGAGCGCGTCCAAGAGGGCGTCGAGAAGCCGCGTCCGAAAGTGCTCTACGAGCCCGGTGAAGTGGTGCGCGTCGTCGATGGGCCCTTCACGGACTTCAACGGGGTCGTCGAAGAGGTGGATTACGACAAGAGCCGGTTGAAGGTCTCGGTACTGATCTTCGGCCGCTCCACGCCCGTGGATCTCGAATTCGGCCAAGTGGAGAAGGGCTGAGCCGATCGCGCATCGGACCATCGCAAGCCGCTCACGGACACCAAACAGGGCGGCGTGCCGAAGCCTAGTCCTCAGGCTGCGAGGCTTCAACAAATCGCCGAAGGTGCTTCGCGCTCGTTGTGGTCATCGACATGGTGCGGAGCCCGAGCGCGACAGCGAGCAGGGGCTTCGGCCGTCGTTTTTGAGTCCGGCTCTGCCGGGTTAGGACAGTGTACGGGGAGCCGGCCGACCGGGGCGGCGCTCGGACCCGTCGAGGTATTGAATTATGGCAAAGAAAATCAACGCCTACATCAAGCTTCAGGTGAAGGCGGGCGAGGCCAATCCGAGCCCGCCCGTTGGGCCTGCGCTCGGTCAGCACGGCGTCAATATCATGGAATTCTGTAAGGCGTTCAACGCCAAGACGCAGGAGCTGGAGAAGGGCTTGCCGATCCCTGTGGTGATCACCGTCTATGCGGATCGCAGCTTCACCTTCATCACCAAGACGCCGCCCGCGTCCGTGCTGCTCAAAAAGGCCGCGGGCGTGGGTAAAGGCAGCAGCACGCCGAACACGGACAAAGTGGGCAAAGTGAGCCGTGCCCAGCTCGAGGAGATCGCCACCACCAAGATGCCGGATCTCAACGCCAATGACATGGACGCGGCGGTTCGCATCATTGCCGGCAGTGCCCGTGCCATGGGCCTGAATGTCGAGGGGGTGGAATAAATGGCCAAGCTGACCAAGCGTGCGAAGGCGATTCGCGAGCAGATCGAGCCCGGCAAAATGTATGCGGCCGACGAGGCGTTCACGCTGCTCAAGACGCTGTCCACCGTGAAGTTCGTCGAGAACATCGATGTGGCGGTGAACCTGGGCGTCGATCCGCGGAAGTCCGATCAGGTGGTGCGCGGGGCCACGGTGCTGCCACACGGCACGGGCAAGCAGGTCCGCGTGGCGGTCTTCACCCAGGGCGGGAACGTGGACCTGGCGACGGAGGCGGGCGCAGACCGCGTGGGCATGGGCGACCTGGCGGAAGAAATGAAGGGCGGCTCCCTGGATTACGACGTCGTCATCGCGACGCCGGATGCCATGCGTGTCGTCGGCCAGCTGGGCAAGCTGCTCGGACCGCGCGGCCTCATGCCCAACCCGAAGGTCGGGACGGTGACGCCGGACGTGGCGCAAGCGGTGCAGAACGCCAAGGCCGGTCAGGTGCGCTATCGCACGGACAAGGCCGGGATTATCCACTGCCCGCTGGGAAAGATGGATTTCGATGCAGACAAGCTGCGCGAAAACCTCGAAGCCCTGCTCGGCAATCTCATGAAGGCCAAGCCTAGCGCCGCCAAGGGCGTCTACATGAAGAAGGTGACCGTGTCTTCCACCATGGGCCCGGGTCTCGCCGTGGATCATGCCGCCCTGTCTTTCTGAGTGCCTTTGAGACAGGACGCGCAGCCCGAGGTGTTGCGCGTATTGCTGAGGCAAAAACCCTACTGCGGCCGCCCGGCCCGAGATCAGGGCGGCCGCAGCGCAAGCTTTGGGACATCGGTGGTGTCGAGCCGAGGTCCGTCAAAGACCGCAGGTGTCCAACGTCGCGCCGGGAAAGCGGGCCATTGGACTTAATTGTCGCCTGCGCAGATGTGCCCTCGCAGTGGCCACGGGCTTCTTGCCAACGGCCTCGATGACGGAGCACGCAGTCAGCCCGGCGCCACGGTGGGATACGTGGTCGACCGGCCCCTCCCGGGGCGACCCGGGAGCCATCAGGAGAAGCCTATGCCGCTGAACTTTGCTCAAAAGGAGGCCGTGGTCGCGGAAGTCTCGGAAGTCGCGCGGAGTGCCTACTCCGCCATCGGCGCCGAATATCGCGGCTTGACGGTTGCGGAGATGACGGCGCTGCGCTTGAAGGCGCGCGACGCGGGTGTCTACGTGCGGGTGGTGAAGAATACGCTCGCCAAGCGTGCGCTCGCCGACACCGAGTTCGAATGCATGACCGACAGCCTCACGGGTCCGCTCGTGCTGGCATTCGGTCGCGATGATCCGGGCTCGGTGGCACGCGTCGCCAAGGATTTCGCCAAGGAGCACGGTCACTTCCAGGTGCGGATGATCGCCCTGTCCGGGCAGCTGCTGCAGCCCTCGGAGCTGGACAAAGTCGCCAAGATACCGACCTATGACGAGGCCATCAGTCTGCTGATGGCCACGATGAAGGCGCCGGCGCAGAAGCTGACCAGCACCTTCAACGAAGTGCCCGGCAAGCTCGTGCGAACCATCGCTGCCGTGCGCGATGCCAAGGAAGCCGCCTGACGCGCGAGCACGCCCGTCATCGCAGATTTGAGATTACGAGACGCTTCGGTTTCTGACCGACGACCGATTCCCAGGAGATCATTATGGCCGTTTCAAAAGAAGATATCCTCGACACCATCGCGAACATGACCGTGATGGAGGTGGTCGACCTCATCAGCGCCATGGAGGAGAAATTTGGCGTCACCGCCGCTGCCGCCGTGGCCGCAGCCCCGGCCGCCGGCGGCGCCGAGGCCGCCGAGGCCGCCGAGGAACAGACTGAGTTCGACGTCGTGCTCGCGTCCTTCGGCTCCAACAAGGTTGGTGTCATCAAGTCGGTGCGGGCCCTGACCGGGCTCGGCCTGAAGGAGGCCAAGGAGGCGGTCGAAGGCGTCCCGACGACGCTGAAGGAAGGCGTTTCCAAGGACGACGCCGAAGAGGCGAAGAAAGCGCTGGAAGAGGCCGGCGCGACCGTCGAGGTCAAATAAGCCGCATTGTCTGCATCACAGCAGAGTCCCGCCGATCAGGCTGGCGACCTCGGGTCGCCGGCCTCTCGGCGCTGTCGCATTGTTGGCACGTTGGCGCTGTTGCAGCGCTAAACGATCGCGCACCAGCACGCCGCCGCCACCACGGCGGGCGTTGCACGCATCCCTACCGGCCCCACCCCGCGTGCGGCTCGGCACTGACCCCCACAGATGAGGGAAGGCAAGTATGGCCTACTCGTTCACCGAGAAGAAGCGTATCCGCAAGAATTTCGGCAAGCGCCCGACCATTCTCGAGGTCCCCTTTCTGCTCGCTACGCAGATCGATTCCTATCGGGGTTTTCTGCAGGCCGAGCGCGCCCCGAACGCGCGTGAGGACATGGGGCTGCATGCGGCCTTTCGCTCGGTGCTGCCTATCGAGAGCTATTCGGGCAACGCCGTGCTGGAGTACGTGAGCTATCGGCTCGGCGAGCCCGCCTTCGACGTGCGCGAGTGCAATCTGCGCGGTGCCACCTATGCGGCACCCCTGCGGGTCCTGCTGCGCCTGGTCATCTATGACAAGGAGGCCCCTGCGGGCAGCAAGGTGGTCAAGGACGTCAAAGAGCAGGAAGTCTACATGGGCGACCTGCCGCTGATGACCGAGAACGGCACCTTCATCATCAACGGCACCGAGCGCGTCATCGTCTCCCAGCTGCACCGCTCGCCGGGCGTCTTCTTCGACCATGACAAGGGCAAGACGCACTCGTCCGGCAAGCTCTTGTTCTCCGCCCGCGTGATTCCTTACCGCGGCTCCTGGCTGGACTTCGAGTTCGACCCCAAGGACAACGTGTTCGTGCGCATCGATCGCCGGCGCAAGCTGCCGGCAACGGTGCTGCTGCGGGCACTGGGCTACAGCACAGACGAGATGCTGGCGCTGTTCTTCGAGACCGACACCTTCCACCTCGGCGACGCCATCGAGCTCGAGCTGGTGCCCGAGCGCCTGCGCGGCGAAACGGTCAACTTCGAGATCAGCATCGGCGACAAGGTGCTGGTGGAGGCCGGCCGGCGCGTGACCGCCCGACACATCCGCGAGCTGCAGAAGGCCGGCATCGAGCGTCTCGCCGTGCCAGACGAGTTCCTGTTGGGCCGCACGCTCGCCCACACCCTGGTGGACACGGACACCGGCGAGGTCATCGCCGAGGCCAATGCCGAGATCACCGACGAGCTCTTGGCCCTGCTGCGCGAGAAGGGTATCGAGCGGGTGGAGACCCTGTTCGTCAACGACCTCGATCACGGACCCTACCTGTCCGAGACGCTGCGGATCGATGCCACGCGCACGGACCTCGAGGCCCAGGTCGAGATCTACCGCATGATGCGCCCGGGTGAGCCGCCGACGAAGGAGGCTGCACAGAACCTGTTCCACAACCTGTTCTTCACGTCGGACCGCTACGACCTCTCGGCCGTCGGGCGCATGAAGTTCAATCGCCGGCTCGGACGCGAGAGCACCGAAGGCACCGGCATTCTCTACGATCACAAGTACTTCAGCGCCCGCAGCGACGATACGGCGACCCAGCTCGTGGAGGCCTATGGCGAGACGTCGGACATCGTCGATGCGCTGAAAGTGCTGATCGAGCTGCGCAACGGCCGCGGCAGCGTGGACGATATCGATCACCTGGGCAACCGGCGCATCCGCTGCGTCGGGGAGATGGCCGAGAACCAGTTCCGCGTCGGTCTGGTGCGGGTGGAGCGCGCCGTCAAGGAGCGTCTGTCACTGGCGGAGTCCGAGGGCCTGATGCCGCAGGAGCTCATCAACGCCAAGCCGGTGTCGGCGGCCATCAAGGAATTCTTCGGCTCCAGCCAGCTGTCGCAGTTCATGGACCAGAACAACCCCTTGTCGGAGGTCACGCACAAGCGCCGCGTATCGGCGCTGGGCCCGGGCGGTCTTGCCCGCGAGCGCGCCGGCTTTGAGGTGCGCGACGTGCACCCGACCCACTATGGCCGCGTCTGCCCCATCGAGACGCCGGAAGGCCCCAACATCGGCCTCATCAACTCGCTGGCGGTGTACGCCCGCACCAACCGCTACGGCTTCTTGGAGACGCCGTATCGTCGTGTCGATGACGGCAAGGTCACCGACCAGATCGACCATCTCTCAGCCATCGAGGAAGGCGGCTACGTCATTGCCCAGGCCAATGCCACCCTGGATGACGAAGGCCGCCTCACCGATGCCCTGGTGTCCTGCCGCCACCTGAACGAGTTCACGATGAAGGCGCCGGAAGAGGTCCAGTACATGGACGTCTCGCCGCGTCAGATCGTCTCCGTGGCGGCGTCGCTGATTCCCTTCCTGGAGCACGACGACGCCAACCGCGCGCTGATGGGCTCGAACATGCAGCGCCAGGCCGTGCCGACCCTAAGGGCGGAGAAGCCCCTGGTGGGCACCGGCATGGAGCGGGTGGTAGCCAAGGACTCCGGCGTCGTGCAGTGGGCCCGCCGCGGCGGCACCATCGATTCGGTGGATGCTGCGCGCATCGTGGTGCGGGTCAATGACGAAGAGACCGAGGCCGGCGAGCCCGGCGTGGATATCTATAACCTGACCAAGTACACCCGCTCCAACCAGAACACCTGCATCAATCAGCGCCCGCTGGTGCAGCCGGGTGACGCCATCGAGCGCGGCGATGTGCTCGCGGACGGCCCGTCCACGGACATGGGCGAGCTGGCACTGGGCCAGAACCTGCGCGTCGCCTTCATGCCCTGGAACGGCTACAACTTCGAGGATTCCATCCTGATCTCCGAGCGTGTGGTGAAGGAGGACCGCTTTACCAGCATCCACATCGAAGAGCTCACCTGCCTGGCCCGCGACACCAAGCTCGGCCCGGAGGAGATCTCCAGCGATATCCCGAACGTGGGTGAGGCGGCGCTGTCGAAGCTCGATGAGTCCGGCATCGTGTACATCGGTGCCGAAGTGCGCGACGGCGACATCCTGGTGGGCAAGGTCACACCCAAGGGCGAGACCCAGCTGACGCCCGAGGAAAAGCTGCTGCGCGCGATCTTCGGCGAGAAGGCCTCGGACGTGAAGGACACCTCGCTCAGATTGCCTTCCGGCATGGCGGGCACCGTCGTGGACGTGCAGGTGTTCACCCGCGACGGCGTCGAAAAGGACAAGCGGGCGCTGCAGATCGAGGAAATGGAGCTGGAGCGCATCCGCAAGGACCTCGGCGACCAGCAGCGCATCATGGAGAAGGACTCCTTCCAGCGCATGGAGAAGCTCCTGGTGGGCAAAACCGCCGACGGCGGCCCGTCCGGGCTCAAGGCCGGCACCAAGATCACCAAGACCTATCTCAACGAACTCGCCGAGGAGCACGGGCGCGACCGCTGGCTCGAGATTCGGCTGCGCAGCGAAGAGGCCGCGATGCAGCTCGAGGCCGCCGGTGCCCAGATCAAGCAGCAGCGCGAGGAGTTCCGCGACCACTTCGAGGCGAAGAAGCGCAAGATCACCCAGGGCGACGAGCTGGCCCCGGGCGTGCTCAAGATGGTCAAGGTCTACGTCGCGGTGAAGCGCCGCGTCCAGCCCGGCGACAAAATGGCCGGGCGCCACGGCAACAAGGGCGTCATCTCCCGCGTCGTGCCGGTGGAAGACATGCCCTTCAGCGCCGACGGCGAGCCGGTGGACATCGTGCTGAATCCCCTCGGCGTGCCCTCGCGCATGAACGTGGGTCAGGTGCTGGAGACGCATCTCGGCTGGGCGGCCAAGGGCCTGGGCGAGCGCATCGACGCCATGCTGCGCGGCGACGCACCCGCAGTGGAGCTGCGCGGCTTCCTGGAGGAGCTGTACAACACCAGCGGCAAACAGGAGGCGCTGGACGAGCTCGGCGACGAGCAGCTGGTGGCGTTGGCGCGCAATCTCACAGGCGGCGTACCGCTGGCGACGCCCGTGTTCGACGGCGCCACCGAAGACGAAATCCGCCAGATGCTGCGCCTCGCGGGGCTGGCGGAGTCCGGGCAGACGACCCTCTACGACGGCCGCTCCGGCGAGGCCTTCGAGCGGCCGGTGACCGTTGGCTACATGTATATGCTGAAGCTGAACCATCTCGTGGACGACAAGATGCACGCGCGCTCCACGGGCCCGTACAGCCTTGTCACCCAGCAGCCCTTGGGCGGCAAGGCCCAGTTCGGCGGGCAGCGCTTCGGCGAGATGGAGGTTTGGGCGCTGGAGGCCTACGGTGCCGCCTATACGCTGCAGGAGATGCTGACGGTGAAATCCGACGACGTGAACGGGCGGACCAAGATGTACAAGAACATCGTCGACGGCGACCACCGCATGGAGGCCGGCATGCCCGAGTCCTTCAACGTGCTGGTCAAGGAGATCCGCTCCCTTGGCATCAACATCGAGCTGGAGCAGGACTAGCTTCGAATACGAGTGACGAGTGACGAGTGACGAGTGACGAGTGGCGAGTGGCGAGTGGCGAGGAGTAACGAGGGGCGCCGAGCGCCCCCGGCTCCGCTGCCCGCCGGCGTCGGTCCGCCAACCTCGCTACTCGACACTCGAGCCTCGCTACTCGACACTCGACCCGCGACACTCGCAACCTTCTTCGCAGGAGATCGGCTTTGAAAGATCTGCTCAGAATCATCAAGCAGCAGGGTCAGGCGCTGGAGTTCGATGCCATTCGCATCGGCCTGGCGTCCCCGGACATGATCCGCTCCTGGTCCTACGGCGAGGTCAAGAAGCCGGAGACCATCAACTATCGGACCTTCAAGCCGGAGCGCGATGGCCTGTTTTGCGCCAAAATCTTCGGCCCGGTCAGCGACTACGAGTGCCTGTGCGGTAAGTACAAGCGCCTCAAGCACCGCGGTGTCGTCTGCGAGAAGTGCGGGGTGGAGGTCACCCTGGCCAAGGTGCGCCGTGAGCGCATGGGCCACATCGACCTGGCCAGCCCGGTGGCGCATATCTGGTTCCTGAAGTCGCTGCCCTCGCGCATCGGCCTGCTGCTCGACATGACCCTGCGCGACATCGAGCGGGTGCTCTATTTCGAGTCCTTCGTCGTCGTCGATCCAGGCATGACCGCCGAGCTCGAGCGCGGGCAGCTGCTCACCGATGAGCAGTACCTGGATGCGCTGGAGGCCAACGGCGATGAATTCGACGCCCGCATGGGCGCCGAGGCCGTATTCGAGCTGCTGCGCACCATCGATCTCGACGCCGAGATCCGCACCATGCGCGAGGAGATCGAGGCCACCAATTCCGAGACCAAAATCAAGAAGCTTTCCAAGCGCTTGAAGCTCATGGAGTCGCTGCAGGCCTCGGGCAACCGCCCGGAATGGATGATCCTCACCGTGCTGCCGGTGCTGCCGCCGGAGCTGCGCCCGCTGGTGCCGCTCGACGGCGGCCGCTTTGCGACCTCTGATCTAAACGATCTGTATCGCCGGGTCATCAACCGCAACAACCGCCTCAAGCGCCTCCTGGACCTGGTGGCGCCGGACATCATCGTGCGCAACGAGAAGCGCATGCTGCAGGAGGCCGTGGACGCGCTGCTGGACAACGGTCGCCGCGGGCGGGCCATCACCGGCACCAACAAGCGCCCGCTCAAGTCCTTGGCCGACATGATCAAGGGCAAGCAGGGACGCTTCCGCCAGAACCTGCTCGGCAAGCGCGTGGACTACTCCGGACGCTCGGTCATCGTGGTAGGCCCCACACTCAAGCTGCATCAGTGCGGGCTGCCGAAGCGCATGGCGCTGGAGCTGTTCAAGCCCTTCATCTTCAGCAAGCTCCAAAGCCGCGGCCTGGCGGCCACCATCAAGGCGGCCAAGAAGATGGTGGAGCGCGGCACCGCCGAGGTCTGGGACATCCTGGAAGAGGTGATCCGCGAGCACCCGGTGATGCTCAACCGCGCGCCCACGCTGCATCGCCTGGGCATTCAGGCCTTCGAGCCGGTGCTCATCGAAGGTAAGGCCATCCAGCTCCACCCGCTGGTGTGCACGGCCTTCAACGCGGACTTCGACGGCGACCAGATGGCGGTGCACGTGCCGCTGTCGTTGGAGGCGCAGCTGGAGGCCCGCGCCCTGATGATGTCGTCCAACAACATCCTGTCGCCGGCGAATGGCGAGCCCATCATCGTGCCGTCGCAGGACGTGGTGCTCGGTCTGTATTACATGACCCGCGAGCGCGTCAATGCCAAGGGCGAGGGCCTGGTGCTCTCGGGTGTCGACGAAGCGCACCGCGCCTATGACAACAGGCTCGCGGACCTGCATGCGCGGGTCAAGGTACGTATCCGCGAAGTGCTGCCGAACGAGCAGGGCGAGATGCACGAGCACTGGAGCATCAAGGACACCACGGTCGGCCGGGCCATGGTCTGGGAGATCGTGCCCGAGGGACTGCCCTTCGAGCTGGTGGACAAGCCGCTCGGCAAGAAGGCCATCTCCAAGCTCATCAACCAGTGCTATCGCGAGCTGGGCCTCAAGGACACCGTGGTCTTCGCCGACCAGATCATGTACCTCGGCTTCCGCATGGCCACCCGGGCAGGCGTGTCCATCGGCCTCGAAGACATGGAGGTGCCGGAAGAAAAGCCGGAAATCCTCGGCCGTGCCGAAGAAGAGGTGAAGGAGATCGAGGACCAGTACACCCAGGGCTTGGTCACCAATGGCGAGCGCTACAACAAGGTCGTGGACATCTGGTCGCGCACCAATGACCAGGTGGCCAAGTCCATGATGCGCAAGCTGGGCAAGGACCAGGTCCTCGACCGCGAGGGCAACGAGCAGGAGCAGGACTCCTTCAATTCCATCTTCATGATGGCCGACTCCGGCGCCCGCGGCTCGGCGGCCCAGATCCGTCAGCTCGCCGGCATGCGCGGCCTCATGGCCAAGCCGGACGGCTCCATCATCGAGACGCCCATCGCGGCCAATTTCCGTGAGGGGCTGAACGTCATCCAGTACTTCATCTCCACCCACGGCGCCCGGAAGGGTCTGGCGGATACGGCGCTCAAGACCGCCAATTCCGGCTACTTGACGCGCCGGCTCGTGGACGTCGCCCAGGACATGGTGGTGCTGGAGCAAGACTGCGGTACCGAGAACGGGCTCTTGATGACGCCCATCATCGAGGGTGGCGACGTGGTCGAGCCCCTGCGCGAGCGCATCCTCGGCCGTGTCACGGCCGTGGACGTCTACAAGCCGGGCACCGACGACGTCATTTTCGAGGCGGGGACCCTGCTGGACGAGAATCGCGTGCAGGACATGGAGGTACTGGGCATCGACCAGGTGCTGGTGCGCTCCACCATCACCTGCGAGGCGCGGCTCGGCGTCTGTGCACAGTGCTATGGTCGCGACCTGGCCCGCGGGCACCGCGTGAACCAGGGCGAGTCCGTCGGCGTCATCGCTGCCCAGTCCATCGGCGAGCCGGGCACACAGCTCACCATGCGCACCTTCCACATCGGCGGTGCCGCCTCCCGGGCTGCGGCCGTGAGCAACGTGCAGGTCAAATCCGACGGCACGGCACGCCTACACAACATCAAGACGGTGCAGCACCACACCGGCAACCTGGTCGCTGTCTCGCGCTCCGGCGAGCTGACTGTCACCGACGAGAAGGGCCTGGAGAAAGAGCGCTACAAGATCCCCTACGGTGCCACCCTTAACGTCGGTGACGGCGACCGCGTGGAAGGCGGACAGATCGTTGCCAACTGGGACCCGCACACCCACCCGGTGGTCACCGAGGTGGCGGGCAAGCTGCGCTTCGAGGACTTCATCGACGGTGTCACGGTCCAGAGCAAGACCGACGAGGTCACGGGTCTCGCCTCGGTAGAAGTGATCGACCCGAAGCAGCGCCCATCCTCCGGCAAGGATCTGCGCCCGACGGTGATCCTGGTGGACGAGAACGGCGAGGATCTGAACATCGCCGGGACCGACATGCCGGCCCGCTACCTGCTGCCGGCGGGGGCCATCGTCAGCGTCACCGACGGCGCCGACGTCGGCGTCGGCGACATCCTGGCGCGTATCCCGCAGGAGTCTTCCAAGACCCGCGACATCACCGGCGGTCTGCCGCGGGTGGCGGACCTGTTCGAGGCCCGCAAGCCGAAGGAGCCGGCACTGCTGGCCGAGGCCACCGGCACCGTCAGCTTCGGCAAGGACACCAAGGGCAAGCAGCGCTTGGTCATCACCACCGACGACGGCGAGACGGTCGAGTCGCTGATTCCCAAGTGGCGTCACGTCAGCGTGTTCGAGGGCGAGCGCGTCGAGACCGGTGAGGTCATCTCCGAGGGCGAGCTCAATCCGCACGACATCCTGCGGCTGAAGGGCATCACCGCGCTGGCGGAGTACCTGGTCAAGGAGATCCAGGACGTCTATCGCCTGCAGGGTGTGAAGATCAACGACAAGCACATCGAGGTCATCGTCCGCCAGATGCTGCGCAAGGTCGAGATCACCAATGCCGGCGACACCCGGCTGCTGCGCGGCGAGCAGGTGGACTACGGCGCCCTGCTCGTGGAGAACGAGCGCGTGCGGGCCGAGGACAAGCACCCGGCCTTGTACGAGCCGCTGCTGCTGGGCATTACCAAGGCCTCGCTGGCCACGGATTCCTTCATCTCGGCGGCGTCGTTCCAGGAGACCACACGGGTGCTCACCGAGGCGGCGGTGCGCGGCTCGGTGGACGGACTGAACGGGCTCAAGGAGAACGTCATCGTCGGTCGGCTGATCCCGGCGGGTACCGGCCTCGCCTACCACAACGAGCGTCGGCGCAGGCGCCAGGATGACACCGGTGCCGCCGCGGACGAGCGCATGGAGCTCGCCGCAGAGGAATTGGAGCAGGCCCTGAAGCAGGCACTCAACACCTCGGATTCCGAGGCCGAGTAAGCGCCCTGCTCAAACGGCGTCGGCGGCGAGTCCCTGGTGGATGGGTCGCCAGCGCCGTTGCGATGACAAAAAGGCCAGGGCGAGCGCATATAAACTAGCGCTGAAACATGTATCTGAGGCATCCTTCGAGAAACTGTGTTAGGAGTTTCTCGTGTCTGCCAGCATCCTTGAGCATTTCGCGCCGGTTCCGGACTTCCGCATT
>NZ_NRRV01000094.1 GCF_016583825.1 Thiohalocapsa halophila | reverse complement strand
CCGAGGCCGCGCTGCGCGCGGCAGCCGCTGCCGCGGCTGCTGCGCGTCGTGCGGCTCTGGCGCTGGACCTCCGGCCTCCTGCTGCTGCTCTGCTCCTGCTCGACGTGCCGGGCGCTGCCGTGGCTCCCATCCTGGACAGGTTGCCGCTGCCCTTGGTCGAGACGGGAACCCGCCGCCGGGCTGCTGCTCCTCCTGCTGCTGCTCTTCCGCGGCAGAAGAATCCGGGGAGATCAGGCCGTGCCAGCCCGAAGTCCCGTCGTCCCTCGCCGGCGTGGTCGTGGCGGCACGCTTTTCAGGCCGTGCCGGGCCGAGAGTCCGTCGTGCCCCACCAAGCGCCGTCGTGGTGGCGACGCGGGCGCTCCGGCGCGCTCCCGGCGCGCAGTCGCGGCGCGCCGTCCCTGGCGCGATCGGTGGGCTTCGCCACTTGTTCAGATGCGCAGTTCGGGTTCGCCATCCCTGGCAAGAGGCCCGCCGCTCCCGGCGGCGGGCGCGCGACCGCCACGCCCGTCGTGCGGCGCCCGCACCCGGCACGCGCCGGCGGACTGCGCACACACCGCATAGACCGCCGCCGGCGCCGGGCACGGGCGCCGGGCAGCCGCAGCGCGTACAGCAAGCCGCTCCTCGGCGGACCTGCGACCCTGCGCCCTGCGCGCGGCCCGGGCTGCGCGCCCTACGCCTGCGCTCGCTGCGCCTGCGCTCACTCCGCCTGCGCGTTCGGCACAGTCCTGCGCTGCGCGCACCGCACGGCCCGCGCCACGCCGCGCAGCGCAGTTGTCACGCCCCGTGCATCGCTCCGGCTCCGGTCGCGGCGGCTGATTGGAACGGGGTCGGTCGCCGCCACCTCCGCCGGGCACGGGGCGCGCCAACTGCGCAACACCGCGCGCCGTGTCACGCGCCGTGCAGTGCGCTCCGCTCCGGCCTGGCCGAACGCTCCGGCTGCGCTCGCTGCGGCTGCGCTCGCTTCGGCTCCGGTCGCTCCGCCCGTGCCGTGCTCGCGCGCAGCGTCTCCGGCCCGCACTCGGCGCGGCTCAGGGGCCGGAGCGCGGCCCTGCACACACCGCAGCGCCGCGACCTGTGTGGACTTCGCGACCGAGCCGAGCCGAGCCGGAGCGCCCTCCGGCAGCACCAGCCGCCGCAAACACCGCGGCGGCCCGTGCCGCCTGCGGGCGAGCCTGTGGACGCCGGGTTCGGGTCCGCCGTCCCTGGCAGCGCAGCAAGCGTGCACACACCGCACGCCTGCCGCGCGCGCCGCTCCCGGCGGCGCAGGCATCCCTGCCCGAAGACGCGCCGGCATCCGTGGCCGCGCGGGAGCCATCCCTGGGCGGGCCGAGTCCCTGGCCCCTCGCCCCGCCCGGCATCCCTGCCGGTGTCGGTGGTCGGCCCTCCGGGGGCCTCCAATTGGAAGATTCGGATGCAGGGTTCGGGTGCGCTGTCCCTGGCAAGCGGGCGCGCGCTCCAGGCGCGCGCAGCGCCGGCCTGAGCGCGCGTGCCAGCGCCGCGGCATCCGCGAGCCGGCGAAGACTTCGAGCGATGCGCATTTCTGTCGGTGCAGACCAGTCAGGGTGTTCTCTATACTCCGCGCGTGTTCTTTTTTCACCCGCGCTGATATCATAACCAACGGTGCTGCGTCATCGGCATCAAGCACATAGGACGACCCTTGGGGGATCGTGATAGTGAACACATGGCGAGGTATAGCGGCAGTAGGTCTGCTGCTGGCGGGCGGCGGGGCGCAGGCGGCGTTGGTGCCCTACACGTCGGACGGCGTGGATCTGGTCTTCGACGACGACTACACCCCGGTCGGCGCGAGCAGCCCCGGCCTGACCTGGACGGCGAATGCGAACCTGGCGGCGAGCGAAACATTCGGCGTCAGCGGCATCAACCCCATCGGCAATATGACCTGGGACACGGCGCAGGCCTGGATCGCGGCCATGAACGCGGCCAACTACGCCGGTGCCAACGACTGGCGCCTGTGGTCGGCACTGAACAGCGACGGCACCGGCCCGTGCGGACCGGCATTCAACTGCGATGACAGTGAGCTGGGGCATCTCTTCTACGTCGAGGGCGGGCTGAGCCCGAACGACGTCATCAACGACAGCACCGCTCTGACGGCCGTGTTCGCGAATATGCGGGATTCCGTGTACTGGTCCGGTACGGAGTCCTCGGCGTCCGACGCGTGGTTCTTCAACGCCCTCAATGGCAACCAGACCAGCGGTCTTAAGGGCGGCCAGTTCTTCGGTTGGGCGGTTCGCCCCGGCCAGATCCCCACCGCCCCGCTCCCTGGCACGGCGGCCCTGATGGCCCTAGGCTTGGCGGGGCTCGGCGCGCGCCGGCTCAGTCGGCGGCCAATCCACTCCAAGGGCTGATCCGAAATCCGGCTGCGGCGCACAGACCGGCGCGTCGCAGCCGGGCAAGGCGTGGCCCTTCGCGCGAGCGGGCCGCGCCCGCCGAGGTGCAGGCTGCACGCACACTCCCTGACCGGCTAGACTGTCTTTTCGTACAGTTCCCGGAGGGCATCCCCATGAACCGGCTCCTTGACGGCGGCCGCGGTAACGACAGCCCGGGGCAGGGCGGCTCTGGCGGCTCCGGGCGGGGCGGCGGCCAGCAGTGACCACGCGCAGCTCGGCCAACTGGCTCGCCAAGCCCGGCGGCTTCGACGCGCTGCACTGCTCGCTGCTGTTTCCGTCGGCGTCGTCTTACGGCATCCCGCGTCTGGAGACGCAGGACTGCGCCCTGCCCGATGACTTCCGGCTCCTGCCGTACCGCTCGCGCCTGGACCGCCTCGACCTCCGCCGCGACATCTGTCACTGCTTCCTCGATGACTACCGCTTCGAATCCACGTGGAACCAGCCCGAGGTCGGGCTGCGGCACGTGAGCGGCTACTTCGCCGCCTGTTCGCCGGACTTCTCGCTCTATCCTTCGTGGCCCCGAGCCGCCCAGATCTGGAACACCTACCGCTCGCGGTGGGTGGCTCGGTTCTGGCAGTCACGCGGGGTGCGCGTGATCCCGACGGTGAACTGGAGCGACGCGCAGAGCTTCGACTTCTGCTTCGACGGGTTGGCCGAGCGGCAGACGCTGGCCATCGCCACCGCCGACTGCCGCCGCAAGCACGTCGAGCGCCGCTTCGTCGCGGGCCTGGAGGCGACGCTGGCGCGACTGCGTCCGGCAACGCTCGTCGTGTACGGGCGGCTCCGACCGCCGCATCGTGACCTGATCGTCGCGAGTGGGTGTCGGCTCCTTGAGCTTGCGCCGGCCTGGGAGCGGTTGCGCGAGATCGCCTGACCCCTGGCAGCGGGCCGCGCGTTCGTTCTCCGTCGCAGGCGCCGCGAGTGCACGCCCGCTCTACCGGCCATCCCTGGCCGGGCTTTCGGCTCGCCTTCGCCCTCTGCCTGCGGCAACCGGGCGATGCGCGCGTGCATTCTGCCGGTCTCGTCGCGTCCTGGAAGTGCGTGCGCGTTTGCTAGCGTGGCGCATGACTCAGGGGCGCGCACCGGCTCCCACATGCGGGGCCGCGCGCACGCTGTCGGCAGGTACTGTCGGTGACTGCCAGCCCGCGCCAGTCTGCGAGCGCCGGCGTGTCCTCGGGGCGCGCGACCCACTGTGTGCATTTCATAGCCGCGGCAGGCTGCTGAGCATAGCTGGCGGCTCGCAACCGGCCTGTCCGAGCTTCGGAACGGCTGCACGCTCTAGCTCGCGGTGCCTGACGTTGCGGGAGCGCGTCGAGCGGAAAACGGCGCCGTCAGCCTTACAAATCGTGTACATGTGCGGCGTCGCGTTGCCGCCGTGCGGGAAAGGCTCATCTGGCTTCCGGCCTATACTCATAGATGCCCGGACCAGCGTCTTCCCACCCATCGATTTGGGGACCCGTATGCCGTACAGCCTTCGGGAGGTTAGCAATGGCTGAGCCTAACGACGATTTCGACACAGCTCTCGACGCCTTTGATGCAGCCCTAAGCGACGCTGCCGACGCACAATCGGCCTATGACGCAGCATCCGAGGCGCTGAATGCGGCTCACGATGCATTTCAGGACGCGCGATCGGACTACGATACCGCGCAGGGCGAGTACGACGAAGCGCGGGACGACGCGCTCGAGGCCGGCGATGACCTACGCGATACGGTGTTCACCGGTTTGGTGACCCAGGGCAGCGCGCTGGCTGCTGCCTGTGCAACCCCAAACCCCGCCACGTTCGGAGCGCTTGGCGCTGCGGTGATCGGTTATGGAGTCAACCTTGCCGACGCCAATCAGGAGGCTCAAGAGAGTCGTGAGGGGCTTATCGACTCCCTGGCCGATATGGACGACGCTATTGGCGCAATGGCTGACGCAAACGACGATATCGACGCAGCGCACGGCGATCGGCTGCGTGCGAGTGCCGACCTGGTGCGCACCGATGACGCGATGAACCAGGCGCTTGACGACATGCTGGATGCCCTGCCGGGTGCACCGATCGAAGAACCCGATCACATCGCACCTGAGCGGCTACCCGAGCCCGGCATGAGCGTTCCGGATCAACCGTCAGCGCCAGAGGGAGTCGCCGGCGCTGAGCCGCCGGCTACGCCACGGCCGGCGGGGCCAAACAGCGACGGCGAAGCTCCCGGCGTGCCGGACGACCTGTCGGTTGAACTGAGCGTGCCGGATTCGGATCCTTCGCAGGCTCCAGCAGACGGAGAAGCGCCTGCCTCCTACGCGAGTTCCGACGCTTGGGCCGAGGAGGACATCGCTGGCTGGGAGGCCCCTGCGCGAGGGGACGAGCCCGCGGCGGGCGAGGGCATGAGTTGCCCCGACCTCGGACCAACGGAGGATGACGTCCTGCCGCAGTCGAATTACTTCGACGACGACATGTTTGACGATGACGCCGCCGGGGAACCTTGGGACGAAGACAACGCCGACGACGAGTTAGCGCTTAGCGATGCGGATGTAGATGAAGCAGAGGAGGATGAGTAATGGCCAAAGCGATGGCGGACGAGCACGGGAATCCCGTCGTAGCGGCAGACCAGTTGCTTCGACGCGGGGCGGTGGCGAAGGCGCAAGCATTGTTGCGTCCCCACCTCGAGGCCAATCCGTACGACGCGCGAGCGCGCTATCTCTGGGGCATGGCGAGGTTGAGGGAAGGCGACGCCGTCGACGCCGAACGGATCTTCCGTGGCATCCTTGGCCAGAGCCCGCGAAACTACGGCGCTGCGTTCTCCTTGGGCCTGTGTCTTGAGCAACAGGGCAGGTCCGACGCCGCCGCCGATGCCTATCAGGTCGCCTGCCTGCTCAAGCCTGATTACGGTCCGGCCCGTGCGAAACTTGCGAGTCTCGGCACTAGCTTGAAGGACGCTAACCAGCAGGGTGAGCGACAACAGCATAGGTCTGGCCGGGAGCCCCAGAGCGCGCATGGCTCGACAAGCACCCCTGGCGAGCTGCGAATGAACGAGTTCTTTCTGCCAGCCAACGATGCCGAATGTGCCGAGTACAAGCGCCGATATGCTGCGAAAATCAACGCCAAGTTCGAGGCGAACCGGGACCTGCTTAGCGACATCCTCGAACACGAGGTGCCTGCGCTGATCCAGAAGATCTCGGAGACGCAGGAGAAGCGTCTGCTTATGAAGGGTGGCAACGACGTGCTGTTTGCCGGTGTGACGAACCTACTGCGGCTGCTGCGCGATGCCTGAGCGGTACCTCCGGGGGTTGGTCCCCCGTTTCGCCGGCGGCGCGTAAGAGGAGCGACGAAAGAAGCGCTGCCCGACCAGCATCCAGGCAACGCCCGACCCTGGGCGGCGGCGCACGGGCAGATCCTGCACAAGAACCGAATCGGAGCGGCCAAACAAAACACGTGGCTTCGCCTCTCGCTCCGTGTGCGTCTGCACGCCAGCGCATATTGCTAGAGCTGGGCTACGCCCAACCCAGTTGGTCACCCGGACCGAAGGATGGACTGGGGTTCTGGCGTTCTGTGCCACGCTCCTCATCGCGCTTGATGCCCGCCCGTCACGTCGCTTTCATCCCGGCATCCCTGGCGGGCAAGCGCCGCGCCGGGCTCTGCCGTGCCCGACTGACCCGCACTGCTGCCCGCGCGCTGTGTGGTCGGCGCCTTTGAGTAGCTGTGCTTCTGTGTTTGCGTGGTTCTTTGGCCGCAGCATTCTGTGTTTGTGGGTTGCGGTATGTGTGGAAGTCTGTATTGCCTGAGTTGGCGCGTTCTATGAGGCGGGGGAGGAAACGGGCTAGGATTGGTGTCACACCGCACGCCTGCCGCGCGCGCCGCTCCCGGCGGCGCAGGCATCCCTGCTCGAAGACGCGCCGGCATCCCTGCCCGCGCGGGAGCCATCCCTGGGCGGGCCGAGTCCCTGGCCCCTCGTCCCGCCCGGCATCCCTGCCGGTGGTCGTGCGCTGCGCGAGTCGTTCGGATGCAGGGTTCGGGTCTGCCCTCCCTGGCGAGCCGTCCGCCGCTCCCGGCGGCGGTCGGCGCCAGCCCGGCCGCGCGCGCCACCCGCGACACCGCACAAGCCCAGGTGGTGACCCATCGTAGGAGCCGAGCTCGAACGTCATGCTGCTCGCGGCGGGGACACGCGCTAGACTGTCGAAATAGACAGCTTCAGTGGGAGGGCGACATGCAAGCGCGCATCGACGGCGGCCGCGGTAACGACAGCCCGGGGCAGGGCGGCTCTGGCGGCTCCGGGCGGGGCGGCGGCCAGCAGTGACCACGCGCAGCTCGGCCAACTGGCTCGCCAAGCCCGGCGGCTTCGACGCGCTGCACTGCTCGCTGCTGTTTCCGTCGGCGTCGTCTTACGGCATCCCGCGTCTGGAGACGCAGGACTGCGCCCTGCCCGATGACTTCCGGCTCCTGCCGTACCGCTCGCGCCTGGACCGCCTCGACCTCCGCCGCGACATCTGTCACTGCTTCCTCGATGACTACCGCTTCGAATCCACGTGGAACCAGCCCGAGGTCGGGCTGCGGCACGTGAGCGGCTACTTCGCCGCCTGTTCGCCGGACTTCTCGCTCTATCCTTCGTGGCCCCGAGCCGCCCAGATCTGGAACACCTACCGCTCGCGGTGGGTGGCTCGGTTCTGGCAGGAGCGGGGAATCAAAGTCATCCCAACCGTGAACTGGTCGGATGCTCAGTCCTTCGAGTTCTGCTTTGACGGGCTGCGCGAGCGCTCAATCCTCGCGATCTCAACGGCCGATTGCCGCCGGCCCCACGTCGAGCGCCGCTTCGCCGCCGGCCTGCAAGCGATGCTCGAGCGCTGCCGACCGGCGACGCTGATCGTCTACGGGCGGCTGAAATGCCGCCACCGCGACGCCTGCGACGCCGCCGGGTGCCGCGTGATCGAGGTCGCCCCGGCCTGGGAGCGGTTGCGGGAGATCGCATAGCCGACCCGCTCCAGGCTTCGTCGTTGCAGCACCGCTGCAGCCAGGCTGAGGCACCTCGGGTAGTCGAGGCTTAAGCGGGGCATCCCAGCCCCGGCTTCCCGCTCGCCTTCGCCCTCTGGCCGCGTGCACTTTGCAAGGCTCGTCGATGCCTCGAAGCTCGCAGCCATTTGCCCATGCGGTGAGTGACTCGGGGGCGGCCAGCCGGGCGATGCGCGCGACACTCTGCACGCGCAGTCGGTGCATCGAAGTCCGCGACACTCTCCACGCTCAGCGCGTGACTCGGGGGCGCGCACCGGCTCCCACATGCGGGGCCGCGCGCACGCTGTCGGCAGGTGCTGTCGATGCCTGCCAGCTCGTGCCCATCTGCGAGCGCCGGCGTGTCCTCGGGGCGCGCGACCCACTGTGTGGATTTCATAGCCGCGGCAGGCTGCTGAGCATGGGGTGCGTGCCAGCGGCGGCGGGGGAGTCCCACCCGACTCGGGCGCCGTGCCAGCGGCGAGCTCGCGCACCAGCGGGGCCAGTCTGCGCCGCGGCGGCTGCTGTTGGCGGGCGCGCCGATCCCAGCTGTCAGGCCCGCCCGGTCCTCCGCTCAGGTCCAGTCCAGGCCCCACCGCTCGGCACTCACAACACATTGAGTGTTGAATTTCAGTAACAATCTGTAAAACTGAACGCGCAGTCTAGGTAAAACACCCAAGGGAGGACGGTATGAATCCACCAGACCGTTCCGCGATTCGGGATGCTGACATCGATGATCTGCTGGGGGCCCTGGCGCGGGCAGACCTCGAACAAGCGCTGTCACTACTGGTGCTGATAGCCGATCTGCGCCCCGACATGCCCATCGCGGAGGCGTTCGACCACGTGCCGAAAGCCCGGGATCTCGTTAACTGACCACGCGGCCTGAAGTCGCATCATCCGCACCGATCCACCTTCCGCACCAGCCATCCTCGCTCGCTAAGCAACTGAATATTAGGGAATAATAATATCTGTCCCCATTGCAAGAACCACTGATGGTGTTATTCTTGCACTAGGGGTGGCGACAGGGGCCCCGGTTCGGCGCCGAATGGCGCGTTACTGTGCCCGAAAATGACACTATTGGTATTTCTCGATGAGCACCAGAGGTGGCAGGGTGATGGTCCACAAATATGTAGCGTGGTCGGGACGGGTCCTTGTATCCAGTCTGGCCCCTTTGGAAACTTCTTGCCGGGGCCGTCGCCCACCGGCGCGGCGACCAGGGCGAGGCCGAGCACCTTCCGCCCTGGACTCGCCGGCGCACTGGGCTCGGCTCATGTGCCCGGCGCCGCCGGGTCCGGGGTGTGCCGGCTCCCGTCCAGGGGCCCGCCGGTGATCCGCCGGGCGCTGCTGGCGGTTGCGGTGCGCCGCGACACCGGGGAGCTGCGCCCCTGGGCGCTGGTGCTGCTCGCGCTGCGTCGACGCCAGCGCGCCTGGTGGTATCAGCTCGCCCTGCCGCGGCTGCTGCACGCCCGCGCGCGCTGGCGCCGTTGGTGCCGCGTCTCGCGACTCGGGCGGCTGCTGTGCTGGCCGTTCCCGCCCTGGCTGCTCGCACTCGTTCAGTACCTGGGGCTTGTGGCGGTGATCGCCGCGGCCCTCGCCCTGCTGCTCCTCGCCGAGCGGCTTTATTGCGCGCACGCTGTGGGCCCGCCGGCCTGTGAGGATCGCTGTCTCCGCCGTGCCCGCCGCGTTGGCAGCCTACCGCCTGCTGCACTGGCCGTCCTGCGCAGGGAGTGCTTCCCCTGGCCGTGGGAGGTGGAGCATGGTCGGTGAGCGGCGGCCGGTCTGGGCCTTTGGTGGCCCGCGGCGGATTGGACCTGCGGAGGCCAGGCTCGCTGCACGGGCTGCACGTCTGCTCCTGGATCGCGGCGCCGAGGTGGTCTGCGGCTGCGCCACCGGCGCTGATGCCGCGTTCATGGCGGCGGCGTCTGACATCGACGCTGAGCGGCTGCAAGTCTGCACGGCGTTCGGGCCGGTCCGCGCGACGCCCGGTGTCGCCCCTGCCGCGCCCGGTGCCTGCGGGCACTCGGCGGTGCGCGCTGTCCAGCTCGCCGCGGCGGCCGGCGCTGTGGTGCAGCCTTGGGCGGGCGGGGGGCCTGCGCTGCCGCTCGCGGCCAGGCTCGCCCGCCGCACCCGGGTCGTCGCCAGGGCCAGCACAGCCGGGGCTGTCGTGTGGCTGCGCCCGCGCTCGCGCGGGTCGCTGCTGCTCGCCCGTGCCATCGCCGCCCGGGGGCTCGAGGTGGTGGCGGTGCCGCTCGGCTGTCTGCCGGCGGACCTGCCGCCACTCGACGGTGCCGGGTCCTGGCGGCCGCCCCGGTCGGGGTCCCTCGCGATGGAGCTGGGCGGCTGGTGCTGGGCGCCGGCGCAGCGCCGACTCCGCGTGTGATACTTTTGGTGTTGACAAAGACACTAATAGTGTTACACTGAAAATGCCAACGCTGATACCCAACAGGCTCCTGGAGGTCTGCCGCCATGCCCGATCCCGCCGTCCGCACCGACCCCGCCACGCTGCGTTGTCCCCGCGATGGCGATGACGCCATCGGCCTCCTGAGAGATCAGTACGAACAGGACCTTGTCGAAGAAGCACGGCTGATCGCGCAGGCCGACGACGATGCCGCCGCCACCTGCGAGCACCTGCGCGTCCTCCTCGCCTGGCTCGACGGCCGCCGGCCCCGGGGCTGGCAGGCCCCGGCGCAACCCTTCGATGCGGACGTGCCTTTCTGAGCTTTCGGACGCGCGCAGATAATACCAATAGTGTTATCGCGCACCGCAATCGTCACTGGGGGTGGTGTATGGCACACGCAACGGACACGGCTCGGCTGCCGAGCCACAGGGTCTTCGACGCGGCAGCACTGACGCGGCCGCTCTGCGAGATCGCTGCGCAGTACTCGGGCCGGGGCCAGCCGCGGCGCTTTTTGCGTCGCTGCTCGCAGGCGGCCGCACGCGCCCGCCGCGCCTGCGGGACGCCGGTGTGAGCTTTCCATCCGCCCGCCGCGCTCGCGGCGGCCGGTAACGCAACGCTACTGGGGGTAGCCATGACCAACCAAGCACCAGCCTTCGCCTTCCAGCCCGCCACCAAGAGCACCGCCAAGCTGCGCGCGGCCCTGTTCGGCCCGAGCGGCTCCGGCAAGACCTTCACCGCTCTGCGGATCGCCACCGGACTCGGCGGCCGCGTCGCGGTTATCGACACCGAGCGGGGCAGCGCCTCCAAGTATGCCGACCGCTTTGGCTTCGACGTCCTGGACCTGCACCAGCCGAACATCGAGCGTTACCAGGCCGCCATCGCGGCCGCCGGTCGCGCCGGCTATGCGGTGCTGGTGATCGACAGCCTCTCCCACGGTTGGCAGGAACTGCTCGCCGAGATCGACCGGCTCGCGAGCGCCAAGTACAAGGGCAACACCTGGAGCGCCTGGAGTGAGGGCACGCCCAAACAGCGCGCGCTGGTGGACGCGATCCTCGCGTTTCCGGGGCACGTCATCGCCACCATGCGCAGCAAGACCGAATGGTCGGTCGACGGCAGCGGCCCGAAGTCCAAGCCCGTGCGCATCGGTCTCGCCCCCGAGCAAGGCAAGGGCATCGAGTATGAGTTCGATCTCCTGCTTGAGCTCTCCCCGGACCACGTCGGCCAGGTCATCAAAGACCGCACCGGCAAGTTCCAGGACGTGACTATCGACCGGCCGGGCGAAACCTTCGGCGCCGAGCTCGCCGCCTGGCTCAACGACGGCGAGCCCCCGCCCGCCGATCCCCCTGGGGCGCAACGCCCCGACAGCCGCGCCGCTGTCGCCCCAGCAGCGGCCCCCAGCGGGGCGCCTCAGCCCGTGCGGCGATCTGAGGCATCTCACACCAACGGCGGCAACGGATCGCAGCCGCCGCAGACCATCACCGAGGCCCAGCACCGCCGCCTCGAGGCCCGCATCAATGAATTGCGGTTGGACCGCGAGCGCGTGAAGGGCTGGTGCAAGCGTGCCTTCGGTGTGGAGCACTTCCCGGACTTGCAGCCGCGCCAGTACGACCGCCTCGACGAGAAGCTCGAGGAGTTCTCCGATATCGCCGATCGCGAGGCCGCCGAAACGGCGCAGGGCGATGACACGGCGCCAGTCGACCCGGACGAGCGCGCCGAGTTCTGGGCGGAGTACGACGACGCCGCCGCAGCAGCGAGCCAGACCGGCAGCGGTCGAGCCGCAGCGGGGCAGGGCGCCTGATCTGATCACCAACAACAGCCCGGCTCCGGCCGGGCGGGAGGAATTCTCATGCACATCACCAATCACGCCAACCTGCCCGCAGCCATCGTCGAGGCAGTCAAGCGCGACCCGTACAACCCGGGCGACTGCGATATCAGCGTGACGCGGCTCATCGGTCCGCCGCAGATCCGCATCCTGGAGCGGCTCCACGACGACGACATCGAGGAGGATGCCGCCGACCGCCTGTGGGCACTGTACGGCCAGATCGTGCACGCCATCCTGGAGCGCGCAGCGGTGAAGACGCACGACATCGCCGAGCGCCGGCTGTTCGCGGCCGTCGAGGGTTGGCGCGTCTCTGGTCAGTTCGACAACTTGATCTTGTGGCCCGACGGCACCCTGCAGGACTACAAGCTCACGTCCGTCTGGGCCGTCGCTGATGGTGTCAAGCCGGAGTGGATCGCGCAGCTCAATGTGCTGCGCTGGCTGCTGCACCGCAACGGGTATCCGCCCGTCCGCCGTCTCGAGAACGTCGCCATGCTCCGTGACTGGAGCAAGCCCAAGTCCCGCCGCGAGCCCGACTATCCGCCGAAAGGCGCCAAGGTCCTGCCGTGTCCGCTCTGGAGCCTGGCAGAGACCGAGCAGTACCTCATCGAGCGCGTCCGCCTGCACCAGGAAGCCGAGCGCTGCGCCGCCGCCGGCGAGCCGCTGCCGGCCTGCACCGACGCCGAGCGCTGGGCGCGTCCGACCACCTGGGCCGTTAAGAAGCCGGGCCGGAAGTCCGCTCTGCCGGGAGGGCTACACGACACCGAGCAGGCCGCCCGCGAGCACGCCGCAACCGTTCCCAGCGGCTACGTCGAGACCCGCCACGGCGAGTCTGTGCGCTGCGCCGAATACTGCGCCGTCGTCCCTTGGTGCGCCCAGCGCCAGGCGGAGATCGCGCAGCGCCAGGCCGAGGCCGCCTGATGCGTTTGCACATCGACACCGACGCGCGCACCGCCGCCGAGCGGGCCACCGCCGCTGCGGTGCTGCGCGCCGCCGCCGAGCTGCTGGAGCAGGGCGCGAGCCGCCCGGCGGTCGCCGCCGACTGCGCGGCTGTCCCGGCGCCGGGCGAGCCCAGCGAGCCGACGCCACAGCCCGCCGGCATGGACTGACCCGCGGCCGCACGCCGCAACCGAGACCCGAGGATCGAGATCCAGGAGCCGACCATGGCCGAGCAAGTGCAGACCCTGCCCGCCACCATCCAGAGCCTGACCGCCGCCGATCTGTTCGACGGCGACACCGAGACCGTCGAGCAGGTCCTCGCCGAGGTGGAGGACGCCGCCCGCTCCGTGGTCTCCGACGTGAGCACCGACAAGGGCCGCCGCGCCGTCGCATCCCTCGCCGCCAAGGTCGCCCGCTCCAAGACCTTCCTGGACGGGCTCGGCAAGGACCACGTCGCCGAGCTCAAGCGCCGCGCCGGCCAAGTGGACGCTAAGCGCCGGACCATCCGCGACCGTCTCGACGTCCTCAAGGCGGAAGTACGCCAACCGCTCACCGACTACGAGCAGCGCGAGGCCGACCGCCAGGCCGCCATCCGCGAGCGTATCCAGGTCATCCGCGCCGAGCAGGAGGCGGCGCACTTCCAGGACGGGACCAGTGTCGGTAGCGCCGAGGTCGAGGCTGCTATCGAGCGGGTCGCCGCCGTCCTGATCGATGACAGCTTCGAGGAGTTCCGCGCGGAGGCGGAGCAGGTGAAGGACGCCACCCTCTATCGGCTGAACCAGGTCCTGAGCCAGTTCCGCGAGCGCGAGGCTGCTGAAGCGAAGGCCGAAGCCGAGCGCGCCGAGCGCGAGCGCCGGGAGCGCGAGGCACGCGAAGCCGAGATCGCCCAGCAGGCCGCCGCGCAGGCCAGGCGCGAAGCCGAGCAGGCCGCCGCCGCCGAGCAGCGCCGCGCCGAGGCCGAGCGGGCGGAAGCCGAGCGCCGGGC
>NZ_NRRV01000093.1 GCF_016583825.1 Thiohalocapsa halophila | reverse complement strand
CTCGGGCGCGATCCGGTGGTGCCGGGCCCGGCGGGTGCGATTGGCGCCGGCCCCGGCACCACCGGATCGCGCCCGAGCTTAGCACGCGTCGGCGCGGCCGCCGCCGATTAGCGGTGAGCGGCGGCGATCAGCGCAGCAGCGGCTCCAGGTTCAGGTACTCGGCGACGATCTCGGGCTTCGGTAGGTCCAGGCGCGGGACCACACCCAGGGTGGGGGCGTCGATGAGGGCGGCCAGCGTCGCGATGTTCTCGTCCTTCGCGCGCATGTCCGGGTCCACCTCGTTGGCGATCCAGCCCAGTAAGCGCACGCCGCGGGCGCGGATGCTCTCGGCGGTGAGCAGGCTGTGATTCAGGCAGCCGAGCCTGAGCCCCACCACCAGCACCACCGGAATGCCCAGGGCATCGGGCAGGTCGCTCACGGCCAGCGCCGGCCCCAGGGGCACCCGCCAACCGCCGACGCCTTCCACCACCACCCGCTCGGCGCGGTGCGCCAAGGCCGTATAGGCCTGGCGGATGTGCCCGAGGCGGACGTCCACGCCTGCCTGGCCGGCGGCGATATGCGGCGCGATGGGATCTGCCAGCGCGATGGGATTCACTTCGTCGTAGGGTGCATCGACACTGCCGGCGGCCATGAGCTTGATGGCGTCGTCCGCCTGGAGCCCGTCGTCGCCGGGCGTGCAGCCCGAGGCCACGGGCTTCATGCCCACCGCGCTGATGCCCCGGGCCTTGAAGCCCGCGAGCAGGCCGGCGGCGATCTCGGTTTTGCCGACGCCGGTATCGGTGCCCGTGACGAAGACGCCGCTCATCCCTTGCCCCCTGCGGCGCTGCGCCGGCGGGCCACGGCCTCCAGCGGGATGGCGACGCCGTCGTCGGTGGCGAACTGGCGCTGCGCCTTGGCCGTGACCCAGGCATGACCGTGGACCACTTCGTAAGTGGCGGGCAGGCGCCCGTCCCGGCGCTGGTGCTCATAGGCTTCGGCAAGCGCCGCCAGCCGCCGGCGGCCGGTGAGTCCGCGGGCGCGCCCGGCCAGTGCATTGTGGGCGCCGAGCTGCTTCAGGTCCCGCATCAGGGCGCGGATGTCGGCATAGGTGAGAGTCATGCGCTCCACGTCCATCACCGGGTCTGCGAAGCGCGCACGCACCAGGGCGTCGCCGATGTCGTGCATGTCGAGGAAGGGGCTCACGTGCTCGCCCTGGTCCACCGCGGCCCAGGCGGCGCGCAGCTCGCTGAGGGTATCGGGGCCGAAGGTGCTGAACAGCAAAAGCCCGCCCGGGCGCAGCACCCGCAGCAGGTCGCCGAAGGTGGCGTCCAGGTCGTTGACCCATTGCAGGGTGGCGTTGGAGAAGACCAGGTCCACCGAGTCGTCCGCCAGCGGCAGTTGCTCGGCGTCGGCGCAGACCACCCGCGGGCGGTTCAGCCAGTGCCCGCGGCGGCGGGCATGGCTGAGCATGGCCGGGGCGAAGTCGAGCCCGATGATCTCCGCCCGGCGATAGCGCTTGGCGAGGCGCTCCAGCGTGGCGCCGGTGCCGCAGCCGAGATCCAGCACGCGCTTGGGCGTGAGGCGGATGTAGTCGAGGCGCTCCAGCATGCGGTTGCCGATCTCGCGCTGCAGCACGGCGGCGGCGTCATAGCCGTCGGCGGCGGCGTCGAAGGCGCGGCGGGCGGCTGCTTTGTCGATGGCGTTCATAGCCCGATGGTGTCCAGAAACTCGATGATGGCCGTGGCGGTCCGGCTGCCGTGGGAGAGCCAGGGGGCATGGGCGGCCCCCGGCAGCACCTGCACCCGGGCCTCGGGCATCAGCAGGGCCACGCGCTCAGCGGCGGCGGCCGGGACCAGGGTGTCGCGCTCGCCGAAGAGCCACAGCGCCGGCGGGCGGATGTCCGGCAACGGTCCGCGCAAGTCCTCTTCGCGCAGCAATTCAAGCCCCTGCGCCAGCGCCGCCGGGTCCGGCGCCGGCTGCTCGGCCAGGCCCGCACGCAGCCGGCGCAGCAGGCCGCGGGCGTCCGTGGAGCCTCGGACCTGCAACGCGAGGAAGCGTTCCAGCGTGCCGGCGGGGTCCGCCAGCAGACCGTCGTGGAATTGGCCGAGCGTGCCCTCGGGCACCGCCACCTGCCAGTCCAGGGCGCGCACGAAGCGGGGCGTGGCGGTGACCAGCACCAGGGCCTTGACGCGCTCCGGCGCCAGCCGCGCCGCCTGCATCGCAATGAGCCCGCCCAGGGACCAGCCGAGCCAGACCGCCGGGGCGTCCTCTCCGCCTGGTACCCGCTCGGCGGCCTGGTCCAGGCAGGCCTGCGCCCAATGATCCAGCGACCATTGCTCGGGCGAGAAGGGGGCGCCGCCATGTCCGGGCAGGTCCAGGGCGACCGGCGCGAAGCGGGCGGTGAGGGCGTCCGGCAGCCCGGCCCAGACGCCGGCGTTCATGCCCCAGCCGTGCACCAGCACCAGGGGAGTGCGTGCCGGGGGAGTGCGTGCCGGGGGGGTGCGTGCCGGTGCGCCGGGGGCCGATTGAAAACTCATGCAGTCATATCCTCACTGTAGGCTCCAACTGCGCGGCTGTTGCGCGAACTGCCTGGCGTCTGCAGCGCTTTCTGGTGTGCTCGTGACACCGGCCTCCGCGTCGGGCCTCCTGGCGTCGGCACCGACCTACGCCGGTTCGGTAGGTCGGCGCTGAGCGGCAGCGAAGCCCGACAGCGGCGTTGTGCCCGCCCCCGCGCTCGGCCTCCTGGCCTCGGCGCCGATGGACGCCTGTCATGCGCCACCCCCCCGACGCGGGCCGGGGAGGCCCGCAGCGCTGGCCGCAGGCTCGTGCCCTGCGCCCGGCAGCGACCGCAGCAACTCCAACAGCCGGTCTACGTCTTGCTCGGTATGCGCCGCGGACAGGGTGATGCGCAGCCGCGCGGCACCCTTGGGCACGGTGGGCGGGCGGATGGCGGTGACCAGCACGCCCTGGTCCTCGAGAGACCGGCTCCAGGCCAGCGCCGTCTCGGCATCGCCGGCCAACAGCGGCTGAATAGGCGTCTGCGAGGCCATCAGCGGCAGGCCGAGGTCCGCGGCGCCGGCGCGCAAGCGCGCGATGAGCCCCCGCAAGTGCTCGCGGCGCCAGTCCTCGCGCTGTGCCAATGTCAGCGCGGCGGAGGTGGCGTGGGCCAGCGCCGGCGGCAGGGCCGTGGTGTAGATATAGCTGCGGGCGCGCTGGATCAGGGTCTCGATGACCGGCTCGCTGGCGGCGACGAAGGCGCCGAAGGTGCCGAACGCCTTACCCAGGGTGCCCATGACGATCACGCTACCGTCGTCGTGCCAGCCCCGGCTGCGATAGAAATCCAGGCTGCCGCGGCCCGCGCGGCCGATGACGCCGAGCCCGTGGGCATCGTCCACCAGCAGCCGCGCGCCGGCGGTCTCGGCGATGCTGGCCAGATCCGGCACCGGCGCCAGATCGCCGTCCATGCTGAAGACGCCGTCGCTGATCAGCATGGCCGCATCGCCGCCGGCGCGCATGCGCTCCAGCGCCGCGGTGTCGGCGTGCGGGTAGCGGCGCAGGCGCACCCCCGCGAGCAGGGCGCCGTCGTTGAGGGAGGCGTGGTTCAGCCGGTCCGCGTAGAGCGCCTCGCCGCGCTCGCAGAGCGCGCTGATGACGCCGAGGTTGGCCATGTAGCCGGTGGAGAAGAGCAAGGCCCGCGGCCGGCCGACAAAGGCGGCGAGGTCCTCCTCCAACCGGTGGTGCGCCTGGCCGTGACCAGTAATCAGGTGCGCGGCACCGCTGCCCACGCCGTAGCGCCCGGCGCCCTCGCGCAGGGCGTCGGCGAGGGCCGGATGCGCCGCGAGGCCGAGGTAGTCGTTGCTGCAAAAGGACAGGACGCGGCGGCCGTCGATGACCGGCCGCACGCCCTGGGGGCCGTCCAGCACCCGGCGCGCGCGGTACAGATGAGCGTTGCGCAGGCGCTCGAGCTCCGAGCGCAGCGCCGCATCGTCGCGCCGGCGCTTGCCGGCTGCGCGCTGATCGAGACGGTCGGCGCTGCCTGGCCGCCGCAGGGCCGTGCCCATCAGCCGCCAGCGGAGGACGCCGACGGGCGCCGGGCCTCGGTCTGGGTCTGGGCCTCGGTCGGGGTCTGGCGGTGGCAGGCGCCCGGGGCGTCGCGGTCCGGCAGGTCGGCGGTCTCGAAGGCGAGGCCGAGGCGCTCGAACAGCGCCCGGTCCCGCTCGCTGCCGGCGTTGGCGGCGGTGAGCAGGCGCTCGCCGTAGAACACGGAGTTGGCGCCCGCCAGGAAGCACAGCGCCTGCAGCTCGTCGCTCATGTCGTCGCGGCCCGCGGACAGGCGCACATAGCTGCCCGGCATCAAGACCCGGGCGGCGGCGATGGTGCGCACCAGCTCGAATGGGTCCAGGGCCTCGGTGCCGAACAGCGGCGTGCCCTCCACCTGCACCAGCAGGTTGATGGGCACGGACTCCGGGTGGGCGGGTAGGTTCGCCAGCTGGCAGAGCATGGAGGCCCGGTCCCGGCGTCCCTCGCCCATGCCGAGGATGCCCCCGGCGCAGGTCTTGAGACCCGCCGCGCGCACGTGGTCCAGGGTCTCCAGCCGGTCCTGGTAGGTGCGGGTGGAGATCACCTGGCCATAGAACTCCGGTGAGGTGTCCAGGTTGTGGTTGTAGAAGTCGAGCCCGGCGGCTTTGAGGCGCTGCGCCTGCTCCGCCGTCAGCATGCCCAGGGTCACGCAGGTCTCGAGCCCTAAGTCCTTCACGCCCTCGACCATCGCCAGCACGGTGTCCAGGTTCTTGTCCGTCGGGTTGCGCCAGGCGGCGCCCATGCAGAAGCGGGTGGCCCCGGCTTCGCGGGCGCGGCGGGCGGCCGCCAGCACGTCGTCCAGCGGCAGCAGGCGCTCGCGCTCCAGCTGGGTCTCGTGATGGGCGCTCTGAGAGCAATAGCCGCAGTCCTCCGGACAGCCACCGGTCTTGATACTGAGCAGCGTGCTGAGCTGGATGCGGTTGGCATCGAAGCGCGTGCGATGGGCCGTCTGGGCCGCGAACAGCAGGTCATTGAACGGCCGCCCCAGCAGGGCCTCGGCTTCGTCGGTGGTCCAGTCGTGGCGCTCGGCGGCGATGGCCGGCAGGTCGGAGACGGTTGCTTGCATGGGGAGGATCGTAGGTCGGACGGGCCAGGGGTCGGCAGTGGTCGGGCCGGTGTGCGCACCCGCAGTGGCAGCAGGGGGATGGGCCAAGAATACTCCCGTGGTCACCCTAGACCTGTCAACCGAAGACGTGCCAGCCGGTTGACAGGAGTCCGGGCTCGGTGGCGCAGACCCTACGCCCTGTGCAGCCGCGGTTGCAGCCCCGGCCGCGCCTTGGGCAGGCTGCGCGATGTCCCCGCCCAAGCAGACCCGACGCGGCTGTTGGTCAGACGTCCAGCGCCATCACGGCGTCCATCTCGACCTCCGCACCCTTGGGCAGGCTGGCGACGCCGATGGCGGCGCGGGCCGGATAGGGCTCGGTGAAATAGGCCTGCATCAGCTCGTTCACCAGCGGAAACTGAGTCAGATCCGTCAGATAAATATTCAGCTTGACGATGTCGGCCAGCTCGCCGCCGGCGGCGCGGGCGACGGCCTGGAGATTGTCGAACACGCGGCGCACCTGCGCCTCCATGTCGCCGTCCACCAGGCTCATGGTCGCCGGGTCCAATGGGATCTGCCCGGACAGGTACACGGTGTCGCCGGCGCGCACGGCCTGGGAGTAGGGGCCGATGGCCTCGGGTGCCTGGTCGGTGTGGATGATCTGCTTCGCCATGGGGAATCTCCGGATGGGCTTCGAAACCGCAACGGACGATAGGCAGTCGGTCGCTGGTGGTCAATGACCGCGGATGCGGTTTCTACAGCGCGCAGGCCAACCCGAGCAAAACGCTTTTCGACAGGATAAAAGGGGGCGACGCGTCAGCCGCATCGCAAAGAGTCCGAAGCCGCGTTCGGTGCCGCGCTGTTGCGGGTGGTCGTTGCGTCGATGCGCTGAGTCGCGCGCGGATCTGTGGGAGCGCCATCCCTGCCGCGACGCGGGGCTGACCGGCACTGGAAGTCATCGCGGCCAGAGGCCGCTCCCACTGGCGCGCTTTGTGGGAGCGGCATCCCTGCCGCGACGCGGAGTTGGCCGGCACTGGAAGTCGTCGCGGCCAGCGGCCGCTCCCACTAGCGCGCTTTGTGGGAGCGGCATCCCTGCCGCGACGTTGGGCTGGCCTGCGCTGGAAGTCGTCGCGGCCAGAGGCCGCTCCCACTGGCGCGCTCTGTGGGAGCGGCATCCTTGCCGCGACGCGGGGCTGGCCGGCACTGGAAGTCGTCGCGGCCAGAGGCCGCTCCCACTGGCGCGCTTTGTGGGAGCGGCATCCTTGCCGCGACGCCGGGCTGGGCTGCGCTGGAAGTCGTCGCGGCCGGAGACCGCTCCCACGGCGCGCTTTGTGGGAGCGGCATCCCTGCCGCGACGTGGGGCTGGCCTGCGCTGGAAGTCGTCGCGGCCAGAGGCCGCTCCCACTGGCGCGCTCTGTGGGAGCGGCATCCTTGCCGCGATGCGGGGTTGGTCTGCACTGGAAGTCGTCGCGGCCATAGGCCGCTCCCACTGGCGCGCTTTGTGGGAGCGGCATCCTTGCCGCGACATGGCCTCGGACGAATCTGCGGGTACGCGCGCCTGGCTCAGCCGAACAGCCGCTGCCACCAGCGCCGGCGGCCCCGGGGTGCGGGCTGGGCGGCGGGCAGGTCCACGGGCGCGAGCTTGCTCATGATCCAGCCGGGCAGCGGCGGGTTGTCGCTGAAGCCGCAGACCACGCCGAGGTTGTTCGGGTCGTAGATCTTGACAAAGCTCGGCGCCTGGAGATCGTCGGCATAGACGATGCCGCAGTAGTCCTCGTCGTGCTCGCGCCGCAGCAGGGCGTCGATCTCGTCGAGGAAGCGGCGCACCTGCTCGGCGCTGGCCGGCGCATCCGGCGGCGGCTCGCCAACGGCGTAGAGATACCAGCCGCCGTCGGCATCGGTGCGCAGCACCTGCCAGAGCGCATCCAGGTGATGCCAGCGCAACGCGGACGTAAAGCTGCCGCGAAAAGCGCGCAGAAAGGCGTCGGCAGCAGAAGGGGTCTGCGCCCCGGCCGTGGGCGCGGCATCGGCGGGCGGGGTCTCGGGGGTGGCTGCGGCTCGCTGCATCGGGTTGGCTCGGTTCTGGAGAGTTGACCCTAGATCCGTTATTTGACCCACGAAGAGCACGAAGGGCTCAGCAAGATACGCAAGCTCGCGCCGTCACCCAGCGGGTGCGCGAGGCCCCGGCGAAGCTCAGGGTCAACCGTCTCTCCTTCTGCGTGATCTTCGTGTGCTTTGTGGTGAACTACTCTTTCTAGGTTGACCTGCGTCAGACGGGCGCTGCAGACCGCTGCTGGCGCCGGCGCCTGCGCACGGGAGCGGCCCTGCCGGGCTGTTATAGTCGCAGCGCCAGCCGTGCGGGGCAACGGGCCAAGGCCCGGCTCCGGCACCTGCACCAGCACCAGCACCGAGGCATTCAGCGCCACAGCTACCGGCACCCGCTGCCGGCACCGATGCAAAGGCCCGCTCCCATGACCGCCATACCAGACGCCCTTTTTCAATCGGACTTGAAGCACTTGCCGCTGATCAACCGCGGCAAGGTGCGCGACATCTACGGCATCGACGATGATCACATGCTCATCGTCACCACGGATCGGCTCTCGGCCTTCGACGTGGTGCTGCCCCAACCCATTCCGGGCAAAGGCGAAGTGCTCACGCGGGTGTCCAATTTCTGGCTCGAACGTACATCAGCCTTGGTGCCCAATCATTTGGCGGCGCTGCCGCTGGCGGATGTCTTGCCCGATCCGGAGGAGCGCAGCAGCCTCGGCGAGCGTGCTGTCGTCGTGCGCCGGCTGCGGCCGCTGCCGGTGGAGGCGATCGTGCGCGGCTATCTCATCGGCTCCGGCTGGAAGGATTATCAGCGCACCGGCGCCGTCTGCGACATCCCGCTGCCCACCGGCCTGCGCCAGGCCGACAAACTGCCGGAGCCCATCTATACGCCCTCCACCAAGGCCGCCGTCGGCGACCACGACGAGAACGTGAGCTTCGAGCACACGGCGGACCTGATCGGCACCGACATGGCCGGGCAGCTGAGGGACGTCAGTCTGCGTATCTATGCCGAGGCCGCGGACTACGCCCGCAGCCGCGGCATCATCATCGCCGACACCAAGTTCGAGCTCGGCCTGGACGACGCCGGCCGCCTGCACCTCATCGACGAGGCGCTGACGCCGGACTCGTCCCGCTTCTGGCCCGCCGATCAATACCGGCCCGGCACCAGCCCGCCCAGCTTCGACAAGCAATTCGTGCGCGACTACCTGGAGACGCTGGACTGGGACAAGACGCCGCCCGGGCCTGAGCTGCCCGCGGAGATCATCGCGAAAACCGCGGAGAAGTACCGCGAGGCGGAGCGGCGGCTGGTCCCGAGCGCAGGCGCTTAGAGACCCTGACAGCGCCGGGCCGTCTAAGGGACGGCGCCGTTAAGATCAGTATACTGTCCCCAGAAAAAGTAGCGCCCGGTCGCGCGCCGCGGTAACGGCGCGCTTTGTCCGAGACCGGCCCGCCGGCTCAGTCCTCGCGGCCGCCCCCGAGCAGGGCCGACACCTCTTGGCGGCGGCCGGGGCGGTTGTGGCGATGCCCGCGCTGGGGATGGGCCTCGCTAGCAGACTGGGGTTTGCGGTGCGTGTGGCCGGATTTCTGTTTGCGCCCGGCGGAGCCCGCCCCGGCGTCGTTGGCACTGGCCTGGCCCTCGGCGCCGGCGCGGCGGGGCTGCGGCTTGGCGGCCTGACCATCAGCCCGCTGCGGCCGGCGAGCGCTGCGCCCGGGCTCGTCACCGCGCCCGGCGCCACGGCGTTGTCCGCCGCGGCGAGCGCCGTCGGCCGTGCGCTCTTCGCCCTGCCCGCGACGCCCGCCCTTGCCGCGCAGGATGGGCTCCGCCGGGATGCTCGGGTCCGGCGCATAGCCGTCCAGCACCACCTTGGGCACTTCGCGCTTGAGCAGCCGCTCGATATCACGCAAGAGCTTGTGCTCGTCCACGCAGACCAGGGAGACGGCCTCGCCGGCATTGCCCGCACGGCCAGTGCGCCCGATGCGGTGCACATAGTCCTCCGGCACGTTCGGCAGCTCGAAGTTGACCACGTGCGGCAGCTGGTCGATGTCGAGCCCGCGCGCGGCGATGTCGGTGGCGACCAGCACGCGCACGTCACCGGTCTTGAAGCCGGCGAGCGCGCGGGTGCGCGCACCCTGGCTCTTGTTGCCGTGGATGGCGGCGGCGCTCAAGCCGTCCTTCTCCAGCTGCTCGGCGAGGCGGTTGGCGCCGTGCTTGGTGCGGGTGAACACCAGCACCTGCCGCCAGTCGTTGGCGCCCACCAAGTGGCTGAGCAGTTCTCTCTTGCGGTGACGGTCCACCGGGTGCACCACCTGGCGGACGGTCTCGGCAGCGGTGTTGCGCCGGGCCACCTCGATGAGCTGCGGGCTGTTGAGGAGCCGGTTGGCGAGGTCCTTGATCTCGTTGGAAAAGGTGGCGGAGAAGAGCAGGTTCTGGCGCTGATCGGCGGCCGGAAGCAGTGCGAGCACGCGGCGGATGTCGTGGATGAAGCCCATGTCGAGCATCCGGTCGGCCTCGTCCAGCACCAGGATTTCGACTTGGGACAGGTCGAGCGTGCCCTGCCCGGCGTGGTCCAGCAGCCGCCCGGGGGTGGCCACCAGCACGTCTACGCCGCGGCGCAGCTGGGCGATCTGCGGATTGATCTTCACACCGCCGAAGATGACGGCAGAGGTCAGCGGCAGGTGGCGGCCGTAGGTCTCGATGCTCTCGTGCACCTGGGCCGCGAGCTCGCGCGTGGGGGCCAGCACCAGCGCCCGAATGGGCCGCCCGGCGTGGCGCTTGCCGCCGTTCGGGGCGGCTTCCATCAGCCGCTGCAGCAGCGGCAGCGTGAAGCCGGCGGTCTTGCCGGTGCCGGTCTGGGCGCCGGCGAGCACGTCGGCACCCGTCAGAATGGTGGGGATGGCTTGGCGCTGGATGGGCGTGGGCTCGGTGTAGCCCTGCTCGCGCACGGCACGCAGGAGGTCTGCGCTGAGACCCAGGGAATCGAAAGACATTGGACTGACTCCAGTGGCGCCCTCCCTGAGGCCGCACAGGAGACATGGCCTGTGCGCACGGGAGCCGGTCCGGGCTGGATGTAGGGATTGCTTGGCTGGAACGAGAGGCGCCGGTGAGAGCTCACCGGGCGGCAGCGCGAACGGCTGAAGCGGGTATCGGCGGCGCCAGTTAGCTGGTGAGCTGGTGAGCCGCTGCGGTGCCGACCGGTCAGGCACCCGAAGCGGCCACCGTAACAGAAACCGATCGCAGGCGTTGGAAATTATGCTGCACCAAGCCGACCCACACGTCGTGGGTAACGGATCTTGGAGTGCCGCAGAGACAAAGCGTTGGGCTGATCCGCAGGGACGCAGCAGCGGCCTCAGCGATCCCGGTCGCGCCGGGTCTTGTCGCCCTGAGCACCGATGCGCTTGATGCCCAGCGGCCGGCCGCAGACGCGGGTCTTCTTGAGGTGCTGGAGCAATTCTTTGGGCATGCCCGAGGGCAGGTCCAGGGTGCTGTGGTCGTCGCGGATATCGATGCGGCCGATGTAGCGCCCTTCGAGCCCGGCCTCGTTGGCGATGGCACCGACGATGTTGCCGGGCTTGACGCCGTCGTTGCGGCCCACCTCGATGCGAAAACGCTCCATGCCCTCGGCCGGCGGTCCGCCGCGGCGCTCGCGCCGATCGTCCCGGTCGCCGCCGGCCGGGCGCTCGCGCTCGCCATCGCGATACCCCCGGCGCGGCGCACCCGCATCCTCGCCGCTCGCACGACGCTCGCCGCCGCGCCGGTCCGCAAAGGCGCGCTCTCCGCGCTCCGGTTGTCGAGCGCCGGCACGCGGACGCTCGGGCGCCCGGCCCTTTTGCCAGTCCCGATCACGTCGCTCGCGCGACTCTCGCCGGGGCGGGCGCTCGGGCTCGGGCGGCAGCAACAAGGGCTGCTCGCCGATGACCAGCCGTGCCAGTGCCGCGGCGATCTCCACCGCCGGCACGTCGTGCTCCTGCTGGTACTGCTCCACCAGGCTTTGCAGGAAATCCAGCTCGCCGGCGGCCAAGGCATCGGTGATGCGCTGCTTGAAGTCCGCGATGCGCTTGTCGTTGACCGTCTCGGTGGAGGGCAGCTGCAGGGGCTCGATGGGCTGGCGCGTGGCCTGCTCGATGGCGCGCAGCATGCGCCGCTCCCGCGGGGAGACGAACAGGATGGCCTCGCCGGAGCGCCCGGCCCGGCCGGTGCGGCCGATGCGGTGGATATAGGCCTCGGTGTCGTAGGGGATGTCGTAGTTCACCACATGGCTGATGCGCTCCACGTCCAGCCCGCGCGCGGCCACATCGGTGGCGACGATGACGTCCAGCTGCCCCTGCCTCAGCCGTTCGACGATCTGCTCGCGCAGCTTTTGCGGCAGGTCACCGTTCAGCGCCGCAGCGGCATAGCCCCGGGCCTCCAGCCGCTCGGCGAGCTCCACGGTAGCGGTCTTGGTGCGCACGAAGATCAGGAGCGCATCGAAGGGCTCCACTTCCAGGATGCGGGTCAGCGCATCCAGCTTGTGCAGCCCGGACACCAGCCACCAGCGCTGGCGGATGGTCTCCGCCGTGGCCGTGCGCGCGGCGATGCTGACCTCCACCGGCGCCTTGAGATAGGACTGGGCGATGCGCTGGATGGCCCGCGGCAGGGTGGCCGAGAAGAGCGCGGTCTGGCGCGCCGGCGGCGTCTGCGCCAGGATCCACTCGACATCGTCGATGAAGCCCATGCGCAGCATCTCGTCCGCCTCGTCCAGCACCAGCACCCGCAGCGCGTCCAGGTCCAGCGTGCCGCGGCGCATGTGATCCATGATCCGGCCCGGCGTGCCGACGACGACATGCACGCCGCGCTGCAGCTGGCGCAGCTGGGTGCGGTACTCCTGCCCGCCATAGATGGGCAGGACGTGGAAATCCGGCAGCTCCGCGGCGTAACGCCGGCAGGCCTCGGCCACCTGGATGGCGAGCTCGCGCGTGGGCGTGAGCACCAGCGCCTGGGGCGCGCGCCGGCCCAGATCCAACCTGGCCAACAGGGGCAGCGTGAAGGCGGCGGTCTTGCCCGTGCCCGTGGGTGCGTGGCCCAGGAGGTCATGCCCGGCGAGCAGGTGCGGAATGGTCTGGGCCTGGATGGGCGACGGCGTCTCGTAGCCGACCCGCTCCAACGCCGCGAGCAGCGCCGGCGGCAGGCCGAGATCTTCGAAGCCGGGCTCGATGGCCGCGGCATCGGCGCCGGGCGCGGCGCCTTCGGCGGGCTCCGGCGCGGGCCCTGCGTCGCCGTCTGTGGGATCGGGAGTCATAACGTTGCCGGCGGCGTATCCGCCGGCGAATGCGGAGGCGGTCATGGGTCGGGGTGCTCGGGTCAATCCCCTAGTATACTCGCCTCGGGTGCCGGGCGGCGCCCGAGCTCACAACACCAGCCACAGGGCCGAGGAGCACGCAGCCATGCAGATCTGGGTCGACGCGGACGCTTGCCCCAAGCCCGTCAAGGAGATCCTGTTCCGCGCCGCCGAGCGCACGGGCACACCCGTCACCCTGGTGGCGAACCAGCCCATGGAGACACCGCCGTCCAAGGTCATCAAGAGCGTGCGCGTGGGTGCCGGCTTCGATGTCGCCGACAATCATATCGCCCGGCATGCAGTCCCCGGCGACTTGGTGATCACCGCGGACATCCCGCTGGCGGCCGAGGTGGTCGACAAGGGCTGCACGGCCCTGAACCCCCGCGGTGAGCCCTACACGCCGGAGAACATCCGCGAGCGGCTCAATCTGCGCGACTTCATGGACACCCTGCGCGCCAGCGGCGTCGACACCGGCGGGCCCTCGGCCTTTGGCCAGCGCGAGCGCCAGGCGTTTGCGAATGCATTGGATCGCTGGCTGGCCCGAGCACGGCAGTAGGCGATTCAATGGCAGCCGCACACGCGAGAGGACTGCGCTAAGCTCCCCGTTGCGTCAGCGGATCGAAGGTGATTCGGACCATGTCCACAGCCGCCGAAAAGGTGCGCGAGCCCGGTCTGCCCGCGGTCTATGCCGTCCGGGGCGCCGACCACGACAACATCGTCTTCCTGCGCGAGGCGTCCTGGGACGACTTCCAGGCGCTTTTGCGCATGCGCGGCGAGCACAGCACACCGCGTCTCAGCTATCTGTGCGGCGAGGTGGGGATCTATCGCAAGCTGGGCGTCGCCGAGGTCTGGTGGTGGCGCAAGGGCCGCCTCACACCTTATGGCCTGGGCGGTGAGCACTACACCGCCATGGATCACAGCCGTGTGCTGCCCGAGCTTGACTTAGCCCAGCTCGCGAGCTTTTTGGATCAGCCGACGGCGTACGATGCCATTCGCGCCTACCGTGCGGCCCTGACGGGCCAGTGAAACGCCCATGCAGACACCTTCCACGCCAACCGCGACCCAAGGCGTCTCTTAAGCGGCTTCAGGCACCGGATGGTAAGCGCTAAACATCGACATTGGGGTCAAGCAACCGGCGCCAGCGGCCTAGTGCAGCCGCATGAAAGTCCTGAGACCGTTTCGAGGTATGTTCGTTATCATTCTGATCTCGTGAATTTTCGATGATCAGAGGTTTGTTGCCATGCCCCGCTGCGCTGCGGCTTCCGTGCCTGTTTCGGACCAGGAGC
>NZ_NRRV01000092.1 GCF_016583825.1 Thiohalocapsa halophila | reverse complement strand
CCGTACCCCGTACCCCGTACTCCGTACTACCCGACCCACTGACTCTGCCCGCTCAGGGCACACCCGTCACCCATGGCCCCAGACACCGACCGCCACCCCCACCTCCTCGCCATCCTCGAGCTCGGCGGTTATCCCAACTTCACGCCGCTGTACAAGCGCCTCGGCTTCGACGCCGAGCTGGTCAGCTCCCAGCGCAAGGCGCAGGCGGCGCTGAAGCGTCGGGTGCCGGATGTCATCGTCGCCGAGTACAACTTCCAGTCCGACTTCCGCGACCGCACCAGCAATCTGGAGACCCTGATGGCCCGCCTCCAGAAGCACCCGGAGGTCCGCGTCATCTGCATCTACCAGCCCGAATACCAGCACAAGCTCGACGCCCTGCGCGAGCGCTTCCCGGTGTTCGCGACCCTGCCGCTGCCGGTGATCGAGGCGGCCATGGAGGAAGCGCTGCGGCGGACCATCGCCGGCGGTGGGGCGGCCGGCTAGACCGCTTTGGGGCGGCGCTTGACGCCCGCGGTCTTTCACCGCTCAGGATGCAGGCGTACACTTAAACCTAGAAACGGCAGTTGACCGCTTTGTCGCAGCTACAAGTGCTTGCGCAATTTGAGAATTCGTGTCGACTTCAAGGTCACCTCCCGGGTGCGGGCCGCTACGACCCCCATGGCACGCCCCGCGCGGCGCCCAGCTGCGTTACAACTCGTTGGAATAGGTCGGCTATTCCGCCTCGTTGTGCCTTGCTGGACGCCACGCGGGACGCACCCTGGGGGCCGTTCAACTACCGTTTCTAGGTTAAACCCTCCAAGCAGCGATACCGAACGGCTAGCCAGATGCACGCAGAGACCGATCTCTACTCGGCGGACTACCATGCCTGGATCAATGCGCAGGTGGCCTTGTTGCGCGAGGGGCGCCTGAAGGATATCGACGCGGAGCAGGTTGCCGAGGAGTTGGAAGCCATGGGTCGCCGCGAGCGCAACGAGCTGGTCAACCGTCTGGTCATCCTGGCCGCGCACCTGCTCAAGTGGCAGTACCAGCCGGCCCATCGTTCCTCCGGCTGGCGGGGCTCCGTCGTGGAGCAGCGCGTCCAAATCGACCGGGAGCTACGCCTGAGCCCCAGTCTGAAGCCCTTCCTGCCCGAAGCCGTCACCCAAGCCTATCCCGACGCCGTGCGCATTGCGGCGCAGGAAACGGGTTTGGATTCGGCGACCTTCCCGGCCCTGTGCCCTTACCAACCGGGCGAGCTGCTGGACGACGATTTCTGGCCCGGGTGAGGCTCGCCCCGCCCTTAGCATTGCTCGGCGGATTGTCGTCCGTCGGACGGGGAAGGTTTTGTCCATTCAGTCAGGCGCGTTGTGGCCTCACGATGCCCGCAGCAACACCTGACATTGCGCCGGCTGCTGCGGGCGGGCCCGCGGCTTGCTGGAGGATGAGCTGCTCGGGGTGCGGGCCTCCAGGCTGAACCACCAGGCGAGCTCGCTGCCGCAGCCGCTGCCCATGGGTACCGGCGACTGCTGCTTGCAGTGGGGGCTGCCGGGCGGGCATTTCAGGCGCACGTGCATGTGGGCGTCGTGCCCCCACCAGGGGCGGAGCTTGCGCAGCCACTTGGCGTCGTTTTCCTGCCGGCACAGGGCGCGCTTGATACCGGGGTTGACTAGGATGCGGTCCACGGCCGGGTCTTTGGCGGCGGACTGGATCAGGAACAGCTGGTCCGGGCCGAAGCGCTCGTTGAGATTCAGCTTCTTCGGCGTGAGCATGCTCGGCGGGTCTCGGTGCTCGGGCGTGGTGCGCACTGCTTCGGCGGGGGAGTCCGCCAGGGTCAGCCAGATGTCTACGTCGAGTCCGTTCTGGTGGCTGACGTGGGACGAGCTCATGCGCCCGCCGCGCGGCTGGGCGAGGTCGCCGATCATGATGTAGCGCCCGTTGCGCTGGTGCACGGCGCGGCCGAGATTGCGCACCAGGCGGATGGTCTCCGGATGGCCGTAGTAGCGGTTGCGGTGACGGCGGATGCTGACGAAGCCGAGACCGGTGGACGGCAGGGCCTCGGCGCCGTCGATGCAGCCGTTGCTCGGGCCGCCGATAGCGGTGGGGTCGCCCAGGGAGGCGTGCTGGATGCGCGACCAAGGGGTCTCTGCGCCGAACGCCGGCAGCGCGGCGGCCGCCAGCACCACTGCAAGCGCGATGACGGGCCCAAGCTTGGTGCGGCACCGCCTGGGCGCTGCCGCACGCCCGACGTAGGGTTCGGGTAACGCCATGACTGTTTTCCCCCAGTAAAGCTGCGCGTTGTTATACACAACGGCCTGCATGGTAGCCCAAAGCGCCGCCGCTGGGCACGCAGCGATAGCGGCCAAGGCGGCGCAGGAGAGATGGCGCACTCGAGGGGCTGGCGGTCGGCGGCGCTCGCGCACCGAAGGCGTGGTGATCGGATGAGCTTGGGCAGGGATTCGCGGCTACCGGCTGTCCGTGCGCCCACCCCAGGGTGGGCAGGTGCCGGCAGCCTGGTCATTCAGGTCGTCTTGATGCGTGCCGCGTCGGGCTTGGTGCCTCGGCTCGACCTACGAGTCTAGGCGCGGTCGCATCAGCGCGCGCAGGCTACGCGCGCGGGCTAGAGCAGTGACGCCGTCCTTGGCGCAGACGCCGTGGTGAGGGCGGCCTGGGGGCGTCCGGCCCCGTTGTGTGCGGTGGCCCTGTGGGCGGGGCTTACTCGCCCTGCTTGCGCTTATTGCTGGCGCGCTTGGCCATCAGGGCTCCGCGCATGATGAATACGACGAATAGACTGGCGATGAAGCCGGCGACCGCCACCGCGCTGCTCACCAGCACGGGCTTGGCCTGGGGCTCCGAAATGCCGAGGGTGTTGCCGACGGCGATGAGTGTCGGATTGTCCGCCGGCACGGCGATCAGGAAAGCGCAGAAGGCCAGGAAGCCCGAGAAAAAGATGAGCTTGATGTCCATCTGCACCGCGGCGAGCAGGGTGCCGAGGGCAAGCAGGTAGATCATCAGCGCCGTGTACTGCTGGTCGGTCATCAGGTCACGATAGCCCTGGGAGTTCAGCAGATATAACAGGCCGATGAGGGCGCTCCAGTGGATGACCTGCCGCAACAGGTACCAGGCGCGGTTGCTGTTACTCACGTAGGCCTGGGTCCAGCCGGACACCACGGAGACCACGGCCACTACGGGCACGAAGATCTCCCAGTATTTGTAGGTGCCGGCCATATCCTTCTGGCTGAGCCAGAACAGGACAACGGTGGCGGCGAAGAGGACGAGCAGCGGAATCAGGGCCAGCCCGACGGGGCTTAAGCCGTTGTCTCGCTTCTGTGAGGTTGCTTGATCTGTTGCGGCAGCGGACACGTCGAATCCTCCAACTGGCATTGGGAGAGGCCGACGGCCGTCGAACCCGTGTGCTGGGGTGTGCCTGCCATGGCGGCGGGTTGGACGCGGGGCAGGGAGCCGTCGGCGGGACAGCCAGGTAGAGTCTAAACCATTTTTGGAATGTGTGAAGTGGAATTGACACAAAATCGTTCGAAAAACTGTCAATATGAGCTGACATACACGATTGCCTAGTGCAGTGCTGCGCAAGCGCTGAGGCCAGGCGATCGAGACGGGATGGACTCTGCGCACCGGCAAACGCGCGCTGCAAACCTGCGCTGGGAGGCGCGGCACAGGGCGCCGCTCAGAAGGGCCAGATCAGGGGCGTCAGCAGTACGGTGATGGCACCCACCAGCAGGGTGAGCGGGATGCCGATGCGCAGAAAGTCCGCGAAGCGATAGCCGCCGACGCTGAACACCATCAGATTGGTCTGGTAGCCGATGGGCGTCGCGAAGGCCGCGGAGGCCGCGATCATCACCGCCACCATGAAGGGGATGGGGCTGACATCCATCAGCTGGGCGGCGTCCATGGCGATGGGGAACACCAGCACGGCGGCGACATTGTTGGTGGCGAGCGCCGTCAGCACGGCGGCGGCGGCGAACACCAGGGCCAGCGACAGCCAGGGCATGCCCTGCGCAAGCCCGATGAGGGAGCCCGCGAGCACGCCGGCGGCGCCCGTCTTCTCCAGCGCGGCGCCGATGCCGAGCGAGGTGGCGATCACCACCAGCACCTGCCAGTCCGGCGAGCGCCGGGCGACTCGGCCGGGGGTGCAGCGCGTCAGCACCATGGCGCCGGCGGCGAGCAGCGCCGCCTCCAGCATGCTGAAGAGGCCGACGGCGACGCTCACCACCATGGCGGCGACGATGGCCACCGCCACCGGTGCCCGCTCGTGCGCCGGCGGATGGTCGTCGCCGAGCTGTGCGACCACCAGAAAGTCCTTGGCGTTGCGCTGTTGCAGCACGAACTCCGGGTGGGTCTCCAGCAGCAGGGTGTCGCCCGCGGCCAGCACGATGTCGCCGATCTTGCGCTGCACCCGCTCGCCGCCGCGGGACAGGGCGATGATAGCGGCGTTATAGCGCGCCCGAAAGCGCCCCTCGCGCACCGAGCGGCCCACCAGCGGGCTCTTGTTGGACAGCACCGCCTCGACGAAACAGCGGTCCCGGCGCTTGCCGCCGAGCTTGAAGACCTGATCGGTCGCCGGGCGCAGCCCGCGCATGCGCTGAAGATCCATCACCGAGTCCAGCATGCCGGCGAACACCAGCCGGTCCCCGCCGCGCAGCACCGCCTGGGAGGACACCGCCGGCATGGCCTGGCCGGCGCGCTCGATCTCCACCAGGTACAGGCCCGGCAATTGGCGCAGCCCCGCCGCCTCGATGCGCTTGCCGGCCAGCGGGCTGCCCTCGGGCACCAGCATCTCGGCGGTGTAGCTGCGCACGTCCGCGAAGCTGTCCGTCGCCGTTTGGCGCGCCGGCAGCAGTCGGCTGGCGAAGAGCTGGAGATACACGATCACCACCGCCACTACGGGCAGCCCGATCCAGGCGAGCTCCAGCAGCCCCAGGCCCTCGCCGCCGGTGCGGGCGGTGTACATGCCGTCCACCACCAGATTGGTACTGGTGCCGATGAGGGTGCAGGTGCCGCCGGCGATGCTGGCGTAGCTCAAGGGCAGCAACAGGCGGGACAGCGACAGCCGGTGGCGCTTCGCCCAGTCCAGCACCGCGGGGATGAAGATCGCCACGACCGGCGTGTTGTTGAGAAATGCGCTCAGGCCCGCCGCCGGCAGCATGAGCCGCAGGCGGGCGTCTTGCTCGCTGCGCGGGCGCCCGAGCAGCGCCTGCCCGAGCCAGCCCACGGCGCCGGTCTCCGTGAGCCCGCTCACCACCACATAGAGCACGGCGACGGTGATGCCGCCCGGGTTCGAGAAGCCTGCCAGGGCCTCCTCCACCGTCAGCACGCCGGTGACCAGCAGCAGCGTCAGGGCGCCGGATGTGACGATATCCGGGGCGATGCGCGTGCGCAGGAAGAGCACGAAGCAGAGCACCACCAGCGCGATGCTGAGCCAGCCCTGCCAGCCGAGGGCCGCGATGGTGCTGGGGAGGGTGGTGGCGGCGTCCACGCCCGGGTTGCGCTCGGGATGCCTGCGGGCTGCCGGCGGCCGAGCTCAGACGCTGGCGCCGAGTCGGCGGGCGATGTCGCGGATCTGCTCGGGCGGCGGGTACTCCCCAGCCGCCGCCGCGCTCTCCAGATACTCGCGCCAGCGCAGCGCCAGCGGTGCGGTCACGTCATAGGGCCTGGCGGGTGTGCTGTGGTCGGCGGGCATCTGCGCTGAGCTCTGGACGCTCTATCCTCACGGCTTGAATGCGTAACCTGTGGGCAACGGCTGGGAGTGCCCGCGAGGGACTGCGGTCGCAGCGGCGTAGGTCGGGCCGACGCGAGGAGGCCCGACAATCCCGCAAAAGTTCGGACGCGACGGAGGTCGTGCTGACCTCGGGAGGCCCGATAATCCCCCTGGCAGCTCAGCTGCCGTCGCCGATCAATGCCTCGTAGCGCTCCTTGAAGGCCGCCTGGCGCAGCCGTTCCGCCTCCTGCTCGGTAGCGATGAGCGGCGACTCCTGCCAGGTGCCGCCGGCGTGGTCGTAGACCGAAAAACGCCAAGCCTTGCCCACCTTGAACACCTTGGTGACGTCATTGCCGGCCTGGGCCATCGCCTGCATTCGGCTCAGGCCCGTCGGGGCACCGGCCGCCGTGGCCGCCTGCTCCACCTGCGCGGTGGCGGCATCGCTGGCGCCCGCACCCGGCGCGTCGCGCAAATGGAAGGTGTTGTTCTGGATTTCGCCCTGGATGTCCAGCTCCACGGACTCGACATTGGGCAGCCGCTTCAGGATGTAGGCCGCCATCAACATGCCGAGCTTGTGGTTTTCCTTCTCCAGGGCCGTCAGCAGTTTGTCGGCGACGATCTGGCAGCGCTGCTCCAGGTTGGGCTGCGCCACCCATTCCCGGCTCATCTGCCAGCCGCCGTCCATATCGGCGTCGAGCTTGTCGCAGTAGTCGTCGCAGCCGGCGAGCACGCTCTCCGGCACGTTCAGGCTGTATTCCTGGTCCTCGACAATGGCCTTGAGGATCATGCTTCGACCTCCGCTGGCGCGTGTGCAATCTGACTCGCTATGGTATCAAAGGCGGCTGCTGCTGCCGCCGACATCAAGCCGACAGGACCCCCATGCTGCTCACCATCCCGAATCTCTTGAACGACCCGCAGCTCGAGAAAATGCAGGAGATCATCCGCGGCGGGGATTTCGTCGACGGCAAGCTCACGGCGGGCTTTGCCGCCGCCCGCGTCAAGCACAACGAGGAGCTGGGCCAAGAGCCCGAGCGCATCCAGCGCCTGATCCGCATCCTGATGGCGAGCCTGGGCCACAACGAGACCTTTCGCTTCGGCGTGCTGCCGCATCGGGTGGCGGACCCCATCTTCGCCCGCTACCGCCCCGGCATGGCCTATGGGGACCACGTCGACGACCCGATCATGGGATCGAGCGGGCCGCGCTTTCGCAGCGATGTGTCCATGACCGTCTTTTTGAATCCACCCGAGGACTACGACGGCGGCGAGCTGGTGATGCGCACCAGCTTTGGGGACAACCGGGTCAAGCTGCCGGCGGGGCATGCCGTCGCTTACCCCTCTTCCAGCCTGCACCATGTCGCCGAGGTCACTCGCGGCGAGCGGCTGGTGGCGCTCACCTGGATCCAGAGCTATGTGCGCGACCCGGCCCGCCGCGAGCTGCTGTACGAGCTGAATCTAGCGCGGGAGCACTTGCTCAAGACCGCCCCCGAGGGCGAGCACACCGCGCAGGTGGATCGCAGCTACAGCAATCTGGTGCGGATGTGGGGGGATGTATGAGTTTCGATGGGCGAGTTTCGAGTGTCGAGTTTCGAGGTGCGCGCTCCTCGTCACTCGCTCCTCGACACTCGCTACTCCTAGCTACTCAAGCCCCGCGCCTGTCCCTTCATCTTGTTGACGATGGCGTAGACGCCGACGTGGCGGTTGGGGCTCAGGTGCTCTTCCAGCTGTAGCCCTTCAAACAGGGCGTCCACATCCGTGGCCTCGATCTCCTCCGGGGTCTTGCCGGAGAAGAGCTGCACCAGCAGTGCCACCACGCCTTTGATGATGGCGGTGTCGCAGTCGCCGTGGAATTTGAGCTGGGGGCCGCCGTCCAGGGGCTCCGGGACCACGTGGACGGTGCTCATGCACTCCATGACGCGATTCGCGTCTACCTTCTGCGCGGCGTCCATGGCCGGCAGCCGCTCGCCGAGCTCTACCAGATACTGGTAGCGCTCGTCCCAATCGCCGAGCAGGTCGAAGGTGTCGATGATCTCGTCGATCTCGCTGGTCGTGGTCATGATCGGGCGATTCGCTGGCAAGTGAAAGCCTGGCCGCCGGCTGCGGCCGAGCGGCGTCGGTCGCGCAGGCGAAGCTGTTGGGACAGGCGTCGGCGCGGTCGGCTGATCCGCGCCGGGCTGGGCTGACCGCCCCCTCCGGCGGGTGTGACCCGCGCGTGCGGAGGGCTCAGACGCTGAACGACTCGCCGCAGCCGCACTCGTCCTTGACGTTCGGGTTGCGGAATTCGAAGCCCTCGTTCAACAGGCTCGACTTGACGAAATCCACTTCCATGCCGTCGATGCGCTCCAAGCTGGCGCCGTCGACGACGACTTTGACGCCGTGGCTCTCGAACACCTGATCGCTGTCGTCGAGCGCATCCGCGTAGTCGACGACATAGGCGTAGCCGGTGCACCCGCTCTTCTTGGTGGCGATGCGCAGACCGATGCCGTGGCCGCGCTTCTCAAGCTGGGTGTTGACGTGGTGCGCGGCCGTATCGGTGAGGGTGACTGCCATGGTGCTGCTCCCGTGTTGATTGTTGCACTGCCACCCGGTAGTAAACCTTCCGGGTCGGAATTTCAAGGGGGGCTAGTGCCGCTGCTCGCTGCCGCCGACGGCGCCGCCAAAGGCGGACATTTCCATCAGCCCGCGCATCAGATCGGCGCGGGCGTCGATGCCGTTGGTCTCCAGCAGCGCCTGCTTGTCGTCGGCGCCTAGGGGCAAGTGGGTGCAGAGCAGGTTGACCAGATCGTAGTCGTCCATTTTGCCGATGTCGTCCCAGGGGACCTCGACACTGCGCTGGTCGCAGAAGGCGCGCAGGGAGCCCATGAAGCGCTCGCGGTCGGCGATGCTGCTGGCGTCGAGCTCATAGTCGCCGGCGAAGCGGCTCCAGTCCGGGCGCACGCGCCGGTAGCCGTCGCGCTCGGGCAGCTCTTCGGCGATCTCGAAGCGGCAGAGTCCGGTCAGCACCAGCACGATGCGCCCGTCGGCGGTTTCGCTGTAGGAGGTGATGCGCCCGGCGCAGCCGATGCGGTGTACCGACGGCGCCTCGCCCTCGCTCTCCGCCCGCGGCTGCACCATGCCGATTAGGTGATCCTGCGCCAACGCCGCCGCTACCATGTGCAGATAGCGCGGCTCGAAAATGTTCAGTGGCAGCTGCACGCCGGGTAGCACCACCGCTCCGCTCAGGGGAAAGATGGGCAGCTCGCGGGGCAAATCGTTGAAGGCTTGGAGGAAGGGGCTTCTCACGGCAATGTTCTCCGGTCGCGGGTGTCATCCAGGCCCAGCGGCCCGATGCCGTCTCCGACAACGGCGCTTCCCGAAGTTCACGAGGTGGGGGTGGGCCCCTGCCGCTGCGAGGGGCGTTGGCGCTAATTGCGGCTCGCCGGTGGCGGCGCTGAGCGGGTACGCATGGCGCGTGCGCCGGCGCTCAATTGGTATGGTGCTCGGCGATGCCCAGGTCTTCGGTCAGCTCCTGCACCAGCTCGCCGGCGGTGGCGAAGTCGAAGCCGTTGATCGCGCTCTGTAGCGCGTTCAGCGCGTCGTCGGCCACCAGGCCCGCCAGCCGCTCGCGCAGGGACTCGAAGGCGTTGATGGCGGCGGCATCGAACTCCGCGAGCAGGCCTGCCAAGTGGTTGATCTCCATGCCGAGGTTGCTGCGTCTGCGCTCGAGGTCCGCATCCTGGTCCGCCGCCTGGACAGAGACTTGGCGTGGCTGCGAGCCCTGGCGCACGCCCTCGGCAGTCCCGGCGGCGTCGGTCCTGCTCGCCAGGGGGGCTGCGGCTGCGGCCTCGGCGCCGTCTTCGCCCAGCCGTTGGTCGATCTCCGCCAGCAAGACATCCAGCAGTTTGGCGATTTCGGCGAGCTCTGCGGTGGGGTCATCGTCCGCGCGGCGCTTGAGCGCCAGCCGCCTGGCCGCCGCGCGCAGCTCCAGCGCGCCGAGGCTCGCAGCCGCGCTCTCCAGTGCCCGGGCGAGCTGGGCGGCGCCGAAGCGGTCGCCAGCCTCGCGCAGCGAGCGCCAATCGGCCAGGAAGTCGCCGTGGTCCAGTCGGAAGCGTCCCATGAGCCGACGCAGCAGCCGCTCGTTGCCGCGCACGCGAATGCGTGTGCTGTTGGCATCCGGCGCCGTGTCGGTCTGACGGCGGTGCTCTCTGGCTGCGGCCTGCTCGGCGTTCGGCGCCGGCGGTGCCGGCGCGGTCTCCTGAGCGGACTGGCTCGCTGGCGTCGGCACCGCGAAGTCCAGCGCGAAGCGGAAGCTGCTGCCGAGGTCCGGCCGGCTGTCCAGCTCCAGGGTGCCGCCCATGGCATACACCAGTCGGTAACAGAGGCCGAGCCCGATGCCGGTGCCGTCGTGACGGCGTGACAGCGAGGTGTCGCCCTGCCGGAAGAGGCCGAACAGCGCCTCCTGCTGCTCCAGCGGGATGCCGATGCCGGTGTCGCGAACCTCGAAGCCGAGCCGCGCCCGGCCTTCGCTGCGCGCCGACAACCGGCAGGCGATGACGATCTCGCCGGCGTCGGTGAATTTGAGCGCGTTGTCCACCAGGCTCGCCAGGACCTGCTGGAGCCGATCCGCATCGCCCATCAGCACCGGCGGCAACTGCGGGTCCTGCTCCAGCCGCAGGTCGATGCCCTTGCGCTCGGCGTCTCGGGCGTAGGTGGTCACCAGCTGCGATAGCTGCTCGCTCAGCGCGAAGGCGCCGCGGTCCAGATGCAGCTCGCCGGCCTCCAGCTTCACCACATCCAGCAGATTGTTGATCTGCGTCAGAAGCCCGTGGGCGGCCTGGTCGGCCCGCAGCAGCAGGTCCTGCTGCCGCGGCGCCGTCGCCAGCTTGAGCGCCAGCCGAGTCATGCCAACCACCACATTCATGGGCGTGCGGATCTCGTGGCCGACATTGGCGAGGAAGGCGCGTCTAGCGATGTCTGCGCGGTCTGCGGCGGCCTGGGCGCGATGCAGACGCGACTCCAGCTCGCGAATGCGCACGCGATGCCGGTCGCGCTGGCGCCCGAGGGCTTGCAGGCCGGCATCGATCCGGCTCCAGTCATCCGCGTGGGGCGGCGGCCCCGTCAGCAGCTGCTGCGTGCGTCGGGCCAGCCTGCGGCGCGGGGCCAGCAGCAGCCCGGCGCCGACATGGATCCAGACCGCCGCGGCGGTGGCGGCGAGCCCGAGCCCGAGTGACGGCGCGAGCATGCCGGTGCCCACCAGTGCCGGCACACCGGCGACGACGGGGAGCAGCAGCAGCATGCGCAGGAGGGGCTCGGTCAAGGTAGGGACACTCCATCAATGGCTTGATACGGCGCTTTGCGCCGCAGCCGTGGTGAGCCGCGCAGGCCCTGGCAGGGCCTTGCAACGTTTAAGAAAAACGCTAGCGAACAACCCCCCTGGACGACTGTGATGCAGGTTCGACATTCCGCGCCCGAGGCCGATCGGCCGCGCAAAACGGACATCCGGGGCGATTGAACCCGGCCGGCTGGGCATGGTCCGACTGACAGCAATACCGCGGCCCCTTGCAATGCATGGGCCGCAGCCTCAGCGTGGGGCGATTGGTACGGCGTCGGTCTGTGAGCCCCTTGATTCGGGGCCGGCCGCAGCCGGACGTGCCGCCTCAACTTGACAGTGAGCAGCCGCGAACCCTAGGATCGCCGGCTCCCTATCGTGCGAAATCGCCCATGGATCTTTCCGCAATTCGGGCACCTGTCTCCGACGATCTCCAGGCTGTCGACGAGCTGATCCTCCAGCGCCTGCAGTCCGACGTGGTGCTGATCAACCAGATTGGCCATTACATCGTCGGCAGCGGTGGCAAACGCCTGCGCCCGCTGCTGGTGCTGCTCGCCGCCCGCGCCTGCGAATACCGGGGCGAGCGCCATCACGACATGGCTGCCATCGTGGAGTTCATCCACACCGCCACGCTGCTGCACGACGATGTCGTCGACGGCTCCGAGCTGCGCCGCAACCGCGACACCGCCAACGCCGTCTGGGGCAACGAGGCGAGCGTGCTGGTGGGCGACTTCCTGTACTCCCGCGCCTTCGAAATGATGGTGGACGTCGGCATCATGCGGGTCATGGACGTGCTCTCGCACGCCACCAACCGCATCGCCGAGGGCGAGGTGCTGCAGCTGCTCAACACCCACGACCCGGACACCGACGAGTCCCGCTACATGGAGGTCATCCAGCGCAAGACCGCGACCCTGTTCGAGGCCGGCACGCGCCTCGGGGCGGTGCTCGCCGAGGTGCCGCGGGCGCAAGAGGAGCGTGTCGCCGACTTCGGCCTGCACCTCGGCGTCGCCTTCCAGCTGGTGGACGACGCCCTGGACTACGACGCCGACAACGACACCATCGGCAAGCACATCGGTGACGATCTGGAAGAAGGCAAGCCCACGCTGCCGCTGATCCGCGCCATGGCCGTCGGCAGCGACGCCCAGCGCGCCATGCTGCGCAAGGCCATCGAAGACGGCGGGCGCGAGCGCATCGGCGAAGTGGTCGCGGCCATTGTCGATACAGACGCACTCAAGTACACTACGCAGCTCGCTAGGAAGCACGCGGAGTCCGCCCGGCAAGCCCTCGACGGCCTGCCCGATTCGGACGCCAAGCGCGCCATGTTGGCCACGGCGGAGTTCGCCGTCGCCCGCACCTACTGACCCAACGGCCAACAGCCAACAGCACGGTCAAGGTTCAGGAAGGACAACGCGCACAAGTTGCAGGTCCCAGGGCGGTTCCCGGCCGCCCGTCTTCGCACATGCGGCGGGGCCCACACTAGCGGCGGCAGCACGCCGCCAAAGCCGCCGGGAGCCACCGGCGGCCAAAACCCAATCGGGGTGTAGCTCAGCCTGGTAGAGCACTGTCTTCGGGAGGCAGGGGTCGAAGGTTCGAATCCTTTCACCCCGACCATACAAGCTTCTCATAAGTAGAAGCCCAGAAAACGGCTGAGAGCTGCCAGGGCTCTCAGCCGTTTTTTTTGGGGATAGGCGCGGCGGCTCGGATCATGCCAACGCCAAGGCCTTGAACGCGGCCTGTTTCATATCCCCGAAGAACACCGGATCTACGTGCTCCAGCACGTCTGGGCTCACGTCCAGAAACTGTCGCTTGTTCTCGATCGGGATCAGCGCGCGCTTGCCGCCGTTGTCCATGGCCACCTGCAGGGGCTCGGTGAGGGAGCGCACCGCGATGGAGTGTTTTCTGAGCCGATCGTCCAGTTGGCCGGCTAGGTAGTCGTGGAAGGGGGGTATTGGCGGCTCAGGTTTCCTGCGGCGATGGGGAGCAGACGTCGAGCCAGCGCGTTTACAATTCGCGGGTATCAGATCAAGTCGAGTCGTGCTTCGAGGAAGTCGGCAACACCTGGCAACTCCTGGCGCCGCAACACGTCGACGAACGCTTCTGGGTCAAGAGGGGGTCGCTGTAAGGCCTGCCGCTGTGCTTTGGCAACACGCGCGAGCACCTGTGGCTCCAGGTCCGCGAGGTCCAGGATGAAGTCGTCCGGATGGATCGCGAAGATCTCGTACTCGTCCAACACTGTGTCGGGGAAGTCCTTCAAATTGAGTGTGATGATCGCCGCCGCCCCGGCCCGAATCGCAGCCGCCAGCACGTGCCGGTCGTCCGGGTCGGGCAGATCCAGGCCATCGACGATGTGCTCGTAGCCGGTGACCAGGCAATCCGGCACCGCGTCGTTGATCTGCTCAGCGACGGCTTCGAGCTTGCCGGGAGGGATGTCGGGCCGCTTGGCGTAAAGGCTGCTTATCCATTCCGCGTGGATTGCCGCTGTCCAGCGGGCCCGGAACCGGCGCGTCTGGGCCAGGCGCACCAGCAGATCGCGCAGCGGTGCCGGGTAGAAGACGCAGGCGTCGTAGATGACCGTGAAGTTGGCCAAGCCGCATCCCCGGTCAATAACCCATGCCAAGCTCCTGGGCGCCGCGGGTCAGCGCGTCCGCCGACGCACGACTCTTCGCGTCCATCCGATCCATGTAGGCAATCAAATCCTCGTACTGGAGGCGCCGGTGGCGACCCACCTTGGTGAAGGGGATCTCGCCAGCTTCGAGCAGCTTCACCAGGTAGGGGCGCGAGACGTTCAGCAGGTCCGCCGCCTGCTGCGTGGTCAGCGTATGTCCGATGGGCACCAAGGATACCGCGTTGCCCTGCGCCATCTGGTTCAGGATGTCCGCCAGCAGGCGGATGGCGGACACCGGGACGACGAATTTCTCCTCGCCGTCGAACACACACAACTGGGCCTTGTCGTCTTTGCCGATGACGGCGGCG
>NZ_NRRV01000091.1 GCF_016583825.1 Thiohalocapsa halophila | reverse complement strand
CTCAAGGGTGGGCGGGGCGGGAGCGCGGGCTGCGCCCACGGCTCCCACACTGAGAGCATACGCCGTCGCCCGCGGTTGCCCAAGGTGATAGCCTCGCCGATGGTCGTGCCGGCGCTGTACCGTGCAGCGACCGGGCGGTCGCGCGATCCTCCGGCGGGCGAAAGCGGCTATCATGCGACGCGGCATCAGCGACTCGAACGGGGGGATCGGCATGGAACGGGCAGTGCGCGTCGGCGTCGTCGGGGTCGGGTATCTCGGGCGCTTCCATGCCCTGATCTATGCCGGGCTCGACGGCGTCGAGCTGGTGGGCGTCGCCGACACCGACCAGGCACGCGCCGAAGCCGTGGCTGCGGAGGCGGGCTGCGCCGCAGTCGCGAGCCCGGCGGCGCTCATCGGGCAGGTGGACGCCGTGAGTATCGTCGTGCCCACGTCGGCCCACCTGGCGGTCGCTAGGCCCTATCTGGAGGCCGGCGTGCACATGTTGCTGGAGAAGCCGGTGGCACCGGATATGGCGCAGGGCCGGGAGATCCTGCGGCTCGCCGAGACCTCCGGTGCCATGCTGCAGATCGGCCACTTGGAGCGCTTCAACGCGGGCATCATGGCGCTCGCCGAGCGTATCCAGCACCCGCGCTTCGTCGAGGCCCAGCGCATGGGCGGCTTCAACGAGCGCGCCACGGATGTGGATGTGGTCGCTGACCTGATGATCCACGACATCGATATCATCCTCGCGCTCGTCGGCGGTGAGCTCAGCGACGTGCGGGCCGTGGGAACGCCGGTGCTCACGGAGCATGTGGACATCGCCAATGCGCGGCTGGAGCTCGCCAACGGCGCCGTGGCCAACATCGTCGCGAGCCGCGTCTCCGAGCAAACAGTCCGGCGCATTCGCGTCTTCCAGGCAGGTGCGTATCTGTCGCTGGATTTCGTCGGCCAGACCCTGGACATCGCCCGACCCGTCCCGCGCCCCGGCCAGCCGCGCCCGGAGATCCTGCGCGAGCGCATCGCCGTGGAGCCAGTGAAGCCGTTGGATGCGGAAATCGCGGCCTTCGTGGACTGCGTTCGGACCGGCCGCCAGCCGTTGGTGGACGGCGCCGTCGGGCTGCGGGCCCTGGAGGTGGCGCTCTGTGTGCGCCGGTGCATGGCGGCGCCTGGGGCTGCGGCAGGCGCTTGAGTCGCCGCGGCAGCCGCGACCGACGACTCCCGGCTTCAGCCGCCGGCCGCACTCGAGCGCGCCGCCATGTCCATGGCCATGGCCAGTGCGGCGCCTAGGCTGCCGGCGTCGGCACGGCCGGTGCCGGCCAGGTCCAGGGCCGTGCCATGATCCACCGAGGTGCGGATGATCGGGAGGCCGAGGGTCACGTTGACGGCCTCGCCGAAGCCCATGTGCTTGAGCACCGGCAGCCCCTGGTCGTGGTACATGGCGAGCACCACGTCGGTGTCCGCCAGCACCGGCGGCAAGAAGGCGGTATCCGCCGGCAGCGGACCGCGCACGTCGGCGCCGGCTGCGCGAAAGCGCGTGAGCACCGGGGCGATGATCTCGATCTCTTCGTCGCCGAGGTGGCCGCCTTCGCCTGCGTGCGGGTTCAGGCCGCAGACGGCGATGCGCGGCTTGCTGATCCCGAAGCGGCGCGGGAGCTCCGCGAGCAGGGTGTCCAGCACCTCCCCAATGAGCTGGCGATTGAGCGCCGCCGGCACGTCGCGGAGCGCCAGATGGGTGGTGGCCAGCGCCACCTTGAGGCCGGGCGCGGCCAGCAGCATCACCGGCTTGCCGCCGCAGTGCTCGGCGAAGAGCTCGGTGTGGCCCGTGAAGGCAAGACCGGCGTCGTTGATGACGCCCTTGTGCACTGGCGCCGTGACAACGGCGTCATAGCGGCCTTGTTGGCAGCCGCGGCAGGTGGCCGCGAGCGTTTCCAGCACATAGCCGGCGTTGCCGGTGTCCAGCCGCCCCGGCACTGCCGGCGCCCGCAGCCGGGCGACCGGGTCGATGCGCAGGGTGCCGGCGGCCTGGGGCGCGGGTGGCGCGATGCGCTCGTCCGTCGCCAGTGGCTCCAGGGTCAGGGGTAGACGCAGGGCCGCCGCGCGCTCTTGGAGCAGGCTCGGATCGCAGAGTGCGACCAGCTCCGCCGGATGCGCTTGCTGGGCGAGCATCACACAGAGATCCGGGCCGATACCGGCCGGCTCGCCGGGGGTCAGCGCGATGCGCGCTACGGCGTTGACTGGGCGCGGGCTCATCGGGGTGAGGTCCTAGTGGTCGCGGGCTCGTCGGCGGTTCGACTCCGGCGCGCCGGCTTCGGCGCCGGGCGGCCTACCGGGTCGGAGCGGTGGCGGGTGCGTGTTGTGCGGGTCAACCGTCAATAGTCGCCCTGGTCCAGACGCAGGTCGACGTAGGCCTCGTCGCGGAGCTGGCGCAGCCAGATGTCGGTGGCCTCCTCCGCCTTGCGCTGACGCAGCGCCGCTTCGGCCTTCATACGCAGGAGCTCGTCGGTGGTGTCCTGTTGGCGGCGCTCCTGCACCTGCACGATATGCCAGCCGAAGGGGCTGCGGAAGGGCTGGCTCACCTCGCCGGGCGCGAGGGCGTCCATGGCCTCCTCGAACTCCGGCACCGTGTCACCGGGGTCCACCCAGCCCAGGTCGCCGCCCTTGAGGGCGGTGCCCGTGTCATCGGAGTGCGCGCGGGCGAGGGTGGCGAAGTCATCGCCCCCGAGGATGCGCAGCCGCAGCTGCTCCAAGCGCCGGCGGGCGTCGTCCTCCGAGACCATCTCGTTGGTGCGGATCAGGATGTGTCGGGCCTGGGTCTGGCGCACCGGCTCGGGGTCGTCGCCCTTGATGTCGGCGATCTTGATGAGATGGAAGCCGCTCGGGCTCTTGATGGGGTCTGTGACCTCGCCTTTGGCCAGGGTCTGCGAAGCCTCAACGGCCAGTGTCGGCACTTCGGCCATCGGGAACCAGCCCAAATCGCCGCCGTCCAGGGCTCGGCGGCCGTCCGACTGCGCCGCCGCGATGCTGGCGAAGTCGGCACCGTCACGCAGGCGCCGCAGCAAACCCTGCGCCTTGCTGCGCGCCGCAGCTACTTGGCTCGCAGTCGGGCCGTCCGGCAGCGCCACCAGAATATGCTGGAGCTTCACCTCGCGGCGCTGGATCAGGGTGTCCGCTTCCTGCTCCAGGAACCGATCCACCTCCGCGTCGCTGACCCGGATGTTGCGCATGACCGCCTGCTGCTGCAGTTGGCTGGTGAGGATTTGGGAGCGGGTATCCTCGCGGAAGTTGTCGAAGTCCACGCCGTTTTGCTCCAGGGTCAAGCGCAGCTCCTCCAGGCTGAGGCCGTTGCGGGCGGCGATGCCGTTCAGGGCCTCGGTGAGCGTCTCTTCGTCCACCTCGATACCGAGCTGCTCGGCCTGTTGCACCTGCAGGCGCTTCAGGATGAGCCGCTCCAGCACCTGCTTTTCCAGTACCTCGCGCGAGGGGATGTTGGTGCCGCGCGCCTGGAGCTCCGGCAGCACCAGGTCGATCTCGGCCTGGAGCTCGCTGTGGACGATGACGTCGTTGTTGACCACCGCGACGATGCTGTCCAGCGGGCGGCTCGCCAGCGCCGGGCTGCCGGCGAGCGCCAGCAGCGTGCAGAGCAACAGCATCCGTGCCGGCGTCCAGGCGCGCCGCTGCGGCCGGCGCCAGCGCGCGGCGGCGCGCCGAGGAAGAAGCTGCTCAATAAGGGGTGTAGCCATAGATTTCGCGTTCCAGGAATGCACCGATCGGGTCGCCGATGGCGCCGAGTCCGGCGAGCTCCACCTGCAGCATCACTGAGGTGCTCGCCGCGTCTTGTGGGCGGCGCTTGAAGTGCCGGCCCAGCACGCGTATGCGCCAGCAGCACTGCCCGAGCTCGATGCCGGCGAAGGCGTCCATGGTCTCGCCATGTCGCACCGAATAGAGCCAGCGACCGACCATCTCGGCGCGGGCGCCGAAGGGCAGTCGGAAGGAGACGTCCGCGTCCTCGTACCTGTTCTGCTCCGCAGGGGTCAGGTCCGTGCGGTAGGCCAGGTTCAGCATGCGCTGCTCGGGGTCCTGGTAGACCAGGCGCAGCGTGCGCCGCGGCAAGGTATCCTCCGCGGTATCCGGGTCCCATTGGAAGCTGGCACGTCCGGACCAGTGCTCGAACAGCTGGGCCGTGAGCTCGCCGGTGTAGGGGGAGGTGTCGTCCGTTTGCGGGGGCCCTGCGATCTGCACCCGCCGGTTGCTGAAGTAGTAGATCTGGCCGAGGCTCAAGCGCAACAGCTCCTCGCCCGTGGTAGCGCGGAGCATCCGTGAGCTGATGCCCGCCGTCACCTGGTTGGCGTCGCCGATGCGGTCGCGGCCCGTGAAACGGTTGTTGCGGAACAGGTTGGCGAAGCTGAAGTCCAGCTCCGAGCTGTCGAAGACCGGCGTCTCGCGCTGATCTTCGAACGGCGTATAAAGATAATACAGGCGTGGCTCCAGGGTTTGCAGCGCCGCCTCGCCGAGCCACTGGGTCTCGCGCTCGAAGATCAGCTTGCCGTCCAGTTCGAGGCTCGGGATTGCATGACCGGGATCGGTGGGCGCGCCTGGGTCGGTGTCCGTCAAGTCGTAGCTGGACAGATACAGCCGCGCGCCCGGGATCAAGTGCCCGAAGCTGCGCTGCAGCGGCCAGCTTAGCACCGGGGTCATGGAGAAGCGCTGACCGCGCACCCGGTGGTTGTGATCGAAGTAATTGTATTCGGCGTCGAGGGAAAGGCTTGGGCGCCCCAGGTTGGCGGGCACGCGCTCGGGCAGGAGATCCTGCGGATTGAGCCGGAGCAGAATCTGCGGCAGCCGCCCATAGGGCCTGGCGGACGGGCGGGTATCGTCGATGGTCTGGAAGCCCTCGAGCCGGGTCCGCAACGACCAGCCGCGGCCATAGTAGGTGACATCGCCGCGCTGGCGCAGGCGCCGCGTGCTGGTGGCGTCGATGTTGTTGCCCAGGTCTTCCAGGTATTGGTCGTCGCTGATGGCGCTGAAGTCGAGGGAGGTTCGCAGGCGGCCGAGCCAGCGACCTTCCTCCAGGGCATTGACCGCCCAGCGGAAGCGCTCGTCGCCCTCATGGGCGCTGTCATCCGGTAACACCTCGGCGCGCAGCTCGCCGGCATCCGGGCGCGTGAGCCAGCGTAGCTCGGTGCCGAGCAGCAGGCCCCGCTCGCTCATCAGGCGCGGTGTGAAGGTGGCGTCGAGGTTCGGGGCGATGTTCCAGTAGTAAGGCGTCTTGAGCTCGAAGCCGTTGTCCTGCGAGGAGCCGAAGGACGGCGCCAGGAAGCCGCTGCGGCGGCGATCGTCGATGGGAAACTGGAGATAGGGCGTATAGAGCACCGGCATGCCGGCGATACGCAAGTGCGCGTCTCGGGCGATGCCGAGCCCGGCTTCCTGATCCAGCTTGAGCCGGTTGGCGCGCAGGGACCAAGCGTTGCTGCCGGGCGGGCAGCTGGTGTAGAGGATGTCGCGGTAGGCGGTGCGCGAGGGGCTCACCACATAGGCGGTGTCGGCGCGCCCGCGCACGTTCAGCGGTCCGCTCAAGCGAAACCGCGGCGCATCGACGCGGCCTTGCTCCGTGTCCAGGTTGATCTCGGTGCCGTCGCCCAGGATACGCAGCTGCGGGTACTCCAGATAGGTATTCGCCGGGCTGATGACGGTCTGCCGTCGGCGATCGTAGCGCAGGGCGTCCGCCTCCACGCGCTGCTCGTCGCGCACCATGCTGACCCCGCCGACGGCGTCCACGACGTTCGAATCGCGGCGATAGACAATGCCGCCGGCATTCAGATCGATGGGGCCCGCCGGCGCATCCGACGGCGGCGCCAGGGGGTCTCCCGGCGCGCCCACCGATGGAGGCCGTGGGCCGCAGTAGGCCCACTCCAGACCGCGCTCGAGGCGGGCGGAGTCGCGCTCGATGGGCTCGGCGGTAATCTTGCCAGCCGTCTCGGGGCGGTCCAGATAACCGCGGTCGCGCACCGGCCGGGCACCCGGCAGCGTGGGGATCCGCTCCGGAATGGCTGCCTGCGGGAGCACCCAGAGGGGCTCGTCGGCCGGTGCCGCGTCAGCGGTGGGCGCTGTCAGCGGGGGCGTCGACAGTTGCGGCGACAGGCCGGGAGACGCCGAAAGCGGCCCCGGGTCCGCCAGCAGATTCGGCGCCGGGGGCAGCTCCGCGGGGGCGGGCTGCGCCGGCGCGTCCGCCACCGGCTGCCGAGGCTCGGCCATTGTCGCGGCCGGCAACGCCAGTACGCCCATGATGGCCCAGGCGCGACAGAGACATTGGGGGCAGGTGGCGGATGGCATGGACTTCGTTGGTTTGCGCGGACTTCGCCGCTGGTGCGGTGGTCCGCCGACCCGGCGCTGAGCTGGGCGCTGAGCTGGGCGCTGACCTGGGCGCTCCTGCTGTTGCCGGATGTGGCGCACTGCGTCGGCCCGGCTGGGCGCAGAGGCGAAAGCCCGACTGGACGGGCCGGCAGCGGGTCCGTCCGCAAGGCTCTTATCGCCGCAGCGGCGTTGGCCGTCGGCAAGCGCAGCACAATTGCACAAAGTCGCATATTCCACACCCTGCATCAATCGGCTGAGCGAATCTGCTAGGCTGCGGCCCCTGGCGCGGCCCGCAATGGCCGGTCTTGGCGGTAGCGGAGGTTGGCTTGGCCGATCGCACAGAGCGTTTGCGAGCATGGTTGCGTGGACACCTTGACGGCGAGGTCCCGGTGCTCACGCCCGCGTCGGCGGATGCGAGCTTTCGCCGCTATTGGCGCCTGTCTCGGCACCCGTCCCGTGGCGGCGGGAGCCTGATCGCCGTCGATGCGCCGCCGGAGCGCGAGGACAGCGCCGGCTTCGTGCGCCTGGCTCGCGCCCTGCGGGCCATTGGCCTGAACGTGCCGGAGGTCTATGCGCAGGATCTGGCGCAGGGCTTTCTGCTGGTGGGCGATCTCGGCGAGCGTCAATACCTGGACCAGTTGCATCCCAACAACGCCGACCGCCTGTATGGCGACGCCATCGGCGCCCTCATCGCCCTGCAGTCCGCAGGCCCGCGGGAGGGCCTGCCGGACTACGACGAGCCCTTCCTGCGCCGCGAGCTCGGCATCTTCGACGAATGGCTGCTGGACGGCTTGCTGGCGCTGCCGCGCGCCGAGCAGGATCGGCCCATGCTGGAGATCACCTACGACCTGCTCGTGGAGAGTGCGCTGGCACAGCCCCGGGTCTGTGTGCATCGCGACTTCCACAGCCGCAACCTGATGCTCACCGAGCAGGGCAATCCGGGTATCCTGGACTTTCAGGACGCCGTGATCGGCCCGGTGAGCTACGACTTGGTCTCCCTGCTGCGGGATTGCTACATCGACTGGCCCGAAGAACGGGTGCAGAGCTGGGCGGACGCCTACTTCGCGCTCGCCGTGCAGTGCGGTGTGCTCGCCGAGGAGCACGCGGCGTCCTTTGCGGCTTGGTTCGACCTGATGGGCATTCAGCGGCACCTGAAGGCGGCCGGCATCTTCGCGCGGCTCGCGCTGCGCGACGGCCGGCCCGACTACCTCGGCTCTCTGCCCCGAACCCTGGGCTACGTGCAGCAGGTGGGGATGCGCTATCCGGCGCTGGTGCCCCTTGCGAGCTTCGTGCGCGAGGGATTGATGCCGCGCATCGCCGCGCGCGTGGACGCCTGAGCGCCCGAGCCGTCTTTATCCGGCCTTGCCGGTGCGCAGCGCCTTGCGCAGCAGGTGCAGGGCCAGCAGCCCCGGCGGCATGCGCAGCCAGTGCGAGCGCATGTACAGGAACCAGGCGGCGACATGGGCCGGGCGCCGCGTCGGGTAGCGCGGCTCCAGCACCCGCGGCACGAGCCGATCCATCAGGCCCTTGCTGACCCGGCCCGGCGCTTGCGCCTGGGCGGCGCGCAGCACCTCGGCAGGCACCGGCGTGTCCAGCAGCTTGGTGCAGAAGCGCAGTGCGTAATACAGGGGTCGGCCGAGCTGCAGCGCTTCCGCCCGAGGCACCAGGCGCTGCCAGAAGCCCTCGCGCTGACCCAATTCCTCCATGAGCTGGTGTAGATCCAGGAGTGCGCCCAGCTCGCCGGCGATCTCGCCGTCCTGGAACACCTGGGCGGCGCTGTGCAGCAGCATGTCCTCGTCGCAGAGGACGCGACAGGGGCTGTCCGGCAGCACGCGGCTCGCCGCCCAGAGCAGCGCCGGATTCGGCCGCAGCCGCCCGGTGAGGGGCAGCAGCGCATGGTGGATGTCCACCTCGAACGAGCGCGTGCGGTGATGCATGGGCGGCAGCTCATGCATCCAGCGCCGGTAGTAGCGCTGGTCGTAGCGGTCTTTCGTCTCCATGAGCCAGCCGCCAGCCTCCAGGGCCGTCTCCGCGGCTTCCAGCTGATCTGTCGGCACCATGATGTCCAGGTCGGCGAAGTCGCGCCCGCGCGCGACGCGCAGCCCGGCATGGGCGTAGGCAGCGCCCTTCAGCAGCAGAATCGGAACGCCTTTGGGCGCCAGCGCCTTGCGGAGCTTGCGCAGCTCCAGGCGCACCTGGGCCTGCTTGTGCTCGGCGAAGAAGCGCTGTGCGGCCAGGTCGATCCAGGCCGCCTCCGGGCAGGCCGAGACCTGGCCCCGCGTCTCGATGATCCAGCTCAGGCGTGCGCAGAGCTGCTGCGAGCGGCTTTCGCGCAGCAGCAAGTTCCAGTCCTGCCTCGTGAGCCGCGGCAGCGCATCCGGGTCCCGGAGCACGGTCAGCAGGATGCTCATGGCTCCGGCAGCTGCTCCAGGGCCGAGAGAATACTCGCCAGGTCGCCGTACTCCGCGCTCCAGCAATGGCATCCTTCGATCAAGCCCTTTAGGGCGTCGAAGCCCGTTGCGCCGAGCAAATGGTAATTGAAGGCATTCTGCGACAAACGGGTGAAGGCCAGGGACTGATTCAGCGGCGTGATCCGCAGCGGATGTCCTGCCCGATAGCGCGGAAAGATGATCCAGGCCGGCCGCGCCATTTCATACTGGCGACGCCGGCTCTCCGGCGGTGGCCGCAGGTGGGCGACATCCCCCTTGCGGGTCTTCGGGAAGGTCGGGCCGAGATCGTCCTGCACCGGCACGCGCTCGCGGATGATGTCGATGGAGCGATTCTTCAGCGGAATGGGCCGCGGCAGTGGCTGCAGTGAGCCGGTGCGCCAATCCAGCAGTCCGAACTCGTCGGAGAAGAGCCGCCAGCCGCTCAGCGCGAGGGCCGCCGTCAGCGTGCTCTTACCGGAGCCCGGCAGCGCCGGGAGAATGAGGGCGTGGCCATCGCGCTCCAGCACGCCGGCATGCAGCATCAGGTATTGATGGGCGCGGGTCGCGATACACCAATTGAGGCCCCATTCCAGCAGCGGGAATGCATGGTCCCGGGGAAAGGGCGCGAACGGCGTCTGGGTGTCTGCGTGGAAGACGGCCTGCGGCGCAATGAGGCGGCGGTACAGGGGCCCATGATCGATCCGGACGACGAACTGGACGATTGGCTGGGCGCTCGGCGGCAGGGGCTCCCCGTAGCACCAAGTGATCAGATTGCGCAGGCCGCGCAGCGGGGTCTCGACGCGCGCTGCGAAGGGGCCTAAGCGGTAGATGCCGCCAGCGCGAGCGCTACGCCGCCGCAGCCAGCCGCGGCGTGAGGACGACTGCCGCATGGATCACACGTCAGCGGAGGTTTGCCGCTCGACCAGCTCGAGCTCTTCTAGATTGGCGAGGATTGACAGGATCTTGCGTTGCCAGGCGTCGTCGTCGTCGGTGTCGCAAGCTGCTGCGGTTTCCCGACGGATCTCGCTGGTCGTTTTGGAGCCAGCTTGTAGTGTTTGCAGTATAAAGGCCGGTAGGTTGCTCAGGAGATGCGTTTCCCCGGTTTCACCGTGAAAAAGAAAGCTATCCGGCGACCATTCGGCCCAAATGAGACTCTCTTTAGACTTAACAACACCCCAGCACGATTGCCGGATTTGGCAAGAGGCAGTTCCCACTGTGAAGCTCTCGAACCTCCGTTACCCAGCGCGACAGCGCTGATTCCGATAACGTATGCTCTGCTGACCAGTACTGTCAGGAAGCGCAGGAGAATCGCAGGTCCACCTATAGACCGTTAAAGCTTGCTAGGCAAGATGTGGTTAGAGGAACGTTTCCGGCATTTCCCTGTGGGGCTTTAACGGCCATGGGATAGAAGCAGTGCTGCGGAGCCCTAGGTCCGGTAACAATGCCAGTCCACGAGTCAGTCCCTACTTCTAACTCGCACTCCGTATTCACCTCTGCTGTGGTTGGATCTGTGGTGGTGGCATTGTATTGAACCAGGAATGCCGCCTCCCTTGTTTGACTATTATCTTGTTGCCATCCCGTATCGTCAAACCAGCTGCCATCGGGATTTACCAGAATGTTGGCTTGAGGTACATCACCTTCAAAAAAATACACTGTCCTTCGCTCCCCTGGGCCGGCGTTGCTCGCTTCTGTAAAGTATTCGCGAACCTCTCCGGAAACTCGTACATAGGTATCGTCATCGGGAACGGGTATGTCTACAGTGACGGGTGGACCCGCTTGGTTTTGCTCATTGATGACGCACTGCAAAGCACTCGCGTTCGCGAGTGCCTCGCCGCTCGGCAGGGTGGCGATCACCGGTGCGGCGGACGCGGCGGCCTTCAGCAGACTGCGGCGCCGCCCGGATTCGGGCGTATCGGGGCTGCCCGAGCGCGCAGCAGCCTTGGCTTCCGCTTTGGGGCGCCGGTTGTCGGCCTGGTTGGGAGGCTGTTCACTCATCTCGCGTCCTTTACACTTTGCAGTCTACGTTCTAGCTATCTGCAAAAAAGGTGCCGTTGGGCCTAAGTGGTTGTGCTGCCGCACCCTTTTTCGCTATGACGAGTTTCGATGTCAGCCTTGACTGTAAAATTTTCCAACGCCTGCGGACTTCGCGCGTGCCTGGAGCCTCGTGCTCGCTCCCGGCAGCCCAGGATCTTGCCGTGCTGCGAAGGCAGCCGACAATCAGGGCGGCCGGACGAGGCCGATATCTCTCCGGTAGAAGCCCTCGGGCATCTCGATTTCCGCCAAGGTGGCATAAGCCCGCTCGTGTGCTGCCCGCAGATCGGCCCCGAGCGCCGTGGCGCACAGGACGCGCCCGCCGTTGCTGAGGATTTCGCCGTCGCTGAGCGCGGTACCTGCGTGGAACACCTTGATGTCGGCGGTTGCACGGTCCAACGGGCCCGACAAGGTGATGCCCTTGTCGTAGGGTCCCGGATAGCCGCCCGCCGCGAGCACGACGCCGAGCGCCGTGTCTTGCCGCCAATGCGCCGAGACGCTCTGGAGGCGCCCGTCCAGGGCGGCGTCGATCAGCTCCAGCAGATCCGAGTCCAGGCGCATCAGCAACGGCTGCGTCTCTGGATCGCCCAGACGGCAATTGTATTCCAGAACCTTGGGCGTGCCATCTTCGGAGATCATCAGCCCGGCGTAGAGAAAGCCGACATACCGCAAACCGTCGGCGGCCAGGCCTGTCACCGTCGGGCGCATGACCTCGTCCAAGATGCGCTGCTCCAGGGCCGGCGTCACCAGCGGCGAGGGCGAGAAGGCGCCCATGCCGCCGGTGTTCGGTCCGCGGCCGCCGTCGTCCCGCGCCTTGTGGTCCTGCGAGCTCGCCAGCGGCAGGATGTGCTCACCGTCCACCAGGGCGATATAGCTCACCTCCTGCCCGCGCAGCCATTCCTCGATGACCACCGTGGCGCCGGCGGCGCCGAAGCGCCCGCCGGCGAGCATGTCGCGCACGGCGGCCTCGGCAGTGGCGAGATCGTCGGCGAGGATGACGCCCTTGCCGGCGGCAAGACCGTCCGCCTTGACCACCACTGGTGCTCCGACCTCCTGCAAATACGCCAGCGCGGCATCCAGATCACTGAAGCTTTGATACTGCGCCGTCGGGATGCCATGGCGCAGCATGAAGTCTTTGGCGAACGCCTTGGAGCCCTCCAGCCGCGCGGCGTCCCGTGTCGGACCGAAGCAGCGCAGGCCGGCGGCCGTGAAGGTATCGACGATACCCGCCACCAGCGGCGCCTCCGGGCCCGCGACGGTAAGGTCGATGCCGGCCTCTGCGGCGAAGGCCGCAAGGCGGTCCACATCGGTCGCCGCAATGGGCAGGTTCTCCACACCGGGCTCCGTGGCGGTGCCGCCATTGCCCGGGGCGACATAGACACGGGCCGCCTGTGGCGACTGCGCGAGCTTCCACGCGAGGGCGTGCTCGCGGCCGCCGCCGCCGACGACGAGGATGTTGCGTTGCTTTGCTGGCACGAAGGCAATGGGGCGCCGACCGGCGCGGGCTGCGAGCGCGAATAGCCTCTATGATCGCATGCGCCGGACCGGCTGCCTACCGGCAACCGTCTGCGTCCATCGGTGCATGGTCGGGTGCCGGCACGCTGGGGCGTCGAATCGCGGGCCTCGATCATAACTTCGTGCACCAACTGCGCGCCGTGGGAGCGGCGTCCTCGCCGCGACTGGCCCCGATCGCGCCGAGGACGCCGCTCCCACAGCCTTGGGCGGGCTTACGATCAGGGCCGTCTCGCGGGCCCGGACTCGGCCCCGCCCGCCTCACTTATCGGCAAGCGCTTGCCGGCAGCAGCGGCGTCGGCCCCACTGCACCCGGGAGTGCGGGGGGAGTGCGTACTCGTTTGACCGGGTGGGGGGCGGTTGCTTTAATCCGTGCTTGGCGCCCGGCAATCTGTAACACACGCTATGTCCCTGCTCCCCGTCGTCCTCTCCGGTGGCTCCGGCACGCGGCTGTGGCCGTTGTCGCGCGAGGCCTACCCTAAGCAGTTTCTGCCCCTGGCGGGCGAGCACACCATGCTCCAGGCCACCGCGCTGCGCCTGGACCACCTCGCCGCCGAGCATCCGCGCCTCGGCCTCAACGTGCAGGACCCGCTGGTGGTCTGCAACGAGGCGCACCGGTTTCTCGTCGCCGAGCAATTCCGGATTCTGGAGCGGCGCTGTGCGTCCATCCTGCTGGAGCCCGTGGGCCGCAACACCGCGCCGGCGCTGACCCTGGCGGCGCTGGCGGCGACGGCGGCCGCCGGCACCGCCGGAGACACCGACCCCGTGCTGCTGGTGATGCCTGCGGACCACACCATCGCCGATGCGCCGGGCTTTCGTGCCACCGTCGCCGATGGTTATCAGCTCGCCGAGGCCGGCGCCGTCATCACCTTCGGCATCGTGCCCGACAAGCCCGAGACGGGCTATGGCTACATCCGCCAGGGCGAGCCCTATCGCCAGGCGGAGCTGACGGGCGATGCCTTCCGGCTGCATGCCTTCGTCGAGAAGCCGGATCAGGCCACCGCCGAGGGCTATCTGCAAAGCGGCGAGTACCTTTGGAACAGCGGTATCTTCATGCTGCGGGCGTCTGTGTGGCTCACCCTGATCCGCCGCTTTCGGCCTGACATCCTGGACGCCTGCGAGGCGGCCTACAGCGCCGGCAGCCGCGACGGGGAGTTCCAGCGCATCGACGCCGAGCGCTTTGCCGCCTGCCCCAGCGATTCCATCGACTACGCCGTCATGGAGCGCCTGTCTGCCAACGCGCCCGCCGACGCTGCGGCCGGCGCGGAGGACCTGCCGCCAGCCCTGGTGCTGCCCTTGTCCGTTGGCTGGTCGGACGTCGGCGCCTGGTCCGCGCTCTGGGAGGTGCGCGAGCAGGACGCCGCCGGCAATGTGCTGGACGGCGACGCCTTCGTCCACGATGCCGAGAACAACCTGGTGCTCGCCCAGCACCGCATGGTGGCCGCCGTCGGCGTCGACAACTGCATCATCGTCGAGACGCCGGACGCCGTGCTGGTGGCGAGCAAGGACCGCGCCCAGGACGTCAAGGCCGTCACCCAATTCCTGAAGGACGCCCAGCGCAGCGAGCACCGCCACCACCAGCGCGTGCACCGGCCCTGGGGCGCCTTCGAGTCCATCGACGCCGGCGCGCGCTACCAGGTGAAGCGCCTCACCGTCAGCCCCGGCGAGTCCCTGTCACTGCAGATGCACCACCACCGCGCCGAGCACTGGATCGTCGTCTCCGGCACCGCCCGGGTGACCTGCGACGAGCGCACCTTCCTCCTCGCCGAGAACCAGTCCACCTACATCCCGGTGGGCGCCACCCACCGCCTGGAGAACCCGGGCAAGGTCCCGTTGGAGATCATCGAGGTCCAATCCGGTGGCTATTTGGGCGAGGACGACATCGTGCGCTTCGAGGACGTCTACAACCGCACGCCGGGTGAAGGCTGCTGACGGCCGCCGCATGACCTAAGGCGCCGGCGTACCGCCGTGGGAGCGGCGTCCTCGCCGCGACTAGGTGGCGCTCGGGCCAGGGACAGCGCTTCCAAAACCTTGGGCGGCCTTAGGGCGGTCGTTCCGCGGGGCACATCAGCAGTTCCAAATCTAAAAGCATGATGTTATGAAGGACTCTTCACAAGTTACTGGAGAGTCCGATGGTCCTGAGGCCCAAGCCCGAGCCCAAGCCGGAGTCTAAGCCCGAGCCCACTACGCAGCGGTTCACGGCGGCAACGGTGGTGACGAGGATCCGCCGAGCGCTGGACGAGCTGCCGGACGCGCGCAAGGGCGGCAACAACCAGCGTTACGCGATGGGCGACGCGG
>NZ_NRRV01000090.1 GCF_016583825.1 Thiohalocapsa halophila | reverse complement strand
GGGGTCGCGGCGGCGTCGGGCACGCCGAGGGCCATCTCGGGGCCTTCGTCACCGGCGCGCTGGCGGCCCTGGTGGCGGCGCCCTGCACGGCGCCCTTCATGGGTGCGGCGCTGGGTTATGCGATGACCGTGCCCTGGCCGGCGGCCCTGGCCATCGTGCTGGCGCTGGGGCTCGGCATGGCGCTGCCCTTCCTGCTGCTGGCCCTCTCGCCCGGGCTCGCGCGACGCCTGCCGCGGCCGGGGCCCTGGATGGAGACCCTGAAGCAGGCCCTGGCCTTCCCGATGTTCGCCACCGCCGCCTGGCTGCTGTGGGTGCTGGCGGTGCAGACCGGGCCCGGCGGCCTCGCCGCGGCGCTCACCGGCATGCTCGTGCTTGCGTTCGCGCTCTGGGTGCAGGAGCGCACGCGCTATGCCCGCTCGCCTTGGCCCCGGGTCGGTGTCGGCGCGGCGGCGCTCGGGCTCGGCGTCGCGCTTTGGCTGGGTCTTGGGCTCACCGGCCGCGAGCCGGCGCCACCGGCGCTCGCGGCGGACGCTGAGGGCGCCGGTGCTGCGGCTGCGATGCCCGCGGAGCCCTATTCCGCCGGTCGCTTGGCGGCCGCCCGCGCCGACGGTCGGCCGGTCTTCGTCAACATGACCGCCGCCTGGTGCATCACCTGCCTGGTGAACGAGCGCGTGGCCCTGAGCCGGGCCGCCGTCGCCCGCGCCTTCGCCGAGCGGGGCGTGCTCTACCTCAAGGGCGACTGGACCAACCGCGACCCGGCCATCACCGACTATCTGGCGGGCTTCGGGCGCAACGGCGTGCCCATCTATGTCTTTTATCCGCCGGACGGCGAGCCCCGCGTGCTGCCGCAGGTGCTCACCGAGACCACCGTGCTGCGGCAGATCGGTGCCGGCTGAGTCGCCGGCGGCCCGAGCGCGTCTCAGCCATCATCCGCTGTCATCTACCACTGAGGAGAGCCGACCATGCAACTGCATCCCATCGCCACCGCCGCCGCCCTCTGCGCCGCCCTGATCGCCGGCACCGCCGCCGCCGCGCCCGAGGTGGGCAAGGCCGCGCCCGCCTTCACCGGCACCGACACCACGGGCAAGACCTGGGCGCTGGCCGAGCTGCGCGGCACGCCCGTGATCCTGGAATGGACCAACCACGACTGCCCCTACGTGGTGAAGCACTACGAGTCCGGCAACATGCAGGCGCTGCAGCAGGAGGCCACCGAGGCCGGCTACACGTGGCTCTCGGTGATCTCCTCCGCCCCCGGCAAGCAGGGCCACGTGAGCGCTGAGCAGGCGGATGGGCTGACGGCCTCCCGCAACGCCGCGCCCACCGCGGTGCTGCTGGACCCGAAGGGCGACATCGGCAAGGCCTACGGTGCCCGTACCACGCCGCACATGTTCATCATCGACGCGCAGGGCACCCTGGTCTACATGGGCGGCATCGACGACAAGCCCACCACCAACGTAGCCGACGTCGAGGGCGCCGAGAACTATGTGCGCCTGGCGATGGCCGACCTCGCCGCCGGCGAGTCCGTGGGCAAGGCCGTGACCCGGCCCTACGGCTGCTCGGTGAAGTACTGACGCAGGATCATCGAGTCGGGTACGGACGGTCCGCGGACGGGCCGTCCGCGTATCCTGCCTGCGGTCTTGCGCTCCCGTCGGACCCTCCTTCAAGACGGCGGTGCGTAAACCACTGCCTCGCGCCTATCGCTCTTCAGCGATATGTCGACGACACGGAAACGCCGCTGACCTTTGTCGATCTGGCCACCCTGCTCGCGCAGTTCCATCACGATATCGAGATTTGGAGGCGGGCCCATGGACATACTGACGATCCGCGTTGAGACCGAGGCGCAGTGGAGCACGCGCATCGTGCAGGCCGCCGAGCGCGGCGAGCCGCAACCGCCGGGTTACTCGTTCCGCAGCCATGAGGAGTTGCTGGACACGCTGACCGGTAATCGCTTCGCGATTCTCAAGGCCCTGTGTGGGGCCGGTCCGCTCGGGGTGCGCGAGCTGGCGCGGGGCGTAGGACGCGATGTGCGTGCGGTGCACGCCGACGCGCAGCGACTCGTTGGCATCGGGCTGATCGACCGGACCGAGAACGGCAAGCTGCATTTACCCTATTCCGGTGTCCACCTGGAGCTGGACTGGCGTGCGGCCGCTTGAATCACAGATTGGCTTTGGCCATAACTCGGACCACTCGGATAAGCGCAGGGTGGAGGGTGGACAAGCGGAGCGCAGTCCACCGTATTCCGCGATGCTACATGGGCGGCATCGACGACAAGCCCACCACCAACGTAGCCGACGTCGAGGGCGCCGAGAACTATGTGCGCCTGGCGATGGCCGACCTCGCCGCCGGCGAGTCCGTGGGCAAGGCCGTGCCCCGGCCCTACGGCTGCTCGGTGAAGTACTGACGTAGGTCGGGCTGAGGCACGAAGCCCGACGCCGCGCTTGCCGTCACCGCCTGATTGTCGGGCCTCCTGGCGTCGGCCCGACCTACGCCGAGGCATGTCTGTGCCGGTAGCAGGCAATATTGGCCTGGGTCTCTCGGCATGCGCAACAAGAGCCGCTTGCTGCGGAATCTGCCCGCACCCCTCCGAGCTACAGGAAACGCAGCGAAAAGGGGGAAGACCTCCGGATTATCGTGTTGGTAGACCGAGGCAATGGGCGCCCCCGTCGATCAGGCCGTTGCGGCGTCCGCCGGCCGCAGTGCGACCGTGATGCACTTGAGGCGGGCGTGGAGATCCGGCGCCTCTGCCGCCGGCGCCGCCGCGTACCATCGCAGCAATAGGGCGAGCGGGTCCGCGTCGTCGTCGGCGGTCTCGCTGCCCGCACTCAGACGGGCCTTGAGGCGCTGCACCTGGCGGGCCATGCGCTCGGCTTCCAGCTCGGGCGGTGAGTCCACGCCGGCGGCGATCTCAAGGCGCAGGCACAGCTCGCGGCGCGCCTCGACGGCGTCGGCCATGTGGGTGCGCAGCCGCTCCAGCGCGTCGGCGTCGCCGCCGGCCGCCGCCAGCACCAAGGCCGCGGCGTCTTCCAGGGCCTGCGCGGTCTCGGTGTCGGCCGCCGCCGGCAGGGCCTCCCAGGCTGCCGCCAGGGCTGCGGCATCCAGCGCCTGCACAGTGCCGTCGACCAGGGCCCGGGCCGTCTCGTCGCACCAGGCGGCGCGGCGTCCCAGGGCCTCCAGCTGCGCCCACCGGGCCGCGGCCGTCAGGGCCTCGAGCTTGGCGTGCGCGGCGTCTTGGGCCTGCTGCCAGCGCCGGCTCAGGGTCTGGATCTTGGCCTTGGGCACGCGCAATCCCTCGGTGCTCTGCCATTGCTGCGCCTGCTCGCGCAGGGCTTTGCGCAGCGCATCGGCGTCCGTCGCCCGGGCCGTGGCCTGCTCCAATGCTGCGCAGATGGCCTCGCGGTCGGCGAGATACTCGTCCTGCTCGGCGTTGCGGGCGCGCTGCTCCGCCTCGCGGCGGGCGAAGACCGCGTCGGCGGCGGCGCGGAATTCCTGCCACAGGGCGTTCTCGTCGCGTTTGCGGCCGGTCACCGTCGGCCGCCACTGGCGCTGCAGGGCCTTGGCGGACTCCATGGCGGCCCGCAGGTCCGGCTCGTCCACCAGCCGCTGCATCTGCGCTATGAGCTCGCGCCGCTCGGCGAGATTGCGCTCGCGCTCGGCGTCCAGGGCCTCTTCCAGCCGCCGCAGCGACTTGCGAAAGCGCCCCTCCAGCGGCCGGCGTTGGTCGCGGCGGCGGGCGCCCGGCGCCGCCGCCGGCGCGGGCTCCAGCGCCGCCCAGGCCTGGCGCATCTCGCGGGCGGCACGCATGGCCTTCTTCCAATCCATGCGCGCCCAGTCCACCTGGTCCAGAAAGGCTTCCAGCTGCCGGCACAGGGCCTCGCGCTGCTCGCGGTTGGCGGCCTGGAGCTTGGTCTGGGCGTCGTAGAAGGGCTTGCAGCGGTTGCGGATGGTCTCGGCGGCGGCGCGAAAGCGCTGCCACAGCGCGTCGTCCGCCGGGGCGCCGTTGCGGTCGAGCCCGCGCCAGTCGTCCTGGAGCTCCGCCAGCCGATGCGCCAGGGGCTCCAGGTCGTGCTTGGTGTCGGCGGCCAGGCGCTCGATCTCCTCGCACAAGGCCTGGCGGTGGGTGTCGGCGCCCCAGCGGCGCCAGCGCTGAAGCTCTTTCAGCTGCGGGGCGATGTCCTTGAGGTGGCGCTCCGCCGCCGCCGTGTCGCTCGCCGGCAGGCCGGCGGTGTGGGCATGGTCCAGGGTCGCCCGGATGCTCTGATACAGCGGCTCCGCCTGCTTGAGCCGGCCGGCGGCGAAGTGGGCGTCCAGCTCCGCGAGGCGCTCCGGCAGTGAGGCGAGCTTGCGGCGCATCTGCTCGCGGTGCTTCTTGAGCCGCGCGGCGAGCTTCTCGACGGCCTCGATGGTGGCCGCCGGCACCTCGCCGGCGGCGCGCAGGTCCTTGAGGCGCCGCTCGCAGGTCTGCACCCGGCGCTGCTCGAAGGCGCCGGCGGCCAGGGCGTCCTCGGCGTCGCGGCGCAGCTGCTCGGCGCTGCGCCGGCGTTTGCGCTCGGCGGCGAGCTGATCCTGGCGCGCGCGGGCGGCGGCCTCGGCGTCGGCGTAGGCGCGCTGATCCTTAGCCGGGGCGCCGTCGGCGACGGCCTCCCAGTCGCGGGCGAGCTCTCGCAGGCGTGCGGACAGGGCGTCCGGGTCGCTCAGGGCGCTTGCCTCCGCCAGGGCGCGGATCAGCTCGGCGCGGCGCCCGGCGTCGGCGGCACTGGCCTCGGCGGCGGCAAGCTCTGCGGCATGCGCAGCCGCATGGGCCTCGTAGGCGCTCAGGAAATCCGCGCGCAGCCGCTCGCGGCGGCTGCGGCGCTCGGTGTCGAGCTCGGCGCCCAGGGCGGCCTCGATCTCGGCCCACTCCCGGTCCAGGTGCTGGAGCAGGGCCTGGTCCTGGGACCAGTTGTCATAGCGCCCCAGGCGCTCGAGCTTGTCGCAGACCGCATCGGCCGCCGCGCGCAGCCGGCGCGGGCGCTCTTCGGCCTCGGCCATGGCGCGCAGGCGCTCCTTGACCAGGCGGTAGACGCCTTTGTCGCGCTTGCCGACGCGCCGCTGCACCGCCTCCAGCGCGGTGCGATCGTGCAGGCGCTCGGCCGCGGCGTGGCGATTGGCGGCGAGCGGGTCGTCCACGGCGCAGGTGGCGAGGTGCTCGGGGTGCTGGAGGCGCTCAATGGCGGAGCGGCGCAGCTCGGGCTCCACGGCCTCGTGCGCCACCTGCGCCAGGAGTGTTTCGTCGTCGAGAGCGGCCAACGTTGCGCTGCGCTCGGCGAGCGTCGGGGCCTGCTCGTCCTGTCCGCACAGGAGCCGGCGGAAGCGCGCCATGGCGAGATCGCGCACACCGGCGTCGGCGTCGGCGTCGGCGATGCCCTGCAGCACTTGCAGCTGCACCACCGCGCGGCAGGCCTCGCGCCGGGCGGCGGCGTCCGGCGCATTGCGTGCCGTCTCGATGAGGGCGGCCGCATCCGGCGGGCGCCGGCTGCGCGTCTTGTCCAGAAGCTGCTTGAAGAACATCGGCGGGCTGGTGGCGGCGCAAAACCGCCGATTGTAGCGGACCCGCGGCCCGCCGGGTGCGCCGCGGCCGCCGCTGGTCCGACGGCTGTGCAGACAGGCTGTCGCTGAAACCGGGCTGTGGCGCCCTTGGGCCTCTCCAGCGCCTTCTGCTCAGCTCAGGGCGCGCTGCAGCAACCCGGTGTCCGTGGGGATGGCGGTGTCGGTGGCCTTGGCGACGGCCCGCAGCACCTGCGCGAAGGGGGCCTTCGCGGCGGCGGCCGGGCGGTCGTCGAAGCACTGCTCGTAGACCTGGGCGGCGTGGCGGATGAAGGCGAGTGCCATGGCCTCGGTGTCCGCGGCGGACGCCGGTGGAGGCGATGCCGGCTCGGCACGAGCCCGGGACCGGGGCTGGCCGGCGTCCGCGGTTGCCGCCGACGCGGCGTCTTGGGTGGTCTCGGCTTTGCTCAGGGCATGTCCGAGGTGCGCCAGCTCGGCGCCGAGCGCATCGAGGTAAGCGTCGGCGTAGACACGCCGCAGCGGGTCGCTGTCGGTAAGACGATGGGTCAGGTGGGCGCGCGTCCGGGCGTCCAGCACCGCGAGCGCATCGGCGAGGGCGCGGGCGCGCTCGGCGACGAGCTCCTCGGCGCCGGCCCCGGCGTCTGCGCGCTTACCGCTAGGCTGGCTTGCGGCCTGCTCGGGCGCGGTGGCGGTGTCCGTAGCCGCGGCCTGCGGCGCGCTGGTTTCCGGCTCGCGCTGTTCGTCGAGGCCCGCGGCGAGCACGGCGAGGTCGTAGGCGATGGCGCCGATGAAGATCTCCCGCGCCGTCGCGTCGCCGAGCTCGCAGTCCGCCAGTGCCCGCTCGATGGCCGTGCGCTGCGCGGCCGTGTAGGGGTAGGGCTCGACGAAGTGCTTCTTGGACTTGCTGGCGGCGGAGCGGGGCTTGGCCGAGGGGGCCGGGGTTGCATTCGGGGTATTCGGGCTCGCGGCGGGGTCGGTGCCCGGCGGCACCAGCCAGGGCCGGCGGTGCCCGGGGGAGCTGCGGGCGCTCCAGTCGGTCTTGGGCATGGGCTGCTCCTGCGCTCGTGGTTATCCAAAGTATGGACCGCGGGGCGGTGCTTCGCAGGAGCGGCCCGTCGGTCAGCCGGGTCGGTCAGCCGGGTCCCTCAGCTGGCGGTGCCGACGAAGGGATTGGTGCGGCGCTCCTCGCCGAAGGTGCTCATGGGCCCGTGACCGGGGATGAAGCGCACATCGTCGCCCAGGGGAAACAGCCGCTCGCGGATGGAGCGCAGCAGGTCGGCGTGGTTGCCGCGGGGGAAGTCGCTGCGGCCGATGCCGCCGGCGAAGATGACATCGCCCACCTGCGCGAGGCGGGCGTCGGCGTCGAACAGCACGATATGACCGGGGGTATGGCCGGGACAGTGCAGCACCCGCAGGCGGCGGTTGCCGAGCTCCACCACGTCCTCATCGGCGAGCCAGCGCCCGGGCCGGAAGGCCTCGTGCGGCGGGAAGCCGAACATCTGCGCCTGCTGCGGCAGCGCGTCGAGCCAGAAGGCGTCGTCGGGGTGGGGGCCGACGATGGGCAGCCCGAGCTGCGCCGCCAGCGCGGGCGTGGCGCCCACGTGGTCCAGATGGCCGTGGGTGAGGAGGATCATCGCCGGCTCGGCATGCATCGCAGCCAGGGCCGCGGTGATGCGCTCGGGCTCGCCGCCCGGGTCGACGATGGCGGTGGCGCCGGTGTCGGGGCAGCGCAGCAGGGTGCAGTTCTGCTGAAAGGGGGTGACGGGAATGATGCGGTAGTCCACGGCGCTTGCGCTGGTTGTGTCGGCTCGGGTGATGGGTATGGCCGGTGGGTGCCGCCGGACGGGGCTGCCGGCCGGTCAGCGACCCTTGCGCTTGCGCTTGGCGGCGAGCACCGGGCGCGTGCCGGAGAGGCGGTCGTACCAGGCGAGTCCGTCACGGTCGAACAGCACCCAGAGCAGACCCGCGCCCAGCGGCAGCAGGGTCAGTGCGGCGAAGGCGAGGCGGCGCAGCGCATCGGCGGGCGTGGGCACGCCGCCGTCGGTGCGCAGCAGCAAAGTACGCCAGCTGCGCATGCCGAGCGTCTGGCGCCCGCCGGTCCAGAAATAGACGTAGTAGGCGGCGATCACTGCCAGCAAATAGGCCTGAAACAGCAGCCGCGCCGCGCCCGTGATGGCCTCGCTGCCGGTGAGCAGGTTGTACAGCGTGTAGAACACGGCCGCCGCCACCACCAGGACGCCCGCCAGGAGCATCAGGTCATAGAGCATAGTAGCGAGCCGGCGCAGCAGGCCCGGGACACGGGCCTGGCCGAGGTTGGCCCCGGGCTCTGCGGCGCTTGTCAGGGTGTCGCTCATGGGGTGCAGTGTGCGGGTGCGAGCGGTGATTGTCATTGATTTGCTGCATCGGGCCGTGGTGGCGGCGGAAGGTTCCGTCGCGCTCGTCCGTGCCGGTGGCCCGAGGCACTTCGGCTAGACTAGGGCCGTGAACAGACCCCGACAAACCCGTGTGAAGCTGCCGAAAACCTCCGTCAAGCCAGCGGTGTACCGTCTATTGCGCCATTTGCCGATGCCGCTGATCGCGATCCTGATCGGCCTGGTGGCAGGGCTCGCGGTCTGGGGCGTGCTGGATCAGGTACAAAGCAAGGCGGTGGAGCGCATCTTCAACAAAGAGCTGACCGCGCGGCTCGATCTGCGCTCGCGCGAGAGCCTGCTGCGCTTCGATCAGTATATGAACAATTATGCGGCCACGGCGCGGCTGCTGGCCAATCACCGCCGCCTCGCACAATACCTGGAGCCGCTGTTCTGGTTTCCGGAAGAGGACGTGGAGCCGGTGGTGTATGAGCAGTTCCGCCCCTTCTGGCTGCCGGACTTCTTCGAGCGCAATGCGCTGCTGGCGCCGAGTCACGTGCTGCTGATGGACACCCGCGGCCAGGTGCGCGAGATCTACCAGGCCGGCAAGAAGGCGCTGCCCCCGGACATGCTCGCCGACGCCGGCACCTGGGTGGGCGACGGCGACGAGGTGCACACCGTGCTGGCCAGGGCCGGCGATCGGCCCTACCTGGTGGTGAGCGACCGGGTGGAGGACGCCGGCGGCTACGGCATGGGCCATCTAGTGGTGGTGGTGCCCATCGATTCAGCCTTTCTCGAGGCCTCCGAGGGCAGCGTCTCGGCGGACAGCTCGGCGGTGGCCCTGGTGGACGCCGACGAGCAGCGTATCCTCGCCACCAACGAGCCAAAGCAGTTGCTCCCCGGCACCCTGCTGGAGCAGTGGGGCGAGGAGTTCGTCGTCACCTCCCAGTCGCTGCCGGAGTACGAGGGCTCCAACTGGAACATGCTGTTCGCCACCTTCATCCCGCATTCCAGCGTGGACAAAATGACCGAGCGGGTGGTGCAGTTCGAGCGCAACCAGCGGCTCATCGCCGCGCTGGTGTTCATCGCCGTGTTCACGCTGGTGATCTACCTCGTCTCCGCGCGGCTGAACCGGGTGCTGGCGCGCATGACTCGCTTCTCGCAGCGGGCGCTGGAGATCGAGCAGCCCAACTTCAAGCGCGGCGGCAATCAGCTGCTGTTGCTGGAGGACTGGATTCAGCACTTCACCAATCTGGTGCTCAAGGCGCGGGAGGAGATGAACCGCCGCCACGCCCATGAGATGCGCGAGACCGAAGCGCTCAAGGCCGCCATCATGGAGGCGTCTCTGGACGCCATCGTCACCCTGGACCGAGCCGGGCTGGTCATCGACTACAACCCGATGGCCGAGGCCATGCTGGGCTTGACGCCCCAGAACGCCATCAACGGTGACTTCGCGCGGCGTTTTCTGGACCCGGCGGAGCACGCCGCCTTCCTCGGCATGCTCTCGGAGTCCGGCCGGCGACAGCACGGCCATCGCCGCCCGCATGCCCGCGGTGAGCTCTGGGCCAAGCGCGCGGACGGCTCACGCTTCCCGGTGGAGATGTCCATCGTGCCCATCGACATCGACGACGAGCGCGTCTATACCCTCTACATCCACGACGCGACCCAGCGCAAGGCGGCGGAGCGGGAGATCAAGAGCCTGGCCCGGTTCGCCAGCGAAAGCCCGAACCCCATCTTGCGGGTGAATGCCGAGGGGCTCATCGTCTACGCCAATGCCGCGAGCCGGCCGCTCACCAACGCCTGGGCCAGCGGGCCCGGGCAGCTGCTGCCGCTGGTGTGGATCGGCGAGGTGCAGGCGGTGCTGGAGGACGGCCAGAACCACGAGCGCGAGGACGACCAAGACGAGCAGATCTACTCCCTGCTGTTCGTGCCCATCACCGACCTCGGCTATGTGAACATCTACGCCCGCGACATCACCGCCGTGCGCCGGGCGGAGCAGGAGTCGCGCCAGCACCAATCGGAGCTGGTGCACGTGTGCCGGCTCTCCACCATGGGCGAGGTGGCCACCGGTATGGCCCACGAGCTCAACCAGCCGCTGTCGGCCATCGTCAACTATGCCAAAGGCGCGAGTCGGCGGCTACAAAGCGGCATACTGGACACCGAGCCCCTGGTGGAGGCCATGCGTCAGATCTCCTCCCAGGCCCAGCGCGCCGGCGAGATCATCCGCCGGCTGCGGGCCCTGGTGGGCAAGCAGGCGCCGATTCGCAGCGTCGTGGACCTGAATTATCTGGTGCGCGAGGTGTGCGGCTTCCTAGAGTTCGAGACCGGCAAGCTCGAATTGCGTATCGAGCTGGACCTCGCCGAGGGCGAGATTCCGGTGAACGTGGACCTGGTGCAGATCGAGCAGGTGCTGCTGAACCTGGTCCGCAATGCCCTGGACGCGCTGGAGCACAAGTCGGTGGCGGACCGCCATCTTGCCATCTTCACGCTGGTGCGCGATGCCGAGGCCGTCGTCGGCGTCGCCGACAACGGCCCCGGCATTCCCGAGGAGCGCATGATGCACCTGTTCGATCCGTTCTACACCACCAAGGAGACCGGTATGGGTATGGGGCTGGCCATCAGTCAGACCATCATCGACGACCACGGGGGCGAGATCCGCGCCGAATCCGAGCCGGGGCGGGGCACCGTGCTGCACGTGCACCTGCCCCTGGCCGAGGAGGCGCTCGCCGCCGGGCCCGAGCCCGAGGCAGCCGCGCCGCAGCTGATTGCGGAGGGCGGCCGATGAGCCGGGAGGAGACCGTCTTCGTCGTCGACGACGACCAGGCCATGCGCAGCTCCCTGCAATGGCTCATCGAGTCCATGGGCATGCGCGTGGAGACCTACGACTCCGCCCAGGCCTTTTTGGACGCCTACTATCCCGGCCGCGCCGGCTGCCTGCTGCTGGACGTGCGCATGCCCGGCATGAGCGGGCTGGAGCTGCAGGCCTATCTCGCCAAGCGCGAGCACCGCATCCCGGTGATCATCATCACCGGCCACGGCGACGTGGCCATGGCCGTGAAGGCCATGAAGAACGGCGCCGTGGACTTCATCGAGAAGCCCTTCGACGACGAGGCCCTGGTCGTCAGCATCCGCAACGCCCTCCAGCACGACGAGAAGCAGCGCGCGCTGCGCGCGCAGCGGGCGGACATCGCCGCGCGCATGGCGGAGCTCACACCGCGCGAGCACGAGGTCATGACTATGGTCACCGACGGCCGCTCCAACAAAGAGATCGCCACCTCCCTCGGCGTCAGCGCCAAGACCGTCGAGGTCCACCGCGCCCGGGTCATGGACAAGATGCGCGCGGACTCGCTGGCCGAGCTGGTGCGGATGGTGATGATGGCGGGTGGGGAGACGGAGTAGGAAGGGCTGAGGGCTGAGGGCTGAGGGGCGAGGGCGGAGGGGCGAGGGCCTAGTGCCCACCCGCGTTAGAGTCCGGAGACCGTAGCGTTGCACTAGGCCGGGCGCTTGCTTCGCCGGTCGCCGGCACCGATGCCTTCCGCAGCCCTCAGCCCTCAGCCCTGGTGTAACCCCACTCTCCAACCGAAGCCGCCCATGTCATCCCTCTTGTTTGTCTCGTGACACCGCTCCAGCGGTGTCACGCGTCGCCGGGCGCTCCGCGCCTCGAGGCCAACCAAGGTACAGCCACGGCCACCGCCCTGCGCAACAGCGTATTCAGCCACCGCTCCGACTCGCGGCCGGGGCGCAGTTCGCCGGTGGTCGAAACCCGCATCAGCGGCGATAGATTTCGCGCCGATGCCCAACGTCCACAACGAGGACGACGAGCTGCTGATCCTCGATCTCGTACAAGACCCGATAGTCGCCCCCCGCAGGCGATAGGCATCCCGCCCAGTGAGCCTCTTCACTCCCGGTGGCCGCGGATCACGAGTAAGCCCGCGAATCGCGTTCGCGATACGGCCCCTGTCTCGCTGCTCGATGCGCGCCAGCGCCTTCTGAGCCCGGCGCTCGATGACGAGCGTGTACCTCAAATGCCAGCGTCCCCGTCGATCTCCGCCATCGCCTGCTCAAAGGGCACGGGGTCAGAGTGCTGCCGCTTCGCCTCATCGTAGGCGCGAATATCCCCGAGCTCCTCCAGCGCCTCCTGGATCCGCTCCCACTCATCAAGTGGGACCAGGACCGCGGTGGGTCTGCCGGCTTCGTCAACGACGTATTGCTCGCGTGTGGTCATCGCATCGGTCTCCGGGGCAAGCGCCTGTCTGTCCAATTCCTTGAGTCTAAGGTTACATCAGTGGACCCGACCAAACGTTCGACACCGTCCGTCTCGTGACACCGCTCCAGCGGTGTCACGCGTCGCCGGGCGCTGCGCGCCTCGAGGCCAACCAAGGTACAGCCACGGCCACCGTCCTACGCAACATCTTATTCAGCCACCGCCCCGAGCCACGGCCGGGCCGCAGATCGCCGGTGGTCCAGATCTCCACCTCGTCCAGGCCCGACACCTCGGCCGCCGTGCAATGCCGCCAGCGCGACCAGGGCGGGGGACGCATCGAAGGCGGTGACCCGATGGCCGCGTTTGGCGAACGCCAGGGCATCGCGACCCGAGCCGCAGCCGGTGTCGCGGACCTGCGCCGCCTCCGGCAACAGCGGCAGGAAGCGCCCATAGAGCAGGGTCATGTCGACGTCCACGGTGTCGGCGAAGAGCATCCCCGCGTTGTGCTGGTCGTAGGCGTTGTTCAGATCTGACACCGGGGAGCCTCGTCGGCGGCAGACTGGGAGCGCTGGCTTTCCAGCCGGCCCGCAACGAGCGCAGCGATGTTGCTCTCCATCAACGCAAGGACCCTGCTGGAGGACAGCGGCAACAGGCTGTTGCTCTCGACCGCTGCCGTCTGGGAAATGGGTGTCAAGCACGCACTGGGGCGGCTGCGGCTTCCAAACAACCTGCCACCGGCGGACTTCATCCCCGAGGCGCGCCCACGCATGTCGACGCCGAGGGTGTTGGCGCAGCAAGCATGGGCTGCGGTGACGTGCACGCTTGCCGACTGTCGCCGGCTGGCAGCTACGGCGCACGCGTGGGGTCTGCATGCGCGTCGACCTCGTGCGAAACCCTGAGCCTGTAACTTCGCCGCTAGTCGCGCCGGTAGTGGAGCGCGTGCTTGGTTGCCGGGCCTGCCTCCTTCATGCGCCCTCCGCCTTCGTCTGTGGGCAGTGTGAGACCTGACCCCGCCCCCCTGTCCCCGGAAGCCGTCCCCGGAATCCTGGCACGGTGGAGGCCATAACTAGTCTGACACCGGGACCAATTTGCCGGAGGGAGGGCGTAACAGTAATCCCTGTCCTAGGTCAACTATCAGGCGCATTTAGCTGCTCGCCGCGCACGAAAGCATTCCGAAACTACACAATAATATCACAAGCCTACCAGGGTTCCACGTCAAGCCCGCCGAGACGACAGGGCGAGCGCACATAAACCAGCGGAGAATCAGCTGGGTGAGGCATTATTCGAGAAAGCCTTTGAGGAGTTTCTCGTGTCTGCCAGCATTATTGAGCATTTTGCTCCGGTTCCGGACTTTCGCATTGAGCGCAACAAGCTCTATCCGCTGCCGGAAATCCTCCTGTTGGTCGTCAGGGGGGTGCTAGGTAGTTCAGTTTCCGCAAAATCCGCCCCCGCTCGTTCATGCAGAACAGCTTCTTGGCGAGGAAAGCGGAGGCGGGGCTTGAAGAGTTGACGGGAACCTCTGAAAATCCCTCGATCTGCTGGCACGCCGCTACGCTCGGCATGGCGTGCAACCGATCCGAGGTGCGCGGCGCATGAACAATCCGAAGACTCCCGTTTCCCGACTGCTGCGTCTCGCGCGCCACGCGCGCGAGCGCTGGAAGGAGAAGGCGCTGGAGCGTCAGCAGCGCCTGCGTTCGGCGCAGGTGCGCATCCGCGACCTGGAGCGCAGCCGTGCCTACTGGAAGGATCGGGCCTTGTCGGCCGAGGGCCGCAGCCCGGCGGACGACGCATCGGGCGAGGACACCGACGAGGACGCCGACGGGGAGTCGCCCGGGGCATTGGTGCCTACCCGTATCGCCAACCATCGCTATTCGCTGGAGGCGATACAGCTGAGCATGGCGCTGTATCTGCGGATCGGCCTCGGCTGCCGCGGGGTCGGCAAGGTCCTGCGTCTGTTCTCGCCGTATGTGCCGCTGGGCGTTCCGGCTGCGACCACCGTGCTGAATTGGTGCTGTCGCTTGGGCTTGGGCGTGCTGAAGCGTCCGCCGCCGCGCCGCGACGATTGGATTTTCGTGCTGGATCACACGGTGGCCTTGGGCACGCTGAAGTGTTTGGTGGTGCTCGGCATTCCCGCCGCTCGGTTGGCCGAGGCCGGTTATTCGCCCTGCCATGGCGACATGACGGTGCTGGCCGTGGAGGTGATGGTGAACAGCAACGGGATTCGGGTGGCGGCGGTGCTGGAGCAGGTGAGTGCCCGCACGGGGGCGCCCGTGCAGATCGTCGCCGACCACGGGAGCGACCTGCGCAAGGGCATCGCGCTGTATCGCCGGCAGGCGCCGAATTGCGTGCAGACCTACGACATCTCCCATGCCGTGGCGACACAATTGAAGGCGCACTGGGGCGATCACGCGCCTTGGCAGGCGTTCCTGCAGCAGGCGAGCAGCGCCTTGAGCCGTTGCCAACAAACGGACGTGGCGTTTCTGCTGCCGCCGTGCCAACGCACCAAGG
>NZ_NRRV01000089.1 GCF_016583825.1 Thiohalocapsa halophila | reverse complement strand
AAGCGCACACCGCTACGTCGTTCAGCAGCGTCTCAAGCGCCCCGGCGCGTGGTGGACGCCCGACAACGCCGAGGCCATGCTGGCGCTGCGCCTCGTGCGCGCAAACGGCCAGTGGTCAGCGTACTGGCGCAGCGATCTCAAGCAAGTCGCATGACAATGTAAGCGGCCACATCAGTTTTGCTCGCACCCGGCGCTGCCTGCCAGTTTCAGCCTCATCGGCTTCAGCGCCGGAACGCGGTGCTCGAGTGCCCGCGCGATCAAGCACTGCGGCGCGCTCCAGACTCGTGCAGCAACCAGACGGATCGATCAATCACGCATGAAAAACCGCCTGTGCGCATGAATCCGAGGCAGCCTGAATCTCTTGCTTCGCTGCTGAACTGGAGGTTCTGCTGGCGACTGGGCTGGATGCTGCGCGCAGCGCTTTTCTGCATCATCCTGACCACCCCGGCGCTCGCCACCAGCGCCACCGCCAGCCTGCTCAGCCCACCCGACACCTCCTCGCCACGCGCGACCTTCGACAGCTTTCGCCGACTCACCGATCAGATCGCTGAGCAGTATGCGGCGTATCGAGAGGCGCCCAGCGCTCAACGCCAGCAGACCTTCTTGCGCGCCGTCGAGCAGGGCAGGAAATTGATGGATCTGAGCAACGTGCCACCCGCGGCGCAGCATGAGATCGCCACCGCCACCATCATCTGGCTCTGGGAGATCGTCGCCCGCGTCGATCTGCCCGCGGCCGAAGCGATCCCAGAGGCGAGCGATTACACCAGTGACGGTCCGCTCGCCGACCAACCTCCGCGCTGGCGCCTCCCGGACACTGGCATCGTCATCGCGCGCGTCGAGGAAGGTCCGCGCGCGGGTGAGTTCCTGTTCAGCCCGGAGACGGTCGCCTCGGCGCGCAGCTATGCCGAACTGGCGCGGGGGCTGCCCTATCGTCGCTCCTCGCGGATTGAGAACGTCAGAGACCTCACCGCCACGGCGCTCGGCTTCTCCGGCTGGATGCTGCCGCCGCACCTGATCGAGCGCCTGCCCGACTGGGCGCGGCGGCCCATCGCCGGCCAGGTGCTGTGGAAATGGATCATCCTCGTGGTCAGTCTGGCACTGACCCTGGTCCTGCTCGGGCTGGTGCTGCGTTGGGCGCACCGCCGCGCCTGGGATGCCCGCCCCGGCACCTTGCTGCGACACCTGAGCGCACCACTCACGCTGTTGCTCTGGATGCCCCTGCTGCGCCGCTTCCTCGATGACCAGGTGCAGGTCACCGGCTTGGTGACCGCCTGGCCCGACTACCTCGCTGAGCTGACCCGGGTGCTGGCCCTGATCTGGCTGGTGTTGCTGGTCGCGCGCTGGATTCCCGAGGCGCTGATCGCCGCGCCAAGGCGCAATACCGAGAGCGCAGATGCCAGCCTGATCCGTTGGGTCGCGCGCGTCTTTGCGCTGTTCACAGTGCTGGGGCTGGTGTTTACGGCGGCCCAGGATCTCGGGATTCCGGTCTATGGCCTGGTCGCCGGCGCCGGGGTCGGCGGCCTGGCGATCGCGCTCGCCGCACGGCCGACGCTGGAGAACTTTATCGGCGCGTTGAACCTGTTCGCCGACCGACCGATCCGCGTTGGCGACCTGTGCCGGTTCGACGAGCGCCACGGCCAGGGCTGGAATCCGGTCGGCACCGTCGAGGCGATCGGCCTGCGCTCGACCAAGATCCGTCAGTTCGATCGCTCGCTGATCACTATTCCGAACGCTGATCTGGCCGAGCGCAACATCGTCAACCTCAGTGTCTGCGAGCGCTTTCTGCTGCGGCAACACTTACCGCTGCGCTATGAGACCAGCGCCGATCAACTGCGCTATCTGCTCGCGACCTTGCGCGAGCTGCTGCACGCGCATCCGATGACGATTCACACTGAGGAGTACCCGATCCGGGCGCGCTTTCTCGGCTTTCGCGACCAGGCACTGACGCTGGAGCTGCGCGCCTATCTTCGTACCACCTCTTACACGGAGTTCCTGGCCATTCAGGAAGACATAATGCTGCGCGTGATGCAGGCGATCCAGCAGGCCGGCACCGGCTTTGCGCTGCCGGCGCAGACGCTCTACATGGCCCGCGACAGCGGACTCGATGCCGACGCAAGCGCAGCGGCCGAACAACGCGTGCGCGAATGGGCCGCCGCGCATGAACTGCCGTTTCCCGACATGGACGAGGCGCAGCGCAAACGTATCACCGGCACCCTGGACTATCCGCCTGAAGGCTCGCCGGAGGCGGATCGCGGCTAATCAAACTGTTCTTGTTCAATGCCCGCGCGGCGAATCAGGGTCTGTTTCTGCCTGCGCGGGCTGTCGGGCTTCGCCCGGCGGTGCCTGACGCGCACCTGACCAGACCCCGGCGCCTCGCGCCCGACGGCGCGTGGCGAGCCGATCCCCCGCGGCTTCAGTCCGCAGCGGCCTCCAGCACCTCCACGCGGTCCCCGAGCCGCAGCTCGCCGGTGCCGTCGTGGATCAGGTTCTGGCCGAAACAGATGCGCTTGTCGCGGCGCCGGTAGGTGGCCAGGGTCTTGAGCGGCTCGGCGCCGCGCTCCGCCGTCTCCGGGTCGAGGGTGGTGATGACGCAGCGCGAGCAGGGCTTGACCACGCGGAGCTCCACGGCGCCGATGCGGATGCGCCGCCAGCGGTCCTCGTCGAAGGCTTTGCAGCCGGAGACGACCAGGTTGGGGCGGAAGCGGCGCATGGGCACGGGCGTCGCGAGCCGTGCGTTGAGGTCCGCCAGTGAGGCCTCGGAGATGAGCAGGAAGGGAAAGCCGTCCGAGAAGGCCGTCTGGTCACCCGCGCGGGCGAAGTCCATGTCCACCTGCCGGCTGCCGTCGTCCGGGAAGTACACCAACCGGGCGGCGACGCCCAGCAGCCCGCTGAGCCAAGCGGCGGCCTCGTCGCCGGCGTCGCGCGCGGTGACCTGATCCGACCAGACCCGGACCACCACCTCCGGTCCCTCCGGACCCGCCAGCGGCAGCTCCAGCGGGGTGCGCCCCGGCGCCTCGATGCGCAGGCGCTCGCCGTCGATGCGCGTTGACACCACCGCCAGCCCGTGGTGCTCGCGCTGGGTCAGGAAGCGGCCGTTGGCATCCACCAGCATCCAGCGTCGGTCATGCGCGAGCCCCAGGCGCGTGACCGGGTGGCTCGCCGGCGACAGCCCGCGCAGCGATTTGACGGGGTAGTAGTGCAGCCCGGAGAGGGTGATGGTCATGGGTTGCTCCTGATCGCTGTGGGGGTCGCTGTGGGTGAGGCGCGGGCATTCCGGCACCCCGCGCATTGTTCGCGCGACAGCAGCATGCCCGCCGCTACTTTAGCGCCGGCCCGCGGGTCTTTGGGTCACTGCAAGAGCGCGCTCGTCGGCATCCCTGCGAGCTGCGCGGGCGATCGCTTGGGTGAGTGCGGCCGAACCCGGCGTGACACCCGCACAACCCGTTGATTCGCCTTTTGCATCAGTTGCCATGGGCAGTGGCCATGGGCGCGGCGGCGCGTCTCGCTCTGGCGCTGGCCGCAGTCACCCTGCTCTGGGTCACCGTCGCCTGGGCGCTGACCTGAGGGGCGGACCATGCTGCGCTTCCACGACCTCACCCTGGGCTATGAGCGCCACCCGGCGGTGCATCACCTGGACTCGAAGCCGACGACACCGCGCTGCTCGCGGCTGAATTCCACGCCCACCAGGTAAATCGGCCCGCCGGCCGCACGGTACTTGTCCGCATAGCCGCGCGCCTCAAGCTGCGCCAGCGCCCCGCCCTCCGGGGCCAGCTCCACCACCTTGAATTCGAACAGGTAGACCTGCCCCTGGAAGCGCAGGGCCATGTCCAGGCGCCCGGCGTTGCTGCTCTCCTCTGGGGTCACATCCAGCCCCAGGGACGCGAAATAGGCGTAGAAGACGCTTGCGTAGTAGCCCTCGTAGCCGGCAATGGGATTGTTGCGGTACCAGTCATGGGGGATGCCGGCGAAGAAGGCGGTGAACAGCTCGCGCATGCCGTCGAAGTCGTTGGCCTCCAGCAGGCGGTAGAGGAGCTTTCGGTTGCGCACCTCGGCGCCGTCGCCCGGGGTCCAGGCGTTGAGCAACGCGCCGGTGAGGCTCTGCTGCACCTCCCGGTTCGGATAGCGCAGGCGGTAGAACCAGTTGCCGCCGATGTTCTCTTCCGCGCCGATGGTCAGATAGCCGCTCTGGAACAACAGCGCCTCGGTGGCGATGCGGTCCACGTCGAAGCTGCCGAGCAGGGCCGCGTCGGTCTCCAGCTGCCCGAGCCGCGGCAGCCAGGTGCGGCGCTCGGTGAGCAGATCCACCAGGAAGGTGGGCGTCGCCGTCTCGAACCACCAGGGCCGGAACTGGCGGCGCTGAAACAGCAGGAGCAGGTCGAAGGGGTTGTAGACCGCCTCGCCGGTCCAGTTGTAGCCGTTGTACCAATCGCGCACGGCATCGCGGTCCAGGCCCGCCAGCTCCGGTGCGAAGACCAGATCGACATCCGCATCCGTGTAGCCGCAGATGGCCGAGTAAGCCGCGTCGACAGTGATGTCGATGAGGTTATTCAGGCCCGAGAACAGACTCACCTTGCTGAACTTGCTGACGCCCGTCAGGAAGGCAAAGCGCAGGTGAGCATCCGCGCCCTTGATGACCGAGTACAGATTGCGCAGGCCGTCGCGCAGCGCCCGCGCCGTCTCCGGCCGGGTCAGATTGTCGAGCATGGGCTTGTCGTACTCGTCCACCAGCACCACGACGCGCTGGCCATGCGCGGCCTCCGCCTTGCGGATCAGATCGCCGAAGCTCCCTGCAATATCCAGGTCGCTCCGCAGGTCGACGCCGAGCGCGTCGGCATTGAGCCGCAGCAGATCGCGAATGCGCGCGTCCAGCGCCGGCGCGTCCTGCAGGACGCCCTCCGCGAAGCTCAGCCGCACCACCGGCCAACGCCGCTGCCAGTCCCAGCGCGCCTCGGCGTCGAGACCGCGGAACAGCGCCTCGTTGCCGGAGAAGAGCTCCGCCAGGGTGTCCAGGAACAGCGACTTGCCGAAGCGCCGCGGCCGCGACAGGAAGTAATACTTGCCTTGCCCGATGAGCCGCAGCGCAAAGGGCGTCTTGTCGACGTAGTAGTAGTCCTCCTCGCGGATCTCGCGGAAGGTCTGGATGCCGATGGGCAGCTTCTTGCGGGTGGGCATGGCGGTCTCGGGCCGGGGCGGGGCGTAGCGAAAGTCTAACGCCTGGTGCATGGGGCGCGGGCGGCGCAATCACCGATGCGAGCGGATGCATCGCCCCCTGCAATGGCTCGGCGGCGGATCGCGGTGGCAGTGGATCAGCAGCGCCTTGCCGCGGGTCTCGACGCCGGCCACCGGGGCACCGTTCAGCTCGGGCCTTGATCACGACGCCGTCCTCCGTCCATGCGCGGGCGCGCCCTGCGTAGTCAGGGCTTCCAGCCCGGATTGTGTCAGGCCAGGATGGCCTGACTACCCAGTCAGCGGCCCAAGTGGTCGGAGTAATGATCTAGGCCTCAGCGCGTCCTCGAACCGTTGCAGCCGCGCCGCGCCGAAGCGGACCTCGGCGAGGCGCCCGACGTTGCGCTTGGCGGTCATGCCCTCGGCGGTGCGGCGGACGTCGGGGCCTTCGGGCATGGGGTCGCAGCGGCAGCGGGTCGGTGGCGTGTCGGTTGTCGGGTGGGGCCGCGCTAACCCGCCCCGCCAGCGCTGGGCAGATCGCTGGGCAGCTCCCCAAGTACCTCCCGGAGCAGCGCCTGCCAGGTCGCCTCGTCCAGCCCGGCCTCGGGGCCGAGGGACGCCAGCCGCGGGGTGATCTCGGCCGGATCCTCGGTCTGCGCCAGCAGCAGCCGGCGATAGCATGCATTTCGCCCCCGAGACCAGGCCAATGATTTCCAGGAAGGGCATTGTCCTGGTCGCGAAGCTCCAGCTTCGCGACCCTGGGGCGGAAGCTCTGCTGCGCGCGTCGGGACTGGCTGCACATGCGCGGCCGGACCGGCGCTGCCCCGGCGCGAAGCGCAGGCCCCAAGGCCCTTGCAGATGTGGCGGGGGTCTGCAAGCTGAGCTTGCGGGCGGGCATCGCGAAGCGGAGCTTCGCGACGAGTCAACCGAGGGCGGCAGCGATGTCGGTGCGGGAGAAGTCATCGCCCTTGTAGAGCAAGGGGCGGCTTGCGGTCTTGGCCAGGGCATAGGCAAAGCAGTCGCCGAAGTTCAGTCGCGCGGGGTGGCGTCCCTTGCCGTAGTCCAGGTAGGCCTGGCGGGCAATCTCCGCCTGTTCTCGGGTGACCGGGGCAACCTCGACCGCGGCCCTTGCGAGGAGCGCGTCGAGCTGCCGGCCGGCGGCGGCGCCGAGCTGGTTGTCGACGACGATACCGGCCTCCAGGAAGTTGGCCGCCGACATGGACCGTTGTTCCGCGTCGGCGATGGCATCCGCGAACCGTGCCGCGTCGTCCTCGTCGAACAGGATTGCGAGCACGGCGGAGGTGTCGATGATCATCGAGGCAGCCCCCGCTCGTCATAGAGGAATTGACCATGGTCGTGTGTGTCGCCGCGACCATGAACCGCGCAGCGCTTGCCGATGGCCTGGAGATCCTCCGACAGGCTTTGGCGGTCGCGCTCGCGGTGCGCGCGATCAAGGCGCTCGCGCAGCGCCGTGATCACGGCCCGGGTCTTGGATTCGCCGGTGAGGCGGGCCAGCTCGTCGACCAAGGCATCGGCCTCGGGGCTCTTGATGTTCAGTGACATGGGGCGTTCTTCCTTTGCAGAAGGCTGCTATGCTTTTCTACCATTGGCGTCACCGCTGAGCAAGGCTTCGTCGCCTTGGTTGGGCAACAAGCGCTGGGTCGGAACGCGATCACCCCGAACCGTTGCAGCCGCGCCACGCCGAAGCGGACCTGGGCGAGGCGCCGGCCTCGGGGCCGAGGGACGCCAGTCGCGGGATGAGCTCGGTCGGCTCCGCGGCCTGCGCCAGCAGCAGCCCGCGATAGTTGCCGATCCAGCAGGGTGTCGCTGTCGGCGGCGCGCACGCTGTCGCTGGGCGAACCGTCTGCTCTGCGGACCGTCTGGCGTGTAAGAGCCCCTGGTGTCGGCTTATGATCGACGCCGTGGGCGCGGCGGCGATCATAACCGGGGTTTACCCGAAGTCTCTCGTGGGAATGGGGTCACGCTTGGGGAATGGGGTCTCACATTTAACAGAACAGATGGGTGAGCCCCCGCTCAGACCATCTCTTTGCACACAAATCCGCTAGGGTGCGGGCAAGGTTTGGGCGAAATCCATGCCTTCAGCGAAATCCCGCACGCGTTGAAGTCCGAGCCAGAGCGTCTGCATGCCGGGTTCGCCTTCGCACTTGCGTCCGAGAAAGCCGCCGAGGCCGGCGATGAGCCGCATCACCGTGTTGAGCTTGGGTGGGTGCTTGGGTGGGTGCTTGGGCGGGCGCTTCTTGGACAGGATGTAGGCGGCCTGCCATTCCTCGGGCGAGAACAGCAACGCCGCGTTGTCGAGGTCCGGGGCGCTGCGCCCCAGGCGCATCAGTCGGGCAACGCCCCCGTAGCCTTCTACCCAACGGGTACTTGCCTTCTCGCCCGGGCGGGTGCCGTCTTCGCCCTTCGGCTCGCGTGCCCACATCCAGGCATCGAGTACGCCCAGTGGCTCGCGCGCGGGACTGACCGCCAGCGTCGGATGCAGGTACATCCCGCGCTGCGCCTCTTAGGAGATGCCCTCAGACCCGAATGGCGCTAACTTAAGCCAGTCCGCGATATGAATCAGACACTTACGTTGACTACGATACGACGATCCAAGCTCTCCTGCGGCACAAGCGGGCGGTCTTCGCATGTCGGACGGCCTGGAGCTGTTCGGGTTGCAGGCCAAGCGCTTCGCTAAGTGACTGTTTTTATGAAGACGCCGCTTAAGTTAGTGCCATTCCCCTCAGACCCCGCTTGTGTGCAATGTGAGACCTGATATCCCGCCTATCAGTTGTCTTCACCCGCGAGTGCGAGGCAACAAGCTGGAGAAGTCGACTGGTAGCGTCATCGCGGTGCGGGTGTTTCCCAACCGGCGCCCCTCGCGCTGGAAGGTCGATAGCTCCGTGCACAGGGCATCCAAGGCCGTCGGATCGAAGCGATAGGCGTGGGCGCGGACGAAGTCCTCGCCGGGCTGCATCATGTGGGAGAGCGTGGCATCGAGCTCACCCGCGTGGACATGGACCTCGCCATCCGGCACGAAGCCCGCGGCGGTCAAGCCATGAATAGGACCCGGATTGCCGTCCAGAACATGCGCAAGATTGTCCTCCGAGCCCGGTTCGCCGCGAGCCGGCAGGACCACCATGAAGCGGTGCACCATCATCAGCTTCACGAGCAGAGTCATGATCCCGTAACCGCGGGCGCCGGGATGCACCATGAGTGCCCCGAGCTCTTCCTGGTGGTGGGTGCCATCCTTGGAACGGAATGTCTCCTGGAACAGACCGGCACCGATGATGCGCTCGTCGAGCGGATCATCGTCGCTCGCGATGACCTCATAGAGCTGCCCCTCCTGGGCGGCGGCGGCGAAGACACGCCCGCTACGGTCAGCCAGATTGCCCTGGTTGAGGGCCTCGACGAAGGTGAATGGAATCCGATAGGCATCCGGCGCGGTCAGGCGAAAGATAATCCGGTTTCCAGCCTGGAAAGGCGCGGGGATAGGCTGTGCTGACATGGTGACGTCGACGAGGGCTTGCAGGCCAACCGATAGGCAATCCAAGCCACCCTGAGCGTTCAGGTTGGCCCAGGTGAGGAAGCTAGCGGGGGTGAAATGCGCGGTCAACACCCACCAGCGGGACTGACGGACGTCGGGCGCGGTGCAGGCGCGCGCGTGCCGGGGTGTTGGGACGGGCAGCTGCGGCGCAGCGTGCCGCTGGGAAGGGTTAGGCGTGACGGCTCATCGATGGACCCGAGAATCCGCTCGACGGAAGCGGTCTCGGTGACGACGGCGATGATACGCATGTCCGCACCGCAGTTGGGAGAGACCCAGGGGCAGGGATTCGAACAGCCGCGGCAACAGCATGGCTGGGCGACGGGATCAGTGCCGCGAGATGGTCGAGCAGCTCCAATGGCGTGAGCGTCAGCGCCGTGGTGCCATCGCGCTGGGGCTTGGGCAAGCGATAGACGACGCGTTCGGCGTCGAGCAGCTCCAGACGCCACCCGCGAGTGCGAGATAGGTCTCCAGGTGCTGGCGGTAATGATCTTATACCTGCGCAAGATGCTTGGTATGGGCCGCGTCAGTCATGTCGCTCATGGTGAGCTCGCCCTCATTCGATTTCGGCTGCTTGCCCGAGGATCGCCGCCGCGACATCGCCGGCAAATTCTTCGTGCAGCCCCAGTTTTCCGTGCGGAAGAACCGTCGGCGTGACACCGACTGCAGCGGCGAGCGAGGCCATTTCCGCTTTCGATTTCCGGGGCGTTTCCGCGCCCCAGATCATCTGCACACGCCCCCTCGACATCGCCGCTGCTGCGGCACGGGCGTCGTCGCCTGTCTCGAACGGATCGAGCGCCCCGGTCACGAACCGCACGGAGGCGAACCGCGCGCCCGACGCGCGCGATACCCTGCGCTTGGCGCCCATGCGCGCAGGGGTCAGCCAGGCCGGCTCCGAGTAGACATGGCCTTTCGCCATCCGCCGGATCACGAGGCCGTTGAGATTGAGCGCATAGAGGGCCGGACCGGCGACCGGCATGTCCACGGCAGCCCGGACGCGGGCGAGCCAGCCAGGGCGGCGGCCCATCATGGTGGGCAGCGGCCCTCGCCATGTCGGCGCGACCAGCACGAGCTGCGGCGTGCGCGCGGGATCGCCCGCGAGATGGCGCAGCAGGTATCCAGCGGCATGGCCCGCGGCGACGATCAGGGCTGGGTCCGGAACGACACGGGTCAGGACATGATCTAGCCAGGCCGCCATGGCGGCGGGTGTCCAGGCGACGCGCGGTTTGTCGTCCGTGCCGAAGCCGGGCCAGTCCGGCGCCACGGTCTCGAACCGGGCCGCCAGCTGCGCTTGCAGCGGCGCCATCTCCCCGCGCGTCGAGATCGAGGACAGCGCCGGCAGGAGAAGCGCGCGCGGCCCCGTCCCCTGGCGCGTAAGGGCACAGGTGAGCTCGTGCCCGCCCCAGGACCATTCAAAGGTCTCATCGTGCCGTGCCGGCGCCGTCTGGGTCATGGATGCGCCTCCAGCGCCTCGACATCGGCCGCGGTGATCTCGGCCACAGGCCTGTGCAGCCGCCACGTGCGGCGCTGACCGTCCGCGCCATGCACCGTCACGACAGGCGCAAAGAGGTGGCCATGAACGGCCTTTCTCTTCACCCACCGGGTGCGGCGCCAACGCTGCCCGAATCGGACGGCCGAGCGCTGGTGCCAGCCGAGCCTCGAATAGCAGGTAGAGGTGCAAGGTCTCGCCTCACCCTTCTCGGACAGGCCCCCTGCTCGATCAGCGCCTTGACCTCCGCCGACGCTGGCGGGCAGTTAGGGGTGCGTCCCAGGCTGACCCTGCCCGGCTCCGGGCTCGATGCCGCGCCCGCTGCCGGGCGCGCGCCGCCTCAAAGCGCAGCCGACGGCTCCGGCCCCTGCCAGACCTCGATGAAGGCGTTGAGCGACTCCTCGATGGTCTCCTTGGGGATATCTCGGGTGATGAAGACGATTCTGGAGCGGCGGTCGTCGCTGGGCCAGGCCGGCAGCTCAACAGGCGGATGGAAAATGTGCTGCACGCCGTGAATGGCGACGGGAGCAGGTCGTCCGCGCAGGTTCAGGAGACCTTTGATGCGGAGCATATCGCGGCCGGAGAGGGACAGCAGCAGGTCGAGCCAGGCGTCGAGCATGACCAGCGTGCGCGCCAGTGCCGGCTGGCGCACCAGATGGTTCAAGAGCGTGGTCTTGCCGCTGCCGAGGAAGCCGGTCAGCAGCGTGACGGGAATCAGGGATGTGGGCATAGGGACTCCTCGGGGCGGCATGGCCGCGGAATGCAGAAGTGTGGATGAGGCGTGCACGCCAGGCGCACGCACCTGCGCGCCGGATGCTCAGCGACTGCGCCCGGCCTGGCGCTCACGCAGCTCGCGGCGCTCCTGGGCCTCCACGCAGAGTGTCGCCACCGGGCGGGCGTCGAGTCTTGCCAAGCCGATGGGCTCGCCGGTTTCCTCGCACCAGCCATAGCTGCCGTCCTCGATGCGGGCGAGGGCCGCATCGATCTTGGCCAGAAGCTTGCGGCAGCGCTCGCGGGTGCGAAGCTCCAGGGTCTGGCTGGCCTCGCGGCTGGCGCGGTCGACCTCATCGCCCACATCGCGTTGGCTCCCGTCCTTGAGCTGCATCAGGGCCTCTTGGGTTTCGGTCAGCAGTGTCTGGCGCCAGTCCAGGAGCTTCTGCCTGAAATAGGCCAGTTGCCGTAGACCCATGTAGGCGTCGTCCATGGGCGGCCCGTCCTCGGGCAGTCCGGGGGGCGACGCGTGGTGCGCCGGAGCGGTGTCTTGCATGGGGGCCATGGTCTGAGCATCTCCACTTGGTTTTCTTCCAAGAAACGTTATACCGTAACGTACTTGGATTCAACCACGGGTCGCATCAGCCACCCACCTGCACACTGGAGGCATCATGACCAGCGCTGCCGTTGCCCCGCCGATGCCGATGCCGCACCGACCACAGTCGTGCGCGGCCAACACGGCGCCTGATCTGCCTGAGACCGGTGTGGCTCAGACGCCGGATGCGGCCGGACTTGGGCGCATTGCCGCCGACGGCGTCACCCTGGCCATCTGGCGCCGGCCGGCGCCGCCGGACATCGACACGGAGCTGGCCCGTTGCACGCCGGCCTTGGCGCAGCCGCTGCGCTGCGAGCTGGCGACCGCGGCGCTGGCGCGGGATGCGGCGGAGACGCTGGCGACGCGGCTCGCCGCGCATGGCCTGCCGGCGGAGACTTGCCCGCGCTGGCTGGCCGACATGGCGGCGCTCGCGCAGCACTACGCGGCGCTGGTGACGCAGCACCTGGGCGCAGCCGCCATCACCCTGCGCCTGGAGGCGCTGGCGGACGTTGCCTGCCCGCGCTTCCATGTGGATCAGACCCGGTTGCGCCTGTTGTGTGCCTACCGTGATCCCGGCACGCACTGGCTGCCGCCGGCGGCGGTGGACCGCGCGGCGCTGGCCGCCGGCGCACCCAACGAGCGTATCGCTGACCCGGCGCGGGTGCAGGCGCTGGCGCCCGGCTGGGTCGGGCTCTTCAAGGGTGAGCGCTGGCCGGGCAACGCCGACCGCGGGCAGGTGCACCGCTCGCCGCCGGCGGCCGAGGGCGCGCCGCCGCGGCTGTTGTTCTGCCTGGATACCTGATCCATGAGCGCAACAGACACTGCCCTTGTGGATGGGCTCGCCGCATCCTCCAGTCCAATCCGGGCGCCCGCCGACGCTGGCGTGCATCTGGTACATGCGCTGGTGGACGTGGTCGCGATCTTCACGCCCGCAGTGCAGGTGTGCGTCTACCGGCGCCCGTCGCTTCTGCGCCTGCAAGCCGCGCTGGCGCAGCAGGCGCAGGCGGGTGCGCTTGTCGGCTTCAGGCGGGTCGTGGATGCCGGCCGGCCTCTGCCGCCACTGCCGCTGCCGGAGCGGGCCATCGCCGCCGGCGCCGCGCAGGAGCTGGGCTTTCTGGTGGAGGTCTTCGGCGAGCTGCTGGGCTGCCCGCGCATCGGCCTGCGCCTAGAGGTGCTCGACCGGGCGATGTGCCCGCGCTGGCACCGCGACCACAACGGCATTCGCCTGCTGTGCACCTGGCTCGGCCCCGGCACGCAGTGGCTGGACGATACCGCCTCGCCCGTCACGGATCCCGCGCTGCTGCCGGCTGACGCGCCCCCGAGCGGCCGCGCCGCGCCCTTCGATCTGGTCCTGCTCAAGGGCGGGCTCTGGCAGGGCAACGCCGGGCGCGGCGCCATCCACCGCTCACCGGACCCCGCCGGTGCCGCCCGCTGCCTGGTGGCGCTGGACGCGCTCTGGGACTGACCACTCGCCGGCACAGGCCGCGCGCGCCGGCCCCGCTGACCCCAATCCAGTCCGATCGACCCGGAGGCCAAGCCCATGACCGATCAGATCCCGACCCCCGACCACAACGACGGCCGGCTCCCGGTCACCGTCCTCTCCGGCTTCCTCGGCGCGGGTAAGACCACGCTGCTCAATCACATCCTGCACAACCGCGAAGGCCGACGCGTAGCGGTCATCGTCAACGACATGTCGGACGTCAACATCGACGCCGAGCTCATCACGCAGGAGGTCAGCCTGAGCCATGCAGATGAAAAGCTGGTGGAGATGAGCAACGGCTGCATCTGCTGCACGCTGCGCGAAGACCTGCTGGTGGAGGTCGGCGAGCTGGCGCGGGAAGGGCGCTTCGATTATCTGGTGATCGAATCCACCGGCATCTCCGAGCCGCTGCCGGTGGCCGAGACCTTCACCTTCCGCGATGAGCAGGGTGCGAGCCTGTCCGATATTGCGCGGCTGGACACGCTGGTCACCGTGGTCGACGCGGTGAGCTTTCCGGGCGATTTGGACGGCGCCGATGCGCTGGCTGATCGCGGCGAGTCCCTGGGCGAGGAGGATCAGCGCAACCTCGCGGAGCTGCTGGTGGATCAGGTCGAGTTTGCCGACGTCATCGTCGTCAACAAGGCCGATCTCGTGAGCAGCGACGAGCGCCGGCGCCTCAAGCACGCGCTGCGCCAGCTGAACCGCTCAGCAGAGATCCTGGAGGCGAGCTACTGCCGGGTGCCGTTGAGCGCGGTGCTTGACACAAGGCGATTCGATTTCGCGCGCGCTGCGCAGGCGCCCGGCTGGCTCAAAACGCTGCGGGGCGAGGAATCCTCTGAGAGCGACGAGTACGGCGTCACCAGCTTCGTCTACCGCGCCCGGCGACCCTTTCACCCCGAGCGCTTCTACGCGGCCATGCATTGGGACTGGCCGGGGAATCTGCTGCGCTCCAAGGGCTGGTTTTGGCTCGCCACCCGCCATGACCTCGCGGGCAGCTGGTCGCAGGCGGGTGGATTGGTGCGCCACGGCGCCGCCGGCTGGTGGTGGGACGCTGCGGCTGCGGAAGATTGGCCCGAAGACCCGGCGCAGCGCACCCGCATCGAGGCGGCCTTTGAAGGACCCTACGGCGACCGCCGGCAGGAGCTGGTCTTCATCGGTCAGCACCTGGACGAGAGCGCTATGCGCGCACGCCTGGATGCCTGCCTGCTCAACGACGCCGAGCTGGCGCTGGGGCCGGCCGGCTGGCGGGCGCTGCATGACCCCTTTCCGAATTGGCTCAAAGATGCGGATGCCGCCTGAGGTTTGCGCAAGCCACCGGTCCAGCGCGCCCTGACATGCGCGCGCTCTATCTTTCGCAACACGTCAGGCGCAAGACGTCAGGAGCCACCATGTCACGCCAAGACCACGCGCCGGCAGGCGCTGACCCATCCGGCTATGACGCACAGCTGTTTCCGTCGGACTACGCAAGCTGGCGGCATTGCATCGAGGTCAAGTGCGGGCTGCGCCTGACTCGCGACTATGTGCAGGCGCGCCTCGCGGTGCTGAGCGACCCCGGCCGGGAAGAGACCGAGCGCTTCATCCGCACCTACGGGCGGGCGTACTGGCTGTCGATGGCGGTCCAGACCCGCGCATCTTCGGTGAACAGCGCGGTAGATCGCCATCCAGGCCGGTGAAGAGCGTTTGGGTGGTGTTCGGTTGGGGAGGTTGGTGGCGGGCGCCCCTGGCGGGGTGAGCGCGGGAAGGAGCCCGGAGGGCGACTGGACGCGCTCACCCCGCCAGGGG
>NZ_NRRV01000088.1 GCF_016583825.1 Thiohalocapsa halophila | reverse complement strand
GCGAGCCACGCGAGTGGCGCCGGGTCGAGCCGCCGGTGTGGACGGAGCGGATGTTGGCGGCCCTGGCAACGGGGTCCACGCGACGCCTGCGGGCGTCCCCTGCGCTGGCCCGGAGTCGATCACCCGAAATGCTGCTCCTGCCGGCGAGCCAATCCCGATGAGGAAACAACCGACTGGAGAGCCGTGTGCGGGAGAACTGCACGCACGGTTCGGAGGGAGGGGAGGCGCAAGCCTTCCCTACCCCTATCAGCAAGTGCGCCGTGGGAGCGGCATCCCTGCCGCGATTCCTCGCCCGCCGGCCTCCTCGAACCGCCCCGGAAGCTGGCGCCTACGGCACCCGCGCTACCAACTTGCGCCCGAGGGCCGCGGCGCGCCGCTGGGCGCCCGTCCGGATGATCTGCTCCGGCTGTTGTGCTGCGAGCCCGTGCCAAAGCTTGCCCACCGGCTCGCAGCCGAGGACGGCTGCGGTCTGCTTCAGCTCCCGCAGGGGGTGCTCCATGAGGCGTCCGAGCAGCGACGGCGCGGCGCTGGAGGTGAGTAGCACCGCCGGGCGGCGCGGGCGGCCCTTGCCTTCGGCGAGGTCCCGGCGCAGCTTCGGCGCCGGCTGGCCCCAGGGCCAGTGGCTGTAGCAGATGAGCCGCTCCATGAAGCGCTTGGTGACGGCCGTGACACCGCCGAAATTCACCGGTGCCGCCAGCACCAGCCCATCGGCGGCGTCGACGCGCTCGAGCAGCGCCGCCATGCCGTCGTCCAGCAGGCAGGTACCGCGCACCGGGGCCGACGCCAACGGCTCCGCCGCGCAGGCCCGGCAGTTCATGCAGAATTCGATGGGCCGCTCGATGAGATGCATGCGCTCGGTCTCGGCGCCGGCGGTCTCCGCCGCCGCCAGCACCGCGTCCACCAGCTGGTCCGTGATGCCGCCGCGGCGGTAGCTGCCGTCGAGGGCGAGGATCTTGGGCGGGCGGGTTGCTGGATCTGGCTGGTTGGCGGGAGGGGGCATTGTGAGGGCTCAGGGAGTTCGAAGTGTGAAGTGTGAAGTTTGAAATGTGACGTTTGAAGTGCGAAGTACGGGGCGACGACGCGCAGGGCTCGTCTGGCATGCCTTGATTCGAGCGTTGCGCGAGCGTTTGGATAGTGCGGGAGACTTGATCGTACTCCGTACTCCGTACTCCGTACTCCGTACTCCGTACTCCGTACTGCGCCCCCGCACTGCGCACTGCGCACTGCGCCTCCGCACTCCATACTCTATCGCCTCACCACCCCCGATACCGCGGACCGCCGCAGCGCCCGCTCCCCGAGCCTCCGCGCAGCCCGCCGCGCTGGCTCGCGCGCTGGGCCATCCGCTGGCTGCGGAACTGTGCCATCTCGGACTGCGTCAGGCGCCCGTCGCCGTCGGCATCCAGGTCGGCGAACTGCCGCGCCTGGCCCGCGTTGCGCAGCAGCCGGCCCGCTTGGGCATTGGCGGCCATGCGCTCGGCGCGAAAGGATGCATGCTCCTCGGCGCTGATGCTGCCGTCACCATTGCCGTCCATGGCCGCGAAGGGGACGGGGCCGCGGCCGCCGCCGGTTTGGCCGTCGCCCCAGCCGGGCTGGGCGAGGGCGCCTGCGCTTGCCAGCAGCGCCAGACCGCCGGCCAGCAGGACGCTGGTCAGGGGGTTGCGATGGATGAGACCGTGCTTGTGTGCCATCTGACACCTCCGATGTCTGCGTTTGATGAACCGGCGGCGGGCCGTCGCAAGTGACGACGGCTTGGCTATGCGCCGATGCGGCGTCTCTCGCGGCATCCGGCGTCGCCGGTGGCAAGGGCCGCGCTGCGGCGGCCGCCTCGCGGAGCGGGCAGCTGCTGCCCCGGCTCCGTTCAAGTGTCAGACTAGCCGGCAACCGCGCATGGTCCGCACAAGGACGGTGGAAAGACTGTGCAGGCGCGCTTGTGGTGCAATGCCGCCGCGCTCGGCGTGCGAAGACAGTGCAGTGACCCGACGGACGGTGTGGCCGCGTGCGCCCCGTTGGTGCAGCCGCACGGCGATGCTGATACAAGGCAACCTAGAGGTAGACACCGCTTGGCTACCACCCGCAAAGGCGTTCCAATACCGGACAAGTTCGCTAGAGTTCTATCGCAACCGTTTCAGCGCAACCGACCTGGGGGGTCCGCACGCATGACCGAGCCGACGAAGTGGGTATTTGCTTTCGAGGAAGGTGACGGCAAAGACAAGAAATTATTGGGCGGCAAGGGCGCCAATCTGTGCGAGATGACCCAGATCGGCCTGAACGTGCCGCCGGGCTTCGTCATCTCCACCGAGGCCTGCCTGGCCTATCTGGACATGCCGGACCGCTCGCTGCCGCCGGGCGTCATGGACCAGGTGCATGAGCAGATGGCGGCGCTGGAGCGCAAGACCGGCAAGGGCTTCGGCGACCCGGACAATCCGCTGCTGGTGTCCGTGCGCTCGGGCTCGGCCATGTCCATGCCGGGCATGATGGACACCATCCTGAACTTGGGGCTCAACGAGGACACCCTGCAGGGCGAGATCAAGGCCACCGGCGACTCGCGCTTCGGCTACGACTCCTACCGCCGCTTCATCCAGCTCTTCGGCAAGGTGGCGCTCGGCGTGCCCGACGAGCTCTTCGACCGGGAGTTCGAGGTCGTCAAGGAGCACGCCCACGCCAAGCAGGACGTGGACCTCTCCGCCAACGATCTGAAAGAAATCTCCGAGCGCTTCCTGAAAGTGGTCGAGGAGCACACCGGGAAGCCCTTCCCGTCCGACCCCATGCAGCAGCTGGAGATCGCCGTGAAGGCTGTCTTCAACTCCTGGATGGGCAAGCGCGCGGTGGATTACCGCAACCAGTTCCACATCACCCCCGAGATGGCCAACGGCACCGCGGTGAACGTCTGCACCATGGTGTTCGGCAACCGCGGCGACGACTCCGCCACGGGTGTGGGCTTCACCCGCAACCCGGGCACCGGCGAGAACGAGCTCTACGGCGAGTACCTGATCAACGCCCAGGGCGAGGACGTGGTCGCCGGCATCCGCACGCCCAAGCCGCTGGCGCGCCTGTCGGTGGAGATGCCGGAGATGGGCCGCCAGCTCGGCGAGCTGCGCGACAAGCTCGAGAGCCACTACCGCGAGGTGCAGGACTTCGAGTTCACCATCGAGCGCGGCGTGCTCTACTGCCTGCAGACCCGCAACGGCAAGATGAACGCCGCCGCCATGGTGCGGACCTCCGTGGAGATGGAAAAGCAGGGCTACATCACCAAGGACCAGGCCCTGCAGCGCGTGGAGCCCATCAGCCTGGAGCAGATGCTCTTCCCGCGCCTGGACCCCAACGCCAAGACCGCGCCCGTCGCCGAGGGCCTGCCGGCCTCGCCGGGAGCCGCCGCCGGCATTGCCGTGTTCGACGCCGACCGCGCCGAGCAGCTCGGCAAGGACCTCGGCCAGGACGTGATCCTGGTGCGCGAGGAGACCAAGCCCGAGGACATCCACGGCTTCTTCGCCGCCAAGGGCATCCTCACCTCCCGCGGCGGCAAGACCTCCCACGCCGCTGTGGTCGCCCGCGGCATGGGCAAGCCCTGTGTCGCCGGGGCCGAGGGCATCAGCGTCGACGTGACCCGCCGCGAGGCCATGGTGGGCGGCACCACCTTCAAAGAAGGCGACCTCATCACCATCGACGGCTCCAACGGCTATGTCTACATCGGCGCCATCCCCACCGTGGACCCGGAATTCACCACGGAGCTCTCCACGCTGCTGGAATGGGCCGACGAGGCCTCGCGCCTGGAGGTGCTGGCCAACGCCGACACGCCCGACGACGCCCGCCTGGCGCGCAAGTACGGCGCCAACGGCATCGGCTTGGCGCGCACCGAGCGCATGTTCAACGCCGTCGAGCGCCTGCCCATCGTCATCGAGATGATCGTCGCCGAGACGCCGGAGCAGCGCCAGGAGGCCCTGAACGAGCTACTGCCCTTGCAACGCAAAGACTTTCGCGAGCTCTTCGAGGTCATGGCTCCGCATCCGGTCACCATCCGGCTGCTGGACCCGCCCATCCACGAGTTTCTGCCCGACGAGCACCAGCTCGAGCGCGACCTCGCCGACCTGCACGTGCTGGCGCAGACCACCCGCGGCATGACCGCGCTCGCCGGCACCATGGGCCTGCTGCACACGCCGGAGAACGAGCGCATCGCCTTCGACGACCTGCGCCACGTCATGGACCCGATGATGGTGGAGGAGGCCATCGCCAAGAAGACGACCATGCTGCGCAAGGTGCGCTCCCTGCACGAGACCAACCCCATGCTCGGTCACCGCGGCGTGCGGCTCGGCATCAGCTTCCCCGAGATCTACAAGATGCAGATCCGCGCCATCCTGGAGGCCGGCGCCGAGTGCGTCGCCGCCGGCATGGACGTGCAGCCGCAGATCAAGGTGCCGCAGGTCTGCACCAAGCAGGAGCTGCTGCGGGTCAAGTCCTACGTCGACGAGATCCACGCCGAGGTGGAGGCCGCCTACGGCCGCAAAGTCCCCTTCAAGTTCGGCACCATGATCGAAGTGGTCCGCGCCTGCATGCGCGCCGAGTCGCTGGCGGAAGAAGCCGAATTCTTCTCCTTCGGCACCAACGACCTCACCCAGGCGGTGTTCTCCTTCTCCCGCGAGGACGCCGAGAACAAGTTCCTGCCACTTTACAACCGCAGCCACATCCTGCAGGACAACCCCTTCGAGGTGCTGGATGTGAAGGGCGCCGGCAAGCTCATGAAGCTCGCCGTGGACTGGGGCCGCGCCACCCGCCCGGATATCCATGTGGGCATCTGCGGCGAGCACGGCGGCCACCCGGCGTCCATCAGCTTCTGCGACGAGGCGGGGCTCGACTACGTCAGCTGCTCGGGTCCGCGGGTGCCGGTGGCGCGGCTGGCTGCTGCGCATGCGGCCTTGGCCCACAAGGCGGAGTAGGTCTTGCCGGATCGGCGCCGGCAGCCTGCCGGCGCCGACACGACCCGCTCAGCGGGCGGTGGTTGCAACGACCACCGCCTTTTTTTTTCGGGTGCGAAGACCTAAGGCGCCCACCCTGTCATGCGCTCTCCCCCCGCTCTGTCCTGTTAGACTCTGCCGTGTGCGACGCCAACCTTCGCCATCGACCATGACCGATAAGATCGAGAACCTGATCCTGGAGCGACTCGAGGCGATTCGCGCGCAGTTGAACCGCATCGAGGCAGACATCGCCGACCTCAAAGGGCGCGACCACACCCACGAGGCTTACCTCTCCGCCCTGCACAGCGACATCGCGCGGCAATCGGGCCGTCTGGACGAGCATGATGCTCGCCTGAAGCGGATTGAGCGGCGTTTGGAGCTGGTGGACGAGCAGCCGCAATGACTGACCGGGTCCACGACAGCTACGAAAGCGACTTCTACGCCTGGGCCAATGCCCAGGCCGAGTTGCTGCGCACCGGCCGACTCGACCAAGCGGACATAGAGCACATCGCCGAGGAAATCGAGAGCATGGGCAAGGCCGAGCTGCGCGAACTGGAGAACCGCTTGGCCGTGCTGTTCACGCACCTGCTCAAATGGCGATTCCAACCGACCCATCGCAGCCGCAGCTGGGAGCTCACCATCAAGGAACAGCGCCGCCGCCTGCGCCGCCATCTGGCCCAAAACCCCAGCCTCAAATCCAAGCTGCCGCAAGCGCGCGAAGATGCCTACGGCGACGCCATCCTCGAAGCCGCACGGCAGACCGGCCTGGCGGAAGAAGCCTTTCCGGCGGAGTGCCCGTTCACTGCCGAGCAGGCGTTGGACGATGGTTGGTGGCCGGCTTAGACGTCGCGCGGGGTGCCTGCATCCTGCCGGCGCTAACGGAATACGCGCAGCGGGCGCTGGTCGGTGGGGCACCGCCCGTTTTGCTGCGCGGCTTGCGGGCTCGATGCGCGCGCCTCGCTAGCGCGTTTGCCGGACCCCTTGCCTGTTGGAATCTGCATGAAACATCCACCGTGCAGCGCATACCGGACCACGTCAACACATGACCGATCAGATCGTGAACCTGATAACGCGGCTTGACCATGTCGGGCAACCAAATGCACCCATCCATCGCGCAAAAGCGCCAACAGATCTCTGACATCTGTCGGCGCTTCCATGTCCGACGGCTGGAAGTCTTCGGCTCCGCTGCCCGTGGCTATGACTTCGACGCCGCCACAAGCGACATCGACTTGCTCATCGAGTTCGAGCCGGATCCACCCATGGGCCTGTTCGATGCTTACTTCGAGCTGCGGGACGCGCTGTCGCGCCTGCTCGGCCGGGACGTCGACCTCGTCTGCGCCAACGCTGTGCGCAATCCCTATGTGCGGGCATCCATCGACCGCACACGGGAGTTGCTGCATGGCGCGTGATCCTCGTGCTCTGCTGTGGGACGCCAAGGCCAGCGGCGAGGCCATCGAGCGTTTCCTGGCCGGAAAGGCATTCGACGATTACCTCGCCGATGAGGTCCTGCGCGCCGCGGTGGAAAGACAGTTCGAGATCTTGGGTGAGGCGCTGTCCCAGCTCGACAAGCAGGCGCCGGATGTCGTCAGTTCATTGCCAGGCGCGGCCAAAGCCATCGCCTTCCGGAACGTACTCATCCACGGTTATGCGCGCGTCGACGATGCCATCGTTTGGCAGGCAGCAGCGGGCCCTTTGCCCGAGCTGTTGCGGGCGATCAGGGCACGCTTGGCGGAGAAAGATGGGGAAGGCTAGCCGCCACGCCCTGGCCGGAGCGGCTCGTCTGGAAATTGCGGGCTCTGCCGGTGACGCGAATGCCAACGCCCAGACCGTGTCACGCCACCCACGCCTCCCGACGCAGATCGGGCCGAACGCAAACGGATAGACCCAACCCCGCGAGCCGCAAGTTCTGGAAAACCTCATGTGTCCTCAAACTGTCCGCGCTCGACAGAGACTTGAAAGCCTTGCGGGGTGGATTTCTTGTGGATATTATCCACGATTTGGATGCGCGGCAGCGTGCATCCAGGGAATCGCCATGGTCGCCTCCTCCCAGGCGTTGCGTCAGCGTCAGGTGGCCAATGCCGGCTCGCAGGGAGCCGACCAGCAATAGAATTCGTGCCAAACGGAGCTTCATCATGACACTGACTGCGAGACGAATCTCTCTCTCTCTCTCTCTCTCTGGAGTCTTGCTGACATCAGCCTACGCAGCACCAATTCCGCTTAGCGGGCTTGAATACGAATACAAGTTTGATGACCTTGACTTCCTGAAGTCCGGCACCCTGTACAACTCTGCCGTTGAGACGAAGACGGGCATCAAGCCTCGAGTCAATTATGGCAACGGTTCGGTGCATCAGGGATCAACGGTCGCTTACGACGTTCCTAACAACGCCGGCCCCGGCTTCGTCCTGCGTGCGACGGACCAAAACTACGGCCGCATACCGGCCTCGACCAGTTACTACCCAGGGACCGACAATTTTACGTTCTCCGTCAATTTCCGGCAGGACACATTCTCGTCGGAATACGCCTCGACGAACACCTCGGGAAAGACCTCCTATTTCACGCCGCTGCTTTCCATGCAGGGAGGGGATTTTCGAGAAGGCGCACATGTTGGAATCAATAAACTCACCGAAGAAGTCTTTTGGAACGTACAAGCCGGCGCGTACACTGAGAGCACCGTGACGCGGGCGTCCGCTCCCTTCGCGAAGGGTCTCTTGCAGAAGTGGAACAACGTCACCGCAGTCTTCAACAGGGATCAGGCCAAGGCCGAGATCTGGCTGAACGGCAGTCAAGTGGCAAATGTCGATGCGCAGTCGACGTCGCCGATCGATTCGACCTGGGACATGCTGCTTGGCGCCTATCGATACAGCTCGGCGCGTGGCTGATACTCCTCGCCGTTCCGCTCCGGCGACGTCTATCTGGACAATGTCCGCATCTACAACAGGGCGCTCTCTCCAGATGAGATCGCCGAGTTGAATCAAATTGACCGCAGTTCTACTAGCCCGGTATTCCAGGACCGTACGAGCCCGGAGTCGGTATACGGGTCGGAAAAGACTGCCTCAGGAGGTTTTGATCCAGGGCTTCCGACATACGTCATCACGCATGGCTGGCAGCGGTCGAGTGGAGATCATGAACACCCAGACTGGAGCTTTGAGGATCGAACTCGGCCCGAAGGGCAGGCGAACATTGGTCTTGAGGTGTGGAATCGAATGTTCGATGAAGGGCTCGATGCCAACATCGTCTTTTATCAGTGGGAAGGGGCTTATACGGGCCTTATAGGCGCTCCCAGGGCTCGTCACAATGCGGACTACGCCGGATATAGGCTAGGACGTAAGCTAACCGCGATCCTCGGGTCTGATTATGAGCAAGACCTGCATTTTATCGGGCATAGCTACGGGACCATTGTCAACGGGATCGCGATTCGGTACTTAGAGAGTTGGGGCGATCTAGGCGACGCTACGGTGCAGCAGTTCACGGCGCTCGATGCGCCGACAGATGCTCCCGGCTGGATTGCGCCGAATTTCCCGGCGGAATGGTTTGAGTTTGTGCTTCCCGATAGTGTTGATTACTTCGACAATTACTTCAGCACCCGTCCATTCAATCACGCGACCGAAGGAGGATACGGCGAGAGCGTTTTTGCAGCGGATATAAATCAAGGGGTAGGCTTTGGGCACGGCCCCGTTGGATCGGAGTTCTATCCCGAGTATGTCGTTAAAGGCAGGCAAGCCGACTTTGGTACAGTTAATTGGACGGCGAGAACGATCGAGCCAGAGCCAGAAATTGACGACTGGATTACCCCCCTTCTACCGGCGATTGGCGGTGCAGCAATTCCCGCGGGAAGTGAGTCTGCGGATTCGGTCGCTGCTGTTACCACGCCGCAACGGACGGTACTTCCTGTCGAGTCGATCTTTGAGCCTCTCATCGGGCAGCCGGAACTGGTCAGCGGTCTGCCAGGATACGACGCGTTCCGGTTCGACGGTCATCGGATTGCCGAGCAGTCGCCCGTATCGATGATGCAACTGATCGACATCCCGCTTGGTACTGAGATGCTGTTGCTGGACTGGATGGTGGGCGCAGGCGGTGACGGGGACTGGTTCACGCTGTATTTCGGCGACGAGCTGCTGTGGTCGATGGGCATCGATGGCCTGCTGGAAGATCTCTTGCTCGACGCGGTAATCGATGTGTCGGATTTCGCTGGCATGAGCGGGGCGCTCACGGCAACGCTGCACAGCGTCGGAGAGAGCAACGCGGAGTTGTACGTCGGGAACCTGCGTTTTGCCGGAACCTTTGGCGCGGCGCCGGTGCCGGCGCCGCTCTCCCTGGTGGCCGCGGGGCTTCTGGCTTTGGCGGCGCAGAGGCATCGCCGTGGGCAGCGCCGGGCGAACTGAAGTGCGCCTATCGTGCGGAAGCCGACGTAGCCCCCGCACATTCCAAGGGGCGCCGTATGCGGCGGGTTCGTCCGTCTCCGACTGAGTATGGGTGGGTGCTTGCGTCGGATCAGTCGCCTGGCAGCTGCTCGGAGGCAGGCTGGACAACCAACTTGACCCCCAGCGCCTGACAAACGCGGCTCACGGTATCAAACCGCGGTTGTGCACCGGCGCGCAGCGCCTTGTAGAGCGCTTCACGGGCCAGCCCGGAGGCGGCGGCGACCTCGGTCATGCCGCGGCTGCGCGCCGCGACGCCGAGGGCGTGCGCCAGTTCAGAGGTATCACCGTCCTCGATCACCTGGGTGAGATACTCGGCGATGTCCGCTTCATCCCGAAGGTGCTCGGCGGGATCGAACACCGGCAGGTCGGCAACACAGATCGTTTCGCTCATGGGCGTCAGTGCTCAATGGTTTCGGCCAGTTCGATGGCGTTGGCAATGTCTCTGGATTGGGTGGACTTGTCACCACCGCCGAGCATCACGATCAACGTCGTCCCTCTCTGGACATAGTACATGCGCCATCCCGGCCCGTAGTGCTCGCGCATCTCGAAGACGCCATGGCTGACAGGCCGGACGTCACCAAGGTTCCCGGCAGCTGCTCGGTCGAGTCGCCGGATCAGGCGAACCCTTGTGCGGCGGTCCTTCAGGCCATCGAGCCAGGCAGCAAACGCATGCGTGCGCTTAATCGTGAACATTCGCCCAGCGTAATCGATCGATTACGAACCGTCAAACTACAGGACACACCGGGGCGACTGCTCGGCGCTGGGTGCTTCGCTGGTCGGAGCAGTAAAGCGCTGGCCCATCTTTGACATTTTCCAGCGCGGATTTTCGGTAAGTCATTGATCGAAGGTACACGAGTAGGAAGCGGCTATCAGTAAAGTCAAAGACTTGCGGTTTTGGCGCTGAAAGTAGTGCCATATTCGCCCGACGTCGTATTGACCGCGGCCGGGACCCGGCGCAGCATGCGCGGGCATGTACATCCGCCGCACCACGATCAAGAGCCGGCGCAGCGGGGAGCCGTATTTCACGTATCGGTTGGTGGAGTCGATTCGCGAAGGCGGCCGGGTGCGCCAGCGCACGCTGCTCAACCTCGGGCGCCATTTCGAGGTGCCGCAGGCGCAATGGCCGGCGTTGGCGCAGCGCATCGAGGCCTTGGTCGGCGGGCAGGCGGAACTGTTTGTGGCGGACTTGGATGCGCGTTGGGAGCAAGCCGCCCAGCACTACGCCGCGCAGGTGATCCGGGCGCGTGCCGGGCGCCATGATGCGAGCCGTGCGGCGGGGGATTATCACAGCGTCGATGTCGGTGCGGTGGAGGTCGTGCGCCCGCGCAGCGTGGCGGTGGAGCATGTGGCCTTGGCGGCGCTGCGCCAAATCGGCTTGGATGGGCAATTGGCGGCGCTGGGCTTCAACGGCCCGCAGCGCGCCGCGGCCATCGGTACGCTGATCGGGCGCATGGTGGCGCCGGGCAGCGAGTTGGCGACCCACCAATGGCTGCAACAGCGCAGCGCCCTGGGGGAATTGATCGATTTCGATTTCACCGCGCTGGAGTTGATGGCGCTGTACCGGATCTCCGACCGACTGCTGGCGCACAAGCCGGCATTGGAAGCTTTCCTGTATGCGCGCGAGCGCGATCTGTTCGAGCTCGACGAGGTGATCACGCTCTACGATCTGACCAATACCTATTTCGAAGGCACGGCAGCGGCAAACCGCAATGCGGCGTTCGGCAAGTCCAAAGAGAAGCGCACGGACTGCCCGCTGGTGACGCTGGCGCTGGTCTTGGACGCGAGCGGCTTTCCCAAACGCAGCGAGGTTTTCGCCGGCAATGCCGCGGAGGCGCAGACGCTGGCCGAGATGGTGCGCAGGCTGGCCCCCGCGCAACGCGAGGCGCCTCCCACCGTGGTGCTCGATGCCGGCATCGCCACCGAGGAGAACATCGCCTGGCTCAACCAACAGGGCTACCGCTACGTGGTGGTCAGCCGGCGGCGCCATCGGCAATTCGATCCCGAGGCCGCCTGCCTGATCAAGGCAGACGGAGCGCTGACGATCCGCGCGCAGCGGGTGGTCAACGAGGACACCGGCGAGGTCGAGCTCTATTGCCACTCCACGCAGCGCGAGGAGAAGGAGCGGGGCATCGCCGATCGCTTCGCGCAACGCTTCGAAGCCGCCTTGCAGAAGCTGGCCGACGGGCTGCACAAGCCGCGCACCGTCAAGCGCTACGAGAAGGTGCTCGAGGCCATCGGGCGGCTGAAACAGAAGTACCCGCGCGCGGCACAGTACTACGAGATCAGTGTCGAGCAGGATGAGACCGGACCCAATGCCAAGGCGATCCACTGGCAACGCGTCACGCCGGTGGATGACACCTTGCCCGGCGTCTATTGCCTGCGCACTAATCAGACCGAGTGGGACGAGCGCACGCTGTGGCAGACCTATGTCACGCTCACCGACCTGGAGGCGGTGTTCCGTTCCCTAAAATCGGAGCTGGGCCTGCGCCCCGTCTATCATCACAAGACCGACCGCGTCAGCGGGCATCTGTTCATTTCCGTCCTGGCCTACCATCTGGTGCACACCATCCGCCTGCAACTAAAGGCCTGCGGCATTCACCTCAGCTGGGAGGGCATTCGCCGCGAACTCGATGGACAGGACCGCGTCACCGTCGAGCTCAAGCGCGAGGACGGGCGTACCGTGCATGTCCGCAAGGCGACCCGTGCCGAGCCGCGCCAGCAGCTCATTTATGACGCACTGGGCGTCAGCGACCGTCCCGGTCAGCAGCAAATCACTGTCGTTTGAATGCGAGCCCCGTCACTGCCAAAATCAACCATGTAGTGCCATAACCGCCTTCTGTGTACGTCTAACATACTGTTTATCAAGCTAATTTGTCGGCAGCATGTCAAACATGGGCTGGGCGAACAGTACCCAGTTTCGGAGGGTCTCGACGTGTCGCCAGAAGGGCCGCCCGGGGGTCGAAGGTCTTCGGGGGGCGCCTGTCGGATCGCATACTGCATTGGGTCGTTATTGAGCCTGGTCCCTTTTCGGCTGTCACCGTAATTCAGGCCTCGACCTCGGTGGAATCGCCGTAGGTCTCGATGCCCAGGCGGTCAGCGACCTTCTGTGCGCGGGCATCGATCATCGGCGAGATCACGAGCAGCCGATCGGCCTGGCGCTCGTGACGGCGCTCATAGAAGCGCGCCTTGCGCTCGAAGCTGTACATCCCCGCCTTGTCGATGGAAGACTTGAGCTCGCAGATGAGCAGCTGACCGTTCGTGATGATGACGTCCAGCTCCACCTGCTCTGGACGTCCGAACACCTCGCCGTCGTCATCATAGTCGGTGACATTGACCACCTCCACGCCGAAGCTCTTCTCCAGGATGGCGGCCAAGGCGTCGCGAAAGGCCTTCTCGGACTGCAGACCCCAGCGCGAGCCCAGCGCCCCGATGCCGCGGTCGTACCGCTGCGACTGTTCCATGAACTCTTCGTGGATGCGCCTGAGCTCGGCCTGGTTGTCGTCCCACTTCTTGGTCTGCTCCTCGCGCATGCGCCTGAGCTCGGCCTGGTTTGCTTCCCACTTGCGATTCTGCTCATCCCATTTCTGCGCCTGCTCCTCGCGCATGTGTTTGAGCTCAGCCTGGTTGTCGTCCCACTTCTTGGCCTGCTCCTCGCGCATGCGTTTGAGCTCAGCCTGGTTATCGTCCCACTTCTTGGCCTGCTCCTCGCGTATGTGCTTGAGCTCGGCCTGGTTGTCGTCCCACTTCTTGGCCTGCTCCTCGCGCATGCGTTTGAGCTCGGCCTGGTTGTCGTCCCATTTCTTGGTCTGCTGCTCGCGTATGTGTTTGAGCTCGGCCTGGTTATCGTCCCACTTCTTGGCCTGCTCCTCGCGTATGCGCCTGAGCTCGGCCTGGTTTGCTTCCCACTTGCGATTCTGCTCATCCCATTTCTGCGCCTGCTCCTCGCGCATGCGCCTGAGCTCGGCCTGGTTATCCGCCCAGGCTCTGTCCTGGCGCTCCCGGTCGCGTCGCAGCTCACCCAACAGCTCGTGGAACCGAACGTCGGTCTCGCGGCGGTCGGCATAGGCGTCCCGCGTCAGATCCAAAATGAAAGCCCGAAACGACGGATCGTCCCGCAGCCAGTTCGGCAGCTCGCGCTTAACGGTCTCTTTCAGGGATTCGGTGGTCATCGCTCATCTCGCGCGGGCGCGCTTCTGCGCTGCCGTGAGTCTATCAGAGGGCGCGATCCAGCAGACGCCGAGCCCGCACGCGCCGGGAACGCCGCTCCGCTGGTGCGGTGCTCTCCGACCTGGCCCGGCGGGCGCTTAGCGGCGGCGTCGCGCCGGGGTCGAGCAGCGATGCGCAGCCTTTCTATGTCCAGAGCAGGCTGGACGTCTAGGGCGCCGGCAAGCCCATGAACCGTGCTGGACCGGGCCGCGCCACCCGACCGGCCGTCCAGTTGCGCATCTGCGGCGCGCGTGGCAGCCACCGCGCCCCACCGTGACGAACCGCGCCGGTTCAAGCCATGCTCCAAGGATCGATCACATCGACTCCGGCTGCTCGAAAAGGTGCCGTATCCCGCGCGGCGACGGCGAAGCCGCGGGCGTGCGCGATGGCGGCGATTAGGCCGTCGGCAAGGCCGATGGGCGAGTCCGCAGCGGTAGTGCTGCGGGCGATCTCGGCGTAAGCCCGCGCGGCGCGGTCGTCGAAATCCAGGCGACGCCGCCCGAACAGCCGGTCCAGCAGGTCCGCGAGCGAGCCCTCGAGGGCGCGCTTGCGGGCACCGTCGGGCATCAAGGCGACGCCGGCCCACAATTCCGCCGTGTTGATGGCGGTGATGTAGAGCGACTCCACCGCCTGAGCATCAAGCCATCGGATCACCGTCTCGCTGCCGCGGGGCCGCAATGGCTCTGAGATGACGTCGGTGTCCAGGATGATCATTCGAAGAACGCCGGCTCGATGGGGGCCGGGTCACGGCGGACCTCCAGCTCGACGCCGCCAATGGTCTCCGCATAGCGCCGGAGCTCGGTGCCCACGCGCAGCCCGCCGTCCGAGCGCACGGCCTGTGCCAGGATCGCGCGGATCTCTGCCTCGGTGCTGACGCCATGGGCCGCGGCCCGGAGCCGCAGCGCCCGGTGGACCTCGGCCGGCAGATTGCGAACGGTGACTGTTGCCATTGTGATGTCATCTCGGCTTTTGATGTCAATGATGCCGAAGCACGCCAACGACATCGCTGCGACGCAAGATTCGAAGCAGCAACTGGTAAGCCGAGCTCGGCGGGCCGCACGACTCTCTGCTTCGCACCGGGCTTGGCCCCTGGACAAAAGGCAAGACCCGAGCGCGCCTCCCCAGCACTCATCCAAGAGAAACCAAGCCGTCCTCCGCTGTAATATCGCTGTTCAGATGTTGCACAAGTCAACTTGAGCGACTTGCCCGCTCGATTTCACACGGGTAATCTCCACGATCGGGATGCGGAAAAGCCAATCAGCAATAGCATGCGATCACTCCGACGACATTTTTCGCGTCGGTCAACAGGACTTACGCGGCACTTTTGGGCAAAAAAACCGACTTTTCGGTCTCGCACTACGTGGGGTCTACCGGCGGGAGCAACGCTGTCGGCGAGGATATTACGCCCGAGATGATCAAGGTTCCCCAATGCGTCCCTGGAAACACCCAGATCCAAGGCGCGTCAACGGACACAGCCGGATGGCCGCGCCCCCATAGCCGGACGAGATGGGCCTGCACTCTTCTGACACCTCCAAGCCAAACCAGGTCAGCGTCAGCTGGTCGACGGGTGTGATTTCGTCCTCTCCCGTTAGTCCTGCGATGCTGATCGTCCGGTCGCGAATAATCCGGCACGCACGCTTCAACAAAATCGTGTCGAAAACCTCCGCGCCCACGGACAGGTCGCCTCAGATCAGGCCGCGAGCCGAGGGGGCTAAACGGCTACAGGGCGACGGGTGCGAACAGTACTGATGTTGTTTGCTAGGATTGAGCGGTAAATTGCTGAAACAAGGAGCCGACGATGCCGAGACGAACCGAAGACGAAGCGCTGCTTGAGCGACTGGAGCGGCATCCGCAACT
>NZ_NRRV01000087.1 GCF_016583825.1 Thiohalocapsa halophila | reverse complement strand
CCGGCGGCCTGATCCAGCTTGTAGTCCTTCGGGCGCGATTGCACGAGCTTGATAAGCCGCATGTGGTCGATGTTCGGCTGCTCGCCGAAGACGATGCGCCCGCCCTTGGGGCCGGCTTCGAGCTTTTTGATGCCGAGCGGCTGGACCTTGAGCTTGAGCGCGGTGACGGCGAAGAGGTGCTCGGTGGGCTCGGGCAGCAGGCCGAAGCGGTCGATCATCTCCACCTTCAGGTCTTTGAGCTCGGCGGGTGACTCGGCGCTGGCGATGCGCTTGTAGGTGACCAGGCGCGTGTGCACGTCCGGCAGGTAGTCGTCGGGCAGGAGGGCGGGGAGGCCCAGGTCGATCTCGGCGCCGTGGTCCAGCGGGCGGTCCAGCTCCGGGGTGCGGCCGGCCTTGAGCGCCTCCACGGCACGCTCCAGCAGATCCATGTAGAGGGTAAAGCCGATCTCGTGGATCTGTCCGGACTGCTCCTCGCCGAGCAGCTCGCCGGCGCCGCGGATCTCTAGGTCGTGGGTGGCCAGCGTGAAGCCGGCGCCCAGGTCCTCCAAGGACTCGATCGCCTCCAGGCGCTTCTTGGCGTCCTCGGTCATGGCCTTCGCCGGCGGGGTGATGAGATAGGCGTAGGCGCGGTGGTGCGAGCGCCCGACCCGCCCGCGCAGCTGGTGCAGCTGGGCGAGGCCCAGCTTGTCCGCCCGGTTGATGACGATGGTGTTGGCGCTCGGCACGTCGATGCCGGACTCGACGATGGTGGTGCACACCAGGACGTTGAAGCGGCGGTGATAGAAGTCCCGCATGACGCGCTCCAGGTCCTTCTCGCGCATCTGGCCGTGGGCGAATTCCACCCGTGCGCTTGGCGCCAGGGCTTCCACCTTCTGCGCCATGTTCTCGATCGTCTCCAAGTCGTTGTGTCAGGACGGAGGCAGCGCGCATCCGTTACGCTTAGCCAGATTTCCTTAGTCCTCACTTCCAGATGGCAACCCAGCTCAACATCCACGACGCCAAGATGCACCTATCCCGGCTGATCGAGCGCGCGTGCGCCGGCGAGGAAGTGGTCATCGCCAAGGCCGGCAAGCCGATGGTCCGGCTCGCTCCCGTGGAGCAGGCGCCGACGGGGCGCCGCTTCGGCGCGTTGCGGGGCAAGGCGAGGGTTGACGACGCCTTCTTCGAGCCACTTCCCGAGGATGAGCTCAAGGCCTGGGAGTGACCTGTATGCGGCTCCTGCTCGACACCCACGCGTTGCTTTGGTGGCTGGACGGAGACGAACGCTTGTCGACAAACGCCCGCCGAGCCATCGCCGACCCAGAGGCGACGCTCTTCGTGAGCGCCGCATCCGCTTGGGAGATCGCCACCAAGGTCCGCATCGGCAAGCTGCCCGGTGTGATCGAGGTCGCCGAGCGGCTCTCGGCCATCCTCGCCGATCAATCCTTGCAGCCGCTTCCGATCGGCATCGAGCACGCGCGTCGTGCCGGTCTGATGCCCGGCGAGCATCGCGACCCGTTCGATCACATGCTGATCGCCCAAGTGCAGATTGAGGCGTTGTGTCTGGTCAGCAACGAAAAGTGTTTCGACAGATTCGGAATCGAGGGGCTCTGGTAGGCGGGGATTCCCAGGTCGATCTCGGCGCCGTGGCCCAGCGGGCGGCCCAGACTCCCTGAGCTTGTCGCCTGGGCAGGGCTGCAAGCCGGTTGATCGTCCAGCTTTGCGTCTGAGCCTTGTGTCTGCCCCTTGTGTCTGATCAACAGCAACAGAAGATGCCCAACACTCCAACACCACCCCATATCGCGATAAGCCTGGGAACGGCGGGCGGACAGCCGCATATCAAAGGGCGCCGCATCAAGGTTCGGGATGTCGCCTTTCAGCACGAGTATCTCGGACGCGGCGCCGACGAGATTGCCGCCGAGCTGGACCTGACGCTCGCGGAGGTTTATGCGGCGTTGGCCTATTACTTCGATCATCGGGACGTGATCGAGCAAACCATCGCTGATCGTGACGCCTTTGTTGCGGCCATGAAGCGGCGCACGGCCTCATTGTTGTCTCGGAAGCTCGCCGCCGCGGCGGATGGCTGAGGTCCGGTTTTACGCCGATGAGCCTATCCCCAAGGCCGTCATCCGGGGCTTACGCCAACGCGGTGTCGATATTCTCACCGTCGCCGATGCCGCATTGATCGGGGACGGGGCCGACGTTCACGAGCCCGTGGCTTCACGCAGTGCACGAGCGTCGTCTGCGACCTCGTCGCAAGTTGGAGCGGGCTTTGCCTGGTGGGCCGACAAACAGGCTTCGGTCTGCCCAATGGCATCGGGCTCGAGCAGCTGGCCGACCTCGGCGCGGGACAGGGTGCCGGTCCGGTAGGCATCGGCGGCGAAGCCTTCCAGCACGGCACGGGGCACGTCGCCGCAGATGGCTTCGAGTCGTCGCAGCGGCGGGTCGGGGATGTGCAGTGTGATCTGCATGTCTTTGCTGCCTCCCGTTCGGCACTGGCGCATCCGTAGGGTGCGGGGAGTGCTCGAGGCATGTCGATGCCAGCATCGACGTACTGGTCGAACGCGCCATATCGTCGAGTATCCATCAGCCTGACATTGACGGGCGACGTGTACCGATCGCTGAGCGCCCGACCAGCGTCCCCGCTGCGCCCCGTCCGAGCCCCACGCTCGCCCGGATCGAGCCGCCAGGGCAGCGCCGGGGCAGTGCTAGGGCAGCGTCAGGGCAGCGTCCGGTGACGCGACATCGGCCCTCGCATGGGTGAAAATCCCAGTCCGCGCAGAGACCAACCAGAAACCGCGCTGACGAGGACCGCCCATGGAAACCACCCACGGCACCAAGCCCTTCACCGCTACCCGGGCCTTCACCGACCGCGAGGACGCCAAGGCGCTGTTCCTGCGTGCCTTCGACGGCTCGCAACCGCGCAACCGGCAGCGGGTGCTGCACTGGCACGGCGTCGGCGGCGAGGGCAAGAGCCGGCTGTCCAACGAGCTGCTGGCCTGGGCCGACGCCCTGGGTGAGTCCGCCAACGGTGGGGCGCAGGTGGCGCGGGCGCGCATCGACTTCCAGGAGGACGGGCTGCGGCGCCCGGATGCGGCCCTGCTGGCCATCCGGCTGCAGCTCGCGAAGGGCTTCGGCGCCGTGTTCCCCTGCTTCGACACGGCCTTCGCCCGGCATCTGGCGCTGACCCACCCCGGCGTGAAGATCCGCGACAAGCACCCGGAGCTGTTCCAGGGCGAGAACGAGCTGCTGAACCAGCTCGCCGATGGGGCCGCCGTCTGGGTGCCCGGCGTCAATGTGCTGGTGCGCAATCTGGAGCGGCTGTCTCACCGCACCCGCGAGTGGTTCCAGCGCCGCGGGAAGCACAGCCTGGCCGGGCTGGACAGCCTCAGCGCCGACCAGGTGCTGGAGCGCCTGCCGAGCTTCCTGGGCGTGGACCTCTGCGACCACCTCGCCGTCCACCCCGAGGCCCGCGCGCTCATCGTGGTGGACACCCACGAGGCCCTGTGGCGCGGGCAGAACCTCAAGGACCACCTGCTCGGCGCCCGCGCCGACACCGGACCAGTTCGGCGGCAGCCACCCGGAGATCCTGAGCCGCTTCCTGGACCACCTGAGCCAGCCGGAGCTGATGATGGTGCGCCTCGCCTCCTACCCCCTCGGCATCACCGAGCCCGGCATGAACCGCCTCGCCGAGGCCTTCATGGGCGGCCTGGCCCGGATAGACTGGGGCTGGCTGCAACGCCAGAGCTTCCTCACCGAGGGCACCGGCAACCAACGCCTGATGCACGCCCTGATGCGCGACGCCCTGCAACAGCAGGAACAACGCGACCGCCCCGAGATCTTCGCGGCCATCCATCGCTTCCTGTTCGAGCAGCACGACGCCATTGCCCGTGTCGATGCCATCGCCGGGGTCACCCCGGCCGCGGAGTATGCGCTGCTCCAGGCGGCGCACCACAGGCGTTGGTTCGATGAGGCGGGGTTCTTCGGGTGGCTCGGGGCGCGGGTACCGGTCTACCGGGACGCTGCCCGCACCAAGATGCTGGAGATACTGTTCGAGGACTTGGTGGCGTACTTCGGCGCACGCAGGCCCGAAACGGATTCGGACCTGCTCACCTTGCGCCACAACCTGGCGCAGCAGATCGGCGATCAGGGCCGCTATGCCGAGGCCGAGGCGGAGCTCCGCGCCATCTGGGAGATCCAGCGCCGACCGGAGGTGCTGGGGGAGGCGCATCCCAACACGCTGCGGACCCGCTACTCGCTGGCCAGGATGCTGGACGCCCAAGACCGCCGCACGGAGGCCGATGCCCTATTGGACGGGCTGGAGGCGCAACTGCTGGCGAGCTGCGATGAGGGGCATCGCTGGGTGCAGGAGTTGCGGGCCTATCTGGCGGAGCGGTGAGGTGTCGGGGTTGGGACTCATCCAGGGCTCCGGCGGATTGCCCAGGCGACTCTGGCGGGGACTGCCCAGCATTTGGTCGGTTGCTGATCTTCGGTGATGGCTGCCGTCCTACTCGCCCGCGCCAAGGAGGTTCGCGACGACGGGTCGATTGTGGATATCGTCGTCTGGGAGCTGCCACGCCCGTTGCCGCCCTGTACGCATCGGTACAAGTATCGGCTCTTCTACGGTACGCCGGAGGGTTGCCGCGTGCGCTACGATAACGAGCGAGGCAAGGGCGATCACCGGCATCTGGGCGGGCGCGAACAGCCTTACGAATTCAGGACAATCGAGCAGCTGCTCGCGGATTTTCGAAGCGACATCAAGCGCTGGGGTGGAGCATGAAAGCCGTCATCGAGGTCAACCGCCGCGGGTCCGTTTTCGACACGGCAGCGGAGCAGATCGCAGCGGCCCGCGCAGGCGGGGAGGTGGACTACCGCCTTGGCTTCGAGTCGGCGCGCGCCCTGTTCTCCGATGTGACGCCCGAGCGCCTGGAGATCCTGGACACGTTGCGCCGTGTGGGCCGCTGCCGAGCCGAAGCGCTTGCGGGACAATTGCCGGTGCCGCGGGACTCGGACGAGTTGACCGAGGATATTGACCGGCTGGAGGCGCTGGGGCTGCTCGAGCGAGCGCAGGATCAGGTGCTGTCGGTGCCTTTCGAATCCATCGAGATCCGCTTGCTGCTGGCGCGGGTGGCTTAGGTGAAAGTCCGGCCTTGTGGCACCCTTCGGCAGATCAGGCTTGTTCGGGCCTGTTTCCTATCGCAACCCACGCGTCCAGGCTTGTCGGCGCGAGAACAGCGTGCGGGGCGACTAGGTTCCCATCGAGCCGCCATAGGCTGCAATGGGGATGGCGCGTGCGACGTACGAATCAGGCTGATCAGGTAGACGCTTGTGCCGCTGGCGCATAGTGCAGGACCAGCAGACGGTTGGCCGGAATGGCCGCCGAGGTATAGGTCTGGCCCGCGTCGTCGGTAAACTCGACTTCATAGGCGTCCGGCGCCACGGGCTGCACGATGCTCCCGACCTGGCCGGCGACCAATCCACTGTCCGGCAGATCGCAGATCAATGCGACGACAGCGAATGGATCAATCGGCTTGTCGGCAGCATCCCTCATCGCTGTTGCCTGCGCAGTACTGACCTGCTCGCTGGGCTGCCGGCTACCATTATCAGCTCCCGTAGGATCGGCACAGGGTTCTTCATCCGATCCCAACGGCCGTGCGGCCTGCTCGTTCGAGCGCGTCCCGTTACGGAGCTGTCCGCGCCGCATGTTCTCGTTTGCGATCAACGCCGCGGCCTCTGCTTCGATACGCCGTCGGCGCTGTGTCGGTAAAGTATTGATCACTTCACTTAAGGTCTTCATCGCTGCCTCTGTTGCTGTTCTCGAAGCCGATTGAGGTGATCGTCGTAACGGGCGTCGGCGATGTCGATGAGGCGCTTGTAGAATCGCCGTTGCGCGGTCCCGGACTTGTCTCCGGCGATCAGGAGCACCGCTTGGCGTTGCGGGTCGAACGCAAAGGCGAGGCGCCAAGCCCCGTGGTTCAGACTGACCCGCAGCTCCTTCATGTTGGGGTGCTTCGATCCCTTCAGTGTATCGACCCTCGGGCGCCCAAGGCCCGGACCGAATTCTTCGAGCAGCCGCGCGTGGGCCAACAAGCCGTCTTGGACCCGATCCGGCAGCGCGCGAAGCTCAGCCTCGAAATCGGCATGAAGCAGTACAGGCCAAGTCATCGCCCGAGTATGGGCTGGACCGGTTGGGGCCGCAACAAGCGAACGTTGCGGCGGCGGGTCACCCCGCCAGCTTGCCGACGACCGTCTCCACCTGCGCAATCCGCTTGGCCGGATCTGCCATGTCCATGTTGAACCTGAGCGCGCCGGCGGCCTGGTCCAGCTTGTAGTCCTTCGGGCGCGATTGCACGAGCTTGATAAGCCGCATGTGGTCGATGTTCGGCTGCTCGCCGAAGACGATGCGCCCGCCCTTGGGGCCGGGCTCGAGCTTTTTGATGCCGAGCGGCTGGACCTTGAGCTTGAGGGCGGTGACCGCGAAGAGGTGCTCGGTGGGCTCCGGCAGCAGGCCGAAGCGGTCGATCATCTCCACCTTCAGGTCTTTGAGCTCTGCGGGTGACTCGGCGCTGGCGATGCGCTTGTAGGTCACCAGGCGCGTGTGCACGTCCGGCAGGTAGTCGTCCGGGAGTAGGGCGGGGAGCCCCAGGTCGATCTCGGCGCCGTGGTCCAGCGGGCGGTCCAGCTCCGGGGTGCGGCCGGCCTTGAGCGCCTCCACGGCACGCTCCAGCAGGTCCATGCAGAGGGTGAAGCCGATCTCGTGGATCTGCCCGGACTGCTCCTCGCCCAGCAGCTCGCCGGCGCCGCGGATTTCCAGGTCGTGCGTGGCCAGCGTGAAGCCTGCGCCCAGGTCCTCCAGGGATTCGATGGCCTCCAGGCGCTTCTTGGCATCCTCGGTCATGGTCTTGGCGGGTGGGGTGATGAGATAGGCGTAGGCGCGGTGATGGGAGCGCCCGACGCGCCCGCGCAACTGGTGCAGCTGGGCCAGGCCCAGCTTGTCGGCGCGGTTGATAACGATGGTGTTGGCGCTCGGCACGTCGATGCCGGACTCGATTATGGTCGTGCAGACCAGCAGGTTGAAGCGGCGGTGGTAGAAGTCGCGCATGACCCGCTCCAGCTCGCGCTCGCGCATCTGGCCGTGGGCGACCTCGACACGGGCCTCGGGCACCAGGGCCTCGATCTTCTGCGCCATGTTCTCGATGGTCTCCAAGTCGTTGTGTCAGGACGGAGGCAGCGCGCATCCGTTACACTTAGCCAGATGTCCTTGGTCCTCACTTCCAGATGGCAACCCAGCTCAACATCCACGAAGCTAAAACGCATTCATCGCAACTGATCGAGCGCGCCTGTGCCGGCGAGGAGGTCATCATCGCCAAGGCGGGCAAATCGATGGTCAGGCTTGTGCCCGTGGAGCAGACGCCGACGGGACGCAGTTTCAGCGCCCTGCGGGGCCGAGCGAACGTCGACGACGCCTTCTTTGACCCCCTTCCAAAGGACGAGTTGAAGGCTTGGGAGTAGCGCGGATGCGGCTCCTGCGCCTACTGGACACTCATACGCTGCCCTGGTCGCTGGGAGGGGATGAGTGCCTAATGGAACCTGCCCGTGAAGCCGTCGCTGCGCTGCGGAGTCAGACAGGGATCGACGAGGTCTCCTGCGACCGGCGACGCCCCGACTATGAACTCAAGACGTGTTGGAGCGCCCTTCAAGATGCAAAGAACGCCAACACCGCCACATGTCGAGATCAGATCGGGAGTAGCCGGCGGGCAGCCGCACGTCTCCGGGCGTCGGATCAAGGTTCGCGACGTCGCCTTTCAGCAGGAGTACCTCGGACGTGATGCTGACGAGATCGCCACGGAGCTGGATCTCACCCTTGCCGAGGTTCACGCCGCCTTGGCCTACTACTTTGATCATCGGGACGAGATCGAGCAGACCGTCGCGGATCGCGATGCCTTAGTCGCCGCAATGAAGCGGCGCACGGCATCCTTACTGTCGACCAAGCTCGCCGCTGCCGCCCCGAATGGCTGAAGTCCGCTTCTACGCGGATGAGCATATTCCCAATGCCGTCATCCGGGGTTTGCGCCACCGCGGTGTCGATGTCTTGACTGTCGTGGATGACGGTCTGATCGGGCCCGCCGACATCACGCATCTGCGTCATGCGCGGGACGCCGGGCGCGTGATCGTCACCCAGGACGACGACTTTCTTCGGCTCGCGGCGGGCGGCGAGCCCCATGCCGGCATCGTCTATGCCGCGCAGCAAACATCCGTCAGCGCCCTGATCCATGGGCTGATGCTGATTTGCCGAGTGCTGGATGCCGATGCGTTCCGAGCAGCTCCCGGATGGACAGCACAGCTGCTGCCGCCCACTCATCGGCGCGCTCGGGCTCGCCGCGCTTTCCGCTTCGACTTTCGGCCAGTTTTCCGACGTACCGCAGGGTCGGCACTGTCGTCTGCGCCTTTTCCTGACAATGCCCGTTCGACACTGCGCAGTTCTGATCGGGCTCGCGCCGCGACCAATGTCGCATGCAACGCCCGGTGTCGAGAGAACGGCAGCCGACGTGTGATAGTCAGCAGAGGGACACGTAGCGCCGATGCCAAGCGCCGAGAGCGCTGGATCAGTCCTGACAGCAACCGGGCGAATTCTTCATCCGTGCCTCTGGGCTCCCTGATTGCGAGGCCATGCGACCAAGCGATGATTCGTTCGCTGAATTCCGTTGTTGCATCGGCCTCGAGCCATTCGGCCATCTCCGGTGTCGGCAAACCTTTACCGTCAAGGTCATGCGCCCAGCCGTAGATCAGGTTGACGATTGAGTCGCGATCAGTCTTATAGCGGACCGCAAACTCCATCAGCGGGGTCAACAACTGGGGCTCGGACGAGATGACCGCGCCCAAGTCCATTTGGTCGAAGACCTGATCCAGACGTTCAGCGGTATCCTGAGCAAGCTTGCCGTGGAACGCTGTAACAAACAGTTTTTGCCACGTTTCCCGGTGTTCTGGTTCGGCAGCCAATTGCTCAATACATTCGTTAACGCGATTCGCGAAGGTTGCCGGAGAGAAAGCTTGTGCCTTCTCCGGGCCGATGAGCGGGGTCAAAGCAACGGACCGGTCGCCGCCCCAAAGACAGGTAAGGCTGTCCGCAAGCAGCCCAGGGTCGCGCAGCAGGTGTGCGTCTTCGATCAGATCGGGGGCGCCCGTCTCCAGAGAACGCAGGCGCTCTTTAAGAGCGGACAGATCGAGCCTCGGGACAGACTCGGGGTGTTGCGCAAGTACCCGGCCCAGACCGGCAAAGACAACATCTGCGACTTGAACCTGTGTCGGCCAGGCGAGGTCCATGGTTGGCTCTTGGTCGTCGGCGTATAAGTCGTGAACCGGGAAGGGTGCCCAGACCTCCAGGTCATCAGCCAGCGATCGTGGACTTGCTCCGCCGGCGAGCAGGATGCCCGCAACGCTTTCCGCATGAATCCAGGCGGCCAGCAACTGACGGCGCGGTTCGATGCCGGTCTGTTCGGCCTCGGTTTGGAAGGCGCGGTAGGACAGGTCGACCAGGGTTCGCACGAGACCAAGCTCAGATCCAAACTCCGGCTTGGACAAATGGCCAATCTGTTCCTGGACGAGCGACAATGCCTCGGGTAGGGGTTCCGCATTGGCCAGTAGCAGATCGATCAGGTGCAAGTGCCCGATCGGATGGAACATCTCCCGCGCAGCGCTTTGCAGGACCTCGCGCCGTTCATCTACGTCGAGCGCAGCGACGCGTCGATGTACGTCCGCCGGTAGCGGGCAGGGCAGGAGCGTGATCCGGCGCAGACACTCGCCGAGGCCGCGTTCCGCCGGCACGGTCCTGACCAGGTTCTCCCAGCATCGCTCGGCGATGGAGCCAGCGGCGCAGCTGTCATCACAGCGAACGAAGGTAAGCACGGCTGACAACGCCGGCGGGAAGCAGCGGTCGATCCGGAGCCTCCTGTCCCGCCACCATTGCTCCGTGAGTACCGCGTAATGCTGGTCCGCCGACGACGCAGACAGGCGTTCTACCCGACGAATTCGCTCATCGGCGGCACTGATAGCACCCAACTCGCGCTCCACGGACTCGCAATCCATCGATGCCCCGTCCCACCAGGCCGGGTTCTCGCGAAGCGCCTGTACCCTGAGCGCTCGCGAGCGGGATAGCAGTTCCGTGTACGGGAAATAGTGCTTCCCGAGGGAACGACCCTGGTCATCGACCAGCTCAACGATTGGACGGGATGATCCCGGCTCCGCCGCGTTGCGGATCTGGACTGCTCGGTGCCGAGTCAGATCGATGATCTCGGGCTCCTCGCCGGCAATGGCTGCTTCGACAGCGCACAACAGGTCCGACGTGGCGAATTTCCGCTTCCCGACCTCGACCACGGACACCTCCGCCAGACCGAGCCGCCGCATGAACGACTGATCCTTGTGCAGCGCTTTGCGCAGACTCTGGGGCAGGGCCGGCATGAGTTTCAGCAGGTGCGGGCCGATGAATCTCAAGAGCTCGGGATCATCCTCGCCGAATATCGCCAAGATGGAACTGCTCAGTTGACCGGCGGCAATCTGGACAGCGGCCGGATCGGCCAAAAAGCGCGGCTCAATGATCCGCTGACAAATCCAGCTCATGTAGCTCGTAGCATTCGAACGGCGTCGTTTCACATCCCGCTTGCCGTCTCTGGCCTTGGGGATGAGCATCGGGAGCGCTGCGACCACCAGCGACGCGATATCCGTGCCGACGCGGCTCATATCCGCATCGGACGTCTCTTCCGGCAACAGGTGTGCGACGTCTGCAACCCCCAGGTAAAGGTTGTCGAGAAGCCAATTCGCTCGCAGATCCCGAAGCTGCTCGCCAGTATCACGATCTTCCCAGACGCGGCTCATCGCTGTGGCAACCGCGGACTGCGATGAGACGAAGAAGGGGCTCTCGCCGACGGCGTGGCGCGGATCGTTTCTAAACCGGAGCCCTCCAGTCTCGGCCAGGCAGGCTGCGCAGTAGCGCGCAAGCGTCAGCAGCGGCTCCGGTACCTGGAGTTTGCCCGCACGCGGCTGCGAGCGCTTCAGCCAATGCAGAATCTCCTCCGCCTCAAGGGGGATGAACCGGTAGTTCGAGGCCCGCAGCCGATGCAGATAGTCGAAGCGTTGCGCGTGACTCAGCCTGCCACTTCCGACCAGAAGGTCGAGCACCTCGGCGACGCCGATGATGAGCGTTTGACCGATGGCGGGATATCCATTCAGGTAACGATCGTCCGTCCAAAGAAGGTCCTCGGCTTGTCCCTCGCGTTTGCGCAAATCCTCAAGACACGCGATGTACTGCCCCGTGCTCTCGTCCTCCGCTCGCATTGTCGGTACCAATCGGTACCGCTCCGACCGCTGGCCCTCGGCCACTCGATCGATCAGCGCCTCGATCCACTGGATCAATTCTCCGGCCCTTGCCTGCTGTGCTATCTGTTCTTCCTCAAGATCCCATTCGTGCTGTGGCACGAACAGCCGCAGGAACGTGCAGACAGTGGTCAGCAAATCCCTATCGGCGAGCTGTTTCAGCAGGGTCGTTGACGCAAGGACAGGGGTGCCCCTCTGCAGAGTCCCGACCGGGCTTGCCGGCTCTGGGGGAAAGGCCGCAACGCCGCGTTTGTGATCCTCCGAATCGATTGCGTCCTGTTCAAACAGCCGATCGAGTAAGGCGCGCGGGCCTAGCACAACGCGCTGCCAGCGCTCGGGGAGATCGATCGCTTCCCAATGCCTCAGATCAGGACCATGCAGGGGCAGATAGGTGAGCAGGTACCCATCCATGGACGCCATCAGCCCCAGCTCCTGCGCTTGGCGCTCGCCGAGCAGTGCAGAGATGTCATCGGCTGGCGTCGGCCCTTCGGTCAGGTCCGCCAGCTGAATACCCCGGGAACGGATCAGTCGCACGACGTGGTCAGCAGCCGCCGACCGGCGTGGTTGGTTCGGTCGCAGGCGCTCGATCTCGTTGAGTAGTAGGAGATGCCACTGCGCGGGAATCCACAGTGGAGCGAACGCGCGCTCGACCAAATCGAGCAGGCCCAGGCTCTGGGCGGTCACGAGTGCGGTGACGTCCAGGATCAGTCGGCAGTCCCGACTGCGGTGTGATGCGAGTTGTCGCAGCGGCCGCGCCCCGTGCCGGAGTGGGATCCAATGCTGCCGCAGTGGATCTGAACCCGTGCGGTTCTGGGCCGCTGTCGCATGGTGATGCGCGGTCAGGATCAGGCCAAGATGGTCGCACAAGGCGTGCACCGGCAGATCGCCCTGTCCGTACAGCTCCCAGATGCGGGTTTCCGCGTCGCGCTGTTCGCGCAGAATATCCGGCAGCTCCGAGATGTGCGACGTCCAGCTCCCGCCTTTCCCTGCCTCTGCGAACTCCGCCATGCGACGAAACCAAGGGCCGGTCTCTTCGTCGGGCAAGCCGAGGCTGCTGCCCACCGTTGCGGCCAAGGCGGGAAAGCTCGCCTCGTTGGACCCCAACTGAACCCCCTTGCGCCACAGCGCAACGGCCAGTTCCCGATCCAGCTGGACTGCAATCCGCGCTGCCTGGAGCAGGTGGTCGCCGTTGGATGACTCGATGCCCAGGAGTCCGCGCAACGAATCCAGCATGCCGGTTCGATCAGCGGCTTCAACCTGGAGGTTCAACAGCTCCACGAAGTGCTCTGCCGACGGCTTCTGCTCGCACAGCAGCCGGGCATCCCGCACCGCCTGGGAGACATCACCGAGCATGCGCTTGCAGCGCACCCGCAACAGTTCCAGGTCCGGCGGCAGTCGACCGTCGACATGGACATCCCGGTGCTCATCCAGCGCGACCATGCAGCGGCGGTATTCGCCCTGATTGAAGGCCGCGATGGCCAGCAACTTAAGGACGCGCGGTGTTGGGATTGCCTCAAGCAAGGCATCCCCATGGATGGCAACGAAGGGCCAGCCCCCCGCTGCCGCGTGGGCGTCGCAAGCCTCGGCGAGCACCGCGATGCTCGGCTCCACCGCGAACAGCGCGGCGGCGGCCTCTTTGTGGCTGCCCGGCCTGTCGGCTTCCTGGTCACGGGCGATCAGTAGGCGCAGTCGCAGGCGCTGCCGCTCGTCTTCCATGCCGTCCGCGATGGCCAGCGCCTCGTCGATACGGCCTGCGCCGGTGAGCGCGACCGCCCGCCATTGGCGGGGGATCATCGGATGGCCGTGCGCCGCGACCTTCGGCTCGATCTCGTCCAGCTCGGTCAGCAGCGCCTCGAAGTCGTCGTCTTGCAGGCGCAGATCCAGATAGAACTCAGTGAAAGGGATGTAGTTCGGATCATCGTCCTGGATCGACTTGAGCCTCTGCTTGAGCCGCGCTAGATCCATGTCCACTCGATAGAACCAAGCCCAGGCGAGCGGCCAGATATGGAGTGGGCCATCGTCGCCGATCAGGCGGTCGGCCACTTCTGTCGCCGTTTCTTGTTGGTCGCCGGCGACCAGCAAGGCGATCAAGCGCCAGGTCAGCCAATGCCCTTGTTCGTCGGAATCCGGCGGCATTGCCTCGGCAATCTCCGTGAATCGCTGCTGGATTTCGGCGAGGCGCTCGCCAGAGTCCGCGCGCACGAGTTCGCGTGCGAAGGGCATCGGCCAAAGGGGCTGATCAGCAAGCGTCAGCGCAGCGGGCGTGCAGGCCCGCCAGAAATCGATGACCGCTGTCGTGCTGCGCACCGCGGCCCAATCCGCCGCCAGCCCGCGGGCGGCCTCGATGGCTTCCAGCGCCTCCGGGAGCTGCTTGAGCGCCAGATGAGCAAGGCCGCGCAGCCGCCAGGTCTCCGCGGTATTGCCGTCGGCGTCGACGGGATCGGCTTGGCTCGCAGCACCGGGTTCAGCATCATCGACCGTCGCACGGGGTTCGGCTAGCAAGCTCAGTGCCGCCTCGGAGTTGCCGCGCTCGATCAGCATTGCGGCCTTGAGATGCCGTGCTTCCCGCGAGTGCGGGACGCCCAGGATATCGAGTGCGGAATCCTTGTCGCCGCGGCGAATCGCCAGATGGGCCGCGAGCGCTTGGTCATCACCGCTCGGGTCCTCTCGCTTGGCACGTTCAGCTAGCGCGGTGGCGCCTGCCTGGTCTTTTCGAAAATCCAGTCGATACAGGGCAGCGGTGCGGAGCAGGCGACCGCGCAACGGTGCCGCGAGGTGCTGCCATGCTTCGTTCTCCAGCAACGCCTCGAGCGCTTCGCTAGCCGACCTGCGATCACCGTTGAGGTAGCGTTCGCGAATGCGGGCGAAGTTGTCTGCGACCTGGCGCGAGGCGAAATCCGTCAGCACCGAGTCGGGCAGCGGTGTCGACTCTGCGGCATCGGCGGGTGACGCCTGGGCCGCCCCGGCGGCGGTTAGGGGCTCTGCTCGCAGTACAAGCCCTTCCTTCCTCGCTACTTGGATGAGGGCCTCGACGGTCGTCAAATCCCCCTGGACGTCCGGAGCAATGGCGGAGGGGGCTGCGGCGCCGGCCGCTGCGCGGCGTCGATCCTCGGCATCCAGCTCATCCAGCTTGGCGCGGCACTCGGCGATCTGCTCCTGAAGCTCAAATTTCTGCGATGCGTTGGATGCGGTCGCCTCCTCTGCCAGCAGATAGTCCAGTTTGCGTTGCCAACGCTGCCGTGCCTCCTCGGTCACTGACTGTCCCCCAACTCCCGCAGCTTGGTTCGACAGTCCTCAATCTGCCTCTTCAGTTGGAAACGTTGGGAAGGGTCAGCGGCGAGCGCCTCCTGTTCCAGCAGGAACGCCAACTTCTCGCGCCAACGTGCTAAGGCGAGGCGATGCGGTGCCGCCGAAGCGTCCGGTTCGTCGACTGCTTCCGCACTAATGGTGTTGTCCTCAGAGTCCTGCGAACCGCTTTGCTTGCTGTCCGAAACGCTGGTGGAGGGCACGGAGTCGGCGTCTCGGCTCGCACCAGCGACAACGCACTCATCGACCCAGCGAACCAGCGACTTGTAGAGCTGCGCATCGCGGGACCCGGGCTTGCAGATGGAGATGTGGTCCTCATCCAGCGGAACGGCCACCTCGCCGGGGAGGCTGGGCTCGGCGCTGGTGGCGTCCACCACGAGCAGGCCCTTGGTGAGCTTGACGCCGAGCAGCGGGATGTTCGGGCGCACCTCGCGGCGCTCGCACCAGGTTCGGCAGATCAGGTCCTGCTCGCTGTAGAAGGCCCGGAACCAGCCGTGCAGCTCCCGCAGCCGCGGGTCGTGGGCGGCGAGCTCCTTGACCTGCTCGTTGGTGCGGAATACGGCGCTCGCGAACTGCGCGAAGCTCGCCAGGTTGGCGCCGCTGTGGGGCGTGGCGATGAAGGCGATGCCACGGATCTGCTCGGCGATGCGCCGCCAGCGCGCCACGCCGTAGCTGCCCGCATGGCGCAGCACCTGCTTGGCGACGATGCCGCCCAGGCTGTGGGTGACGAAGACCAGCGGTCGCTCGCCGAGGCCGTCGCTGGCGAGCTGATCGAGCACCTGGCTGCCGCGGTCGGCCAGTGCCATGGACTCGGCCTTCCAGCCGGAGGCGTCCGCCGCATAGCCCAGGGTCCAGATGCCGAGCCGCGGACGGTCGGTGGCGAGCCAGTTGGGCCAGAAGGTCTCCGGTTGCTCGGGGTCCGCCATCCAGGTGGTGAAGGCGTCGCCTCCCAGGCCGTGGACCAGCACTAGGTCCAGGGTGCGGTCGGGGTTGTCGCAGCCGTTGATAGGCAGCAGACCGAGGCGGTGGTCGGGTAGCTTGAGAACAGGCATTGAGGTCGTTTGCGGGGAAGTTGGTGCCGATGCGGACCTGTGCATCTCGCCCCCAGGTTCCAACTCGGAAAGGTCTTCTCGATCAACCACGGTGCCGCTGGGAGCGCCAGCGTCTTGCCGGCCGCTGGGACCACGGGCGTCTCGCCCGTGGGTTGGGGAGTCGCTGCGGGATGTTCCAGGTTCTGCGGTCGGCTCGGGCGTATCTTTGCTGCGGTCTCCTCCTGCACGGCGGGCGGGCCGCCCGCCGTCCCAGTTGCCGGCAAGATGCCGGCGGTCTCGGTTTCCGGCAGGATGCTGGCGGTCCCGGTTGTCGGCATGTTGCCGGAGCTTCATGGCCGTTTCGGCGTCTTGTAGTTCCGGCAGGCGGCGGCGGTAGTTGTGTTGCTCGATCAAGCGGCGGGCCAGGGCGAGGGCGGCGGAGTCCTGGAACAGGCGGGCGCGGGTCAGGGCGCAGTCGGCCCGGTGCAGGGCCATGGCGCCGCGCTCGGCGATGCGCTCGGCCTCGCGCAGGTCAGCGTCGGCGCCGGCGGGGTCGCCCAGGGCGTGGCGGATGTGGGCGCGGATGAGGAGACCGCGTGGAATGTGGTGCTGCGTTCCTGCGGCGCGCAGGCGGTCGAGGGCGCGCTCAGCCCAGCTGCGGGCCTCGAGGCCGGGCGGGCAGCCTTGGAGGCGGTCGGCGTAAGGTGATTTCCGCTTTGGAATATACCGATATGTGAGATACTTCGCGCAGTTTCTCAGATATCGATCCAAAGCCCATGATTCCGGATTCCAGCAGCATCCCGGTCAGCAACCTGAGTGCCGAGCACATCGAAGATATCAA
>NZ_NRRV01000086.1 GCF_016583825.1 Thiohalocapsa halophila | reverse complement strand
CACACCCCCACGCACACCCCCATGCACACTCCCTGGCGCTGCTGTCGTCGCTGCTGCTCGCACTGCTCCTCGCCGGCTGCGGCGGTACAAAGCAGGGCACTGTGCGTGTCTCGGACGTCGCCGGCGCGGAGCCCCGCGTGGAGCCCAAGGCTCGCTACGGCAACATGAAATCCTACGTGGTCTTCGGCAAAACCTATTACCCCAAACGCACTAGCCGCGACCATGTCGAGACCGGTATCGCCTCCTGGTACGGCCCGAAGTTCCACGGCCGCAAGACCTCCAGCGGTGAGCGCTACGACATGCACCGCATCACCGCCGCGCACAAGACACTGCCGCTGCCCACCTACGCGCTGGTGAGCAACCTGGAGAACGGCCGCCATCTGATCGTACGCATCAACGACCGGGGTCCCTTCGTCGGCGATCGCATCATCGACCTCTCCTACGCCGCGGCCAAGCAATTGGGCATAGACAAGCAGGGCTTGGCCCGAGTGCAGGTCACTTCCATCGACCCGCGCGACCACGACGGCAAGGTGCCGAAGACGCTGCGCGTCGCCAAGGCCGAGCTGGAGCGCCACCGGGCGAGCCCGGCGCAGGCGGACACGAGCCCGAGCCGCAGCACAACGGACGCACCGGCGCCGGCGCTGGCCGCCCGCAGCCCGAGCACCGATCCTCCGACCGAGGCCCCCAAGGCGCGGGCCCAGCGCGATCCGGGCTTCGTGCAGGCCGCGGCACCGGCCCGCCGGCCGCGGTCTCAGCCTGCCGTCGCCACCAGCAGCGGCTACTATCTCCAGGTCGGCGCCTTCGGCGCCCGCGCCAATGCCGAGCAGATGCGCCGGCGCCTCGGCGGCGAGCTCACGGCGCCCGTCAGCATCGCCGATGATGCCAGCGACAGCGGCGGCAGCGATCCGCTGTTTCGCGTGCGGGTCGGGCCCTTGGGGTCGCGGGCCGACGCCGAGCGGCTCGCCGGCGAGCTTGCCGCGCTCGGCGTCGGCAAGGCGCTGGTGCTGCCGCGCTGAGGTGCATGGATGCCGGCTCGCTGTCGGCGTAAGGCCCTAACCATCGCCGGGTCGAGGCGTCCGCGGGCGCTGTGCCCGTGCGCCGGCGCGGGTAAAATCCTCGGGTGACGCACCTTCGCTTGGAACCCCTAGCCAGCCGATTCGCCATGACAGCCAAGGCCCGCCCCGCTCGTTTCGCCCCTATCCTCGCCGTCGCCATCGTCCTGTTGGGCACTGTGGGCATGGCGCCCCGCGGCGTGCAGGCGATGGAGATCCCGCAGCCGCCCCAGCTCGGCGCCCGCGGCCATCTGCTGCTGGACTTCGACAGCGGCACCATTCTCGCCGAGCACAACGCCGGTGAGCGCCTGGAGCCCGCGAGCCTCACCAAGATCATGACCGCCTATGTGGTCTTCCGCGAGCTCGCCGACGGCAATCTGACCCTCGACGAAGAGGCCTCCATCAGCGAGAAGGCCTGGCGCACCGGCGGCTCCAAGATGTTCATCGAAGTCGGCAAGCGGGTCAGCATCGAGGACCTGCTCAAGGGCATGATCGTGCAGTCCGGCAACGACGCCAGCGTCGCCCTGGCGGAGCACATCGCCGGCACCGAAGAGACCTTTGCCGAGATGATGAATCGGGAGGCGGCGCGCCTCGGCATGACCAACTCCAACTTCGTCAATGCCGCCGGGCTGCCGGACCCGGAGCACTACACCACGCCGCGGGACATCGCCAAGGTGGCCGCCGCCATCATCCGCGAATTTCCTGAGTATTACGCCTGGTACTCCCTGCCCGATTTCACCTACAACGACATCAAGCAGTCCAATCGCAACAAGCTGCTCAAGCTCGACCCCAGCGTCGACGGCATCAAGACCGGCCACACCCAGGCCGCCGGCTATTGCCTGATCTCCTCCGCCGAGCGCGATGATCGTCGCCTCATTGCCGTCGTCATGGGCACCGACAGCGACCGCCAGCGCGTGGCAGACAGTCAGGCCCTGCTCAATTACGGCTTCAGCTTCTTCGAGACCCATCGCCCCTTCGCCGGCGGCGAGCCGGTGGAGCGCCTGCGCGTCTGGGGCGGGGACGAGATCGAGCTTCCCGTCGGCCCCATGCGGGATCTCTACATCACCATCCCGCGCGGTGGCTATGCGCAGCTGAGCGCCGAGCTGGAGCCGGCGGCGGAGATCACGGCGCCGGTGGCCTGGGGCGACGTGGTCGGCGAGATCGTACTGCGGCTGGACGACACCGAGATTCGCCGCGAGCCCGCCGTCGCCCTCGCCGACGTTGCGCGCGGCAACATGCTGCGCCGGGGTTGGGATGCCGTGCTGCGCCGCTTCTGACGGCCTATGCTTGTTGTCGGCACCCATTCGGCGGTGTTGGGCGCCCGCGCGCCTGCTGCTGTGGCACGTAGCCAGTCCGCTCGATATACACTGCTGCCGCCCCAACGTCTTAATCGAATTGCAGACCCGTCGGTCAGCGGGAAAGGCCGAGCGAAAGCGCCTCGTAGGTCGGGCTGAGGCACGAAGCCCGACACCGAACTGGCTATAGCCACGTGACTATCGCGCCTCCTGTCGTCGGCCGGATCGACACACGGGTGAGCCACGTAGGTCGGGCTGAGGCACGAAGCCCGACGCCGAGCTGCCGATAACCGCCTGACTGTCGGGCCTCCTGTCGTCGGCCCAACCGATGCCCGGGTGAGCGCGAGGCGGCTGCTGGCTGCCGTTGCCGTGCTCGACCGCAATCCACGCAGCCCGCCCCCGCGGCGGGAGTAGTCCATGACTAGCCAAGACCATCAAGCCGACGAAGAGACCCTGCTGGAATTCCCCTGCACCTTCCCCATCAAGGCGATGGGCGCCGCGGACTCCGAGATCGAGGCGGTCGTGTGGGAGATCCTGGAGCGCCATGTGCCGGATCTCGACCCGAACGCCGTGACCACCCGCGCGAGCAGCGGCGGCAAATGGCTCGCTGTCACCGCGCGCATCCGTGCCGAGAGCAAGGCCCAGCTGGACGCCATCTACCGCGAGCTGAGCGCCCACCGGCTGGTGGTCTACGCCCTCTGAGGACGGGCCATGGGGCTCTGAGCGCAGGCGCACCGACCATGACACCGCCGCCGCAGGTCCTGCGGCTCTGCCGTCTGGGCCGCGTGGACTATGTCGACTGCTGGCATGCCATGCGGCGCTTCACCGACGCCCGCACCGCCGATACCGAAGACGCCCTGTGGCTGGTGGAGCACCCTCCGGTATTCACCCAGGGTCAGGCCGGCCGCCCCGAGCACCTGCTGCAGCCAGGCGACATCCCGGTGGTGCAGACGGATCGCGGCGGGCAGGTCACCTACCATGGCCCCGGTCAGCTGGTGGCCTATGTGCTGGTGGACCTGCGCCGATTGAAGATCGGTGTGCGTAAGCTGGTGGCGGCGCTGGAGGGCGCGGTCATCGATTTGCTGGCGGGCTTCGGCGTCACCGCACAGGCGCGCCCCGATGCACCCGGCGTCTATGTGGATGGGGCCAAGATCGCCTCCGTCGGGCTGCGCGTGCGCCACGGCTGCTCCTACCACGGGATCGCGCTGAATCTGGACCTGGACCTGACGCCCTTCGCGCGCATCAATCCCTGTGGCCATGTCGGGCTGCCCATGACGCGGCTGGTGGACTGGGTGCCGGCGACGATCCTCGCGGCGTCTGACCCCGGCGAGCGCTTGGCGTCGGTGATCGCCGCAAGGCTCCGGCTGCGCCTAGTCAGCGCCGGCGCGCATTGTGCGGTGCTTGTCGCGAGTCCGTCGGAGATCCGCGGTCGCTGAGCCTGTCTGCATCCCGTCGCCAGCGCCGCTGCAACAGGCGCGCGCCGTGGGAGCGGCCTCTGGCCGCGACAGCCATTGCCGAGGCGCGTATCGCGGCAAGGATGCCGCTCCCACAAGGAGCGGCGGCTCACAACAGCGCCGAGCGCTTGATACTGCCGTAGGCGTTCACCAATGCCGCCGGCAATTGGTCGGGGCGCAGGTCCAGCACCCGGCCGCCGAGATGCTGCAGGCGCTCGTGCTGGCGGGCGCGCTCGTCGAGATACGCCTGCACGGCATGAAAGCGCAGGGCTTCCGCCTCGCTGGTCACCGGGGCCGCCAGCACCCGATCCAGCGCCGCCTCGCGTAGGTTCGCCACCAGACACAGGTGGCGGCGCCGCAGGACGCGGACGGCGCGCAGCAGCTCGGTTTGGTCTTCGTCGCGGCTGTTGGTCAGAAAGACCGCCAACGCGCGCCGCGGCTGGCGCAGCAGCAGGGTCTGCGCTGCGGCCAGGTGGTCCGCCACCGCCAGCGACGGTTGGATGTCGAAGATGTCCCTGAGCAGCTGCTGCACCCTGTCCGGCGCCCGCCGCGGCGGCAGCCAGCGCTCGGCGCCGCCATAGGCGAGCAGACCGACCGCGTCGCCCTGGCGCACCGCCACATAGGCGAGCAGCAGCAGGGCGTTCAGGGCCTCGTCCAGGTGCGAGCGCCCGGCGCGGTCGCGGTGGCGCATGCGTCGCCCGCAATCCAGCAGGAAGACCAGCCGCTGGTCGCGCTCATCCTGGTATTCCCGGGCGATGGGCTTTCGCATCCGTGACGTGGCCTTCCAATCGATCTGCCGCAGCGAGTCGCCGCGGCGGTATTCGCGCAGCTGATGGAACTCCGCACCCGGGCCCCGGCGGCGCTGGCGCCGCACGCCGAGCCCCGCCAAGTGGTCGCTCGCCGCCAGCAGGGTGTAGTGCTCGATCTCGGCGAAATTCGGATAGACCCGAACGGATCGCGTCAGCGCCGTGCCCCGGCGACGGGCCCAGAGCCCGAGCGGCGAGTGCAGCCTGAGATCACAGCCGCCGAATGCCCGCACGCCCCGGCTCGGCGCCTTGAGCCGATAGCTCAGCGTCGCGCGGGCGCCGGGTCCGAGCTCGGCGCTTGCCGGCAGGCCCTGGGGCTCGGCGTCGGCGGGGTGCAGGTCGTGCAGGTCCAGCCGCAGCGTCCGGGAAGCGGCATTGACCAGCGCCAGTTGGACGTCACACCACACGCCCTGGGGCAGGATGCCCGCGACCTGCCGGGTCACCTGCGGCAATGGCGTGCGCAGCAGCAGCCAGAGGTCCGCCCCGGCGAGCGCCGCCAGCAAGGCGCCGGCACCCTGCCAGAGCGGCACGAGCACCGGCAGCCAGGCGGCGGCGAGGGCGATGGACGTCCAGGCAGCGGCCGCAATCAGGAGCCCGCGGTTCGGACTCAGCCCGGTCATAGGCGCGGCTCCGCGGCCGCTCGCTCAGGCACGCGGGGCGTCCACGGCGGCCAGCAGCTCCGTGAGCACGTCGTCGGGCCGGTAGCCCTCGATCTCCAGCTCGGCACCCAGGCGCACCCGGTGGCGCAGCACGGCCGGTGCCATGGCCTTGACATCGTCCGGGCTCACGAAGCTCTGCCCCGCCAGCAGGGCATGTCCGCGGGCCGCGCGCACTAGGGCGACGGCGGCGCGGGTGCCGGCGCCGCTGTCCAGCCCCTGCCAGTCACGGGTGGCCCGCACCAGTCGCAGCGCGTAGTCGAGCACCGCATCATCCAGCGTCAGGGCCGCCGCCGTGGCCTGCACCGCGAGCACCTGCTCGGGCTCCAGCACCCGCTCCACCGCGGAGACGTCGAGCGCATCGCCGACGGCGCCGGCGGTGACGGTACGCACCACCGTTAGCTCGTCGTCGGCGCCCGGATAGTCGATGTAGGACTTCAGCAGGAAGCGGTCCAGCTGCGCCAGTGGCAGCGGATAGGTGCCCTCCTGCTCGATGGGATTCTGGGTGGCGAGCACCACAAAGGGCGGCGCCAGCGCCAGCGACTGTCCCTCCACGGTGACCTGCTGCTCCTGCATGGCCTCCAGCATCGCCGCCTGGGTCTTCGCCGGGGCGCGATTGATCTCGTCGCCGAGCAGCACATTGCAGAAAATGGGCCCGCGGCGGATGTGGAAGGCCTCGCTCTTCATGTCGAAGACGGCGTGCCCGGTGATGTCCGCCGGCATCAGATCCGGCGTGAACTGCACGCGCGCGAAGCGCCCGCCCAGGGCCTGCGCCAGCGCCCGCACCAGGAGCGTCTTGCCCATGCCGGGCAGGCCCTCCAGCAGCACGTGGCCGGCGGCGGCCAGGGCCACCACCACCTCCCGCACCACCTGGCGCTGGCCGATCACGGCGCGGTTCACTGCCTGCTCGATGCGGCCCAGGGCGTCGCGCGCCGCCTCCAGGCGCTCGGCGCTGGGGGGATTGGCTGTACTCATCGGCGACTCGCTAGGGGTTGGTGTTGGCGCTCGGGCTCAGTGTCCGGCGCACGCTTCTTATCGGTATCGGCTGCGACGCTGCGGCCTTTGTGTCGGCGCTCGGCTCCAGCGCCCGGTGCACAGGTCTGCACCAGGCGCTGCAGGACGGCGGTCACGCGCACGAGCCCGGCGGCGTCTCCCACCGGGCCGTAGAGCGCCGCCTGCACCTCATCAGGCGACAAGCCCGTCTGCGCGGCAATCCGTCGGGCGCGCTCGGTGGTGTCGAGGCCGCGTAGCGCCGGGTGACGCCGCAGCCATTGGCGCTCCAGCCGGCGGCGGGTCTGGGCCACCAGCAGGCCGCCTCGGCCCTGGCGCCAGCCGAAATCGCCGGCGGCCTGCAGGTGCTCCAGCAGATCACGCCGGGCGGCATCCGGCGCCGGCAGCAGCGGGCCCAGGCGTCGGCTCAGATGCCAAAGCAGCAGCATCAGCAGCAGCAATGCCGACACCACCGCCGCCGGGGCAGCGCGCCACAGCAGCATTGGCAGCGACGGCACCGAGACCGCGTGCAGCAGCCAGACGCTCTCCCGGTCCGCGGCGAGCAGCGCCAGCAGCAGGGCGTGGTCATGCCGGCCGATGCGCTCATTGCCGAGCCACAGGGTGTCGCTCACCACATACAGGGTCCCCGCGCCCACCCGATACTCCAGCAGCCGCGGATGGCCGTCGGCGCTGATCTCGCCCGCGGCGGCGCCGAGCCGGTCCGCCAGATACCAGCCCGGTGCGAAGCCTACCGTCAGCGGCTGCGGGGAGTCCGGCAGGCGTACGGTCGCCAGCACTTCGTCGTCGCCGCCTGTTTGGGCATCGCGGCGCAGCTCCGCGCCGAAGCCCGCCAGGAAGTGCTCCGGCCGCGGCGCGTCGTCACCGGTGTCTAGGTGCACCGCCTCCACCAGCAGCCGGCCGCCGGCGGCGAGCCAGTCGCGCAGCCGCTCCCGGCGGGCGGCGTTGAGCGGCGGCAGTCCGTCCACCACCAGCATGTCGGCGGGCGGGGGCGGGTCGCGCAGCAGCTCTGGTGCAGTGGTGCTGTGGGCCTCGATGCCGCTGTCGGTCAGAAAGCGCTCGGCGGCGAGGAAGGGATTGGCGCGCGCTTCCGGCGATGCGCCGACGCGCACCTCCCGTACCTGACGCTCGAAGTTGGCGCTGAGCCACAGCCAGCCGCCGGTGGCGAGCACGGCGCCGATGGCGGCCAGCACCCAGGCGCCGCCGCCGCTGCCCCGGCGCCGGGGCGAGCGGGCGCTGCTCGCGGCGGGTCCCTCAGCCATGACCGTCGTCCGCGGAGGCGCTGTCACTGGCGCGGGTCAGTGCAGCGACGCTGTCGGTGTCCACTGGCTGGTGTCCATAGGCCACCGCCTGCCAAAGCCTCACTGTGCGCTCTAGGCGGGTCAGCGCCTGCGGCTCAGTGCGGGCGCGGGCCGCGCGCAGGCATTCCGACTCCGTGGCGCTGTCCGCCAGCTCCAGACCCCTGGCGCGCAGCTGCGCCACCTGCGCGCGGTACAGGAGCCCCAGGGCGCCCCGTACATCGCGGGCCGCGAGCAGCTCGTGCACGGCGGCCGGTACATTGGCTGGCAACGGCTCGGCCGGTGCGGAGGTCTGCGCGACCGGCCCCGGCGGCCCGGTGCTGGTGGGCCGCCGGCCTCTCCGCCGCGGACCGCCGAATTCCCGCAGCAGGTGCAGCGTCAGCACGATCAGCGCCCAGGCCGTGGCGATGACCAGGACCCACTTGGCCAGGGTCGCCAGGCCCTGAATCAGCCAGGCGGGAAGCGCGGTGGCGCCGTCGTCATCCGCCGAGGATGCGCTGTCATCGCCGACATAGACCCAGACGCGCTCCTCGCGGGTGCCGCCGAAGTCCGGCTGCGCCAGTATCGCCTCGATGCGCGCCTTCGCCTCCGCCGGGGTCATCGCCGCTGCCGCGCCCGTGCCCGGCAGCAGCAGCGCGGTCAGCAGCATGGCGGCGGCGATGGCCCGCGCCCGCGGGCCCCTCGGCGCAGCGTGGCGGCGGCGAAAGGCCAGCTCCAGGTCCCAGGCTTCCAGCTCGGTGCGCCGGCCGAGGTAGAGCGCGAAGCCGGCGGCGACGTAGAAGGGAGCGACCACCGACATGGCCAGCACCACGAGCAGGTTTGCGGCCCAGTAGGGGGCGGAGCCCGTCTCCGTGAACGCGGCCTGAAGGTCCGGCGCCGGCAGCCCCGCCGGCACCAGGAAGGCCAGCAGCAGCACACCGGACAGCCAGAGAATGGCTTCCAGGTGTACGCAGACCAGGGTCAGCCAGCCGGCGGCGCCGGTGCCCAGCACCTGCAACCGCTGCCGGCGTGCGGCGCCTCGGGGCGCCTCCAGCAGGGTCACAGGCATGCTGAAGGAGCGGCCCATGCCGATGCGCCGCCACAGCAGCTGCGGCCACAGCCGCGGCGGCAGCGCCTGGGGTAGGCTGCGAGCCGTCGCGCCGAGGCCGGGCTGCTCGCCGAACACCGCCCGGCTCAGCCAGAACAGTGTCACGGCCTCGAAGGCGGGCTTGCACCACCACAGCAGCAGCAGCCACAGGTCCGGGCGCTGGTGCAGCACCGGCAGAGACAAGAGTGCCACGGGGGCGGCGGCGAGCCACCAGCACAGCCACAGGCGCCCGAGCCAGGTCCGCGCCAGCGCGAAGCCCAGGTCCATGCTCTCCCAGGGGCTGCGCGGGCGCGCGCTGATGGTCATCCGGCTCAGGTCCACGGCACGGCTCCGGCGGGGCCGGCTCGGGCCGAATCGGCCGCGCCGCGGCCGGCGAAGCCAAAATAGGCGGCCACCAGCACCCAGCCGCCGGCACCGACCCCATACTTGAGCGTCGGCGGCACGCCGGCGCTCGCGGACCAGAAGGCCTCCACCAGCGCCGCCAGCACCAACAGCGCCATGGCGCCGAGCACCAGCGGCACGGCCTCCGCAGCGCGGGCACGCAGCGCCGCGGGCCGGCTGCGGCGCCCCGGGGCGAGCAGCGCGCTGCCGAGCAGCAGGCCCGCCGTGCCGGCGACGGCGATGCCCGTCAGCTCCAGGCTGCTGTGGCCGCTGACGAAGGACCAGAACGGCGCGGCGAAGCCGAGCTGGGTCAGATGCCCGGCCACGGCGCCGATGGCCAAGCCGTTCATCATCAGCACAAAGCCGCTGCCGGCACCCGCCAGCAGGCCCCAGGCAAAGGTCCTAAGCGCGATGCCAACGTTGTTCCAGACATAGAAGCCGAACATCATCACGTCGTCGTCGGCCTGGCGGGACGGCGTGCGCCCGAGCTTGTCGTTGGTGGGGTCGTACATGGATTCGTACTCGGCCACCTGGGTGCTGTCGAGCAGGCTGTGGATCAGGGTCGCGTCGGCGTAGCAGGCGGCACCCATCGCCAGCATGGGCCCGAAGAAGAGCGCACAGGCGAGCCAGAACAGGCGGTGGTGGCGGCGCAGCGCCTGCGGGAAGCCGGCGACGGCGAAGTGCAGCAGCAGCTGCGGCCAGCGCGGGCGCGGGCGGTGCAGCTGGCGGTAGCCCCGGCGCACCAGTGCGTGCAGCCGTGCCACCAAGCCGGGGCTGTAGCCCCGGGCGCGGGCGATGGCGTAGTGGCCGCTCACCGCCCGCAGCAGCCGCGGCAGCCGCTGCACCGGCACGCCCGGCCCCGGCGCGCGGCGGTCTTCCAGCGCCGCCAGCAGGGCCTCCAGCCGCCGCCAGGTGTCGACATGGGCCGCTTCGAAGGCGTGCTGTCTCATGGCGCTTGCGCCGGGTCTTCGACGTCGGCATGCGCGGGCAAGGGGGCTGCCGCATCCGCTGTGTTGCCGCGGCTGATCCAGTTGGCGATGCCGAGCAGGGCGGCCACGGGGTCGGCGCCGGGCGCGGTCGTCAGCCCGGCCAGCGCGGCGAGCTCGGCCTGGCGCGCCGGCGACAGCGTGCGGCTGCGCTCGGCGAAGGCGAGCACCGCCTGCTGGGTGGCCAGGTCCAGCGGCGCCGGCGGCGGCAGGGGTGGATGTACCGGCAGCGCCGCCGGCAGCGGTGGCGCATCCCGGTGGATCACCAGGGTGCCGGCGGCCAGGTCGCCGAGTCGGCGAAAGTCTCGGTCCGCCAGCATGGCCGCCAAGCCCAGGCCGTAGAGCACCGGCAGGAAGTCCGCGGCCCGCAGCAGGTTGCGCAGCAGGGAGGCCGACGGTCCCACCGGCGTGCCGTCGGCGTGCACCACCAGGAGGCCCATGGCGCGCTTGCCCGGCGTGGCGCCGCTGCGCAGCTCGAAGAGCACCGGGTAGAGCCACTCCAGCAGGAAGAGCGCCAACAGCAGCAGCCCGACGCCGACGCCGGCGAGGCCCGCCAGCGGCAGCAGCAGCAGATAGAGACCGGCGCGAATAGCGAAGTCGATGGCGAAGGCAAGCGCCCGGGGCACCGGGCCCGCCAGGCGCAGCGCGATCTCCACGCCCTCCGGCGTCTCGAAGCGCCGCAGGGTGTCGATGGCGCCCGCCGCCGGCTGGTCGGCGGGCTGCGGCTGCGGTTCCTGCATGCCTGCTCCCGGGCTGCGGCCTCAGCGATACAGCGACAGCGGAAAGGTCTCGGTGATCAGGATCACCGGCTCGCCGGCGATGATGATGCGATAGGTGCGAAACACCGCACTGTCGGTGTCCGTGTCCGGCTCCAGGCCGACTTCCATCACCTCACGATAGCTCTCCAGGCCGCTGTCGCGAATCAGGGCGCCGATGCCGATCTCACGGTCGATGAGCCGGCGGCGGAAGTGACCGGGAATGAGCTCGGTGCGGATGACCGAGAAGGCGTTGGCGAAGTCCTTGCCGGTGTGGGCGCCGCGCAGGCGCGCGCGGCGCACCATGATGCGCTCGCCGCCGGCGACGTCCACCCAGGGGATCTCGTCGGCGGCGGTGACGAATTCCTGGCGCAGGGTCTCCACCACCACGGGCTCCCAGAAATAGGCCTCGATGATCTTGGTGACGGTGCCGTCGGTGACCAGCAGGGCGCGCAGGAAGGGCGGCAGGCTTTCGATGGCCACAGGCTGGCCGGAGTCGTTGTGGATGGTGCCGTCGTGCACGAAGCCCTCGCAGCGGAAAGGATTCGGGCCCGGCTGCGGCAGGGTTCTGCGATAGTAGCGCTCGACCATGTGGCGATTGTGCTCAGAGCAGCTTCATGATGAACAGGACCCGAGTGCTGGGCGGCAGGTGCTCGCTGCGGTCGGTGCTGACGTTTAGGCCATGGCGATGGCGGTCGTCCGGTAGGTGCTTGAGCGGTCCCCGGCCCGTGGGCGTATGGCGGTTTCGCATCACCGGCGCGTCGCTCTCGCCGCGCACGCGGTGGTCGTGGTCGCGGCTGCCGAGGCGCTGGCCGACGGTGACGGGGTCCGTCGTGCCGAGCAGCATCTGCCCGCGCAGGTCCGGTGTGCCCCGGGTGCCGTCGCAGATGGCCCAGCCGCGCTCGGCGAGCCAGTCGCGGAGATCCGCACCCGTGCCCGCGTAGCCGCTCGCCGCCGGCACGAAGGCGATAATGCTACCCGCAGGTAGGGCGGCGGTAAGCGGATCGGCGGGGCGCTGCGGAAGCTGGGCCGGGTCGCCCGCCGCGGGTATGGGGCCGGTGGCCGTCGTGTCTGCGCCATCCGGCTGCGGCGCTTGCGCCAGGGCGCAGGTTGCCGTCCAGCCGACCGCGAGCAGCAGCGCCCGCAGCCGACGGCGCGGCTTAGGGTGGCGGCTGGCGCGATGCGGTCCGGCCGAGCCACTTGGTGGGGCTGTCATGGTAGCGCTCATCGGTGCTGAATGGGTGAGTCGGGCATGGGACACGAGAGGTCAGGGGAGCATGCGATGAGCAAAAAACGCAGCCGGATGGACGCGCACGCGCGCTTCGAGCGCGAGCGCCGCCGCAACCTGCTGGCGCAGCCAGGCCCGTCGGATCTGATCCTGGTTCTGGATCATCTCAAGCCGGGCTTCAATGTGGCAAAGATCTTTCGCAGCGCGCAGGCCTTCGGGGCGCGGGAGATCCACCTGATCGCCATCGGTCCATTTGACCCGGCCCCCGCGAAAGGGGCGCTGCGGGCAGTGCCGGCGCGGTTTTTCGGCCAGCTCGAGGAGAGCCTGCGGCTGCTGCGGAGCGATGATTATTGTGCTTTTCGGATGCTGGCCGACGGCGGCGAGACGCTGCAGACCGCGCGGCTGCCGCGGCGCTGCGCCCTGGTGCTCGGTCACGAGGAATTCGGCCTTAGCGCCGCAGCGTTGGCGCTGCCGGCGCTCAGTATTGCCCAGTATGGGCCGGTACAAAGTCTGAATGTGAGCGTGGCTGCGAGCATTGCGATGTACGAATATTATCGACAGCACCCGCTATCGACATGACCCAAGTGTTGCGCGATAGCGACACTGCCTGTGGCATGGATGCATACACAGTCAGCCAAAGGCCCACGCGGGCGGGTGCAGTCACCGCAAGGTCCCGTGTTTTCGGGCCTCCGGCGCGACGTTGTTGCGGCACGACGCTGTTCTATTCTGCTAACATTCACGCCCGAGGGTTCGGACCGGCCCTTGTCCTGTGTTATATATTCCTTGCCGATCGGCAAACTCAAACGGAGAGACCGCTATGACCAAGAACATCAAGCTCGCTTCCTTGTCCGCCGCTGCCCTGCTGAGCGCCTCACTGCTCGGCGGCTGCGCCACCGACCAGGAGGCTCGCGACATGGCCCAGGCCGCCATGGATGCCGCCAACGCCGCCCAGGCCTGCTGCGAGGCCAACGAAGAGCGCATCAACCGCATGTATCAGCGCGTCATGGCCAAGTAAGCAGACGCTGCTTGGCTTCGTCTCGGTCGTCCATACCGAGTATGGACGGCCGATCTACCGGGCGACAAGCCCGCACCATTCCCGCCTCACCTCCCGCTCAACACTCCCCGCTCTGGACCGGCCCGCCGTCGCGAGTAGTCAAGGTCCAGCACCGCTGATCCCAATCGGCACCATCAGGCTGCCACGATTAACGCGTCGGGAGATTCCCCGATTATTCTTGCTTGCCGCCGGCGCTGCCTGCATTGCCCGCGCTGTGGGAGCGGCTTATAGCCGCGACGGGCCCGGCAGCAGCCTCGCCGCCCGCATCGCGGCAAGGATGCCGCTCCCACAGGCCCCCGCGCTGTGGGAGCGGCTTATAGCCGCGACGATTCTGGCAGCTGCCTAGCCGCCCACGTCGCGGCAAGGATGCCGCTCCCACAGGGCACCCGCGCTGTGGGAGCGGCTTACAGCCGCGACGGGCCCGGCAGCAGCCTAGCCACCCGCGTCGCGGCAAGGATGCCGCTCCCACAAGGCACCAGCGCTGTGGGAGCGGCTTGTAGCCGCGACGAACTCCCTAGCAGCCTCGCCACCCACGTCGCGGCAAGGATGCCGCTCCCACAGGCCCCCGCGCTGTGGGAGCGGCTTATAGCCGCGACGATCCCGGCAGCAGCCTCGCCGCCCGCATTGCGGCAAGGATGCCGCCCCACGGGGAGTTCGCGCTGTGGGAGCGGCTTATAGCCGCGACGATCCCGGCAGCAGCCTCGCCGTCCGCGTCGCGGCAAGGATGCCGCTCCCACAGGCCCCTGCGCTGTGGGAGCGGCTTATAGCCGCGACGGGCCCCGGCAGCAGCGTCGCCGCCCACGTCGCGGCAAGGATGCCGCTCCCACAGGCCCCCGCGCTGTGGGAGCGGCTTATAGCCGCGACGAACTCCCTAGCAGCCTCGCCGCCCACGTCGCGGCAAGGATGCCGCTCCCACGGGGCCCGGCTCAGAACACGGACTCGAGCTTGTGCCAGCTCTTGGCGCCCTGGCGCACGCCTACCAGGCGCGGCAGCCCGGAATTCTCCTGAAGCGCGCGGCGCACCTCGTCCCAGTCCAGGGCCACATCGTCCGCCTGCGCGTATTTCCCGGGAACCACTTGCTTTGGCGACGCCGGGGATTGCTCCTCGGTCAGATTGACCTCCAGGAAGAGCTGGTCGCCGCGCCAGCCGATCTTGTAGGGCTGATCGACGATACGCACCGGCGTGCCCTTATCCACCTTGGCGAACAGGGCCTCGATGTCTTCCGGGTACATCCGGGTGCAGCCCGAGCTCACCGGCATGCCCACCCCCCAGGGCTTGTTGGTGCCGTGGATCAGATAGCTCGGATTGCTGAGGCGCATGGCATAGGCGCCGAGCGGGTTTTCCGGGCCGGCGGGCACCACCGCCGGCAGGGTCTCACCGCGCTTTTCGTACTCGGCGCGAATGGACGCCGGCGGGGTCCAGGTGGGGTCTTTGATCTTCTCGATGACGGAATAGGTCCCCACCGGCGTCTCCCAGCCCTCGCGGCCGATGCCGACGGAGAACACCTCCACCTCGGTGGCGGAGTGATAGTAGTAGAGCCGCTTCTCGGCGAGGTTCATCACGAGACCTTGCCGCGGGGCGTCCGGCAGCACGTGGAAGTCCGGCACCAGCACGTCTTGGTTGTCCCCCGGCACCCACATGTCCACGCTCGGGTTGGCCTGCTTCATCTCGTCGTAGCCGGAGCCGTAATGGCGGCCCACATCCAGCAGGGTGTGCTCGGCGTCGGTCTTTACATAGAAGGGTGTGCCGATGACACTGTCCTCTTGGCTGACCCGATAGATCTCTGCGCTGGCCGCCGCCGACAGCGCCGCCGTGCAGGACAGCAGTGCCGCCAGCAAGCCCGTGCCAGCGCGGCGCAGGGGTCCTCGTTGCAGCAAGCCGGTCTGATCAGGCATTTGGTGTTCTCCGTTTGATAGTCACTAAGACGCTATGAGCCGCCACGCGAAGCCAAAACAGGGGCCCAAGCCCGCACAGGCCGCTGGGTCCAAGACCGGCGGCAGCGCCAGAAAATTGTCATACGTGCGCAATATCGGCGTGGCCGCGCACGTGGACGCCGGCAAGACCACACTCACCGAGCGCATGCTCTTCTACACCGGCGCCTCGCACAAGATTGGCGAGGTGCACGACGGCGCCGCCCACATGGACTGGATGGCCGAGGAGCAGCAGCACGGCATCACCATCACCGCCGCGGTCACCAAAGCGCCCTGGCGCGACCACGCGCTGCAAGTGGTCGACACCCCCGGCCATGTGGATTTTACCATCGAGGTGGAGCGCTCCATGCGCGTGCTCGATGGGGTAATCATCGTGCTCGACGGCGTGCGCGGCGTGGAGCCGCAGACCGAGACCGTCTGGCGCCAGCGCTGCCGCTTCGGCCTGCCGGTGCTGTTTTTCGTCAATAAGATGGACCGCCCCGGCGCGGATTTCACGCGCTGCCTCCAGGCCATCGAGTCCAAGCTGGAGGTCAAGCCGGTGGCGCTGACGGCGCCCGTGCTCGACGAGCAGGGCCACGAGGAGCACACAGTGGTGCATCTGCTGCACCGCACCCTGATCCGCTTTGGCGGTGAGCAGGGCGAGGTGGTCACCAGCGAGCCCTGCCCGGAGGATCTCTGGGCGCGCTACGCCGGTCTGCACGAGACCCTGCTGCTCGCTGCCGCCGACGCCGACGAGACCCTGGCCGATCAGGTCCTCGCCGGCGAGGAGCCGGACCCCGCCGACGTCATCCATGCGCTTCGCAAGGGCACCCTGGCCGGCAGCATTTTTCCCTGCCTCGGCGGCAGCGCCCTGCGCAACATCGGCGTGCAGCCGCTGCTGGACGCCGCCGTGGACCTGCTGCCGGCGCCGCTGGACCGCCCGCCGGCGCTGGCCAGGCTGCCGGAGGGTGGCACGGAAGAAGTCGTGCTGGGCCCGGACGGGCCGCTGGCCGCCCTGGTGTTCAAGGTGCAGCTCTGGGACGGCCGCCGCCACTGCTTCGTGCGTGTCTACCGCAACCGCCTGGAGCCGGGGGACCATGTCAGCTTCGTCGGGCTGGACGGCCGCACGGTCACCGAGCATGTCGCCCGCATCTTCGATACCGACGCCGGGCGCAAGCAGCGCCTGGATGTGGCCGAGCCGGGGCAGATCGTGCTGCTGGCCGGGCTGCGGCACGCCGGCACCGGCGACACCGTCTGCGACCCTGAGCACCTGCTGCTGCTGGAGCGCATCGACGCCCGCCAGCCGGTGCTGAGCCTCGCCATCGAGCCCGGCGCCGGCACCGACGAAGAGCGCCTGCTGGAGGCCCTGGACAAGGTCACCCAAGAGGACCCGACCCTGGCCGTCGCCGAAGACCCGGACACGGGCCAGCGCCTGCTCCGGGGCATGGGCGAGCTGCACTTGCAGATCGTGCTGGAGCGCCTGGCGCGGGAGTTCGGCGTCGCCGTACGCAGCGGCAGGCCCGCGGTGGCCGTGCGCGAGAGCATCACCGCCGAGGCCACTGTCAGTTTTCTTTACACTCGCTCGCCGAGCCCCGACGGTAAGCATCCGGAGCTGACCGCCGGTGCAACGGTGCAGGTGCGTCCCGCCGTCCGCGGCGCCGGCAACAGCCTGACCTTGTGCCCCGAGGTGCTCCCCGCGGGTGCCGAGCTGGCGCCGGAGCAGCGCGAAGCCCTGCGCCAGGGCCTCGCTCAGGCCCTCGCCGCCGGCCCCGAGCACGGGGCGCCGGTGGAGGATCTCGACGTGCGGCTGACGCAGGTGGAGCTGTTCGGCCAGCAGAGCCCGCCGGACGCGCTGGCCGCCGCCGCCGCCCGCGCCCTGGGCAAGGCGCTGGTCCAAGCGGGCCCCTGCGCCCTGGAGCCCGTGATGCGCGTTGAGGTGGTGGTGCCGGACGAGAACCTCGGCGCCGTCCTGGGCGACCTCCAGCAGCGCCAGGCCGCCATCCAGGCCACCGACACCAGCGACGGCGACAGCGTCGTCGCCTGCGAGGTCGCGCTGGCGCGGCTGCTCGGTTACGCGACGGAGCTGCGCAGCCTCACGCAGGGGCGGGGACAATTCAGCATGCACTTCCTGCGCTTCGACCGCTGCTCGTAGAGCTCGTAGGATGGGCAGAGCGAAGCGAAACCCATCCTCGCCGGTCGCAGCTTCATGTGAAATCAGGCACCAAGAGCCCGCCGTCAGGCTCCTGGAGCGAACGCACCGCTCCCGCGCTAACGACATGGGGCAGCATGCTATCCTCGCGTCACACCGCCTGGTCGCTGCTCCCGCGGGCAGGCCCGAGTCGAGCGAACCGCCCCCGCCAGCAGGCCCCCTGCA
>NZ_NRRV01000085.1 GCF_016583825.1 Thiohalocapsa halophila | reverse complement strand
CCCGAGACCCCGCAGTGGCTCACCGGCGCCCACGACACCCTCGCCGTGCGCGTCACCGATCACCCCCTCGCCACCGCCCTCTGCCGCACCTGTGCGCGCTACGGCACCCACATCGGCAGCGGCGCACTGGTGTCCACCAGCGCCAACCTGAGCGACCTCAAGCCCGCCCGCACACCGCTCGACGTTCGCCGCCAGCTCCGCGGCGCGCCGGACCTCCTCGTCGCCGGCCGCTGCGGCAGCCACCCACGCCCCTCCAGCATCCGCGACGCACGCACGGGGCGTGTCCTGCGCGGCTGAGACGGCCGCCCTCCCCTACCGAAGCTCAGAAAAACCGGGGACGGTATACTAATCAGCGCGCGTCCGGAAACAAGCCGGGCAGCCAGCGCCACGCGAGCTTGGCCGGGAAGGCGATCCGCAGCGGCGCATCGGCGGTTTCGTAGCCTCCCACGCCAGCCGCACCTGGCCGCTTGCAACACCCCGCCTTGGACAACACCTGAACAGCTGCAAGAAGATCGACGACAACGGAGCAGACATGCCCATTTCCGAAGCCAGAATCCTCGACTGGGTGGAGCGCGGCCGGGTGCCGGACCCGGTGGTGCGCGCCGGCATCCGCCAGCGGCTGAAAAAGATGATCGACGAGCTGCCGGGCGCCGAGCCCGAGGCCGCCTGGGCGCATAAGCGCGATTTTCTGGCCCTGATGGACGCCTCCCCCGTCGCCGCAGTGCCGGAGCGCGCCAACGAGCAGCACTACGAGGTGCCGTCGGAATTCTTCGACGTCGTGCTGGGCCCGCGGCGCAAGTACAGCTGCTGTTACTGGCCGGACGGGGTCGACGACCTCGCCGCAGCCGAGGAGGCATCGCTCGCCGTCACCGCGGAGCGCGCCGGGATCGCGGAAGACCAGGACGTGCTGGAGCTCGGCTGCGGCTGGGGCTCGTTCAGCCTCTGGGCCGCCGAGCGCTTCCCCGGCAGCCGCTTCACGGCGGTGTCCAACTCGGCCTCACAGCGTGCCTTCATCGAGGCGGAGGCGGTCCGGCGCGGCCTTGAGAACCTGACCGTCATCACCGCCGACATGAACCACTTCGAGACCGACGGGCGCTTCCACCGCGTCGTCTCCATCGAGATGTTCGAGCACATGCGCAACTGGCGGGTGCTGTTCGACCGGGTCAACGGCTGGCTCCAGCCCGGCGGGCGCTTTTTCATGCATGTGTTCTGTCACCGCGAGCATCCCTTTCCATACGAGGACACCGGGACCGAGGATTGGATGAGCCATTATTTCTTCGCCGGCGGCATCATGCCGAGCGACGACCTGCCGCTGTACTTCCAGCAGGACCTGAAGCTCATCGACCGCTGGCGCTGGAACGGCAAGCACTACGCGCGCACCCTGAACGCCTGGCTCGCCGAGCAGGACGCGGCACGGGAGCGGGTCTGGCCCATCCTGGCGCAGACCTACGGCGACGACCAAGCCGCCCTGTGGTGGATGCGCCGGCGACTCTTCTTTATGGGCTGCGCCGAGTTCTTCGGCTATCGGGACGGCTCCGAGTGGTATGTCGGGCACTATCTCTTCGAGCGCCCGGCCTGAGCATACGCCGACAATATGCCTCCGGCTCCGACCACCGGCGGGAGCCGCGTCTGCAACGGTACGCTGGATCACCGCAGACCCCGCGCACAGCGCCGGCACCTCGCTGCCGACCACGGTTTCCCCGAGCCGATCACAAGCATTCCCCGATGACTGCGGTATAGTGGATCTGCGGCGGTGCCGGGACGGAGCCGGCGGCGCCAAGGCCCAGGGTCAAGCCCCAGGCTCAAGACCCGGGCCCCAAGACCCGGCGCCCAATCCGCGGCCTAGATTCAGTCAGGGGAGCCATGCGCGTCACCAAAGCAGCACGTCTCGGCCGTCCCGCGCTGCTGGCGGCTGGCCTCGCCCTCGCCGCCGGCTGCGGCGGCAACAGGGGGCAGGTGGACTACGATCTGCTCTTCACCAAGGTCGAGCCCATCGACTACGCGCGCATCCTCTGCCGTGGCATCGATATGCAGGACCAACACACTTGCATGACCTCGGTGCTTCAGCATCATCGCGACATGCGCTACGACGAACCGTCCCCGAGCGAGGTCAACGGCGGCCCCTTCGTCATTGTCCTGGACGACGACCTCTACCGCGGCACCTATGTCTCCAACCCTTTCGTGTCGGCGTTCACGGTGAGCAACGGCGCCAACATCTGCCGCGGGCGCTTTAACGCCTTCGGCGGCGACACCCGTGCGGAATTCGCCGTGCGCTGCGACGACGGCAGCACCGGCCTCGCCAACATCATCCTGGATGTGGATGGCCGCAACGGCATCGGCAAGATGGACTTCGCCGACGGCCGCCGCGGCGAGATCGTCTTCGGCCACCGCGCCGTGGGCGGCAACTTCCTCTGAGCCGGACGGCAGCCGCTCAGAAAGGCACCGGCGGCCCGTCCCAATCCAGGCAAGCGCGCGGCCGCGAGCAGCGCCACGCGCGCTCGGCGCTGACCCAGCCGCTGAGCCCGGTGCGCCCGGGCCAGCCCCGCCAGGCGTTGAGCAGTCTCTTGGCCCAGCCGTAAACCTTGAAGAAGGCGAGCGTGCGGCGCCGCGCCCGGGCCAGCCCGGCGCCGTCCAGGGGCGCAGTGGTGCAGATCAGCTTGTCGTCGTAGAGTCCCCGGTCCTGGAGGCGCACGGCGCCGCAGGCGAAGGCGTCAACGCGGGACCCCGCCGGCAGCCGCGGGCCCAGCACCACCGCATCCAGCAGGTCGCCCTCCAGGCCCAGACGCTCGCGGATGCTGCCGTAGTTGAATGGACAGGGCAGCGGGGAGAGGAAATCGAGCCGCCCGGTAGAGCCGACCTTGCGGAAGCTGCCCCGCGGGATCTCGATGGTGACCGTCACCGCCAGCGCAGCCGGCGGCCCGCTTGCGCCGGCGTGCCCCGGCTGATGGCTGGACGCGGCGCCGTCCGGACTCATGGCGGTGCGGCGGCCCCGTGCGGGCGCTCGACAGGGGTCTCGCTGCGGATGCGGTCCAGCCGCAGCCGGCGCTCATTGCCGTTCGCATCCCGCACGAGGAGCCACTCGGCGCCGTCGGCGATGGCGATGTCCAGCGGCAGCGCCAGCAGCTCGGTGGGGCGCTCGGCCCCGCCGGGACCAGTCTGCACTCCGAGGCGCAGCCAACGGCCGCGCAGGATGGCGAGCTCCAGGGCTTCGTGCCGCGCGCAGGCAATGGGTTGGTAGTCGCTCATACCGGTGGGGGCATCCGTTTCGGTCAGGGCAACGCCAGCAGGTCTTGATGGCCCACCCGCAGCCATGAGCGGCCCGCCGCCACCCAGCCGCAGCGCGCCGTGAGCCAAGCGTCCAGCCGCGACGCGGGCAACCCGGCGCCTGAGCTCGCCATCGCCGAGGCCGCATCCCGCCAGCCCGCGAGCAGCGCATGCTGAAGATCGGGCGCCTCGGTGCCGAGCACCCAGTCGCTCGGGGCCATCTCCACCCGCCAGCCGAGCGCCCGGCAGCGCGCGGCAGCGCGCTCTGCGGCTGCCGGCCCCAGCGCCGGGCCGAAGCCCTTGTCCGTGCGCTGATGGCGGTTCACGAGGTCGACAACCCGGGCATCCTCGCCATGTGCCGGCGATACGGTACAGCGCCCGTCATAGCTCAGGGTGAAGAGCAGCGCACAGCCGCCCGCGCGGCAGCGCGCCAGCAGGGCAGCATCCAGCCAGGACGCCGACACCAGATCCAGCAGCGCCGACGCCGTCACCAGGCCGTCCGCCGGCACCGGCAGCACCCGGAAATCGCCCGCGAGGTCCAGCCGCCGGGTCGCCACGGCAGCCTCCCAGCCGCCGGCGGCGAGCTGCAAGCCGTCATCCGTCTCGCGGCAGGCGAGGCCCGCGGCGCCCGCCCATTCGCCGGTGACCGCGGGCAGGCGCGCCAGCAGCGCCGGGGCATGGTCCACACAGGTCCACTGCTGGCGGCGATGCCCCACCGCCGCCAACAGCGGTGCCAGGTGGCGCAGATTGGCCCCGGTGCCGCAGCCGAGGTCCAGGACCTGCAGCAGACCGTCCGTCGCCGGCGCCAGGCCCGCGAGCCCCTGCACCAGCTCGTCCGCCCGTGCTGCGGTATCCGCGGGCACCCGCAGTGCCAGCCAGGCGTCGCTGAAGTCAGACATCGGCAACGGCCTCCGCGAAGCGCGCCGCCGCCGTCGGCCAATCCGGCAGCCGGGCACGGGCGCGGGCGGCACCGCCGGCGAGTCGCCTGCGCAGCTCGGGCTCGGTGAGCAGCCGCGCCAGCGCCCGGCGCAGGGCGTCCACGGAGCCCGGTTGCACCAGCAGCCCGGCGTCGGCGGGCACGGTATCGACGACGGCGCCGCCGGTGGTGCCCAGCACCGGTAGCCCGTGGGCCAGGGCCTCGGCGAAGGCCATGCCGTAGCCCTCGAACCGGCTCGCCAGCACGAAGAGGTCCGCGCGCGCATAGCAGCCGGCGAGGTCCGCGGCATCCACCTCCCCCAAGAGGCGCACCCGCTGACCGAGCCCGAGGGCGTGGATGCGCTCGCGCAGCGCCGCCGCCGTGGGCGGATCGCGGCTCAGGCTGCCGACGCAGTCGAGCCGCCAATCCAGGTGCACGAGCCCGCCGAGCGCGGCCACCAGCAGGTCATGCCCCTTGCGCGGTGTCACACTCCCCACGCAAAGCAGCCGGATCGGTCCGCCCGGCGCAGCCCCATCGCCAGCCGTGGCACTGCCGCGGGCCGACGGTGCCGAGTCCGTGCCGGGCTCCACCACGCGCACCCGGCTCGCCGGCACGCCGTAGTCCGCCAACAGCCGCGAGGTGTGGGCGCTGGTGACCACCACGCGCCCGGCATGGCCCAGCGCCGCGGTCTCCGCCGCTTGCAGGCGTGCCGCTGCCGCCGCATCCAAGCCCGTCTCCAGCGCCAGCGGGTGATGCACCAGCGCCACCAGCCGCAGGCGTTGCGCATGGCGGGCGGCGACGTCCGGCATGGCCCCGAAGGCGAGCCCGTCCACCACCGTCAGGGCCCCGTCGGGGAGCGCGGCGAGCACCGCGTCCGCCGCGGCCAGCGCCTGTGCCGAAGGCATCGGAAAGCCCGCGTCCAAGGGCTGCACGTCCACGGCCCAGCCCAGCCCGCGCAGCCCCTCGGCGATGCGCACGTCGTAGCGCGTCCCGCCGGTCAGGGCCTCCGGAGTGCCGGGGAGCAGCAGGTGCAGGCTCGACGCACCGCACGCGCGCTTGGACTGGGGCGGAACGGGATCGGGTCGGGTCATCGGGTGCAGGACGAGAACCGGGCTGTCAGCCGCCCAGCTCGCCCTCGTAGGCCGCCCAAGCCACGTGGGATTCGGCCAGGGTGATGCGCATGGCGGTGAGCCCGGCACCGCCGGGCCCGAGATCGCCGGCTTTGATGCGCGCGGCCATGCGCTCGAAAATGACCCCGGCGAGGCGCTCGGTGGTGGTGTTCTGCCCGGCGAAGTCCGGCTCGTCGTCGAGGTTGCGGTAGTTGAGCGCCGCGAGCACCTCGCCGAGCACCGCCGAGGCCCTGCCGATGTCCACCACCAGTCCGTCCGCGTCCAGCGCCGGGCGCTTGAGCTCGCAGTCCACGACATAGGTCGCCCCGTGCAAGCGTTGGGCGGGCCCGAAGATCTCGCCCTTGAAGCTGTGGGCGATCATGATGTGGTCGCGGACGGTGAGGCTGTACATGCCAAGCTCCCAATCGAAAGGCGTCAGACTACCGGCAAACCCCCACCCATTGCGACCACCACCGAGCCGCAAAGCCACCCACCGCCATCAGCATAGGGATCGAGGTCGGGATCGGGATCGGAATCGCAATCGCAATCGGACTCAGGATATCGGCATCGGCACCAACATCAGCCCGCTGCCCGGAGGACCCAACACCCGGCGCAGCCCCGCTTACCGGTACCGAATCCGCTGGGTCAGCGTGTCACCGGGCGCAGACGCGAGCCTCGCCTGCACCGCCGCCAGCGCCTCGAAGGGCGCTTCGTCGGTGATGAGCGCATCCAGCGCAGCCGCCTGCGGCTCCGCCAGCAGCGACAATGCCAATGCCAGCCGGCGGCGATGGTCCCAGCGCGGGCGCTGCGCGGCGGCGACACTGCCCACCTGCGAGGACACCAGCCGCAGCCGGCGCTGGTGGAAGGCCTCCCCCAACGGCAGGGTGACCGGCTTGGCGCCGAACCAGCTCAGCTCCAGCACCGTCGCCTCGAAGCCGGCGAGCCCCAGCGCCGTGACGAGCCCAGCCGGATTGCCGCTGGCATGGATCACCAGATCCGCCTCCGGCGCCGCCGTCTCCGGGCTGCGGAAGTCGGCGCCCATGGCGGCGGCGATGTCCGCCCGCCGGGGACTGGTGTCGATGAGCTCCACCCGGCAGCCGGGGATGCGCGCCGCCAGCCAGGCCGCCAGGCAGCCCAGCGTACCGGCGCCGATGACGGCGACGCGGTCCCCCACCCGCGGCAGCCCGTCCCAGAGCCCGTTGACGGCGGTCTCCAGGTTGGCCGCCAGCACGGCCCGCCCCGGCGGTAGTCCATCGGGCAGCGGTGTGACGGCCTCCGCCGGCACCTGGTAGCAGTCCTGGTGCGGATACAGGCAGTAGACGACGCGCCCGAGCAGCTCGGCCGGGCCGGCGACGACCTCGCCCACGCTGATGTAGCCGTACTTCACCGGCGCCGGGAAGTCGCCGTCCTGGAATGGCGCACGCATGCGCCGGTACTCGCTCGGCGGCACCTCGCCGCGGAACACCAGGCCCTCGGTGCCGCGGCTGATGCCGGAGTAGCGCGTGCGCACCCGCACCCAGCCCGCCGGCAGCGCCGCCAGGGCTTGCGGGCGGATCTCGCCCCGGCCCGGTGCCGTGACCCAGAAGGCCCGCGCCCGTGTCGCAGCGCTCATATCTCCCCGACCCGTCGCCTCAGCCCCGCAAGGCATAGATGTCGCCGGAATTGGCATGCGCGGGCAGCGCATCCAGCCAGGCGCGGATGCCGTCGGCACTCGTCCAAGCGGCGTGCAGCAGGCGCTGGCTCTCGCCGAGCGCCGCGTTGAAGCGATCGGCCCCGAGCCGCCGGCACTCCAGCAGCGCCGCCCGGGCCACCGGCCGCTGGATGGTGGTGAACTCGAAGGACAGGGCCGGCGGCGCCAGGCTGAGCCCGCGCAGCACCTGGTCCTCATAGCCCTCGACGTCGATCTTCACGAAGCGCGGCTCGCCGAAGCGGGCCACCAGGGCGTCCAGCGTCGTCACCGGCACCTGCACCCGCTCCTCCCAGCGCTGGCCCTGCCAGGCTCGCGCGCCGGCGGCGGCCTGGATGAAGTCCGCCGACGCCGTGCTGACGGTGGGATTGTCCAGGTTCAGATGCATGGTGGTCGTGCCGGCGGCGGCGCCCGCCGCCGCCTGTACGATGCTCACCCGGCGGTCGCCGCCGTAGAGCAGCCGCAGCAGGTGCGCCAGCAGCGGCTGCGGCTCCACCGCAACCACGCGCATGCCGAGGCGGCGGAAGCTCGCGACCCGGTCCCCCACGTGGGCGCCGATGTCGAACACCAGATCACCGCGCCCGGCGAAGCGCGCATGCATGTGGTCCAAAGCGCCGCGGCGCTCGGGGCGGTAATAGATACCCAGCGAGCGCACTACACCAAAGAGGCCGCGCAGCGGCCGCGGCAGCCGCAGTACTCCGGGGCCCGGCTTCGTCGACGCGGAGCCACCCATGCTCAGTCGGCGTGATCGGCGGCCGCCTCGCCGAGCCGTAACCGCCGCGGGGGCGGCTGCGATGCCAGCGCCGGCAGGTGCAGTGCTGCCACCGCCGGGGCCGGCAGCGTCTCCTCCGGAATCCGCCAGAGCCCGATCCAGGCCACGAAGCGCCCGAGCGCCGGCACCGAGGTCAGCACCGCCACCGGCACGGCGGCAAGGGCGATGCCAAAGAAGGGTGAAAAGAACAGCGCCCCCGGCGGGCTGAACGAGGCAAACCAGGCGACCCCAACGCCGCCGAAGAGGGTCTGCGGCCACAGCCGGCGCAGCGCCGCCAGGGGGTTGACCCAGTGCACGGCACGCCGCTGCGCCCCCCACACCGCCGCCCGGCCGAGCACGAGCCCGGCGATGAACACCGCATGCCCCACGGCTAGGATGGGCGCCATGATCACCGAGAAGGCCATATCGCCCGCAGCGCCCGCCAGCAGCCGCGGCCCGCCGCCGAAGCGCAGCCGCCGGTCGCCGTCCAGCGCCACCTCCAACAGCGCCCCGAGCTTGGGCGCGAAGGCCATGCCCATGCTCAGCGCAAAGACCGCAAGCCCCGGCCCGGGGTGGAAGCTCGGCCCGGTGTCGAAGGCCAGCGGCAGCGCGAACAGCAGCATCAGCAGCACCCAGGCGGTGGAGCCGATGAAGCCGCCGGTGGCCAGCGCCAGGTTCACCCGGCTCACCGGGTGCAGATCGGGCCAGCTCAGCAGCTTGAAGTACTGCATATTGCCGTGGCACCAGCGCAGGTCCCGCCGCAGGTATTCCGTCAGCGTCGTAGGCGTCTCCTCCCAGCTGCCGCTCTCCAGCAGCATCACCCGCACCTCGTACCCGGCGCGGCGCATCAGCGCCGCCTCCACCTGATCATGACTCAGCACCCAGCCGGCCAGGGGTCCACGGCCCGGCAGCGGCGCCAGGTGGCAATGCTCGATGAAGGGCTGCAGGCGAATCAGCGCATTGTGGCCCCAGTAGGGCCCGACGTCCTGCTGCCACCAGGCATTGCCGGCGGTGAAGCCGTTCATCAGCATGCGCATGCCGAACTGCAGCGGCCGCGCGAAGGCGCTGGTGGTGGGCAGCCCCGCCATCAGCGACTGCAGGATGCCCAGCTGTGGGGCCTGCTGCAGGGTGCGGACCATGCGCAGGATGACGTCCGCCTCCATCAGGCTGTCGGCGTCCAGCACGAGCATGAAGTCGTGCCGATGGCCCCAGCGCTCGCAGAAATCCCGGATGTTGCCGGCCTTGAAGCCCGGGTTCTCCGCACGGCGCCGGTAGGTGACGCCCATGCGGTCGTGCCAGCGCTCGGCGAGCTCCCGGACCCGGGCTTCCTCGGCGGCGATGACCTCGGGCCAGTGGGAATCGCTCAGCACATAGACATGGAAGCGATCCGCCACGCCGGAGGCCACCAGCCCTTCGATCATGACGTCCAGGTTGCGGCCGACGGTGGCCGCGTCCTCGTTGCGGATGCAGCTCACAATGGCGGTGCTGGTTGTGATGGGGCTGCGGTCGGTGGCGTCCGCCAGCGGCGGGCACACGGCCCGCGCCAAGTCCGGGCTGGTGCGCGCCAGCGACAGCCCGATGACGGCATTCCAGAAGGCGATGGCGTTGAAGGGCACGGTTAACGCGAAGAGTCCGGTGATGACGACATCCATGGGACCGAAGCCGCCGGCGGACAGGGTCCAGACCATGAGTGTGGTGGCAACCAGCAGAGTAGCGCTCACCAGAAGGGCGAAGAGCTGACGGCGGCGGCGCAAGGGTATGCCGGCGGTCGCTACGGCGGAGAGACCGGCGCCGTCACCGGCGACCAAGAGGGGCTGCGAGCTGCGCATGAGACAACATCCTGGGTTCGGCTGCGGGGCGAATGGGGCTCACAAGGCCGCGACGCATGCGGTCCGCACTGAGCGGGCAGCACCCTGCACCCCTTTCGCGAGCGTAATGAGGGACATCCCTAATATTGCAAGGATGAGACAGTCGCGCATCGCTGGGCGTTGTGATCGCCGTGATGCGCTGCAGGTTCCTTGCGGATGATCGAGCCTTTGTCTCGGTCGGTGGTGCCGCTGCCGCCCAGGGGGTCGCCGGGGCCCCGCCGTCAGTACAGCTCGGCGGAGATTTCTTCGATGGGAATGAAGCGCGGAGGCATGTCCGCGGGGACGCCGTCCACCCAGATACGCCCGGCACGGTAGTCCCGGCGTACGTGGCTGCGCCCGCCGCGAGGCCGGATGACAGTGATGTCATCCGCATAGAGCCCGAGGGTCTCATAGATGCGATCCCAGCCCAGCAACAGACGCACGGCCTTGGTGGAGCGCCGACGCTGCACCCAGCTGATCTCCAAGAGCCCGTCCGCAGTGATCTCCAGGTCGACTACCGCCGAGGCGATGTTGCCGCTGAGGCCACTGCTGCACTCGACGCAGGGCAGCATCCCCGGCGCAAGCAGGCCGCGGCGCCAGCCGCCGTCGGGGGTGCCGAACAGGATAAAGAGCCCGCGGGCGCCGCGCGGATACGCCGGGTCTTCCGGTGCCTCACGCTGGCGCTGCACGACCACGGCGAGGTCGTCGTAGGGGTCGTCGTTCAGGTGACCGCTCACCACCCGCGCCGGGGTCCACCAGTCGCTCGGAAGCCAGTCATCGACCCGGGGCGGCAGCACTGCCGACGCGGTGGTCCCCGCCTCCTGCCCCGGTGCCGGCGGGCTCACCAGCGCGATGGCGAGGGCGCAGGCCCATGCCGGTGCCAGCCGGGCAACGGCCGCACGTCCGCAGAGCGCCGCGTGCCGGGCGCTCATCGAGGCGGCTGAGGGGTCAATGGGAGTGGCCCGGGCCGCCGGCGTCTGCGAGGACTTGGCGCAGGTGCTCCAGCCGCGGCCTCAGATCGCCGACGTCTGCTCCGCGCTCGCTGAGACGCCTGTGCAGCGCCTCCGCCTCGTCCACGATGACAGCGAGCTGCGGGCCATCGAAGACCTCGCAGGCGGCGGCGAATTCTGGATCGTCGGCGGACAGCAGCGACGGTGTCAAATCCTGGGGGCGGATCGGGCTCTCCGGATGCAGCAGGTCCGCCACCAGCGGCTGCTCCAGCAGCCGGAAGTGGATCTCCCGGGCGGCGGCCTCGTCGGCCAGCTCCTGTTGCGCCGTGGGGTCGTCGCCGACATGGCGCAGCAGCGTGCGCATGATGACCTCGATGAGCTTCGCCAGCGCCTGCTTCGCCTCGGTCTGGTCCTCCGGCAGGCCGCTGGCCTGGTCGTAATGGCGCTCCAGATCGGCCTTCAGCTCCAGCACCGGATCGCTGCCGGCGTCTGGCGGCAGGTCCGCCGCGCGCTCCACGAGCTGCCGGAAGGACGCCTGGAAGGCCTCGAGCTCTTCGTGGTCCAGGCGCTGGGCCTCCAGCAACTGCTCCGGCGGCACTTCCTCCGGCGGCCACGCAAACAGCGCATTCATGTGCCGGCGGCGCAGATGGCGCTCGCGACGACCGGGGCGGTGGTTGAAGGGCAGATCCATCGTTAGGGGCTAGGGGCTAGGGGCTAGGGGATAGCAAGAAGGTGACGCATCGACACCACATTGCTCCATAGGGTGAGGGTCCGGGGCTAGATACCTAGTCACTCGTCCCTAGCCCCTGATTCAAAGCTTCATACAGCGCCGAATAGTCGGCATCGCCATAACCGCGCTCGATACCCCGCTCGGCCGCCGCCGCCACCGCCGCGAGCAGAGCCGTGTCCAGCCCCGCCTCGCCCATGACACCTTCCATCAGCCGGACGTCCTTGAGCAGGTGCTTCAGGGGGAAATTGGCGCTGACGTAGTCGTGCTCCAGGTATTTGCCCAGCTTCTTGTCGAAGGTGGGGGCATAGAGCGCGCTGCCGCGCAGCACGCCCATGAACTGCTCCACGTTGAGTCCGGCCTTGCGCACCAAGCCGAGGCTCAGCGAGAAGGTCGCCGTGAGCCCGGCAATGAGCTGGTTCATCGCGAGCTTGAGCGCCGCCGCCTGCCCGAGCTCGCCGATATGCCGGGGCTCCTGCGACAGTGCCTCGAGCACCGGCAAGCAGCGCTCGTAGACGGCCCTGTCCCCGCCGGCCATGACCAGGAGCTTGCCGTCGCGGGCCTCGGGCAGGCTGCCGAGCACCGGCGCTTCAAGGTAGGCGCCGCCAGCGCCCGCCACGCGCTCGCCCAGGGCACGGCTCTGCGCCGGCGCAATGGTGCCCATCTGCACGAGGGTGCGCCCGGCAAGCGTCGGCGCCGTGTCCTCTGCGAACAGCGTTGCCTCGATGGCCGCGGCGTCCGCCAGCAGCAGCAGCACGACATCGGCCTCGGCAGTGGCAGCGGCGGGCGTCTGTGGCAGCCGAATGCCGACGGTAGCCAGCGGCGCCGCTTTGTCTGCGGTGCGGTTCCAGGCGCCGACGGCGAAGCCCTGGGCCTTGAGTCGGATGGCGATCTCGCTGCCGAGAAGTCCGGTGCCGAGGACGCTGACCTGCATGATGGACCTCATTCGCGCTCAGTTGGGACGGCTCGCTTCGACTTTTCGGTAATTGATGGGCACCGCCGCGGGACTCAACCGGCGCCTTGCCCGGAAAGACCCACCAGAAAGGCCCAGGGGCCAGGAGCCCGACCTCAGTCCCCCATAGCGGCACCGTCGCCGCGCAGCATGGCGATGACCGGCGCCGTCTGCGGGCGCACACCCCGCCAGAGCCGGAAGGACTCCGCCGCCTGCTCCACCAGCATGCCAAGGCCGTCCAGCGCCCGCGCCGCGCCTTGGCCCCGGCCCCAGCGGCAAAAGGGCGTGGGCACATCGCCGTAGACCATGTCGTAGACCCAGCCGTCGGCGGCCAGGAGCCCGTCCGGCAGCGGCGGCACATCGCCGCCGAGGCCGCTGGAGGTGGCATTGATGATGAGGTCGAATCGGCGCCCGGCCAGGGCCTCGAAGCCACAACCGCCGACCTCGCCGCCTGCAGCGGCGGCCAGGTCCACCGCCTTGGTCGGCGTCCGGTTGGCGATGGTGAGCGCAGCCGGACCCGCGTCGACCAGCGCCGGCAGCACCCCGCGGGCCGCACCGCCGGCCCCGAGCAGCAGCAGCCGTTTGCCGGCAAAGTCGAAGCCGTGGTGATCGCGCAGATCGCGCACCAGCCCGATGCCGTCGGTGTTGTCGCCGCGCAGCCGTCCATCGTCCAGCACGATGATGGTATTGACGGCGCCTGCGGCCTCGGCGCGATCGCTGCGGTCGGCCAGCAGGGCCCAGGCCTCTTGCTTGAAGGGCACGGTCACATTGAGCCCGCGGCCGCCGTCGGCCACGAAGGCGCGCACGTCGCCCGGGAAGTCCTCTAGGCTGCCCAGGATGCGCCCGTACTCCACGCGCTCACCGGTCTGCCGGGCGAAGGCGGCGTGGATCTGCGGCGATTTGCTATGGCCGATGGGATTGCCGATGACGGCGTAGTGGTCGGACATCGAAGTTTCGAGTGTCGAGGGGCGAGTTTCGAGGGTTCAGAGGCTAGGGGGTAGGGTCTGAGCCAAGTGAATCGAGTGAAGGATACTCGCTCCTCGACACTCGTCACTCGTCACTCGTCACTCATTCAACCATTGCGCGGCTTGCTTGGCGTAGTAGGTGAGGATGCCGTCGGCGCCGGCGCGCTTGCAGCCCATGAGCGCCTCCAGCACCACCGGGCGCTCGTCCAGCCAGCCGTTCTGGCTCGCGGCCTTGAGCATCGCGTACTCGCCGCTGACGTGGTAGACGAACGTCGGCGCCGCAAAACGCTCCTTCACGCGCCGCACGATGTCGAGGTAAGGCATGCCGGGCTTGACCATGACCATGTCGGCGCCTTCGGCGAGGTCCAGCGCCACCTCGTGTAGGGCCTCGTCGCTATTGGCCGGGTCCATCTGATAGGTGTACTTGTCGCCACCGCCGAGATTGGCCGCCGAGCCCACGGCGTCGCGGAAGGGGCCGTAGAAGCTGGAGGCGTACTTGGCCGAGTAGGCCATGATGCGGGTGTTGATGGCGCCGGCCTCTTCCAGCGCCGTGCGCACGGCGCCGATGCGCCCGTCCATCATGTCCGACGGGGCCACGATGTCCGCGCCCACCTCGGCGTGGGACACCGCCTGCTGCACCAATACCTCGACGGTGGCGTCATTCATCACATAGCCGCCCGCGTCGATGAGCCCGTCCTGGCCGTGGGTCGTGAACGGGTCCAGCGCGACGTCGGTCATAACCCCGAGCCCGGGTACCGCGTCCTTGAGCGCCTTGACGGCCCGCTGCGCCAAACCGTCCGGGTTGTAAGCCTCGCGAGCGTCCTCGGATTTCGCATCCATGGGCGTCACCGGGAACACGGCCATGGCGGGCACGCCGAGCTTGGCCACCGCCTGCGCCTCCTCCACCAGCAAATCGACGCTCAGGCGCTCGACGCCGGGCATGGACGGCACCGCCTCGCGCTGACCCGTGCCCTCCAGCACGAACACCGGGTAGATGAAATCATCCGGCGTCAGGGCGGTCTCGCGCATGAGCCGGCGCGAGAAGTCGTCCCGGCGCATGCGGCGCATGCGTGTGGTGGGATAGGCGGCGCGTTGCGTGAGGACGTCGGTCATGGGCGGGTTCCGCATTGAGCTTGGGCTTTGTGGCCCGCAAAGATAGCGCATCCGCCGGCAATGCCTCCACCCCGCGCACGAGGCCTCGAGCGGCGGGCGCAGCGGCAAATACCAAGCGCCGCACTCAAGTTCCACCACCGCGGCTCAGGACCGCCCCAGGTCGCAGCGGTATGCGTCTGCGCCTACAATGCGGAGCGGGCCGTCAGGGCCTGTGCCGACGCGGCAGCCATGACCACGCAGCGAGCAAGCAGCAGGTAGCCTTCACAATGTTGTTCCATGTCCACGCGGACAGTCCGTACGCCTTCGATGTCGATCAGGCACAGTTCGAGCAAGAAGTCATCGCGGCCTCGCGGGAGCGTCCGGTGCTGGTGGACTTCTGGGCCGAATGGTGCGCCCCTTGTCACCAGCTCTCCCCGCATCTGAACCGTGTCATCGACGAATACGACGGCACCGTCCGGCTCGCGAAGGTGGAGGTCGACGCGGGCGAGAACATGAAGCTTGCCGGCCACTTCCGGCTGCGTGGCTTCCCAACGGTCATCCTCTTCCAGGACGGCGAAGAGCGCGGGCGCTTCAGCGGCTCGCGCTCCAGCCATCAGGTCCGCGAGTGGCTGGCGGAGCACCTCGACGCAGACGCCGCCGGCCACGCGGCAGCCTGAGCCGCAACCGCCGCGGACACCCGATCCGGCTGCGCGGGCGGGCTGGTGCGTCGCAAAGCCCTGCCGCAGCACGGCCGAATGGGCATGCCCTAGCCGTACACCCGCTAGCCGTTCACGCGTATTGCAACGCTGATCGCTGCCCCGATTGCTGCCGGCGCCGCGCGGTTGTCGGCCGCCGCAGTCATGGCCCTTGCGGATCGCCCGACCCCGCCGCCAACGAGAGCCGCTGCGGCGGACCAGCGCCCTTGCCGGCGACCTCCTCAGTCCAGCCCGATACCCGCCCGATATACCCGCCCGATATACCCGCCCGATCGATGATGGGCCTGTTGGCCAACTTGCGGCGGCGACTTCAGGCGACCGCACGGGGCCCTGGCTCAGCCGCGCGTGCGCTGTCTTGCGCCTGCCCACCGGCGGCGGCGCCGTTCAGCGCCGACAGCACGGCCCGCAGCGACGCGCCCACGGTGTCGCGGTCGATGGCGGCGCCCGGCACCTGCCGGCCCTCGATGTCCAGCAGCACATAGGCGGCGGCCTCGGCATCGGTGCCGGCGCCGATGGCGTGCTCCTGGTAGTCGGCGATGCTGACCTCGACGCCGAAGGCGCGCTGCCACGCGTCCGCGAAGGCGGCGATGGCGCCGTCGCCTTCGCCGGTGATGTGATGCTCCATGCCCTGCCTGAGGATGCGCGCCTCGATGCGGTCATGCCCGTTGCGGCTCAGCTTGTAGCCCGTCAGCCGCATCGGCGCACCATCGCCATCGTGGACGAAGTGCTCCTGGAACAGCGCATAGATGCGCTCGGCGTCGATGATGCCGCTGCGCTCCTCGCTCTCGCGCTGCACGACGGGCGCTAGCGCCTGCTGCAGCCAGCGCGGCAGGTTGAGGCCGTAGTCGCGCTCCAGCACGAAGGCGATGCCGCCCTTGCCGGATTGGCTGTTGACGCGAATCACCGCCTCGTAGCTGCGGCCGATGTCCGCCGGGTCGATGGGCAGATACGCCACCTGCCAGGGCAGATCCTCGGTGGCGCGCTGGTGGCGCAGGGACTTGCCGATGGCGTCCTGATGGCTCCCGGAGAAGGCCGTGTAGACCAGCTCCCCCACCCAGGGGTGGCGCGGATGGCAGGCGATGCCGGTGCAGCGCTCGGTGACTTTGATGATCCGGTCAGGGTCCGAGAGGTCGAGCTTCGGGTCGACGCCCTGGCTGTAGAGGTTCATGGCCACTGTGACCAGGTCCATGTTGCCGGTGCGCTCGCCGTTGCCGAGCAACGTGCCCTCCAGGCGGTCGGCGCCCGCGAGCAGCCCCAGCTCCGCCGCCGCCGCGGCGCCGCCGCGGTCGTTGTGGGTGTGCAGCGACACGATGACCGACTCGCGCCGGTCCAGGTGCCGGCAGAACCACTCCACCTGGTCGGCGAAGACGTTCGGGCTCGCGGACTCCACCGTCGCCGGCAGGTTCACGATGCAGGGCTGCTCCGGCGTCGGGCGCCAGACATCCAGTACGGCGTTGACCACCTCCACGGCATAGTCCGGCTCTGTCTGGGAGTAGCTCTCCGGCGAATACTGGAAGGTCCACCGGGTGCCCGGATACTTGGCCGCCTCGCGCTGCAGCAGCTCGGCGCCGCGCACGGCGATGGCCTTCACGCCTTTGCGGTCGGCGCCGAAGACCCATTCACGCTGCACCGGCGAGGTGCTGTTGTAGACGTGCACGATGGCCTGGTGCACGCCGTCCAGCGCCGCGAAGGTGCGCTGGATGAGGTCCTCGCGGGCTTGGGTCAACACTTGGACAGTGACGTCTTCGGGAATCTGGCGCTCCTCGATGAGCCAGCGCAGGAAGTCATGGTCCGGCTGGCTCGCGGACGGGAAGCCCACCTCGATCTCTTTCACGCCGATGTCCACCAGCAGTCGCCACAGCTCCTGCTTCTGCGCAACGCTCATGGGCGCCAGCAGTGCCTGGTTGCCGTCGCGCAGGTCCACGCTGGCCCAGTAGGGGGCTTGTGTGATGGTGCGGTCCGGCCAGCTGCGGTCCGCGAGCTGGACGGTGGGTGCGGGGCGGTATTTGCGGTGGTCGAACATGTTTCGAGGGTCGAGTTTCGAGGGTCGAGTTTCGAGGGTTGGCGGCTCCGGCCTGCGCCGGGTTGCGGCGGCGGGCGCGGGAGCCACTGGAGCGGGCCTTTGCCTTGTGAGCTTGGCCCTAGCTGGCTCGTGGCCGACGCTGCATAGTCTGCGCGCATCGACCCCGCAGGTGATTGCGAATATGCCCCTTTAATCGGTCTATTTGGCAATAATCTGTCTCATTATTGGGTTCATGCGCAATCTAGCTGGGGGAGGGAGCAGTACGGAGTGCGCAGTACGAAGTGCGGTGTGCGGCGTGTGGCCCTCACGAGACCAGCCCTCAGCCCTCAGCCCTCAGCCCTCAGCCCTCAGCCCTCAGCCCTCAGCCCTCAGCCCAGCGTGAGCGCGCAGCGCCGAGCGTCGGCAAGGGCAACGCCTTGCCCCTGCGCTACACTCCAGCCGTCGGCTTCAGCACACGCCAAACAGCCCCATGACCAACCTCTCCATCGACATCCCCGAGGAGCTCGCCGAGCGGCTCACCACCCTCAGCGCCGAGACCGGCCGCAGCGAGGCGGACATGATCGCCGAGGCCCTGGCCGAGTACCTGGGCGATCTCGAGGACCTCGCCATCGCCAGGCAGCGGCACGCGGAGTTTTTGGCGAGCGGCGAGCGGACCTATTCGCTGGACGAAGTGGAGCGGGAGCTTGGCCTGGACGACTAGATTCACCGACCGCGCCAAGAAGGAGCTGGCGAAGCTCGACAAGCCCGTCGGCAAACGCATCATCGCCGAGATCCAGGACCACCAGGTACGCGTGCTTGTGATCCGCGTCGGGCACCAGAGCAAGGTGTATCGCCCCCAGCCCCCAGC
>NZ_NRRV01000084.1 GCF_016583825.1 Thiohalocapsa halophila | reverse complement strand
CCCTGTCGGACGAGGATCGCGCCGGCATCGTCCGCGACCTGGTGACCAAGAAGGCCGAATACGCCGCCGCCGGCGTGCCGGAGTACTACATCCTCCACCGCACCGATGGCCACCTGGGCTTCTTCAGCCTGAGCCCTTCCGGCCTCTATCAGCCCATCGCCCCGGTGGACGGCGTGATCCAGTCCCGGGTCCTCCCCGGCTTCCAATTCCGCATTGACGACCTGCAGCGCCAGCCGGAGCCGGACCGGCTGCTGGATGATCCGGTGTATCCCTTCGTCCTGCCCGGCTGGCGCGAGGCGGACCGGCGCGCGGCGGCCGCCCAAGAGCAGGCGGTGGCCGCCCAGGAGCAGGCGGCGGCCGAGTCCGAGCGTGCCGCGACCGAGGCAGCCCGTGCCGAGGCCGAAGCCGAGCGTGCCACGGTCGCCGAGCAACGCGCCGAGGCGGCCGAGCGCGAGCTCGCCCGGCTGCGTGGGCAAGCGGGCAGCGATTGAGCGCAGGACCCTGACGCGAGCCAGCGGCTGCTGCGCAGCCTCACGCAGGGGCGGGGACAATTCAGCATGCACTTCCTGCGCTTCGACCGGTGCTCGTAGGATGGGCAGAGCGAAGCGAAACCCATCCTCGCCGGTCGCAGCTTCATGTGAAATCAGGCACCAAGAGCCCGCCGTCAGGCTCCTGGAGCGAACGCACCGCTCCCGCAGGAACGGCATGGAGCAGCATGCTATCCTCTCGTCACACCGCCTGGTCGCTGCTCCCGCGGGCAGGCCCAAGTCGAGCGAACCGCCCCCGCCAGCAGCCCCCCGGCAGCCCCTCAACAGCCTCATGAGCACGCAGCCCGCGATCGCAGAAGCCCCCGCGAAGGCACCAGCCGCAGCCACCGCCGCGCTCGTCTCGGAGGACGACTACTGGCGCCAATATTACCTGGACGCCGAGCGCCGGTACGAGTGGAACAACGGCCGCCTGGAGGAAAAGCCGGTGTCGGATCAGGCCACGTATCTCGTCTATCTGTGGTTCGTGGAGCTGCTCCGGCATTACCTGCGCGAGCACCCCGTCGGTCAGCTCGCGGCCCTGGAGATGGGCTTCCGCCTGGCCCTGCCCGGGCGCACCGTCATCCGCCGCCCCGACCTGGGCCTGGTGCTGGCGGCCAACCCGGCGCCGCTGCTGCCGCTCGACCGGTCCTACCACGGCGTCTTCGACCTCTGTGTCGAGGCCCTGTCGGACGAGGATCGCGCCGGCATCGTCCGCGACCTGGTGACCAAGAAGGCCGAATACGCCGCCGCCGGCGTGCCGGAGTACTACATCCTCCACCGCACCGATGGCCACCTGGGCTTCTTCAGTCTGAGTCCTTCCGGCCTCTATCAGCCCATCGCCCCGGTGGACGGCGTGATCCAGTCCCGGGCCCTCCCCGGCTTTCAGTTCCGCATCGATGACCTGCAGCGCCAGCCGGAGCCGGATCGGCTGCTGGATGATCCGGTGTATCCCTTCGTCCTGCCCGGCTGGCGCGAGGCGGACCGGCGCGCGACGGCCGCCGAAGAGCAGGCGGTGGCCGCCCAGGAGCAGGCGGCAGTCGCGCAAGAGCAGGCGGCGGCCGAGTCCGAGCGTGCCGCGACCGAGGCCGAGCGTGCCGCAGTCGCCGAGCAGCGCGCCGAGGCGGCCGAGCGCGAGCTCGCCCGGCTGCGTGGGCAAGCGGGCGGCGATTGAGCGCAAGACCCTGACGCGGGCCAGCGGCTGCTGCGCGGCGCGGGCGCGCCCTGCGTCGTCAGGGCTTCCAGCCCTGATTGTCTGAGGCCAGGATGGCCTGAAGACGCAGGCAGCGAGCCAGATGGTCTTAGTGATGATCAAGGCCGCCGTGCGCGAGGGCATCACCGCCGACGTGAGTGTCAGTTTTCTTTACACTCACCCGTCGAGTCCCGACGGTAAGCACCCGGAGCTAACCGCCGTTGCCAGGGTGCAGGTGATTCCGGCCCCGCGCAGTGCCGGCAACAGCCTGCATCTGGCGCCCGAGGTGCTGCCGGAAGCGGCGGAGCTGACTCCCGGGCGAGCAGCGCGAGGACAACTTCGGCGCCGCGCTGCGGCACACACAGCACCGCCGGCTCCTGATCTAGGCAACGGGCACCGGCGATGGCACGGCGGCCGTCGCCTGCGAAGTGGCGCTGGCCGAGGTGCTCGGCTATGCCACGGAACGGAGCTGCGCAGCCCGATCCATGGGCGTGCGCATCACAGCATGCAGTTCGTTGGGGCGGTCTGAGCAGCTGCTGGGAGACACCGTTGTCTGCTGAGTGAGAGCCGCCGAAGCCAAGATCGCCACATGGGAACGACGCGATACCGTCCTACTTGGCGTCGGTACAATGGCGCAAAAAAAACACCCCGCAGCCGCGGGGTGTTTCAAGCTCGCCGCCCTCGGCGACGAGCAACACGGCCGGCAGTTTCCCGGAGCTACGCCGCCTTGCGCCGGCGCTGGAAGATGCCGATGCCCATGAGGCCTGCGGCCAGCAAGGCCAGCGGCGCCGGCGCCGGCACGACGGTGACATAGGTGTTGGTCAGGCTTTGGATGCGGCCAGCATCACCGCCTACACCACTCACGTTGTTGTCGAAGGAGTCAGTGACGGCAAACTTGCGGCAGACCCCGCAGGTCGCGGAATCCGTGCCGCCTTGGCCGCTGGCGTTCAGATCTGCCGTGAAGGCTGCATCGCTAATGACGACGTTGTTCTGGCCGGTAATCTGCTTACGCGATGCGGTGTTGTCGTCGTTTTGCTGCAAAGTCTCCTGTGTGATGGTCACATCCGCGAAGCGGATGTCGGGCTGATCGTCCGGCTCAAAGCCTGGAGCCGGTGCCAACTCCACAAAATAGCTGATGGTGCCCGTCTCGACGCCGGTCTCGAAGCTGGTGACCTGCAGGGTGCCGGTGACTTCGCCTGCGAACACGAACTCCTGGATATTGACCGCGGTGTCATCCGCCAAGTCGGTCAGAGCCATGTGACCCGCAGCTGGGTCCAGCGTCTGACCTGCGGAGCCGATGTAGCAGGTGTACTGGTACCGGCTCGTGGCGGAGAAGCGGAAGGTGTCCGGGTTGGTGCCGTCAGTGCCAACAGAACAGAAATTACCGACGGTGCCTGGGTTTCCGTCAACGATGGCCGAAGCCGCCGGCAGACTCATGGCCAAGGCTGCGGTAACAGCGCCCGACAGGGCGATGGTCTTCAGGTTTTGCATGACTGTCTGAACCTCTTGTTTCAGTTTATGGCCGTTGGATTGCGGGACAGGGGGGACTTTGCCACTGCGCATCCACCAGGATGTGCGCGCTCCTCATGCCTGAGGGCAGAGCCCTTACAGCTCGGATTTCAAGCTCCGACTCTGCTCATACTGCAAGCATAAAGCTTGCCAAGTTTTTTAAGTTCCAGTGTTGTAAAGGATTATGTTCACAGCGCCCGGCAGCTCTGAGTCCGGATGGTGGGGGTCTGTAAAAAAAGCTGACAGATGAGGGGGCCTCGCTCGGTAGTGCCAAGGGGGGTGGAGGCGACCGACGCGAAATACGCTGTATGCTGGCCTCCATGGTCTTTGATTATTATGGAAAAAGGGACGCTTATTCGGTGTTTGCGATTCCTTACACTCGCGGGTCCGGCAAGCGCCCCATGAGGCGGGGAAGGCGTTGCTTAGCGCCCGGATAGCGCCTTTGCCCGCGCCCGCAGCGGTGAGTCCGGGGTTAGCCGGGCGAGTATCTCTTGTGCCAGCGTACGCGCCTCGTTAACGTTGCCAGCTGCTTGTAGCGCCTCGGCGTAGTCGAGCTGCAGCGACAGCGGGGCGCGCTGACCACTCGCAGTGATCGCTTGCTCAAGAAAGTCAACCGCCGATCTGGCATGGTCGCGGGCAAGGCTGACCAAGCCCATGGCATTGAGCGCCAATACATCGTTTCCAGCCGCGTCCAGCGCCGCGCGTGCGTATCGGTCCGCCGCTGGGATATCGCCAGAGCGTGCCAGCGCGTAACTGAGGGTCGCATCCAGCCACGCGTGGTCTGCGCCGGCTGACCGAGCCCTGGCGAGATCGTCGCTCGCTGCCGAGTAGTCGGACGCCATAAGCCAGTAACTGGCGCGCGTGAGTAGGGCGCTGACGTCGTCTGGGTGGGCCTCGAGCCACTGCTGAAGCTCGTCCATGGCAAGTTCTCGGCGGCCTACAGCCCAGAGCGCGTCCGTGTAGCCCAGCAACGCCTGGCTGGACCGGGTTATCTCGTAGGCGCGGCGTAGGAGTGCGAGACCGCGCTCGTTGTCGCCCTGGCGAAGAGCAAGCTGCCCTTCCAGAAAGGCAACGTCGCTGCTGGTGCTCTCGCGCTTGCGTAGGGCTTCGACATCTTGAGCAGCTTGACGCAGTCGTGACTGCGTGGACGCGAGGTCCGTCAGTGCGAGCCTAGCGCGCTCGAATAACACGAGTGGATTCTCCGGCGCCAGTTGGCTCGCCACTTCGACCGCCTCCTGGGCCGCGTTGAGGTCGCCGTTGAGACGGGCTGCGCGGGCGAGCTTGATGCGGGCCTCGATGGAATCTGGTTTCTGCTGCAGTGCCTGTTGCAGCGACCGGATGGCGGCGTTCGGGCGCTCCGCCGCAATCTCCAACTGACCGCGTGCCAAGAGCACTTTGAATGCATCAGGATGCTGTGCATTCTCCAGCAGCCGCTCGGCTTCGTCCCAGCGCTGTTGTGCAGCGTACGCATCTGTGAGTGACAGTCTGGCGTCAACCGCTGTCGGGTGCGTGCGCACCAATTCCTCGAGGCGAGCAATCGCAGCGACTTCTCGATTTGCTCGCAGCTCGATGCGGCTCAACAGTACCTGGGGTGCGACGGCGTCGGGATTGGCCGTGGCCAGTCGCTGTGCAGCAGCGACTGCTTGTTGTGTTTTCCCTTCTTTGAGCAAAGCCTCCGCCAACAGGGCTACCGCCGAGATATTGTCGGACTCTTCATCTAGGATGCGGCGCAGCAGTGCTTGCGCATCGTCGTTCTGCCCTACGCCAAGCAGGGCCTTGGCGCGGAGGATGCGTGCATTGATGCCTGCTGTGCCTTTGCGCTGGACATCGTCCAGCGTGGTCAGTGCTTGTTGAAGCTCGCCCGCCCGGAATCGCTCTTGGAGCAGCATGCCGCGGGCTCCCACGATGTCTGGATCGTTGGCGAATGCCTCCAGCTCGGCCAGACCTTGTTCGCGATGCGAGGTGCGCAGGCGCGCCTTTGTGAGCTGTACTTGGTATGCCTTGTTGTCCGGGTCTAGCGCAACGGCTCGCTCAAGATAGGTAACGCCTTCCTCAGCGCGCCCTGACATGACGGCGGCCCGACCCAGCAGAGCTAGCAGGCCGGCGTCGCCTTCTGCCGAATCAGCCAAGGGGGCAAGCTGTTCGTACGCCTCACGACCGGCATTGAGCTCAAGGAGTGTCGCCGCGTAAACCCGGCGTCCGGCCGCGTCCTCTGGTACCCGGGCCACGTAACGAGAGAGGTACTCCTGCGCCTGTTCGTGATTGCCCAGGAAATACGACGCCGCACCGGCGATATAGAGCGGCAGCGGCGCGCTCTGACTCGGGCCCGTGAAGCTAGCCGCAATCTCCGCAGCGCGGTCATAGTCGTTTTGCTCGAAGGCGGCCATGGCGAGCATCATCTGCGCATTCCCATCGTTCGGGGCTCGCCGCAGGACCGTCTCTAGCTCGGCCTCGGCAGCCTCGAATTCGCCTCGGCTCATCACCGCATACGCGGCATCGCGCATCAGGTCAGCCCGCCCCGGTGCTGCTTCCAGAGCGGTGCGGTAGGCCTGCTCGGCCCCATCGAAGTCGCCGCGGGCCATCTCCAGGTCTCCGCGGACCTCGTTGATCGCAGCCAGGTCCGGAGCCTCGCCCTGCTCCAGGCGGGCCAATAGGAGCTCGGCGGCACCCAGGTTGTCTTCTGTCAGCTCCAGGCGCGCCAGCGCCAGTTGCGCCGGCGCATAATCGGATGTCAGGGTCAGCGCCTCTTCGAAACGCTCGCGCGCCGCGGCCAGCCGCTCGCGGCCCAGCTCCGCCTTGCCGTAGAGTGTCAGCACGGCGGCTTGATTGGGGGTGTCCAAGGCCTCTTTGAGGTCCTGGTCGAGGAGGACGTCTTGGGATCTTCCCTGCGCGATCCAGGCCTCGGCGAGCTTGACGCGCACGGGAAAGTCATCCAGGCCGAGGTCGATTGCCCGCTGCAGCTCCTTCTCGGCGGCGGCGCCATCGCCGGCCTGCAAATAGGCGGTGCCGAGTCTGTAACGCAGGCGGGGGTTTTCGGGCGCTTCCAGGACTGCGTTCTTCAGCTCGATCAGCTCCTCCCGCGCGTCCACCGCCGCACCCAGCTCGGCTTCGGCGTCTGCCGGTGCCGTATTGGCCAGGCTGATGGGGGTGTGCGCGGTGACTGTTGCGCTCAATAGACATGCGATGAGGGCTTTCGCGACAGGACGTCGCGATGTCGGAAGCCTGGCGGGATCGTGCTGCTTACGCATGGGCTATGCATTCCTCGGTTGCGTCGTCTGGGCGTGGCGAGACTCGGCGCGCGCGGTTGGCTGCCGCGCGCCATGGGGTGGTGGGCGAAGATCACGGAGTCGCATTCCAGTCGCCTCCTGCTGGTGTTGAGAAGCCGAAGTTTAAGCCATGTCTGGCGTTGCCACCCGGATCAATTCGCGACGAGGTTCGCAGAACTCCGGGCATGTTTCAGGCTGGATGGAGCACTCGCGATTGCCGCAAGCGCCGGCGTCTCTCAGTGCGTCGCCGCTCAACCAACCGGGGGCTCCCTCATGGCCTTAGCCAGTGAAGTCGACGCAGCCAGTCTGGCGCAGCAAACCACAGCGCGGGCGCTGATCCAGGCCGCGATTCGGTTCGAATGGAGCGCGCACCTATTCTATGCCGAGCTCACCGGAAAGGTGCGCCCGGCGCTGGTGCCGCTGGTGGCGGAGCTGGCCGACGAGGAGCGCCAGCATCATGCGCATCTGGTGGAGCTGCTGGAGCGGGTCGATTTCATGGAGGAGCTGCAGTCGCAGATGACGCTCCCGCACACGTCGGCCCGATTCGACGCCCTGATCGACAATCCGGAGCTGCCCGCACAGCCCGATGAGGATGACATCCTCGCCGTCGCCCTCGCCCGGGAGGAGGCCGCCGCCGAGCACTACGCCCGGCTCGCCGAGGATGCCGCGCATCCGGCCATGCGCCAAGGCTTCGCGTATCTGCGCGATGAGGAGATCTCGCACGTCGCGCAGCTCGGCCAGCGCTGGGGACGGCTCGAGGACACCCGCAACGCTCCCTGCCCGGCTTGACGACCGGCCGACCCGATCAGCTGAGCATCGCTTCCAGGCTGTCGGCGCTCAGGATGCGCTCCGACCAGCCGCGCAGCGTGTCGCTGTCGGCTGCTTCGATCCGTGATCGGGCCTGTTCCACCGCCGCGGCACCGAATTTTTTCTCGATCTGCCAAAGCAGCAGGTCGGCCTCGCCGTCGCGATAGCCGATCTGCTTGCCCTGCTTCAGCCCCTTCTCGATCCCGGCCCGCTCAACACTCGTCATGTATGGCATCTGCTTGCTCTCCTCGAAGGTGTAGAGGTCCTGGCGGAAGGCTGCTTCCGCTGCCGCCGGCAGGCAGATCATCCAGTCGATGATGCGAAACAGCTCCAGGATGGTCTTGCGTGTGTAGCCTCTATCGTACACTCTGGAAACCAGCTCTCCAGCGCGTCTTTCCAGGGGCTGTCGTGGTCGCTGGGCGGGTACCTCGGCGGGTCGACGCGGAGCAACGGCAACGTAGGGCGCAAGGCCAGGGATACGTTATCGTATGCCGATGAACTCGAAACAACGCCGCACGCTCGCTGCGATCTTCGTCCAGCCGACGCCCGCGTCTATCCCGTTCGCGGACATCGAGTCTCTACTCAAGGCGCTCGGCGCAATGATCGAGGAGCGCGCCGGTTCTCGCGTCAGAATCGAGCTCAACGGGGCGATTTGGCGCTGCCATCGACCGCATCCGGGCAAGGAGGCAAAACGCTACCAAGTCGAGGAGGCCCGCGAGCTGCTGCAACGGGCTGGAGTCGAGCCATGAATACTATGACCTATCGCGGGCACGTTGCCCGGATCAGCTACGACGACCGAGATCGCGTCTTCGTCGGACGCCTGCTGGGCGTGCCCGACATCGTCAGCTTCCATGCGGAGTCCGTCGCCGAGCTCCGCGCGGAGATGGCCCAGGCCGTCGAAGACTACCTGGCCGATTCGGCGGACGACGACCGCAAGGATCCGTCCGCAGTCGAGGAGCTTGTCGTTCTCGTCGCCCCCGGAACCCGGGACCACGCCCTTGCGGCAGCACGTGCCTCCGGCAAGTCGTTGGATAGTTGGGCGGCCGAGGCACTGGAGCGCGCGGCGAGCACTGGCGTCTGACGGCGGATGCGCTCGCATGACGCCCCGCCGTTGTCGCCACGCTCCAGCGTGGGAGCAGATCCGGACGCTCCAGCTCCGCCAGTCCCCTTCAGCAGCCGCTGGCCGGTCTCCAGGTCGTCCTCGACCTTGGAGCGTCGGGTCCTCCTGCTCCAGCTTGTCGAGTGCCTCCAGAAGCTTGTCCTCGTCGCTGCCGGCGGCGGGCTCGATAGCCAGGCTCAGCACGGGCCGGCGGGGGCCGATGCAATCCCGGGCCAGGATATGTTCGGGGTCGCAGGGCTCGCAACTGGACAGCCAAGGGCTGAAATGGCGGAGACACACGAGTGGCGATGCGCGGTCCCGTCAGGCCGTATCCTGGATTGATGGCATCAGGGCTGGTAGCGCTGGCCAGGCAGGGTGTGCCGGTGCACGGGCGGGAGCGCCATCGACGTCGAGCCGATCAGCCGAAGCGCCCCGTCACATAGGCCCGCGTCAGGTGGTGCTGCGGGTCTTCGAAGATCTGGCCCGTTGCGCCCACCTCCAGCAAATCACCGAGATGGAAATAGGCGGTGCGCTGGGACACGCGCGCCGCCTGCTGCATGCTGTGGGTGACGATGGCGATGCTGTACTCCTGGCGCAGCTCGGCGATGAGCTCCTCGATGACGGGGGGGAGCGATGGGGTCCAACGCCGAGCCTCGATCACAACGCCGACCACTCGGGCAGGCGCAGGGCGTAGGGCGTAGGGCGTAGGGTGGACAAGCGCAGCGCAGTCCACCAGCTTACGGGCGATCCTGGGGTGGACTTCGCTGTCGCTCGTCCACCCTACCACTACTGGTCGCGCGAACGATCAAGCCGCGCGGGCGCACCCTGCGTAGCCAGGGCTGCCAGCCGTGATTTCGTCACGCCAAGATGGCCTGACTACCCGGTCAGCACCCAAGGCGGTCGGAGTTATGATCAAGGCCCAACGCTGAGCAGGGCTCGTCCATCAGGATCACCTCCGGTGACACGGCGATGGTGCGGGCGATGCACAGGCGCTGCTGCTGGTCGCCGGAGAGGCCGGTGCCCGGCTGCCGGGGGCGGTCTTGACCCGTCTGTTCAGATGTTCGTCGGGTAGGCCGAGCCGATCAGCTGAACATCGCTTCCAGGCTGTCGGCGCTCAGGATGCGCTCCGACCAGCCGCGCAGCGTGTCGCTGTCGGCTTCTTCGATCCGTGATCGGGCCTGTTCCACCGCCGCGGCACCGAATTTTTTCTCGATGAGCCAAAGCAGCAGGTCGGCCTCGCCGTCGCGATAGCCCTGCTTCAGCCCCTTCTCGATCCCGGCCCGCTCAACGCTCGTCATGTATGGCATCTGCTTGCTCTCCTCGAAGGTGTAGAGGTCCTGGCGGAAGGCCGCTTCCGCCGCCGCCGGCAGGCGGATCATCCAGTCGATGATGCGAAACAGCTCCAGGGTCCGCATAGCGGCGGCCGGTCTCGGCATCGCGGACGATCTGCTGGAGCTCCTTGTCCAGGAAGCGATGCCCGCGGGACCAGTCGATGCCGGCGTGAACGGCGGGGAACAGCAGCGCCAGGAACTCCGGGAACCAGCCTTCCAGGGCGTCTTTCCAGGGGCTGTAGTGGTCGCTGGGCCCGCTGAGGTCTGTGTCGTCGTCGGTCATCGCGGCTCCTGCTCGGCTTCTTGAGTGCCGATGGACAGTCTAACGACTGTCACCGGAGCGTGGAGCCTTGCCGGAGTGCGTCTGCGGCCTCGGCGTCCCACCTGGTCGCGAAGCTCCAGCTTCGCGACCAACGCGGCGAAGCTCTGCTTCGCGACACTGGCATGGTGTCGGGCGCCTGCCGCGGCGCAGGCAGCCCCGGCCACGAGCGGCGATGTGTTGTCCCGTCAGGCCGTATCCTGGACGGATGGCATCAGGGCTGGAAGCCCTGGCTACGCAAGGTGTGCCGGTGCACGGACGGGAAAGACGTTGAGGCCGTGCCGATCAGCCGAAGCGCCCCGTCACATAGGCCCGTGTCAGGTTATGCTGCGGGTCTTCGAAGATCTGGCCCGTTGCGCCCACCTCCAGCAAATCACCGAGATGGAAATAGGCGGTGCGCTGGGACACGCGCGCCGCCTGCTGCATGCTGTGGGTGACGATGGCGATGCTGTACTCCTGGCGCAGCTCGGCGATGAGCTCCTCGATGACGGCGGTGGCGATGGGGTCCAGCGCCGAGCAGGGCTCGTCCATCAGGATCACCTCCGGTGACACGGCGATGGTGCGGGCGATGCACAAGCGCTGCTGCTGGCCGCCGGAGAGGCCGGTGCCCGGTTGTTCCAGCCGGTCCTTGACTTCCTCCCAGAGTCCGGCGCGCTTGAGGCTGGTCTCCACCAGCTCGTCGAGCTCTTCGCGGTGGTTGGTCAGGCCGTGGATGCGCGGGCCGTAGGCGATGTTCTCGTAGACGGACTTGGGAAACGGGTTCGGCTTCTGGAACACCATGCCTACCTGCGCGCGCAGGGGCACGACATCGATGCCGCGGTCGAGCACCTCCCTGCCGTCGAGCTTGATGGACCCCGTGACCTTGGCCGCCGGGATGGTGTCGTTCATGCGGTTCAGGCAGCGCAGGAAGGTGGACTTGCCGCAGCCCGAGGGGCCGATCATAGAGACCACCTCGTGCTTGCCGATGTCCAGGCTCACCTCCCGGATGGCGTGGTTGTCGTCGTACCAGACGTTGACCTGGCGGCATTCCATGCGGGCCTCGGCGGCGGTGATGTCCCCGAGAGTACCCTCGAAGGTGCGATCGCCGTCGAAATCGCTCGCCTTGAGGTTGGCGGTGGAGGTCTCGATGGCTTCGGCTGTGGTGTTCATGGTTGGAAGTACGAAGTACGAAGTACGAAGTACGAAGTGCGAAGTGCGAAGTACGGGTGGATCCTGCCTCAGCCCTCAGCCCTCAGCCCTCAGCCCTCAGCCCTCAGCCCTCAGCCCTTACCAGCGCCGCTCGAAGCGCCGGCGCAGCAGCACGGCGCTGAGATTCATCAGGATCAGGAAGGCGAGCAGGATCATGATGGCGGCGGAGGTGCGCTCCACGAAGCCGCGCTCGGGACTGTCCGCCCACATGAAGATCTGCACCGGCAGCACCGTGGCGGGGTCCGTGACGCCGCCCGGGATGTCGACGATGAAGGCGATGAGCCCGATCATGAGCAGCGGTGCCGTTTCGCCGAGCGCCTGGGCCATGCCGATGATGGTCCCCGTCAGCATACCCGGCAGCGCCAGCGGCAGCACATGATGGAACTGCGTCTGCAGCGGCGAGGCGCCCACGCCCAGCGCCGCCTCGCGGATGGACGGCGGCACGGACTTCAGCGCCGCGCGGCTGGCGATGATGATGGTGGGCAGGGTCATCAGCGTCAGCACCATGGCGGCCACCAGGGGTGTGGAGCGCGGCACGCCGAAGAAGTTGATGAACACCGCGAGACCCAGCAGGCCGAAAACAATGGACGGCACGGCGGCGAGGTTGTTGATGTTCACCTCGATCAAGTCCGTAAAGCGATTCTTCGGTGCGAACTCCTCCAGGTAGAGCGCGGCCCCCACGGCGATGGGGAAGCTAAACAACAGCGTCAGCGCCAGGGTATAGAGGGAGCCCACCAGGGCCGCGGCGATACCGGCGAGCTCCGGCTCGCGGGAGGTGCCATTGGTGAAGAACAGGGTGTTGAAGTGCTTTTCGATCACGCCGCGCTGCTGGAGCTGCCAGATCCAGGCGATCTGCTGGTCCGACAGGCGCCGGTCGTCCTCGGGCGTGCGCAGCTCCAGCACTTGCCAAGTGCCGGGGGGCGCTGGATCGGCGCCGTCCAGGGTGCTGACCACCGTGCCGGTGAGCCGCGCCGGGGTTGCCTGCTGGACCTTCACCATGCCGTCGTTGACGGCCACCAGGAAGCTCGGCATCTCGTCGGACAGGGCAAGGGGCTTGCCCGCGTCGGCGGCGGCGAGGCGCTCGGTGATGTCCGCGCGCTCGGCGCGGGTGCGCTCGAGCTTGCGCGCCATCCGCTCGGCGCGCCCAGCCACGCGCTCTGCGCGGTCGGCCAGCTTGGCTCGGGCTGTGGCCTCGGCGTCGGCCATGGCGGCGTCGATCGCCGAGCCCTCCTCGGCGAGGTCGACGAGTATGCGCTCTAGCCGGGCGATGTCCCGATCCAGGTCCGTGAGCCAGCGTTGTAGGAAATCGCGCACGCGGGTGATGACCACGCCGAAGTCGTCGGCGGTGGAGGTGAGCGTGATCTCGCCGGTGGTGCCGGATGGCCGTGCCTCGCCGACACCGGGCTGCTCCGCGACCGGCGTGGAGCGGCCCTTCATGAACATGTCCACGTCGTCGTCGGCCACCAGCCACAGCGTCTGCTCGGTGCCGATGAGCGCCGGGTCCCGGCTCACCAGATCGCGCAGCTGCAGCGCCGCACCGCTGCTGACCAGGCCCTGCAGGGCACGGCGCCCGCTGCGGCCGCTGACATCCGGGAACTGCGCCTTCAGCGCATCGCGCACCGGGGTGCGAAAGTTCGCCCGCACCAGGGCCTTGCGCCGGGTCTCGGCGGGGGTGTCCGGGCTGGCGATGACGCCGTCGGGATCGATGTCGGCGGCGCTGAGCACCACCGGCAGCTGGATGTAAGTCTGCTCGAAGGCCGTATAGCCCTTGCTCACGATGCTCAGCAGCAGCATCGCCACGAAGCTGAGCCCCAGCAGCACGCCGATGAGACCGAGCAGGCGAAAGCGGCGCTCGGCCGCGTAGCGCCGCTTCAGACTGGCGTTGACGACGTCGATGGCCCGCGTTGGTACGGCGGTGGTGCTACTCATACTGCTCTCGGTACTTGCGCACGATGTGCAGGGCAATGACATTGAGGGTCAGGGTCACGGCGAACAGCGTCAGCCCCAGGGCAAAGGCCGCCAGGGTCTTGGCGCTGTCGAATTCTTGGTCGCCGGTGAGCAGGGTGACGATCTGCACGGTGACGGTGGTGACGCTCTCCAGCGGATTGGCCGTCAGGTTGGCCGCGAGCCCGGCCGCCATGACCACGATCATGGTCTCGCCGATGGCCCGCGAGATGGCCAGCAGCACGCCGCCGACGATGCCCGGCAGCGCCGCGGGCAGGATCACCCGGCGGATGGTCTCGGACTGAGTGGCACCGAGCGCATAGGAGCCGTCGCGCAGGGACTGGGGCACGGCGTTGATGACATCGTCAGACAGGGACGACACGAAGGGGATGATCATGATGCCCATGACGGCACCGGCGGCGAGCGCGCTCTCGGAGGCCACGTCCAAGCCCATGGACTCACCGAGCTCGCGCATGAAGGGAGCCACCGTGAGCGCCGCAAAGAAGCCGTAGACCACCGTTGGGATGCCCGCCAGCACCTCCAGCGTCGGCTTGCTCCAGGCGCGCAGCCGCCGGGAGGCGTATTCCGACAAGTACACGGCCGAGAGCAGGCCGATGGGCACGGCGATCAGCATGGCGATGGCGGAGATCAGCAGTGTGCCCGTGAACAGCGGCACTGCGCCGAAAGCGCCGGTGGCGCCGACCTGATCCGCGCGCAGGGCGATCTGCGGGCTCCACTCGGTGCCGAACAAGAACTCGGTCCAGGGCACACGCTGGAAGAAGCGCAGAGATTCAAACAGCACCGACAGCACGATGCCGAGGGTGGTGAGGATGGCGATGGACGAGAACAGCACCAGGATGCCGAGCACCGTGGATTCCACGCGGTTGCGTGCACGAAAGTCGGGCGCCAGCCGCCACCAGGCGACGCTCAGGCCCGCCAAGGCCACGGCGAGCACCAGCACCCAGCGCGCGGCGTCGGCGATGCCCGTCCAGCGCCGGTAGCGCTCGGCGGCGGCCTGCACTACCGGCGTCGCGTCGCCCGAGGTGATACCGCCGGTGGCGAGGTTCTTGATGTCGTTCACCAGCAGCCCGACCCGGCCCTCGGAGAGGTCCTGGGTCATCTCCGCCGGCAGGCCCTGCACCAGCAGCGCGGTGATCACGCGCTCTTCGAGCCCGATCCAGGCGAGCAACAGCAGCAATGCCGGCAGGCCGGCCCAGATGGCGACATACCAGCCGTAGTAGGCGGGCAGGGAGTGCAGGTGCTTGATGCCGGTCGGACCGCCGGCCGTGCGGATGGCGCGACCGCGCCCGAGCTGGAAGGCGAGGGCCATCGCGGCCAGGATCACCACGAGCAGGAGGGTCTGGGACATGACAGAGGCAGAGACGGCTAAAAGCGAACGCCGGCGACCGTGTGGTCGCCGGCGTGTCTTCGGGGCCCGGCATCCCGGCAGGATGCTGCGAGCCTAGCACACGGCGATGTGCCGATTACTCGGGGCTGGACATGGGCTCCATGTTCTCCACCGCATTGGCGATGTCGGCGCGCATGTCTTCGGGCAGCGGGATCAGGCCCTTGTCGGCGAGGTAGCCCTCGGGGCCCCAGGCCTTGTCGCTGGTGAACTCGGCGACGTACTCCTCGATGCCGGGCACGGTGCCGACATGCGCCTTCTTGACATAGAAGTAGAGCGAGCGCGAGACCGGATACTCACCGCTGGCGATGCTGTCGAACGTCGGCGGGATGCCGTCGATCTTGGCGCCCTGCAGCTTGTCGGAGTTCTGGTCCAGGAAGCTGAAGCCGAAGATACCCACTGCATCGGGGTTGGCCTCGAGCTTCTGCACGATCAGATTGTCGTTCTCGCCGGCCTCGACATAGGGGCCATCCTCACGCATGGCGTGGCAAACGGCCTTGTACTTGGACTTGTCTTCGGCTTTCATCTCCGCGATCCAGTCGAAGCTCTTGCAGCCGGACTCCATGGCCAGCTCGGCGAAGGCGTCGCGCGTGCCGGAGGTCGGCGGCGGGCCCAGCACTTCGATCTCCATGTCCGGCAGGTCCGGGTTGACCTGCTGCCAGGTCTCGTAGGGGTTGGGGACGAGCTCTTCGCCGCCCTCGGGGTTGGGCACGTCTTTGGCGAGTGCGAGCCAGATGTCACGCGGGGAGAGCTCCAGCTGCTGGCCCTCCTTGGAGTTGGCCATGGCGATGCCGTCGTAGCCGATTTTCACCTCGACCACCTCGTCGACGCCGTTTTCTTGGCACATCTCGAACTCGGAGACCTTCATGCGGCGCGAGGCATTGGTGATGTCCGGATGCTCCACGCCGACGCCGGCGCAGAACAGCTTCATGCCGCCGCCGGAGCCGGTGGATTCGATCTTGGGCGTCGGGAAGTCGGTGGTGTTGCCGAACTGCTCCGCCACGGCGGTGGCGAAGGGGAACACCGTGGACGAGCCGACGATGTTGATGGTGTCCCGGGCCATGGCCCCGGTGGAAGCGGCGGCAGCACCGATGACGGCGAGGGCGAGCACTTGTTTCTTCATGGTCTCGACTCCGTTGGGTAAGGGTTCAGAGCCGCCCATTCTGGACTGGGGACGTTTACCTTCTATGAACGAAGGATTGCATTTTTGTGACAATCCCGCCGCGGCCATGGGGGCAAGGGCGCGGCGCCGAACAGGTCCTGCCGAGGGGCATGCGTCCATGCAGTCGTCTTTCGGATGCGCCGGACGATGCAGCCGCCGGCTTCGTCGCGGCTGTAAGCCGCTCCCACAGCGCGGGCGCCGTGTGGGAGCGGCATCCTTGCCGCGACGCGGGCGGCGAGGCAGCTGCCGGGATCGTCGCGGCTATAAGCCGCTCCCACAGCGCGGGCCGCGAGGCTGCTGCCGGGATCGTCGCGGCTATAAGCCGCTCCCACAGCGCGGGCGCCCCGTGGGAGCGGCATCCTTGCCGCGATGCGGGCCGCGAGGCTGCTGCCGGGATCGTCGCGGCTATAAGCCGCTCCCACAGCGCGGGCGCCGTGTGGGAGCGGCATCCTTGTCGCGACCCGGGCGGCGAGGCTGCTGCCGGGGCCCGTCGCGGCTATAAGCCGCTCCCACAGCGCGGGTTCCGTGTGGGAGCGGCATCCTTGCCGCGACGCCGGCGGCGAGGCTGCTGCCGGGGCCCGTCGCGGCTATAAGCCGCTCCCACAGCGCGGGTGCCGTGTGGGAGCGGCATCCTTGCCGCGACGGGCCAGGCGGGAGCGCCGAGGTTGGCGCTCCCGCCAAGACGTGCACAAGGGAGTCAGCTCGGTGGGGGCGAGCGTCGCTGCCCGCTCAAGGCAGGCGCGCTGTGCTCTGCACGACGTCCATGGCCGCGTTGAAGAAGTCCTGGTCGCGGTTGTCGCGGCAGTAGCTGCGGGTGCCGCGCATGGCTGCGCTCAGATCGGTGTCACGCAGCACGTCCTCGCCGAGGACCAGGCTCAACGCCGAGATGAAGCCCGCCAGCCAGTCTTCGTAGCGCGCCAGCTCGGTGGGGCTCCCGCGCTGCGCCGCCGTGGCTGCCGCGAGATAAGCCTCGCAGCCGCGCACGCCGTAGCCCCAGAGCGTCGGCTCTGCCGCCTGCGGTGTCCCGGGCGGGAGCAGTCCCCATATCAGCGTGATGGTCAGGCTCGCCGCCAGCCCCGCACAGCGGCGGCGCAAGCCGCTCCCGCTGTGCGGCCACCGGGGCTCGCAGCGCCGGCACACTCGGCCCCTGGAGGCGACCCGCCGGCGCTGGCGACGTTGAGCCGCGGCCATCGCTGGCAGTGTATTCGTGACGGGCTGGTACCATGACAAGGTTGTTCTCCGCCAGCAAGAAGACGCGGCCCGGCCGCGAACAGCGACCCATGCGCGTGTTGATGATATCCGACGTCTATTTTCCCCGGGTCAATGGCGTGTCCACGTCGATCCAGACCTTCGCCCGGGAGTTCGTCGGGCTCGGCCATCAGGTGACGCTGTTGGCGCCGGACTACGGGGAGTCGCAGTCGGAGCCCTTCGAGGTGATCCGCCTGCCGTCGCGGTACTTTCTCTTCGACCCCGAGGACCGGATCATCCGCTGGGGGCGCATGCGCCAGCACCACGAGCGCCTGCAGGCGGCGCAATTCGACCTGGTGCACATCCATACGCCGTTTATCGCGCACTATGCGGGCCAGGCCCTGGCGCGGCGGCTCGGGGTGCCGGTGGTGGCCAGTTATCATACCTTTTTCGAGCAATACCTCGACAAATACGTGCCCTTGGTGCCGGGCGCCTGGATGCGCTATGTGGCACGGCGCTTCTCGGCGGCACAGTGCGGGGACGTGGATGCCCTGGCGGTGCCGTCCGAGGCGATGCTGGAGGTGCTGACCCGCTACGGCGTGCGCACCGCGGCCGAGGTGGTGCCGACGGGCATCGATCTGCGCAAGTTCGGCAGCGGCGATGGTGCAGCCTTCCGCCGCCGCTACGGCATCCCGAGCGACCGCCCGCTGCTGGTCCACGTGGGGCGGCTCGCCTTCGAGAAGAACTGCGACTTCCTGTTGTACATGCTCGCCCAGGTGCGGGTCGCGGTGCCGGACGTGCTGCTGGTGATCGCCGGCGAGGGCCCCGCCCGCCGCCAGCTGGAGGCGCTGGCGCGGCGGCTGGGTATTGCCGATCAGGTGCGCTTTTTGGGCTATCTGAGCCGGGACGGCTCGCTGGAGGATTGCTACGCGGCGGGCGATGCCTTCGTCTTCGCCTCCCGCACCGAGACCCAGGGGCTGGTGCTGCTGGAATCCCTGGCGCTGGGGACGCCCGTCATCGCCACCGCCGAAATGGGCACCCGGGAGGTGCTGCGCGACGGCGAAGGCTGCCTCATCGCCCGGGATGATGTCGAAGACTTCGCCGAGAAGACGGTGCGGGTGCTCACGGAGCCATCGCTGCACGCGTCCCTCAGGGCCCGGGCGCGGCCCTATGCGCAGCGCTGGTCCGCGCCGGCCATGGCCGAGCGCATGCTCGCCCTCTACGGACGAGTCTGCAATGACGCGGCCGCGGCGGAGCGAGCCGAGCTGGAGCCGCTGCGCTCGCCGGCACGCCTGCCTACCCTGGACGCAGAAGCGCCGGTTCAGGTGGAGGCGTCTTTGGAGGGCGATGACGACCAGGCCGCCACCGGCTTGGAGGCGGGCTGCGTGCAGCGCACGGGAGCGCGCTGATCAGCG
>NZ_NRRV01000083.1 GCF_016583825.1 Thiohalocapsa halophila | reverse complement strand
TGGGGGCGGCGGGGGTTTGGTTGTTGGTGCTCAAGGCTCGTGACCGCTGCTCGTGTGCATGATCTGCCGCGGCCGCTGGCGAGGCCGCAGCGGCGGGCCGACATCTCGTTGATTCTACACCAGGCGGGCAGCGGGGCCCACGCGCATGGCAGCGGCGGGCACCGTGGCGGCGCGCTCGGCCCGAGCGACCGGCACCAGCGCCCGCCGGCGGGCGTGCCGCCGCGAGTCGGCGGCGCCTTGGGTTAAACTGACGGGCTCCACAAGCGCACCGGGAGTACGGCCTTGGCACAAAAGGCGGCAGAATCGGCTGCCGGCGGCACGCGCGAGCGGCTGCTCGACGCGGCGCTGGAGGTCTTCGCCGAGCGCGGTTACGAGGCCGCCACCATCCGCGAGATCTGCAGCCGCGCCGGTGCCAACATCGCCGCCGTGCATTATCACTTCGGCGACAAGCGACGTCTCTACGAAGCCATCTACGGCACCCTGTTCGAGACACTGCGACGGCGTCGCACGGATTTCCTACCGCCCGATGCGCCCCCGGCCGAGCGCTTGCGGGTCTACATCCGCGCGCTCTTTGAAGAGATCTTTTGCTGCGCCGGCAACACCGAGCGCCAAGTGCAGCTCAGTACCATCTATCTGACGGAGATGGCGAGCCCGAGCGAGGTATTGGACCGCATCGTCACCGAGCACCTGGAGCCCGATGCCCGGGAGCTCTACAGCATCGTCGGCGAGCTCATGGGGCGCAGCCCGGATGATCCGCACACCATCGACTGCGCGGCAAGCGTCGTGGGGCAGGTCCTCTACTACCATCATGCGGGCCCCATTATCAGCCGGCTGCACCCGGATCGGCCGCCGGTGCCGGAGCGCCTCGACCAATTGATCGAGCACGTCTGGCACTTCGCGCTCGGCGGCATCGAGCGCAGCATCACTGTGGAGTGCAGCACCACTGGGGGCGGGGCTGGTCCCTAATGCGGCACAGTCTTCGGTTGTCGAATGCCCGTTTTGGGATCAACTGAGTTTGGGCCGGAACCGGAGCCGGAACCAGGGCCGGAACGGGGGCAAGAATGGGCCACGGCGGCGGCCGCCGCCCGGCATCTGTCAGGTCGCGGGCTCCGCGGGCAGGACCGCCGGCTGCTCGCCGCGTGCCTGCATGGCCTCGAAGGGGTCTTCAATCGAGCGTTTGCGGCCGACCTCCGCGAGGCGGGTCAGATAGTCCTGCCACAGGGGCTGCCATCCCCGACCGAGCTTGTACAGATACTGCCAATCGTAGAGTCCGGACTTGTGGCCGTCGTCGAACACGATCTTGACGGCATAGCTGCCGACTTGCTGCAGGTCGCGGATGTTGACGTACTCTTTGCCCACCTGGAGCTTGGCCTGGTCGGGGGTATGGCCGCGCACCTCCGCCGACGGCGAGTACACCCGCAGATACTCGCAGGGCAGACGGAAGTGGGCGCCATCGTCGAAGGCGATCTCCAGTACACGCGCGGACTGGCTCAGCTTCAGCTCGGTGGGGAGGGGATTCTTGTCCATGGCTCTCATGCAGCGGCACCGGCTCGGCGGCCGGCGCCCGCGTTGGTGTTCGGTGGCTCGATGAGCAGGCAGGTGCGGACGCCGACCGCGGGTTGCAATCGCCCGCCGGCGGTTGCGGCCCGCGCACGGCCGGGCATCACCAGTCCTCGGCGACGCCGGTCATCTCCGGCCAGCCGCAGGCGTGGCGCTCCACCAGGCCCAACATCATTTCCAGATGGCGGGGATCGTCATTGAGACAGGGGATGTAGTGATAGTCCTCGCCGCCGGCCCCAAGGAAATACTCGCGATTCTCCACGTCGATCTCCTCCAGCGTCTCCAGGCAATCCGCGGAGAAGCCCGGCGCGATCACGTGCACCTGCTTGACGCCATCGGCGCCCCAGAGCTTGAGGGTCTCGTCCGTATAGGGCTGTAGCCATTCATCCCGGCCGACGCGGGACTGGAAGGACACCAGCCAGCGGTCTTCCGGCAGGTCCAGCTGCTCCACCACCATCCGTGCCGTCTTGTGGCAGTGGCAGTGATAAGGATCACCCGCCATGAAATACTTCTTCGGGATGCCATGGAAGGAGAACAACAGCCGCTCAGGCTCGCCGTGCTCGTCCCAATAGGCGCGGATGCTGTGGGCCACCGCGTCGATGTAGTTGGGATCATCGTGGTATTGATTGATGAACCTGAGCTCCGGCAGCCAGCGCCAGGTACTGAGCTCGTCGGTCACGGCATCGAACACCGAGGCCGTGGTGGTGGCCGAATACTGCGGATAGAGCGGCAGCACCAGCAGGCGGCGCACATTGGCCTGCTTGAGCCGCTCCAGCGCCTCCGACACCGACGGGCGTCCGTAGCGCATGCCGAGCTCCACCCGCACCCCGCTCCCGAAGCGCGCATCCAGCAGCGCGCGCAAGCCGTTGGCTTGGCGCTGGGCGACGTCGAGCAGCGGAGAGCCGCGCTCGGTCCAGACGGATTGGTAGGCGCGCGCGGAGCGGCTCGGGCGCACCCGCAGGATGACGCCGTGCAGCACCAGCCACCAGATGGGCCGCGGCAGCTCGACGACCCGCGGGTCGTTTAGAAACTCCCCCAGGTAGCGGCGCACGGCCGTCGGTGTCGGGGCATCGGGCGTGCCGAGGTTCAGCATGAGCACGCCGAGACTCTCCGGGGTACCGTGCTCGAATCCGGGTACGTTCTTGTATCGCATGATATGGCGGACGTCAGGTTTCCCTGCCTACCGTGTCGTCAGGGGGTGTGTGGGGACGGCGTGGACCGGCGGCGGTCGACGCGCTGGTGACAGCGCCGCTGCGTTGCTGAGTAAGGTCGGGGCGGACTCGGCGCAGACAATGTGCCGGCCGAGCGAATCCGGGCAAGCGGCTCGCTCATGTCGGGCGGGCGAGCTTGGCCGCAGCGGCCTACCCCGCCGCCGGCGTCACTGGCGCATCTCGGCCTGCAGCTGCCCGTAGAGGGCGCGGAAGCGCTCGGGGTCGGCCTTGCCGAAGACCGGATCATCGGCGGTCGGCGCCTGGGCCTGAAGCTCCGCCCAGTCCGCACCGCTGAGCACCTCCCGGGCGATGGGGAAGGCCTCCTCGTCTTCGAGGCGCATGTGCTCGCGCAGCGTCGCCAGCAGCTCGCGCCCCTGCTGCTCCACCTCGTCTCGGGGCAGGACCTCCTCGTGGACGATGCCCTCCAGGGATTCCTTGAAGCGGCGATTGAGCTGGCCCAGGGACTCGTGCTGGAGCATCAGCCGCCGCAGGACATCATGGCCCTGCCCCGGCCGCGCCAGCAGGCGCTCGAAAATCAAGTCCTCGCTGGGGTGGTGGACCTGATCGGCATAGTCGATCATGTATTCCAGAAGCTCGCACATGAGCTCGTAGTCGGGCTCCGAGCCGTCGTGGAAACGGTCCAGCATGCCCTCGAGCATCACCATCAGGTGCGCGAGGCGGCGGTGGTCCTCGGCGAGTCGGTCCAGCAAAGCATTCATGGCGACCTCCGGGTTTTAGGGCGGCGGCTGCGCCGGGCGGGCCGAGCCACCGCATCAAGAGCCGACCATATGACAGCGGCGAGGGGGATTCAAACACCCGTTGCGCGACGTGACGAGGCCGTAGTCGCTCAGGGCCGTGGATGGTCGCCCGGGGTCGCCGGCTCAAGCGCCGTCATCACCATCCACCGGGGCCTCACGACTTGGCTGCTCCGACGACGTGGCACTGCCGTCGCGGGCCTCGCGCCGCCGGCGCCGCAGACGCAGCAGCCACTCCCAAACAATGCCGCGCGGTGGACTCGCGCCGTGCAGCACATAGGTGAGTGCGTGAACGTTCTGCAGGGTCCACAACATGCTGGAGCGCGCACCACTACGGCCACAGAACAATAGCTCGTCGCCCTTGCGCAGGCGATCGCTCGAATCCGGCAACAGGGTGCGGCCGTCCTCGCGGCTGCGCATCAGCACGATGGCCGGAAGCTTACAGCCACGGTCGCGCGGGTCGCGCAGTAGGTCCTCGATCTTCGGCAGCGGCTCGTCGTGGCGCAGCCGCATCAGCGCATAGGCGTCCTCGGCGTCGATGCGCACCTGCCAAACGTCGGGCACTCTGTCGTGCACCAGCGCGGCGATGCGATCGATGAGCTCGCAGGCCCAAGCGTCGCTCTCGAAGCGGGCATCGTGCACGAACTCCGTCAACAGCGGCGTCCCCAGCAGCATGCGGATGCGGTGCGCAACGATCAGGCTCGGGTGCATGATGATGTCTGCGTCCACGGCATCGAACAGCTCCCGGTTCATCAGCTGATTCTCCCGCAGCACAGTGAAGAGCCCCGGATTCAGGGCCTTCGCGGTCATGACGATGCTGAGATTGTTGGCGTCGTTGTCCGTGCCCGCGATGACCCCGACCGCGCGATGGATCTCCGCCTGCTCCAGGGTATCGGCCTCCGTGCCCGGCCCGTGCACCAAGGTGCAGTCGGGCTTGCCCGTGCGCTCCGGATGCGCCTCGATCACCACCAGCTCGATGTCCTGTTGCTTCAGATGGTTGTAGAGCGCTTTGCCGAACCGCCCGTAGCCGCAGATCACCCAGAGTCCGTAGGGCGGCGGATGGGCCGCCTCCTGCAGGGCGCTGCCGCGCAGCTCGCCGAGCCAGTCCGACAAGAGGGTCAGACACGGCGCCTGGAGCGCCGTGGCGAAATACAGCGCAAAGGTATCGAAGGGGTCGTAGATATGATCGGTGCCGAACGACGCCATATTGGCCTCGACCGGGTGCGAATCCGCCCGACAGATGACTGTCGCACCCGGGTGCAGCAGCTTCGCGGCCAAGGCGATTCGCAGATTGACGTCGTTGTCCGACGTGAGCGCCAGCACGCCCCGGCAGTTCGGCCGCCGCAACCCCGCCAGCAGCAGACTGTCCGGGTGACGCACGTCGGCGCACAGCGCCGGGACGTACTCGCGCAGGCTCTCCAGCTTCAGTAGGCTCACACGCTCTGCGTTGCTGTCTAGCACCACGGCGCGCTGGCCGCGGTCCGTCAAGGCCCGAACCAGGCCGCTGCCGGTCTGGCCATAGCCGCAGATCAGGTAGAAGGGGTCCGGGATGTTGCGCACCCGGCTCCCGAAGCGCCGCTCCTGCATGGCACGCTGCAGGGTCTTGTCCTGCAACAGCGCGATCAGGGAGCCGATCGAATAAAGCCAGACGATGACCGTCGCGTAGATGCAAAAGGTCACCCAGATGCGCTGCGCCCCGGTGAACGCGTGCGGGATCTCGCCGTAACCGATGGTCGTCGCCGTATAGCTGATGAAGTAGAGGGCCTCGAAAAAGCCGAGGTGCACGGGATTGCCTGCCGCGTCCTCGCCGGGGATGACGACCAGCCCCGCCATGGTCACGGCATAGGTCACCAACAGCGCGAGCAGCGGGGCCCGCATGCGCCGGAAGATCAGGAAGACGATGTTGTCCATGGCCTACGGACAGCTGGATCGGATGAAGGCCAAGTCGCCCCGGGTCACGGTCAGCGACGCAGCACCACCGTCTCGACAATCAGCAGCACCACGGAGACGGTATTAGCCACCACCGCACCCACCGCCAGGGACACCACGCTCGCCAGCGCATTGGGCGTGAAGCCCGCCGCCGTGCCATGCACGGCGATGGTCCAGACCAGCGCGCCGGCGATGAGCTGCAGCATGGCCACCAAGCTTGTCGCCAGGAGGACAGCCCCCATCTGTGTACGGTCACCCAGCTTCAACACGGTGGCAATGGCGTTGACCAGGAACACCGCGGCGAATTCCCAGACATGGTGATGACCCGGCTCGTCGATCTCGCCATAGACAAAGCCGACGTTGAGGGTCAGGGCCAGCAGGATGAAGAAGCCGAAAACGACCTTTTCCGGATTCACCGATTTACTCCCATGGCAGGACGCGGCGGGGTCCGCGCCCGTTGGTCAGCACCCGCGCGCTGCGCGCGCGATTTGTGGACGGCATCGCAAGCCGCAACGCCGAGCCGACGCATAATCCACGCAAGGGCCGGGCGATTGCAACCAGGGCCACGGCCAGCGCGCACAGGCCAAGGGAGATAGCAGCATGAAACAACAGCGAACCCGATCCCGGACCGGCAGTGTCACCGCGCCCTTGCCGCCGGCACTCACTGCCCCGCTCGCGGAGCTGCACAGCCGGCGAGCCGGGCGCATTGCCTACTATGCCGACGAGGACGGCGACGGCCGACCGCTGTTGCTGGTGCACAGCATCAACGCGGCACCCAGCAGCTTCGAGGTCAAGCCGCTGTTCGAGCGCTTCCGCGGCGAGCGCCCCGTCTATAGCATCGAGCTGCCCGGGTTCGGCCAGTCCGAGCGCAGTGACCGTGTCTATTCACCGGCCCTTTACGCGGATGCCATCGCCACCCTGCTGGAGCAGGTCATCGGCACAGCGGCGGACGTGCTGGCACTGTCGCTGAGTGCGGAATTCGCCGCCCGCGCCATGCTCGCGGCGCCCGGGGCCGTGGCCTCGCTGGTGCTGGTCTCGCCGACGGGCTTCAGTGCCCGCTCGATGCCGGGCCCCGGCGCGGGGCGCATGGTCCATCGGGCCCTCACGGTCGCGCTGTGGCGGCAGCGGCTCTTCGACTTGGTGGCGTCCAAGCCCAGCATCCGCTATTACCTGAACAAGTCCTTCATGGACACCGCGCCGCAGGAGCTGGTGGACTACGCCTATGCCACCGCCCACCAGCCGGGGGCGCGCCATGCGCCGCTGTATTTCCTCTCCACCCAGCTCTTCACCCAGGATGCCCTGACGGCAATCTACGCCAAGCTGACGGAGGTGCCGGTGCTCGTCATCGCCGACCGAGATCCCTATGTCACCTTTGAGCGTCTGCCGGACTTCGTAGCTGCCCGACCGAACTGGCGCTACGAAACCCTGGCGCCGCACATGGGCCTGCCGCAATGGGAGCACCCTGAGGCCACCTGTCAGCTGCTCGAGGGCTTCTGGCGCGGGGATTGAGTTCGCGCGCCGGCGATCAGCCCCCGCCCGAGCGGCGCCCGAGCAACAGCGCCACGCCCAGGTACAGGGCACCGCCGACCACCAACGTCAGCTCCGCGGCGAGAAACCAGAGGACAAACAGAAAGGCGACCTGTCCCCATTGCAGGCCGTCGCCGCTGGCAGCGGCCACCTCCCCGGGTGTCTGATGCAGGAAGGTAACGGCGGTCATGATGACGGCGATCATCGCCGACCAGGCCATGGAGATGGCGAGCAGGGAGGGGACTTTGGCGGTGCGGGACATGGCTTCGGCTCGGTGTCTGGTAGCAAGCGCTAGCAGCGCGGCGTGGGTGGTCTGCGGGTCAGACTGCCTGGCGATGGCTCGCACAGAGCGGCGATGCTCCCGACAGCCTGCGCCCCAGGGCTCTTGGATTGATTTGGCACCGATCAGGCGACGTGCTGCGCAGCGCCTGCGGGCTCGTGGCCCGCTCCGGCGGCCCCGTCGGCCTCGTTGAGGGACCAGTGCACCACCAGGTTCAGCATCCGCATGGTGGCGTTGATGGATGCGAACACCTGGTTCGCATGCACGCCGCGGGTCTTGAACTCGCTCTGGCGCTTGGCTGTCGATCCCGCCGCGGCGCCGCTGGCGTCACGACCTTGCGGATACCCGGGCGCCTCGCTGCCGGGCGCGGTCGCCGGGCCGGGCGCCGGCGGTGCCGCAGAGCCGCCACCACGATGGGCCCAGGTGATGGTGCACTCGGTCAGTGCGTCGGTGCGCCCGCCCTTGGGAATGCGCACTTCGTAGTCCACCAGCCGCGGCAGGCTGAGGTCGGCGCGCTGAGTGATCTCGGCGAGGGCCTTGTTGAAGGCGTCGAAGCCGCCGTTACCGCTGCCGGCGGCGGTATGCACGGTCTCGTGCAGGCGCAGCTTGATGCTGGCGGTGGATTGCAGGCCCAAGCTGGAGGAGACATTGCAGGCGAGGAGCTCCGCGTGGTTGTAGTCGCTGGAGTCCAGCACCTCGGCGATGATGAAGGGCAGATCCTCGAAGGTGATGCGCTTTTTGGAGTCGCCGAGCTCGACGATGCGCGCCAAGACCTTGCGCTGCTGCTCGTCGGAGAGCTGCACACCGAGGCGCTCGAGGTTCTTGGCCAAGGAGGCCTTGCCGGCAAGCTTGCCGAGGGCATACACCCGCCGGCGGCCGAAGCGCTCGGGTGACAGCCGGGTTGCATAGAGCCCGCCCTTGTGGTCGCCGTCGGCATGGATGCCGGCGGTCTGGGTGAAGACGTCTTCACCGACGATGGGTGCGTTGTCGGCGATGCGCTTGCCGGAGAAATATTGCACCAGCTCGCTGGCGCGCGCGAGGTGCTGCTCATCGAGACCGAGGTCCATGCCGAGCTGATCGCGCAGGTTCACCACCACCTCCGCCAGCGACGCGTTGCCGGCGCGCTCGCCCAGGCAGTTGACGGTGCAATGCACACAGGCGGCACCCGCCTGCGCCGCGGCGACCACATTGGCCGTGGCGAGCCCGTAGTCGTTGTGCGGGTGGAAATCGAAGCGGCAGTCGGGGAAGCGGCGGCTCATGTCCATGACCGCGGTGAAGACGCGCTCCGGTGTCATCACGCCCAGGGTGTCCGGCAGCATGAAATGGCCGACGCCGCTGTCGCAGAGGCGCTCCAGCAGAGCATAGACATAGCCAGGATCATCGGCGTAGCCGTTGGACCAGTCCTCCAAGTACAGGTTGACCGCGAGGCCGCGCTCGCGCGCCAGCGCCACGTTGCGGCGGATGTCTTCGGCGTGACTGTCCAGAGTCTTGCGCAGCTGGGTTTCGCAGTGCTTGCGGCTGCCCTTGGCCAGCAGGTTCATGACGCTGCCGCCGGCAGCCTGGATCCAGTCGATGCTCTTGCCGTCGTCGACGAAGCCGAGCGCCTCCACCCGGCCGTCCAGACCCTTGCCCCGAGCCCAGTCGACGATGCGCGCCACCGCCGCCTGCTCGCCCCGGGAGACGCGCGCCGAGGCGACCTCGATGCGGTCCAAGCGTAATTGCTCCAAGAGTACCTGCGCGATCTGCGCCTTCTCGTCCGGCGAGAAGGCGACGCCCTGGGTCTGCTCGCCGTCGCGCAGCGTGGTGTCGAGGATCAGGATCTGCTCGGTGCTCATGGTCTCGATGTCCGGCCGGCTACCCGGCCGCTTGGGGGTCTCTCTCCTTGCGCCAGCCACGCGGGCAGCGGCAGCGGTCGCCGGGCCTGCGCTGGGGCGCCTAGGCCGGTTGCCGGCGCCGTCGGCGTGCACTGACGCACAAGCTCAAGCGGCGGGCAGCGCGGCGTCGATGTGCGCGCGCAGCGCGGCGTCGCTCGCGTCCAGCTCGGTGCAGCGCACCGGCTTGTCCATCAGTCCAGTCAAGGCCGGCGGCGGCGGCGCCTCACGGCCGATGGCTTCGCGCACGGCCTCGTTGAATTTCGCCGGATGCGCCGTGGCCAGCACGATGGTCTCCGGCGCGTCCTGCGAGGCAGCGGCGCCCACGGCCGTATGCGGGCAGAGGATGTAACCGCTGGCCTCGAAGGTCGCACGGATCTGCGCCAGCGTCTCGGCGTCGCTGACGGCGGCGGCGGTGAAGTCGGCCCGCACCTGCGCCAGGCGCTCGGGCTCGATGGTGAGCGCGCCGGTTTGCTCCAAATCCGCCAGCTTCGCGCACACGGCCGCAGGATCTCGATCCAGCAGATAGTACAGGTAACGCTCGAAATTCGATGCCACCTGGATGTCCATGGCCGGGCTCAGGGTATGGAACACCTCGCCCTTGGCGTAGACGCCGTCGGCGACGAAGCGCGTTAGGATATCGTTACGGTTGGTGGCGATGACCAGGCGTTCCACAGGCAGCCCCATGCGCCGGGCGAGATAGCCCGCGAAAACATCGCCGAAATTGCCGGTGGGCACCGCGAAGCTGACCCGGCGCGCCGGGTCGCCGCCGGTGCTGCGCCCCCAAGCATAGAAGTAGTAGACCGTCTGCGCCAGAATCCGCAGCCAATTGATGGAGTTCACGGCGCCCAGGCTGTGCCGGGCCTTGAAGCCCAGATCCCGGAACAGGGTCTTCACCAGGTGCTGGCAGTCGTCGAAGGTCCCGCATACGGCGATGTTGTGGACATTGGCATCCAGCACCGTGGTCATCTGGCGCTCTTGCACCGGCGAGACGCGTCCTTTGGGGTGCAGAATGAAAATGTTGATGCGCGGCTTGCCGCGCACGCCATAGATGGCCGCGGAGCCCGTATCGCCCGAGGTGGCGCCGAGGATGTTGAGCTGCCCCCCGTCGCGCTCCAGCAAATACTCGAACAGGTTGCCCAGCAGCTGCAGTGCCACGTCCTTGAAGGCCGCCGTCGGCCCGTGGAAGAGCTCCAGGTAGGTGCGCCCGGCGGCTTCCCGCAGCGGCGTCACCGCCGGGTCCGAGAAGCCGGCATAGGACGCCTCGATCAGCCGCGCGAGGTCGTCGCGCGGGATCTCGTCGCCGATGAAGGGGGTCATCACCTCCAGCGCCAGCGCCTGGAACGGCAGCTGCGACCACGCCCGCAGCGTCGCGGCATCGACCTGCGGCAGCTCGGCCGGGACCAACAGGCCGCCGTCGGTGCCGAGCCCCATCATCAAGGCTTCGGCGAAGCCCACGGGGGCGACGCCGCCACGGGTGCTGATGTATTGCATGAGGCCTCTCGCTTGCGAGTCGCACGGGCGCGGGCCCGCGGGCCCGGGTGAAACGCTAAGCCGCCCAAGTTAGGCAAATCCCGTGACCGGCGCAAGCGCAGCACCCGCCGGGATCTGCGCCCGGGCACGCCGCTGGCGTGACGCCGCTGCGCGCAAACGCCGCCGGGCGCGCCGGTCGAGCCGCCAACCGGACTCAACGCTACCCCCGCAGACCACTCCCGGCGCCTGGTCCCGCGCCTGGTCCCGGCGCCTACGCCCGACCGAGCGCCTGTGCTGCGCTGGCTCGGCTGCCCGGGTCTTAACCGCCGCGATATCCCACTAAAACAATCATGATTATTGCTTCAGCCGCTCGGGCTTACCGCGGTTTCTCGTTGACACTTCATGAGTGGCGGCAACACAATGCGCCGGCAGCCATGACCCCGCAGTGTGCGTGGTCATGGACTATGACAACAACGCTGAGGGGTCGCGCCGGCCAGCCCGCGCGCAGTGATATTTCGCGTCGGGTCGCCGCCGACGGCCGCCCCGTCGACCGTCCACATACACCCAACCGATTCCTGTCTCAGAGGGAGGGACAACAAAGGTGACACCCGAAAAACGCGCCGCCTATTGGAAGGCGAATGTCCGGCTCTTGGTCATTCTGCTCTTCATTTGGTTCATCGTCTCGTACGGCCTGGGCATCCTCCTGGTCGAGCCGCTCAACACCATCCACCTGGGTGGTTATCCGCTGGGCTTCTGGTTCGCGCAACAGGGATCGATCTACGCGTTCCTAGTGCTCATCTTCGTCTATGCCGGGGCCATGAACCGGCTAGACAAGAAGTTCGACGTGGACGAGTGAGGGGAGCCTGACACATGACCAACCTCGACATCTGGACCTATTCGGTCGTCGGCTTCACCTTCGCCCTCTACATCGGCATCGCCATCTGGGCCCGCGCCGGCACCACCGGCGAATTCTATGTCGCCGGCAAGGGCGTGCACCCCGTGGCCAACGGCATGGCCACCGCCGCGGACTGGATGTCCGCCGCCTCCTTCATCTCCATGGCCGGTCTCATCGCCTTCGAGGGCTACGGCGCCTCGGTGTTCCTGATGGGCTGGACCGGCGGCTATGTGCTGCTGGCGCTGCTACTGGCGCCGTACCTGCGCAAGTTCGGCAAGTTCACGGTGCCGGAGTTCATCGGCGACCGCTACTACTCGCAGACCGCGCGCATCGTCGCCGTCATCTGCCTGATCCTGGCCTCCATCACCTATGTCATCGGCCAGATGAAGGGCATCGGCGTCGCCTTCTCGCGCTTCTTGGAGACGAGCTACGAGATGGGCCTATACATCGGTATGGGCATCGTTGCCATCTATGCCGTGCTCGGCGGCATGAAGGGCATCACCTATACCCAGATCGCCCAGTACGTGGTGCTGATCATGGCCTACACCATCCCGGCCATCTTCATTTCGCTGGCCCTCACCGGCATTCCACTGCCCCAGATCGGCCTCGGCGGCAACTACGCTCCCGGGGATGGCACGATGACGCTGCTCGGTAAGCTGGATCAGGTGGTAACGGACCTCGGGTTCAGGGAATATACAACCGCGGTGATGGGCAGTACCTTGAACATGTTCGTCTACACGCTGTCGTTGATGATCGGCACCGCCGGCCTGCCCCACGTCATCATCCGCTTCTTCACGGTGCCGAAGGTCAAGGATGCCCGCTACTCCGCCGGCTGGGCCCTGGTGTTCATCGCGCTGCTCTACACCACGGCCCCGGCGGTCGGCGCCATGGCGCGACTGAACCTCATCGACACCATCCAGATCGGACCGGTGGGCGCCGAGGACGGTAACCTGCTCTACGAGGAGCGCCCGGAGTGGTTCAAGAAGTGGGAGACCACCGGCCTCCTGCAGTGGGAGGACAAGAACGAGGACGGCCGCATCCAGTACTACGACGACACCAATCCGGAATTCGCCGAGAAGGCGCAGTCCTTCGGCTGGGAAGGCAATGAAATGGTCACGGTCGACCGCGACATCATGGTGCTCGCCAACCCGGAGATCGCCGGCTTGCCCAACTGGGTCATCGCCCTGGTGGTTGCAGGTGGTTTGGCAGCCGCACTGTCGACCGCGGCCGGACTGCTCCTGGCCATCAGCTCCGCCATTTCGCATGACCTGCTGAAAGGGGTCTTCCTGCCGGGGATCTCGGAGAAGAACGAGCTCAGGGCCGGGCGTATCTCGATGATCTTCGCCATCATTCTCGCCGGCTACCTCGGGCTCAATCCACCGGGCTTCGCGGCGGGCACGGTGGCCATCGCCTTCGGCCTGGCGGCGTCGAGTATCTTCCCGGCGCTGATGATGGGCATCTTCATGAAGAAGATGAACAATGCCGGCGCCATCGCGGGCATGCTCTCCGGCATCACGGTGACCCTGCTGTACGTGTTCCAGCACAAGGGCATCTTCTTTGTCCCCGGCACCGACTTCCTGATGCCAGAGCTGGGCATGGGGGAGGACTGGTTCTTCGGCATCTCGCCGAACGCCTTCGGCGCCGTCGGTGCGCTGGTGAACTTCGTCGTCGCCTTCATCGTCGCCGCCGTCACCGCACCACCGCCGGACCACATCCAGCACCTGGTGGAGGACGTGCGCGTGCCGCGCGGCGCCGGCGAGACCACCGGTCACTGACCCCGGCACTGACGACAATCCACTGACCTTGAAGCCCCGCGCACGCGGGGCTTTTTTTTGGAAGGGGTCTGCCGATCCTACGCCCGGCTCCGCGTTGCCAAGGTGGCCGGGACGCATGCCGGTGCAGGCGGCGCCGACGGTATCGACGCACCCTCGGAAGCGTGCCCCGCGGCGGGGATTGCGTTATGGTGCGCCGGTCCCGGCGGCGGTACGTGCCGGCTCCGCAACGACGAGGCAGCAATGGACGTCGAGCTCATCGAAATCCGCGAATTCCTGGCGAGCAATGCGCCCTTCGACCGCCTCCCGGATGCTGCTCTAGACGCCCTGCCCCAGCGGCTCTCGGTGCGCTATTTGCGCCGCGGTACGGCCTTCCCGCCGGACGATGACGACACGCCCTGCGTCTATATCCTGCGCCGCGGCGCCGTCGAGCTCCGCGACGACGACGGCAACCTGATTGGCAAGCTCGCCGAGGGCGATCTCTGCCCGTCGCCCTGCGGCAAGGGTGCACCCAATATGGCCGGCCTGTCCGGACAGACCGCCGAGGACACCCTCGCCTATCTGCTGCCCTGCGAAGAGCTGGACCGGCTGCGTGAGGCCCATGCCGAGTTCGCGCAACACTTTGATACGTCCGTGTCCGACCGGCTGCGTCGGGCTTTGGACACCATGAAGGACGACGCCGCCGGCACCGCGCTGATGACGGTGCGGATGGGCGACCTGCTGAACCGGCCCTTGGTGCAGGGCGGACCGGACATCAGTATCGAGCAGGCCGCCCGCATCATGAGCGAGGCCCGCGTGTCCTCGCTGGTGCTCACCAATGACGATCGCCTGCTCGGCATGGTTACCGACCGCGACCTGCGCAACCGCTGCATCGCCGCCGGGGTGTCGCCGCAGGAGCCGGTGAGCGGCATCATGACCGAGCGTCTGCATACGGTGCGCGCCGACACCCTCGGCTTCGAGGCGCTCATTACCATGTCGCGGCTCAACGTCCACCACCTGCCCGTGCTCGACGAGCACGGCGTGCGCGGTGTCGTGTCGACGTCGGACCTGGTGCGGGTGCAGAGCGCCAATGCCGTCTACCTGGTGGGCGACATCCACAAAGCGGATTCTGTGGAAACGCTCGCGAGCATCAGCGGGCGCCTCACGGAGCTCCAGATCCAGCTGGTGCACTCCGGCGCCACCGCGAGCCAGATCGGCCAGGCCATTACCGCGGTGACCGACGCCATCACCATCCGCCTGCTGGAGCTCGCCGAGGCGGAGCTCGGGGCGCCGCCGGTACCCTACTGCTGGATGGCCGGCGGCTCCCAGGCGCGGCGGGAGCAGTCTTCCTACTCCGACCAGGACAATGCCCTGCTCATCGCCGACCACCTGAAGCCGGAGGACGATGCGTACTTCAAGACGCTGGCCCGACGGGTCAACGATGGCCTGGATGCCTGCGGCTACATCTACTGTCCCGGCGAGGTCATGGCCAGCAATGACAAGTGGCGCCAACCGCTGAAGATCTGGACCAAGTACTTCAACACCTGGATCAAGCGCCCGGAGCCCATGGCGCTCATGCTCTCGAGTGTCTTCTTCGACCTGCGCCCCATCCACGACCCGGAAGGGCTCTTCGGCGAGCTCGCCGAGCGCATCCATACCATGTCGAAAAAGGAGAGCATCTATATCGCCTACATGGCCGCCAATGCGCTCAAGCACCGCCCCCCGCTCGGCTTCTTCCGCAAGTTCGTGCTGATCCGCGGCGGCGAGCACGACCAAACCTTCGACATCAAGCACCGCGGCATCGTGCCCGTGGTCGACCTTGCCCGCGTCTATGCCCTCTCCGCCGGCCTCGACGAGATCAACACCATCGAGCGCCTGAAAGCAGCCGGCGCGTCCCGCGCGCTGAGCAGCGACGGCGCCGCCAACCTGGTGGACGCCCACGAATTCATCGGCACCCTGCGCATGCGCCATCAAGCCGAGCAGCTCAAGCGTGGCGAGATGGCGGACAACTTCCTGTCGCCGGAGGAGCTCTCGCCGCTGGAGCGCGGCCATCTCAAGGACGCCTTTGCGCTTATCAATACCATGCAGGACTCCTTGGGGCAGCGCTACCAGGCCGGACGCTTCGCCTGAGGTCTTCTTGCGGTGTCGCCCGCCGGCCGTCAGCCCACCGCCGGGTCCGGCGAGCGCATCCACCGACCCCGCCACCGGCCCGGGCGCACATGAGCGGCTTTCTGCTGGAGCAGCGCCGGCGCGCACGCTTCAGGCGCCTGGACGAGTGCCCGCTGCGGGAGTATTTCGCCTGGCCCTTCCCGCGAGCCAGCCGCGACTATCGCGACGTGGAGTACGTCGCCGTGGACCTGGAGACCACCGGGCTCAATCCGCAAGAGGATCAGATCCTGAGCATCGGCTGGGTGGTGCTGACGGGTAATCGCATCCGGCTCGCTACGGCCCGGCACCGCTTGGTGAAGGTGGAGGGCGAAATTCCCGCAGAAAGTGCCGTGATTCACCAGATCACCGACGACGAGGCCGCCGGCGGGCTGGAGCTCGCCGGCGTGCTGCCGGAGCTGCTGTGGGCGCTCTCGGGCAGGATCCTCATCGCGCACCACGCGCGGATCGAGATCGGCTTTCTCGGCTCCGCCTGCAAGCGCCTTTGGGGGCAGAGACTCCTGGTGCGCGCCGTCGATACCCAGGTGGTCGCACGCCGGCTGTTGGAGCGCCGCCATATTCCCTTCAAGGGGTCGGACCTGCGCCTGCACGCCCTGTGCGAGCGCTACAACCTACCGCGCCATGGCGCCCACAACGCCCTGAGCGACGCGCTCTCGGCCGCCGAGCTGTTCTTGGCCCAGGCGGCCCACCGCGACAGCGGGCATGGCATGAAGCTGGCCGACTTCCTATGAAGCCTGGGCTCGGATGCCGAAGAGCGCTGGTGATCGGTCAGCCTCAAAAAGTTGGGCCGCACACCCCCCGGCGCCGGCCGATCGATTCGGCGCCGAGGAGTGCGCGGCCCAAGCCCGTCAGCGGTGCATGCCCGCGGTTAGCGCCGCCCCCGCTGCGCTAGCCGCAGGCTGCACCGCGTCGAACCCCAATATCTGTGAGCGTCGGTCACCCTTGCGGACATGATGTGCTCATCCTGCCATTGTACCTTTAACGCCACAAACCGAGCCTTCTCTCATCCGTGATGAGCCAATGCAACCCTGCCCGCAAGCTGCTGCTCGCTACCGCTGCTTTGTGTCGAGGCTCCAAGCGGCTTACGAACTGCAAGCTGCCGGCGACCGGAGCCGCGTGAGACCATGCTGTCGTTTATGCTCGACAGTGTAGCCTATAAATCGCACTTCACGGGCAGGTCCGGCGGATCTGTGGCCGCTTTTGTCGCGCAACCCCCACGCTCGTGCGTCGACAGGCATGAGATCCAACCGGTTGGGCACCTGCGGCTGCGGCGTCCATACAGCCCTGGCCAGGCGCAGGGCTCGGGCCCTGCGTCATCATCAAGCAATCGCCGCCGGCGCCGCTGGACTGGGCTAGGCTGGACGCGGCTGGGGTGACGAGGGCTGGACCCGGGAGACACGCAGATGACGACGAACAATCCATTGCCATCGCTTCTGGTCTCCGCCCAAGCGTTGCGGGCGCGGCTCGGCGACCCCCGGCTTGCGCTTTTCGACTGCCGTTTCTCGCTGGCCGACCAAACGGCCGGCGCCCGCGCCTATGCCGCCGGCCACTTACCCGGGGCCCTCTATGCGCACCTGGACGCCGACCTCTCCGGCCGGGTCACGGCCACCACCGGCCGCCATCCGCTGCCGGAGCCGGCACGCCTCGCACACTGGCTCGGCGCCTGCGGTGTCGGCACCGGCACCGAGGTCGTCGTCTATGACGACATGGGCGGCGCCTTCGCCGTGCGGCTGTGGTGGCTGCTGCACTGGCTCGGGCACACCCGCGTCGCGCTGCTGGACGGCGGATTCCAGGCTTGGCAGGCCACAGGCGGCGCCCTCACCACCGAGGTACCCGAGCCGACTCCGACCTCCTTCTGCGAGCAGCCGAACGAGACCCGTTGGATCACCACGAACGCCCTGGCGGCGGCACTGCCGAGCACAGCAGTGCAGGTCATCGACGCCCGCGCCCCCGAGCGCTTCCGCGGCGAGCAGGAGCCCATCGACCCGGTGGCCGGCCACATCCCGGGCGCCATCAACCTCCCTTTCACCGGCAACCTCGATGCCGACGGCTACTTTCTGCCGCCGGAGGCCCTGCGCGCGCGCTTCGCCGGCGCGCTCGGCGACACCCCGCCGGCACGAGTGGCCCACAGCTGCGGCTCCGGCGTCAACGCCTGCCACAACCTGTTCGCGATGGAGCTGGCGGGGCTTTCAGGCTCCCGGCTCTACGCGGGCTCCTGGAGCGAGTGGATCCGCGACCCCGGGCGGCCGGTGGCGGTATGAGGGAGTCGCAGGTGCAGCGCACCGGCCGGCCTTGGCGGAGTGCGCCGAACCTGCGTGTGGGAGCGGCATCCCCGCCGCGACACGAACAGCCGACGCCCTGGAAGTCATCGCGGCCGGGAGGCCGCTCCCACAACGCCTGATCATCGCGGTGCTGGAGCATCAGGGCCGGCGCGACGGCGTTAGGCGCCGTCGCGATCAACACTCCTGCTGCTTGGCGCGACGAACGAAGCCCGGATCAACCCTCCGCTGCAACCCTGAGCACCAGCTTACCCACGTGGCGCTTCTCCAGGAACGCCGTCTGCGCCGCGGCGATGTCCGCCAACCGGAAGGTGGCGGCCACCAGGGGCTTAAGCCGTCCCTGCGCAATATAGCCCACCAGCGCCGGGAAGACTTCGGCATCCAGCGCCGTGCAGCCGAGCAGGGTCAGGTCCTTCAGGTACAGCGTGCGCAGGTCCAGCGTGACCCGCGGGCCGGCGATGGCACCGGAGGTGGCATAGCGCCCGCCGGGCCGCAGCACCTCCAGCAGCGGCGGGAAGGCCTCACCCGCCACCAGATCCACCACCACATCCACGCTGCCAGCACCCAGCGCCGCCGCTGGCTCGTCGTCGCGGGACAAGGTGCGCACCGCGCCCAGCGCCCGCAGCGCATCCGCCTTGGCCGGGCTGGTGACGGCAATCACTTCCGCACCGCGCAGCCCGGCGAGCTGGACGGCCGCGGAGCCGACGCCGCCGGAGGCGCCGGTGATCAGCACCCGCTCGCCGGCGGCCAGCCCGGCGCGGTGCAGCAGGTTCTCAGCGGTGGAATAGGAGCACGGAAAGGACGCCAGCTCCACGTCCGTCAATGGGCTGTCGACGCGATGCGCATGCCGGGCAGCCACCGCCAGATATTCTGCGAAACCGCCATCGCACTCGGAGCCCAAGTACCAGGGCGGGTCCAGCGGCTGCCCGCCCGCCTCGCGCAGACAGGGCTCGACGATGGCCCGCTCACCGACCCGTGTGGCATCCACACCGTCGCCGACCCCGACAATCCGCCCGCAGACGTCGATACCCTGAATACGCGGGAGATCCAGCGCCTTGCCGCCCCAGCCGGCGTCTTCGGCGACGCCCTCCTCGCCAGGCTCGTGGCGCTTGGAATACCAGCCGATGCGGGTGTTGATATCGGTGTTGTTGACGCCGGCGGCACCGACGCGGATCAGCACGTCGCCGGGGCCCACCGCCGGCACCGGCAAGTCCTCCCGATACTCGAGCTTGTCGAGCCCGCCGTGACCGGTGAGCAGGACGCCGCGCATGGTCGTTGGCTGTTGCATATCGAATCTCGATCCGGCTCATGTAAAGATGCGAAAGAAAACACCCCTGCGATCACACCGGAAGCCGACCGAGCCGCGCCCCCGCACCGCGCACTCCGTACTACGCACCGAGCACTCCGTACTACGCACCGCGCACCCCGTACTACGCACCCCACACCACGCACTTCCCGCACCGCGCACTACGTACCCCGCACTACGTATCCGCACCGCGCACCCCGTACTCCGTACTCCGTACCCGCACCGCGCACCCCCGCACTACGCACCGCGCAC
>NZ_NRRV01000082.1 GCF_016583825.1 Thiohalocapsa halophila | reverse complement strand
CCCTGACCCCGTCTCCCCCTCTAGGATCTTTTGGAATGTTTCCATGACCTTTCGGCCCGCTGAGTGTCCAATATTTGGGGCCGTTGCGCGCCCCTATGGTCCGCTGTGCGGACCTACGACCCTGAACCCCGGCCACCGCCCAAGGTCTGCGCGAATCGAGTCGCGCATCAGCAACTTGGAGCTGACGGTTGCCGGTATGCGGCGTGATCTGGCGCACATGTATGGGGAAATCGTCGAGCAGCACGCGCACACCGATCAACTCGTCGCCCGAATCGAACGCATCGAGCGTCGTTTGGAATTGCAGGACGGCTGAACATTTCGAGGCAGCGCGGCGTGTTCCGAACACATCGGCATAGGCTACAGCCAACGGTATCCCCGGGAGGCTGCCGAAATGACCGGATTCGCAGAACGATTTATCCAGCAAGGCATCGAGCAGGGCAAGCGCCAAGGCGAAGCCCAGGTCCTACTGCGCCAGCTGGAGCGCAAATTCGGTCCTGTCAGCGCCAACCTGCGCCAGCGCATCCAGGAGGCCGACGCCGAGACCCTGCTGGACTGCTCGGAGCGCATCCTCACGGCGGACACACCGGATGCCGTTTTTCACTGAGCGCCGACGGCTCCAACCCGCGTTGGCCCACAATGAGCGCCCCGCGCGATAAACGGCTCCGCCCCCCGTTCGGACCCCTGGGAGCGGCATCCTTGCCGCGACGGCCCCTGAACGTGCCGACAACAGCGCCCCCACAGCGCTGACCCCCGCACCGAGTCGCAGGGCGGCTCGACCTGGGGCCAAAACCACTCCGACCCTGTTTCCCACAATCGGCGCAATCGGCGTAGGTCGGGCTGAGGCACGAAGCCCGACACCCGACACCGAAGCTAAAGGGCTCTGACCCCTTTTTGCGGACTTGACACCGCCAGGCGCAACTGCTGCACTAACCCTACGTTCACACAGTGAACGCACACAGCCCAGCAAACGCACACCAGCGCGACTCCATCGCCTCGTGCGCGCCCAAAAAAACCAAAACCAAAAACCAGCACCAGCGACCATGCTGCAAGCACCCCGGCAGGGCGGTAGCGTGCCCAACGCACGCGCACGCATCGCCACCAAGCGCTGCCCAACGGCGACACCACCTTGGCGCTAAACGAGGACCTCCAGCTCCAAGCCCTCCGGCTGCTCCAGGCCGATCCCGCGCGCTCCCAGCGCGACCTGGCCAAGGCGCTCGGCATCAGCGTCGGCCGGACCAACTACTGCCTGCGCGCCCTCCTGGACCGGGGCTGGATCAAGATCCAGAACTTCCGCAACAGCCGCAACAAACGCGCCTATCTCTACCTGCTCACGCCGCAGGGCATCGACGCCAAGGCCCGCATCGCCGCGCGCTTCCTGCAGCGCAAAGAGGCCGAATACGCCGCCTTGCAGGCCGAGATCGCGCGTCTGCGCGCCGAGGTGAAGGCCGACGCCGAGACCTAGCAACGCGGCCAGTCGCCCGGCCGACCCGACGCCGGGTAAGCCGCACCGGTGCTCACCGCAAGGCAATGGCTCCGACCCCGATTTCCGGTCAGCCAACCCAACCCGGCCATGTCTTTGCCGAACTTCCTCGTCCTGGGCACCGCCAAATCCGGCGCCAGCATGCTTGCCCGTTATTTGTGCGACCACCCGCAAATTTGTTTCTCGCGCCCGCATGAGCCCAATTTTTTGCCTTCGACCGCCAGTGGGCACGCGGCCTGGCATACTACCGCACGCTCTTTGCTCACTATGAAGGCGAGCCGTGAATCGGCGAGAAGAGCTGGCGCTACTCCTGCGCCGGCCATTACCCGCACGTATTCGACCGTGTTCGGCGCATGCTGCTGGAGCTGAAGCTGATCTACGTCGTGTCCGACCCGATCGCCCGAGGCCTATCCATGTGGCGCGAGCTGCGCGATGCAGGGCAGGACCAGGTCGCGCGCGACGTCGCAACCGCCCTCACCGGCGACTCGCTGATCCTCGACAGCATGCGCTACCACACCCAGTTCTCGCGCTACCGCAGCGCTTACGGCGCCGAGAGCATGCACTTGCGCTTCTTAGAGCATCTCGCCAGCGACCAAGGCGCCGCCTTCGACGCCGTCAGCGATATTCTAGGCATCCGCCGCTTCTTGCCTAAGTAGGCACTGCACGCGAACCTCTCGGTTGGGCAGCGCTAGGACACGCCGCTGGCGGAACTCCTCGGACGGATCGGACTCGACCGCCATGCCGGGCGCTTCGCGCCCGCTCATCTGTGCACGCTCGCACGACGCGTCCTCAAAACCCCGATTGAGAAGCCTTCGCTGCCTGACGGCGTGCGCCGCCGCTATTTCGCTCGCGTTCGAGACGAGTGCGCGGGCATCCTCGCGGTGGGCGGTAAGCCCAATAATTTCTGGGCGCCGCGGTAGTCTGAACGAACACTCAACCCCGATGACTGAAGCCTGGCCAGCCCGACCGTCCGTCTAGCCCATGCACCAGAATCCGATCCGCGACATCCCGCACTACTTGCGCGTTTTTCAAAGCTACCTGGGTGCGCGCATGTATCTGGTCTTCGCGTTCACCCTGGTCGCGGCCTTGGCCGAAGGCGTCGGCATCCTGATGCTGCTGCCGCTGCTGCAGGGCCTCGAAGGCGCCGCTGCGCCGGGCGCCCAGGGCGCAGAAGCCCCCACCGGTATCGGCAAGGTGTTGCATGACCTACTCGCCGGCTTCGGCTGGTCCGACTCTACCGTCGCCGTCGTGCTCATCATCATCGCAGCGTTTATCGCCAAGGGCGCGCTCACCTTCGGCGCCCTTGGCTTCAACGCCTACCTGCGTGCCCAGCTGCTGCGCGAGCTCAAAGGCCGGCTGTTCGACGACTACAGCCGCATGAGCTACCGGTATTACAGCCAGCGCGACACCGGCCATTTCATCAACGCTATCAATGAGCAGATCACCCAGACGCTGCAGTCCTTCAACTTCCTGGCGCAGCTGGTCTCGCAACTCGTCAACATCGTCATATACAGCGCCTTGGCTTTCGTCGTCGCCTGGCGCTTCGGGCTAATGGCCCTGGTCGTGGGCGTCGTTCTCCTGCTCTTCTTCCGCCGCCTCAGCAGCTACGTGCGCGCGCTCTCGCGCAAGATGGCGGGCGAGAACGGCCACCTCGCCAACTTGCTCATCCAGTTCCTGCACGCGTTCAAGTACCTCACCGCCACGGATCAGGTCCGCCCGCTGCGCAGCACCGTCAACGCCTCGATCGGCCGGCTCACCGGTTACCAGATGCGCACGGGCATTGCGGGGGCCTTTACCGCAGCAGTAGGGGAACCTATTGCCGTGACTGCCATGATGGTTATAGTTTTATTACAAATGGTCGTTATGCAGCAGCCGCTGGTACCGATCATGGTGTCTATCATCCTGTTCTACCGAGGCATCAGCACGACCCTGCAACTCCAGGGGACCTGGCAGAAGACCCTCAACCATATTGGCGCCGTGGAGCTGGTGCGCGACGAATTCGCTGCCCAGCGCGAACACCGCGAGCCCGGAGGCACCCAGCCGGCGCCGCCGCTCGCCGAAGGCATTAGCCTCCGCAGCGTCAGCTTCGGCTACACGCCCGAGCTCGGCGACGTCCTGCACGACATCAGCTTCGACATCCCGGTGCGCACCTCGGTCGCACTGGTTGGCGAGTCCGGCGCCGGCAAGTCGACCTTGGCCGACCTGCTCACTCTCGTGCTTAAACCGCGCAGTGGCCAACTCCTGATCGACGGCGTTCCTGGCGAGCAGATCCAGCGCGCCAGCTGGCGCCGCCAGATCGGCTATGTCTCCCAGGAGACAGTCGTCTTCGACGACACCATCGCCAACAACATTTGCATGTGGGCCGGCGATGCCGCCGCCGACCATGTTTTGCTCAAGCGCGTGCGCACCGCCGCCCGCCAGGCTCACATCGCCCACTTCATCGAGACCCTGCCCGAGGGCTACCACACCGTCGTCGGCGACCGCGGCATGCGGCTCTCCGGCGGTCAGCGCCAGCGCCTGTTCATCGCGCGCGAACTCTTTCGCCGCCCCAGCCTACTGATCCTCGACGAGGCCACTAGCGCGCTCGACACCGACTCTGAGCGCGCGCTCCAGCAGAGCATCGACGGGCTCAAGGGGCAGCTCACCGTGGTGATCATCGCGCACCGCCTCTCGACCATCCGCAACGTCGATCGTGTCTATGTGTTCGACCGCGGACGGCTGGTCGAGCAGGGCAGCTACCAGGACCTACGCGACGCGGCGGATTCGCGCTTTGGCAAGCTCGTCGCGATGCAGGCGTTGTGAATTGGGAGATCCATCAGCTCATGAACGACACGCAATCCATCCTTATCACTGGCGGCACCGGGTCCTTCGGTCAGGCCTTCGTCCGGACCGTGCTCGAGCGGCACCCGAACGTTAAGCGTTTGGTCGTGTTCAGCCGCGACGAGCTAAAGCAATACGAGATGGCCCAGCGGCTCGATGCCAAAGACCATCGCGGCATCCGCTATTTCATCGGCGACGTGCGCGACCCCGACCGCTTGCGCCGCGCCCTTCAGGGCATCGACACCGTTGTCCACGCCGCCGCGCTCAAGCAGGTACCGGCCGCGGAATATAACCCGTTCGAATGCATCAAGACCAATATCCTCGGCGCTCAGAACGTCGTCGAGGCCTGCCTCGACGCCGGTGTGCAGCGGGTCGTGGCGCTATCCACCGACAAGGCCGCCGCACCCATCAACCTCTATGGCGCCACCAAGCTCTGCTCCGACAAGCTTTTCACCGCCGCCAACAACATTCGCGGCCAGCGCGACATCCGCTTCGCCGTCGTGCGCTACGGCAACGTCATGGGCAGCCGGGGCTCCGTCATCCCCTTCTTTCTGGAACGGCGCAAGACCGGCGTCCTGCCCATCACAGACCCGGCCATGACCCGCTTCAACATCAGCCTGCAGGAAGGCGTCGACATGGTCCTCTGGGCACTGAAAAATACCCACGGCGGCGAGATCTTTGTGCCCAAGATCCCCAGCTACCGCATCACCGACGTTGCTCAGGCCATCGGCCCCGAATGCGAGCAGCCGATCGTCGGCATCCGCCCCGGCGAGAAGATTCACGAAGAGATGATCACCGCCAGCGACAGCTTTAACACCGTCGATCTCGGTCGGTACTTCGCTATCCTGCCGCAGTCGGGCAAATACAGCCTAGAGCACTATTGCACACTCAACGGCTGCGAGCCCGTCCCGGAAGGGTACGCCTACAATAGCGGAGCCAATCCAGACTTCCTCAGCGTCGAGCAACTGCGCGTGCTCATCCGCGAGCATCTGGATCCGAACTTCAGCGTGCCCGCCGCCTGATGATCCCCTACGGCCGCCAAGACATCACCGAAGCCGACATCGCCGCGGTGGAGGAAGTCCTGCGCTCCGACTTCCTCACCCAAGGCCCGGCGGTGCCGCGCTTCGAGCAGGCCGTTGCCGATTACTGCGTGGCGGCGCATGGCGTGGCCGTCAACAGCGCCACCAGCGCCTTGCACATCGCCTGCCGTGCGTTGGACCTCGGCCCCGGCGACTGGCTCTGGACCTCGCCCAACACCTTCGTCGCCTCCGCCAACTGCGCCCGCTACTGCGGCGCCCAAGTCGACTTCGTCGACATCGACCCGCGCACCTACAACCTCAGTGCCGACGCCCTGGCCGCCAAGCTGGAGCAGGCCGAAAAGACCGGCCGACTGCCCAAAATCGTCATGCCGGTGCACTTCGCCGGCCAGCCCTGCGACATGCCCGCCATCGCCGCGCTGGCCGAGCGTTACGGCTTCCGCATCATCGAAGACGCCTCCCACGCGATCGGCGCGGCCTACGGCGAAACCCTTGCACAAAACGCCAAACAACCAACAACCAAAATCGGCGCCTGCCGCCACAGCGACATCACCGTCTTCAGCTTCCACCCGGTCAAAATCATCACCACCGGCGAGGGCGGCGTGGCGCTGACCAACGACCCCGAGCTAGCTGAGCGAATGAGTCGCCTGCGCACCCACGGCATCACCCGCGACCCCGCGCGGATGACGGAGGAAAGCCCCGGCCCCTGGTACTACCAGCAGATCGAGCTCGGCTACAACTACCGCATGACCGACATCCAGGCCGCCCTCGGACGCAGCCAACTGCAGCGCCTGGATGACTACATCGGCCGCCGCCACGCCCTTGCCGAGCGCTACGATCACATGCTCGCCGATCTGCCGGTGCAGACGCCGTATCAAGACCCTAGACACCGCTCAGCCTTGCACCTGTACCCGATCCAGGTTGCGGACACCGCCACGCGAGCCAACACCTTCCAGGCGCTACGCGATGCCGGCATCGGCGTCAACGTGCACTACATTCCCGTGCATACGCAGCCCGATTACCAGCAGTTCGGCTTCGCGAAAGGCGACTACCCGATCGCCGAGGCATACTACGAGCGAACCATCAGCCTGCCGCTGCATCCAACGCTCACCGGGGCGCAGCAAGATCGGGTCTTGCAGCGACTCGCGGAGACCCTGGCAGCACGATGAACGTCCCCGCGACCATCCTCAGGCGTTGCGACCGTTGTGAATCTTGTGAAATAACCACCAGCTGTTCCAAGCCTCAGCCCGTGCCGATATGAACACCGACCGCGACCAACGAATTACTTTCAACCCCCACCAGTGTGGTGGACGGCCCTGCATTCGCGGCATGCGTATTCGCGTCGCCGACATCCTGGAGATGCTGGCGCAAGGAGTCGAGGTTGAGGAGATCCTCTCCGACTTCCCCGACCTGGAACCTGAAGACATCAATGCCTGCCTGCATTACGCGGCCAGGCGGGCCGACATCCCAAGACTGGCTGCATGATCTTCTGGATCGACGCGCAATTGCCACCAGGGCTGGCACCCTGGCTCACTGATCGCTTCGGCGTTGAGGCGAAGTCGTTGCGTTTTCTCGGCTTGCAGGATGCCGAGGATTTAGAGAGTTTCGACAGCGCCCGCGCTGTGCGCGATGTGGTGCCGATCAGCAAAGACAGCGACTTCGTCGAACTGGTTTCCCAACAAGGGCCACCACCACGGCTGCTGTGGGTCACGTGTGGCAATCTAACTAATCGGCGCCTGCGCACCGTTTTCTCGCGTGTTTTCGCCGATGCGCAGCACTGAGCAAAATCGCCAGACCCAAGAACAACCAATAACCAACACCAACAACCATTAACCATTAACCATTAACCAACAACCACCCCCCAATGAACCTCTGCGTCATCCCCGCCCGTGGCGGCAGCAAACGCATCCCGCGCAAGAACATCCGCGGCTTCTGCGGCAAGCCGATGATCGCCTGGTCGATCGCGGCCGCGCAGGAGTCGGGCTTGTTCGAGCACATCATCGTTTCAACTGATGATGAAGAGATCGCGGCAGTGGCAGGAGCGCATGGGGCGGAAGTGCCTTTTTGCCGTCCCGCTGAACTCTCTGATGACTACGCAGGCACTACGGCAGTGATCTCAAATGCCGTACACTGGGCGATACACGCCGGTTGGAGCGCAGATGCCGTTTGCTGCCTTTATGCGACCGCCCCCTTCGTTGAAGCCGCCGACCTCCGTGCTGGTTTGGAGCGTTTACAAAGCGGTAACTGGGCGTTTTGCTTCACCGCCACGCACTTCGCGTCACCGATTTTTCGGTCATTCCAGCAGACCGAAAGCGGCGGTCTAGAGATGTTCTTCCCGGAACACTTCAACAAAAGATCACAAGACCTGCCGGAAGCACTGCACGATGCGGGACAATTCTACTGGGGCCGCCCCGAAGCCTGGACGCAAGGGCTGAGAATTTTCGATCGCCATAGCACGCCGTTGGTTCTACCGCGTTGGAGGGTCCAGGATATCGATACTGTCGACGATTGGTATCGGGCGGAAATCCTGTGGAGAGTTTTGCGTACGAATTAGGCGAATCACTTGACGAATCACTTGAAAAGCGCTGCGGAGCAAGTCAGAAAATGATGGTTTCAGAAAAAGTCGAGACCACTGCTGGTGGCTTTAAAACGCCACAAGAGGCATTTCGGATCTTCAGCTGGTTGACTATGGCTTTGTCTACCATCGAGATCCGCTCTTTCCGCAAGATGACATGACATGGTTTCTCCTAAAAAGGACTTAGCCTCCGTGCTCGTCATCGCCGCCCACCCCGATGACGAAGTCCTCGGCTGCGGCGGCACCATCGCCAAATTCGCCGCCAGCGGCACCCCGGTGCATCTGGCGTTCCTGGCCGATGGCGTTGGCGCCCGCGGTGATGCCGGTCAAAACCTGTCGCCAGCCGAGCAACAGGCCCTGGACCAGCGCCGCGCCGCCGCCCGCCGGGCCGCCGACATCCTCGGCGCCGCCTCGGTCAGCTTCGATGATCTGCCGGACAACCGGCTGGACAGCATCCCGCTGCTGGACATTACCCAGCGCGTGGAGGCCCGCATCGCCCAGCATCGCCCCGACAGCGTCTTCACGCACCACGCCGGAGACCTCAACATCGACCACCGCCGCGTGCATCAGGCGGTTGTCACCGCCTGCCGCCCCCAGCGCGGCCACCCGGTGAAGACGCTACTGACCTTCGAAGTGCCCTCCAGCACCGAATGGCAGCCACCCGGCAGCGGCAAGCCGTTCGCGCCCAACTGGTTCGTCGACATCAGCGCCACGCTGGCGCAGAAGCTCGCCGCGCTCGACGCCTACGCCCAGGAGCTGCGCGACTGGCCGCACCCGCGCTCGCGTCAAGGCGTCGAGCACCTCGCCCGCTGGCGCGGCGCCACGGTCGGCTGCGAGGCCGCCGAGGCCTTTGTGATCGCGCGACACGTGCAATGAACATCGCCCTGCGCACCGACGCCTCCGCCCGCATCGGCCTCGGCCACCTAGCGCGCTGCCGCACCCTCGCCCGGGCGCTGCGCGAAGCGGGCGCCACCGGGCACTTCATCTGCCGCGCCCACCCCGGCCACCAGATCGATGCCCTTCGCGCAGAGGGTTACCGCGTCAGCGCCTTACCCTCGCCGCCGCTACAGCAGCAGGCCGCTGACGCCGACTACGCCGCCTGGCTCGGCGTCAGCCAGACGCAGGACGCCGCCGAAACCATCACCGCCCTCACCAACAACCAACAACCAAAAACCAACATCCTCATCATCGACCACTACGCCCTCGACAGCACCTGGGAACAGCGCCTACGACCAACCGTCGACCGCATCCTCGTCATCGACGACCTGGCCAACCGCCGGCACGAGTGCGAGCTGCTGCTGGATCAAAACTTTACCGAGAACGCCGCCGAGCGCTACCGCGGCCTGGTGCCGGCCCATGCACGGCTGCTGCTCGGGCCGAGCTATGCGCTGCTGCGGCCGGAATACGCACAAGCCCGCCAAGCGCTGCGCGCCCGCGATGGCGCCGTGCGCCGGGTGCTGGTCTTCTTCGGCGGTACGGACCCCGACAACCTCACCGGGCGGGCGTTGGCAGCCCTGAGCGACCCCGCCCTGGCCCACCTGGCCCTGGACGTCGTCGTCGGTGCCAACAACCCGCATGCCGACAGCCTGGCTGCCCAGGCCGCGGCGCGCGGCAACACCCAACTGCATCCGCCGCGCCCGCACCTGGCGGACCTGATGACCCAGGCGGACCTGGCCATCGGCGCCGGCGGCGCCACCACCTGGGAGCGCTGCTGCCTGGTCCTGCCGAGCCTGGTGGTCAGCATCGCCGAGAACCAGCGCCCGGCCTGCCTCGCGCTGGCTGATGCCGGCCTGATCGACTATCTTGGCCACAAAGACCGCGTGACGACAGACCGGCTGCGTCGCGCCTTGCAGGCACTGTTGGACGACCCCGAGCAGCGCCAGCACCTGGCGGCAGCCGGCGCCGCGCTAGTCGACGGCCGGGGTGTCGAGCGAGTGGTCAGGCACTTGCTAGGCGCACAGCGGTCGCATTAGAGACGGGCTACTCGATGGAGTTCAGCGCCCATTGCAAACACGACCGCCGTTTTTGATCGCCGACTGAGGAATTCCCGATGAAGGTCAAACTCGATAGAGATGGCGATGCGCTCTACTTCCACCTTCGGGCGGGGAGCATCTTGGGCAACCGCCAGGCAGCACCGCGTCCGAGTCGGGGTTAGCAGCCCTCGATGCTTGCGCCTATGAACTGCGCGACTGACCGCATCGGGGCTCGCGCCAGGGCGTCGAGCACTTAGCCTGCTGGCGCGGTGCGCCAGTCGGCTGCGAGGTCGCCGAGGCCTTTGTGCTCGCGCGATGCCTGGTTAAATGACCGACATCCACCACGCTCAACTTCTATCGACCTCAGCAGGGGGTCGATGCCAAGAATTGCATTTTTCTTCGGTATCTCGATTTACATGTACATGGACAATCATGGCGTACCGCATTGCCATGCGATGTATGGCGATTACGCCGGTGCATTTCGTCTGGACAACGGCGAATTATTAGCCAGTCAGATGCCTCCGACGCAGTCGAAAAAGATTAAGCAGTTTATTTGCGATAATCAGGCTGATTTGCAGGAGAAATGGGATGAGCTTGGCGGTTGAAGCGCCTTGGCCACAAGTGCTAGAAGTGATACCACTTGAACAACGACGCCTCCAAGTCTCTCTCGTCAGCGGAGAACAATGGGTCATTGACCTCGATCCACTGATACGGCGTCGCGAAGCCTATTGGCGACTGCAACAAGAGCGCTATTTTCGGTAAGTTGGCATCGATCCGCTCGACGCGCTCCGCTGGCCGGAGGGCGAAGATCTTGCACCCGAAAGCCTTGCACGGTATCGGTGTTGTTAGTCCATGAGCAGCGCCAGCATCTGGCGGCACCCGGCGCCGAGCTAGTCGACGGCCGGGGTGTCCACCGAGTGGTCAGGCACTTGCTCGGCGAACAGCGGTCGCATTAGCGATCCAAGCCCTGACCGGCAAGCGGCTTGTTGCATGACGATCGCTCACTTTAATGAGCAGGACATCCACGCCTGGACACAACAGACTGCGGAGCTGCTCCGGCAGCGTCGGTTTCAGGAGCTGGACATCGAGCACCTGGTCGAGGAGCTGAAAACCATGGGTCGTCTCGATCGCCAGGACTTGGTGGGTCGCTTGAAGATCCCGCTGGCGCATCTGCACAAATGGCAGTACCAGCCCGCGCAGCGGTCCAGCGCTTGGCGGGGCTCCTTCCTGGAGCAACGGCTGCGCATCCGCGATCTCTTGCAAGACGTCCCCAGCCTCAAGCCCTTTTTGGCCGAAGCGCCCGCCGCTGCCTTATGACCAACACCGCCAACTACGAGACCGATTTCTTGAGCTGGACGCAGGAGCAATCCGCGCTGCTGCGCCCTGGCCAATGGGCGCAGATGGATCGGGAGCACATTGCCGAAGAGCTGGAAGACATGGGAAGAGAACAAAAACTCGCCCTGCAATCCCTGCTGCCGGAAATCCTGCTTCAATTGCTCAAATTGGACTATTCGCCCGCCCAGGCACCGCAAGGCAGGTGGGCCGAAGAGATCATCGAGCTTCGCGATCAAGCGCAGGCCCGGATCGACGTCACGCCCAGCCTCAAGCACCATGCCCCCGAGCTATTCGCCAAGGCTTGGCAGCAATCCCGGCGGGCGGCGGAGAAGACCTTTGCACTGCATCACGCAGCGGTCAGGCTGCCGGAGCACTGTCCGTACGCACTCGAACAGGTGCTCAACCCGGACTTCTTTCCCGATTCCGCATGCGACTGACACCGCTCACCGACGCCGACCTCGAGCTGATCCTCCCCTGGCGCAACGCCCCCGCCGTGCGCCGAGCCATGTACAGCCACCACGAGATCAGCCTGGCGGAGCATCGCGCCTGGTTCCAGCGCCTGCAACAAGACGCAAGCCGGCGCTGGCACCTCTACCACGACGCCGCCGGCACACCCCAGGGCGTCGTCTACGTAACCGACTTCGACCCCGAGCAGAGCACCGCGTTCTGGGGCTTCTACGCCCGCCCCGAGGCACCCTCCGGCACCGGGCTGAGGATGGAGCTCGCCGCGCTGGAGTTGGCCTTCAGCGAGCTTGGCCTATACAAACTCAACTGCGAAGTACTGGCCAACAATGCGCCCGTGGTCAACATGCACAAAAAAGTCGGCTTCACCGAAGAAGGCCGCTTCCGCGAGCAACACCACGACGGCACCAACCGCATCGACATCGTCCGCCTGGGCCTGCTCGCCAGCGAATGGCCCGAGCACCGCGAGCGGCTACAAGCCCGCCTCGCACAACTCGAACAACTCGCCCAACAACCAACAACCAACAACCAACAACCAACAACAATCCTGATCCTCTCCGACGTCAATAGCTGGATCAACCCATACCTGCTGGACCTGCAGATGGACTGGCAAGCCCAAGGCCACCAAGTCACCTGGGCCCACAGCATCAACGACGCCCAAACACCCAACACCCAACACCCAACAACCAATAACCAACAACGAACAACCAATAAGCAACACCCAACAACCAACCTCTGCTTCTGCCTCAGCTTCAGCCAACTCGTGCCCGCGCAATTCCGAGCCCAGTTCCACCACACCCTGGTCGTCCACGAAAGCGATCTACCCCAGGGCAAAGGCTGGTCGCCGCTCACCTGGCAGATCGTCGAGGGCAAACAGCGCATCCCCGTCACCCTCATCGAGGCCGCCGACCGCGTCGACAGCGGCGCCATCTACGCCCAGCGCTGGCTCCAGTTCCAGGGCCACGAGCTCATCGACGAGCTGCGCGCCGCCCAGGCCCAGGCCACCCACGACCTCTGCCGCTGGTTCGTCGACGCCTATCCCTACAGCGCCGCCCAAGGGCGGCGGCAGCAGGGCGAAGAGACCTTCTACCCGCGCCGAGGCCCGGCGGACAGCCGCCTGGACCCAGAAAAGGCGGTCGCAGAGCAGTTCGAGCTGTTGCGTGTCGTGGATAACGCGCGCTATCCGGCGTTCTTCGACTGGCGGGGGCGACGCTATACTCTGAGCATCCATGGCCAAACGTGATAAGCGCATCGCAGCATGACGGCAGAATCCGAAAGCTGTCCGTTTCGACGATGCCTGTCGTATTGCTGAGTCAATGGGCTTTAAATGGCACGGCGGTCGCGGCTCCCATCCGACGTATGGCCGTGAGAACGAACCCACGCTTCTCAACTTTCAAGACCAGAACGGATACATCAAGCCGTAGCAGGCCAGGCAGTTAATTGAGCATGAGCTACGTCATTGCTACATCGCGCCCCTGGAACGAGATCATGGCTGCGCGCCTATCCGAACGCACCGGCCAGCCGTTTCATCTGATCACCCGCAAGGAAGACCTCACCCCCGAACGCCTGCGCGAGATTGCCCCGCGCACTGTCTTCTTCCCGCACTGGTCCCACCTGATCCCTGCGACCATCCAGGAGGGCTGGGAATGCGTCATCTTTCACATGACCGACCTGCCCTATGGGCGCGGCGGCAGCCCGCTGCAGAATCTCATCCAGCGCGGACACCGGGAGACTCAGCTCACGGCGCTGCGCTGCGTGGCGGAACTAGACGCAGGCCCCGTCTACCTCAAGCGTCCCTTGTGCCTGGAAGGTTCGGCATCCGAGATCTTCCTGCGCGCCGCCGGTCTGATCGAAGACATGATCGAAACCATCATCCGCGAAGCGCCAACGCCCCAGCCCCAACAGGGCGAGCCGATGGTTTTCCGCCGCCGCAAGCCAGAAGACAGCGACCTGGATCAAGCGCCGATCCAAAGCCTGAACGACTTCTTCGACTTCATCCGCATGCTTGACGCAGACGGCTACCCGCGCGCATTCCTCGATCTGCACGGCCACCGCATGGAGCTCTCCCGCGTCCAGCTCGAGCAAGACCGGCTGGTCGGCACCTTCGTGCTCTACCGCCAGGACGCGATGCCCGACCAGGATTCCGGGGGGGGGGGGATGATCAAGCGGCTCCTTGAACGCTGCTACCCCAAGCCCCCGCGCGACGTCTTCCAGCGCATGCTTTCGCGTTACCGCCCAGGCGATCCACTCTACACACTCGAGCACCAGGGAAACACCGTCGGCATGGTCTACTGCGCCCGCCACAGCAAAGGCGGCCACCTGGAAAACCTGGCCGTCGACCCGGCCTACCGCGGCAAAGGCCTGGCCGACCAACTGGTCAACGCCCTGATCAAAGACAACCCCGGCGTCATCACCCTAACAACACGCATACCAACTTACTTCATCCGCCTAGGCTTCAAACCAATCCAAACCCTACCAGACCAATCGTCCCTAATGATAAAAACAACACCCAACACCCAACAACCAACAACCAATAACCAATAACCAACACTCAACACCCAACACCCATTAACGACACCATGCACATCGCCAACCGCCCCATCGGCCGCGACCACGCCCCCTTCGTCATCGCCGAAATGTCCGGCAACCACAACCAGTCACTGGAGCGGGCGCTGGAGATCGTCGAGGCGGCTGCCGCCAGCAGCGCCCATGCCATCAAGCTGCAGACCTACACCGCCGACACCATGACGCTGCCGGTCGCGACGGGCGAGTTCTTCATCGACGACGAGCGCAGCCTTTGGCACGGTCACAGCCTGCATGACCTCTACCAGATCGCCCATACCCCCTGGGACTGGCACGAACCCATCCTGGAGCGCGCCAAGCAGCTCGGCATCCTCGCCTTCAGCACGCCCTTCGACGAGACGGCGGTGGACTTTCTGGAAGAGCTGGACACCCCGTGCTACAAGATCGCGTCGTTTGAGAACGCCGACCTGCCGCTGATCCGCAAGGTCGCTGCCACCGGCAAGCCGATGATCATCTCCACCGGCATGGCCAGCATCGCGGAGCTGGACGAAACCGTCCGCACCGCGCGCGCCGCCGGCTGCAATGATATCGTGCTGCTCAAGTGCACCAGCACCTACCCGGCCACGCCGGAGAACAGCAACCTGAACACCCTCCCGCACCTGCGGGACCTGTTCGGCTGCGAGGTGGGCCTCTCGGACCACACCCACGGCATCGGCGCCGGCGTCGCCGCCGTCGCGCTGGGCGCGACCGTGATCGAGAAGCACTTCACCCTCAGCCGCGCCGAAGGCGGCGTGGACAGCGCCTTCTCCATGGAGCCCGCCGAAATGGCCGCGCTGGTCACCGAAACCGAGCGCGCCTGGCAGGCCCTGGGCGGCATCCACTACGGGCCGACTGAGGCCGAAAAGCCATCCATGCGCTTCCGCCGCTCTATCTACATCGCCAAAGACATCAAGGCCGGCGAGCTGCTGACGCGCGACAACCTCCGCGTGATCCGCCCCGGCTACGGTCTGGCACCCAAGCACTACGAAAGCCTGCTCGGCCGGCCTGTGAGCCGGGATCTGCCGATGGGGACCGCGATGGCGTGGGAGTTTGTCGGCTAGATTGCGCGCATCCTTGAGACGCCCCCGACCGTCCAACCGCAATGACCACCATCGATACAACCGGCGCTCTTCCGGCCGGCGCCGCCCAAGCGCTCGAGCGGCTCCTGCGCCAGCGGCTGGCATCCGCCGGCTTGACGCGCATAGAGACCGAAGCCGGCCAGGACTTCGAAGGCGACGAAGCGCTCTATCTCGATCTGTACTTCGATCTGGTAGAGCCAGAGCTCGACCCGGAGCCCTTCAACTTCTTGACCACGGAGCTGCGCGAGACGCTGGAGTCCTTCGGCGAGCACCGCTTTCCGCATCTGCGTTACCACTTCGATGCGCGCCAAAAGGTCGCCGGGTGGCGGTTAGCCACGAACTCATCCCGACGGCCCGCCGTCTCGCTAGCCTCAACGTGCGCCGGCCACGCCAGGCCGATCTGAAGCGCGCGGACAGCACCGCCTACTACGCGATGTTCCATACGCTGGCACGGGATTGCGCAGACCGCTTTATCGGCACTGGGCAAACACGCAGCACCGCTGCGTGGCGGCAGGTGTATCGCGCACTTGGGCACGGGTTTGCCAAGCAATCCTGCTCACAGGTGACAAAGCTCGGTTTTCCCTCGAACATCGTCCACTTCGCCGACACCTTTGCGCGCCTGCAACACGATCGTCATCGCGCTGATTATAATGATCCGGACGCACAGTTAAATCGAGCCGACGTACTGCTCATGATGAGGGAGGCCGATCGCGCGATTTCTGCGCGGAACCGCGTATCGCTAAGCCACCGAAAGACGTTCGCCGCCTTGGTCCTGCTGAAGAACCGCCGGCGATGAGGCCTGCGCCGATCGGCAAGGCCGCCGCGAGCGGCGCACATGCCATCACGCTGCAGACCTACACCGCGGACCCAATGATCCTGCCGCTGGCCACCGGCGAGTTTTCATAAGACGAGCGCAGCCTCTGGCACGGTCGCGGCCTGGACGACCCCTCCAGATCGCCCATTCGCCTTGGGCCTGGCACACGCCCATCCTCGAACGAGCCAAAGACCTCTACACCATCGCCTTCAGTACCCCTTCGACGAGACCGCCGTCGGCTTCCTACAGACGCTCGACACCCCCTGCTGAAAGATCGTCTAAGGGACTGACTATGATCGGCGCGGCGGATCGCGCCGTTCGGGCGCTATACCCATGGCCGGCTCCGGTGGCTGGCGATGGCCAACCTCCGCAACTTCCCGGTCTCCTTATGGCCGCTCCACAGACAACCGGGTTCTGTGCTACGGCTAGCCGCAGCGAGCAAGGCGACCAGAGAACTTTGTATTCTCCGGCGAGCACTGCCGTTGGTTCAGCAATCCGCGATCCACTTCGTGACTGAAAATTGACTGTGACGTTTTTGCAAACAACGGCCATAGCCGACCATAGCTTGCACGATGTTCTAATTTTGGGCTGCTGGTGCCTGCCCGAAGAATCGGCGACGATCCACGATCGCCTACCAGTTCCGATCCGCTTCGAGAAAAGCGCCGAGTATTACCGTGAGCAGCGCGACTACCTTTATTACAGCACCGTTCGTACACTTGCTGGATGGTTAAACGAGGTTCACCACGTCGATCGACCTGAACAATATTGGGAGCTTATCCTCTTCACCTTCCTGGAACCTTACGTAAGTGATTTTTACATCCGATCCCTAATTTTGGAGAGCGCGTACCAACGGATTTCGGAGCCTTGCGTATTGATCCTTCCGGAAAGTCAGTACTCCGTTCCAGTCACAGCCTCAGATCTCTCGAAGCGAATCAAGACCTCTGACCGGTTCAACCTGCAGATATTTTCCCAGATTGCCACGGCAGCAGGCATGCGCGTTCGGCGATTGTCGAACGTGCAAGCTTCCAGTTATCCGGCTGCTATTGGTCCGAGACGAAGCTTATTGCGCTCGGCCTATGCCCTTGCGCACAGGCTGAAGCGGGGGCTGGTCTCAGATTCTCTGATGTCGCCGCCCGCAGATCGATCGGGAGGCAACCAGATAGCCCTGCTCCCGACCCATTTTTCAACCGCCGCCTTGCGCAAGCTTTTGCAGGACGAGGGGCTGGCGTTGTCCACTCCGACTTTTGATGGAGCTTCTTTGCCAGAAAGCGCACCGGACCTAAACCTCAGATATACATTGGCTCGGTTTACTTTTGACTCGCGACTCCAAAGTCGTCTAGTGTCGTCCCTAGTGCATAACCTACCAATGGACTTTGTGGAGAATTTTGCTCATCACCTTGGTGCTGCGAAGGGATGTGCACTCAGCCGGCCTAGTGTAATCGTGGCCGGCTTCTTCGCTGGGCTTCAAAGCCAGATATGGGCGGCGGAGAAGCAGCTGGAAGGAAGCAGGTTGGTTTTGGTCCAGCATGGTGGTCATTACGGAGAAGGCTTCTTTGCACCTCGAGAAGTAATAGAGCGCCGTTTATCAGACAAATTCGTAACCTGGGGTTGGGCGGAGGAAGAGGACGAGAACCTACCGGCGCCACGCCTGCAGCCGTTCCACTCTGCTGGTAGTCGCGGCTCGAAGCTCTTGTACGTCATGCGGGAGCTTTCCAGATTGCCGAACTACCGTATGCTCAACGGTTGTTCATCGGAGCAACCGTGCGGGCCACTGCCCGAGATAAAGTTTTTCGACAGTGTGGCGGTCGAAATACGTCGGAGAACGGTGATCCGCCTACGAACCGACAAACGGGCGTCTGTATCGATTCAACGCGTCTGGGCGCGCAGATATCCCGAGTTGAAGATAGATGAAGGAGTGCGCGGCATCCGCTATGCACTTGCGAAGGCGCGTCTCGTAGTCGTAGGGTACCCGTGTTCGACGACGTTTCTTGAGTGTCTAACCCAAGACATACCTGTTATTGTCTTTGCGCCCTGTTTGCGGGTAACTGTGCGGCCCGATGCGCTGCTCCTATACGAGCAACTCGCTGATGTGGGGATCGTTCAGACCGAATGTGCGGAAATGGCTAGCCTCGTAGAGGCAATTTGGAACGATCCGGTAGAGTGGTGGAAGGAACCCGGTCGAAGGGAGGTTAGGGAACAGTTCAAGCAGCGATTTGCCTGGGCCGCAGATCTTGATGACACCGTAGGATGGTGGCGGTCGTTCTTGTTGAGAGAGTCGAAGCGCCGGATGCCCGGATAGGTTGGGCGGTTGAAGGTTTAGGCTGTGGAGGAGGGTCTTAGTAATGGTGTATTAACAAGCAAAGCACCTTACTCCGCGTCGCTTGCGAGGAACCCCGTGTAAGATATTGAAAATAATGCGCGGAAGTGGGAGGATCTTAGTCGGTTGTCGATGCGCAGAGGTGATCTGCGGTAAACGAGTTTCCAGGCTACGATGCTTTAATTGCTTCATGGATAAAATGGTCACATTGAGGCCAGGATATGTAGCCCAGCTTTACAGTCGCTACGACTGGCCGGGATTGTCTTCGGTGGGGAAGCTTGAAACGATCCGGGAGGACCTGACAAGGTTTCTCGATACAATAAACTGCGCATTTGATAAAAGCCGAATCCTGGAAGCTCCGGCCTTACATAAGAGTCGCGAAGTCGGCCTGGTTTGGGATCAGGAACTTCGCAAAAAAGTCGCGGAGCTTGATAAGCTCGCTTTCGTGAAGTACGGATATGACCTTGGAGTTTGACGTTATTCGAGCGCGGCAGCAGTTCGCCTACCCATGCTCTCCGCCGCTTACAAGCGCCTTATCGGCGAGTTCAGCCAGCAATACAGATCGCGTGTTAGGGGTTCCTAAGCCCCTCGTTCAACTTGATCATAAGATCTGTGGGCAATGGGTTAGCGTTAGCATTAAGTTGTGGCTGGGTATCACACGGCATGACTAAATACCTGTCTCGAAATCGCTATCTAGCCATGGCGCAACTAGGGCTGCGCAACCCAGTTTCCTCATTGCGCTACCTTTTCGATCAAGCGATCGGAGTCAGGTCCGAATATGTCTTTCGAATCGGCGACCTTGCGCTATGTATACGGACGCGCTCCCGAGATCTTAAAGTTGTGAGGTGATTTCCACTTTGGAATATACCGATATGTGAGATACTTCGCGCAGTTTCTCAGATATCGATCCAAAGCCCATGATTCCGGATTCCAGCAGCATCCCGGTCAGCAACCTGAGTGCCGAGCACATCGAAGATATCAA
>NZ_NRRV01000081.1 GCF_016583825.1 Thiohalocapsa halophila | reverse complement strand
GGATAGCGGTGTGCCGGGGCGGGCCGCCTGCGGTTCGGGCAGGCATTGGACCGCTCGCCGCCCCGGGCACACCGGGCGATGTCCAGCAGCCAGCAACCGCTGTGCCGGGGAAACCGCTGCCGCGGCGCGGTAGGCGTGCGTCAGGCCCGGACTCCCTTGCTCGTCGGTGAGGTCATTGGGGTAACTACCGAGTCGGTTTGGGCCAGGCCTCGGGAGTACTCACAGGAATGCCGAGACGCTCGGGTCACGGCTCGGGCGTGCAGCGCTTGCGGCCTCGCAGAGGGTCATTCAGTCATTCGGGGGGATATGCACCGCAGCGGGGGCATATGCCGTGGCGGGGAGGGCGCCATAACCCTCACGCTTAGTCGCGGGCCCGATGCGCCGCTCGCGCGCGGAGCTTCCGCGGTGGTGCAGGTTGCCGCTGCTCGCCGACGGCGGTAAACGAGCCGGGATCGGGGTGCCGGGGCCGTGCCGATGCTGCTCGGGACGAGCCTCGTGTGCTTGGCCTCCCGGATCAGCCCCCGGATCAGCCCCCATATCAGCCGCCGGCTCAGCCGTTGGCGGTGCGCACCGCCCGCGGGCCGGTGCCGGTCGGTTGGTTGTGGGCGTCTGCGGGCTTGGACAGGCCGGCCTCGCGCAGCAGGTCGTCGATCTCGGCAGCGTCTAGGGTCTCGGCCTCCAGCAGACGGGCGGCGAGGCGCGTCAGCGCGTCCTGGTGCTTGCGCATCAGGGCGCGGGCATCCGCCTCCACGGCTTCCACCAGGATCTTGATCTCATCGTCGATGCGCCGGGCGGTGTCGTCGCTGAAGTTCGGCGCCTCGGAGATGTCGCGGCCCAGGAAGACGTGCTCGTGCCCGCGCGGGAAGGCCAAGGGGCCGATGGCCTCGCTCATGCCCCAGCGGCTCACCATCTTGCGGGCGAGGTCCGTCGCCTGCTCCAGGTCGTTCTCGGCGCCGGTGGTGACCTCGCCGAACACCAGCTGCTCGGCGATGCGCCCGCCCAGCATCACGCCGAGGCGATCGCGCAGGTAGCTCTGCTTGTAGGTGTGGCGCTCCTCCCGCGGCACCTGCTCGGTGATGCCAAGCGCCTGGCCGCGGGGAATGATGGTCACCTTGTCTAGCGGGTCGGCGCTCGGCAGCAGCCAGGCCATCAGCGCATGACCGGACTCGTGCACCGCGATGAGCCGGCGCTCGTCGTCGCCGATGGCCTGCTCGCGCTCGGCGCCGAGCACGATCTTGTCCCGGGCCAGGGCGAACAGGTCCATGTCCACCTGCTCGCGCTCGCGGCGGCCGGCGAGCAGCGCGGCCTCGTTGACCAGGTTCGCGAGGTCGGCGCCGGAGAAGCCGATGGTGCGCTCGGCGACCTTATCCAGATCCACGTCGTCGGCGAGGGGGATCTTCTTGGCGCGGATGTCGAGGATGGCGCGGCGGGCGGCCTTGTCCGGCAGCTCCAGATAGACCTTGCGGTCGAAGCGGCCGGGGCGCAGCAGGGCGTTGTCCAGGACGTCCGGGCGGTTGGTGGCGGCCAGCACGACTACGTCTTCGTGCGGCTCGAAGCCGTCCATCTCGGCGAGGATCTGATTCAGGGTCTGCTCGCGCTCGTCGTGGCCGCCGCCGAGACCGGCACCGCGGGAGCGGCCCACGGCGTCGATCTCGTCGATGAAGATGACGCAGGGCGCCGTCTTCTTGGCGGAGTCGAACAGGTCCCGCACCCGGGCGGCGCCGACGCCGACGAACATCTCCACGAACTCCGAGCCGGAGATGCTGAAGAAGGGCACCCCGGCCTCGCCGGCGACGGCGCGGGCCAGCAGGGTCTTGCCGGTGCCTGGCGGGCCCACCAGCAGCACGCCCTTGGGAATCCTGGCGCCGAGGGCACGGAAGCGCTCCGGGTCCGCCAGGTGGCCGATGATCTCGGCGAGGTCCGCCTTGGCGTTCTTCAGGCCGGCGACGTCGTCCAGACGCACCTTGACGTCTTCGGTGCGAAAGCGCTTGGCGCCGGACTTGGCGAAGCCGAAGACGCCGCCCTGCTGGCCACCGCCGCCCCCGCCCATAAGCCTCTGCTGCATGCGCCAGCTGACGAACAGGAAGATACCCAGGATGAGTATCCAGGGCACGAAGGCCAACAGCGCGCGTGCCCAGCCGCCGCTCTGGGCGGAGGTGGCGCGGATCTCCACGCCGTGCTGCTCCAGCAGGTCCAGGAGCTTGGGGTCGCCCACCTGCGGCAGGGTGCTGACGAAGCGCTCGGCGCCGGCGGCGGCCGACGTCCTGGTGCCGCCGTCGGCGGGCTCCGCCTGCTGCATCGGGCCCGCGCCGGTGCGGGAGCGGATATCGGTACCTCCCGACTCGGCGGTCTCGTCCACGCTGGTTGTGGCTTGCGGCTTGAAGCGGCCGTGGATGCGGTCGCCGTCGAAGGTCACCTCGGCTACCCGGTCGTCGCGGACGGCTTGTTTGAAGGCGGTGTAGCTGAGCTCCCGCGGCGGCGTGGACACGAGGCTGTTCAGCACCATGGCCAGCAGCACAATGGCGACGGCGGCGAGGGCATAGCTGCGCCATTGCGACGGCGGTGGTGGTCCGTCGCTGCCGGGGCCGAGGCGGTTCAGCGGTTGTTTGTCGCCGGGCAGCTTGGAATCAGGCATTGCCATCACTCGCAGGTTCGGTCCCGGTGCAGAGCAGGTTCGGTCCCGGTGCAGGACAGCATCCGGGAGCAAACGGCTTCTCCCTCAAGCTTAGGCCCTAGCCGGTCATGCCGTGGCGCCCCGGGCACCGGTTACCGCGGCTGCGCTGCCGCCGGTCACCCCGAAGCCGCCGTCTGCGCCGACAGCGAAAAGAAGCGCTGCGGGTCGCTCACCCGGAACCTCGGCTTGGGGCGGGCGTGCGTTCCGACTGCAAATGCCCCGGCGCCGGGGCATTTGGCCCAACGCCGGCCGGGCCACGCGCGCGATCGGCTCAGGCAGCGGGCCAGGGAGCTGCGGTCGGCCGTGTCCGCTCGCGCTCGATCGAGCCGAGGCCCCAAGCGCCGAGACCCGGTGGCGCGAATACGCAAGCCGCCGCGGATGGGCGGCTAGGGCGCCCGACAGTAAAGCGCCAAGCGGGCGCCTGGCATGGCTGCTGCTTCTCGCTCCGGGCGACGGCTGCGGCAGTCAGTCGACCGCGGCCTTTACTCATGCATCCATAGACGAGAAGGGGGTAGAGATGAAACGCCTTCAATTTCGCTTCCAGCCCGGGCCCATGCTCGCGGGCAGCGCGCTGGCGCTGGCGGCGGCCGTGCCGATGACGGCTGCCGCGGCCGAGGAGATGCCCTATGCCATGCCGGACGACAGCTGGATCAGCATCGACGGCACCATCGAGTCCGTGGAGCCGGATCGCTTCACGCTGGACTACGGCGAGGGCAATATCATCGTCGAAATGGACGACGGCGACCGTGACGCCGACGCCTACAAGCTCCTCGAAGGCGACAAGGTGAATGTCGTCGGCAAGGTGGATGACGACTTCTTCGAGACCACCACCATCGAGGCCATGAGCGTCCATGTCCAGAAGCTCGGCACCACCTTCTACGCCAGCGCCGTGGACGAAGAGGACGTGGTGATGGCCGTCACCGTGCCGGTGGATCTGTCCGAGACGGTGGTCCGCGGTACCGTCTCCTCGGTGAGTGATGACGAGTTCACCGTCGACATGGCAGGCGCAGAGCTCACCGTCAGCACCGAAGGTCTGGGCTATGACCCGCTGGACGACACTGGTTACCAGAAGATCGAGCAGGGCGACCGCGTCAGCGTCAGCGGCGACATGGAAGACAAGTTCTTTGGCGGCACCGAGCTCGAAGCGGACGCCATCGTCAAGCTGAGCGATGCGCAGCCCGGCGACGGCCAGGCCAGCGGCAGCGCGAGCTAGGGCAGCCCCGAGTCGAGTGGGCTGATCCCGGCGCCGGCCGAGTCGCCGGCCGGCGCTGGCGGATCGGCTCGAGGTCCCGGCCGCCGTGGCTCGCCTGCGATGCCTCGGACACGGTGGCTGTCCGGGCGGCGGCTATGGCCGCCGCCCATTGTTGGTTGCTAATCCATGCATAGCGAACAGACATCTGCACGCCCCGCCGGCCGCTCATCGAGAGACCTAACCGGGCAAGCGTCCTGTGCCGATGGCGATCATGGCCGGCGCAACGCCGGGGGGCACTGCTGCCGGGGGCCAGCCCAGCAGTCCCGGTGGCCAGGGCCGACTCCGGCGGCGAGCCGCCTTTTGCCTGCGCTACGCTTGCCTGCGTTGGCGGTCCTGACGCTGATCTGGGTGTCGATCTGGGGGGCCACCGCGGCGATGGCCGCCGTACCGATACCCGTGGACCCGCCGACGGCCGACCACAGCGAATTCGACCAGCTCCAGGGTGATTTCGCCAATGGTCGCGAGGTTACCCGGGCCTGTCTCACCTGCCATACCGAAGCCGGCGAGCAGGTGCGCAGCAGCATCCACTGGCGCTGGGAGTACGAGCATCCCTACACCGGCCAGCTGCTGGGCAAGCAGCACGTGGTCAACAGCTTCTGCAACAACGTCACCACCAATCTGGCCCGCTGCACCGCCTGCCATGTGGGCTATGGCTGGGACGGACCGGACTTCGACTTCAGCGACGACTCGCGCGTCGACTGCCTGGTGTGCCACGACACCACCGGCACTTATGAGAAAGCGCCCAAGCGCGCCGGGCGTGTCCTGCAAGAGCCCACACGGGTCCACGGCCACAAGCTGACGCCGCCTGACCTGGGCGAGGTGGCCCGCAATGTGGGCCCCACCAGCAAGGCCACCTGCGGCGGCTGCCATTTCTTCGGCGGCGGCGGCAACGGCTCCAAGCACGGCGACCTGGACACCTCCCTGCTGGACCCGAAGCCCGGGCTCGACGTGCACATGAGCCCCGACGGCGCCGGGCTCACATGCGGCGACTGCCATGTGGAAGCCGCCCACCACATCGCCGGCAGCCGCTACCAAGTCAATGCCCGCGACCGCAAGGGCACGGGACGGCCCGGCGAGCGCCGCCACGCCGCGAGCTGTGAGTCCTGCCACGGGACCGATCCCCATCCCTATGGCGACAACCCGGCGGCCATGTACCAGGCCCGGAAGCTGAACGGGCATTCGGACCGGGTGGCGTGCCAGAGCTGCCACATCCCGGCCTTCGCCCGCGGCGGCGTCGCCACCAAGACCTGGTGGGATTGGTCCAAGGCCGGGCGCCTCTCCGCGGACGGCAACCGGATCAAGCGTCACGACGAAGACGGCAACCTGACCTACGGCACGCGCTTCGGCGCCATCCGCTGGGGCGAGGACCTGACGCCCACCTATCGCTGGTTCGACGGCACCATGCGCTTCACGCTGCCGGATCAGACCGTGGACGCCTCGGAGCCGGTGCCCATCAACCATTTCCGCGGCGGCCCCGAGGACCCGGACGCGCGCATCTGGCCCTTCAAGATGATGCGCGGCAAGCAGCCCTACGACCCCGTCAACCAGCGGCTGGTGTACATGCAGCTCTTCGGCAAGACCGAAGAGGCCTATTGGACCGGGCTCGACTGGCAGCCCGCCATCGCCAGCGCTATGGCGCAGGCGGGTCTGCCCTTCAGCGGTGAGGTGGCCTTCGCCGAGACGCGCATGGCCTGGCCCATCACGCACATGGTGGCGCCCGCCGAGGACGCGCTGGCCTGCGGCGACTGCCACGCCGAGGACGGGCGCATGGCCGAGCTCACCGGACTCTACCTGCCGGGGCGCGACGCCGCGCCCGGTGTGGAGCGCTGGGGCCGGCTCGCGCTCGCCGCCGCCGTGCTGGGCGTGGCCGTGCACTTGGTGCTGCGGCTTTGGCTCAACCGCCGGCGGAGGCAAGACACATGACCCGCACCGTGACCATGTATTCCGGCCTGGAGCGGCTCTGGCATTGGACCCAGGCGCTGCTGATGACCCTGCTGCTGGCGACCGGCTTCGAGGTCCACGGCAGCTATACGCTGATGGGCTATGGTACGGCGGCGACGACGCATGTGCTGGCGGCGCTGGCGCTCATCGTCGTGTGGGTCTTCGCCGCCTTCTGGCTCATCGCCACCGGCGAGTGGCGCCAATACACACCCACCACCCGCGGGCTCGCGGCGGTGCTGCGGTTCTACGCCTGGGGCATGTTCCGCGGCGAGTCGCACCCTTTCAATCCCCGGCCCAAGCGCAAGCACAACCCGCTTCAGGCCATGGCCTACCTGCTCTACGGTGTCGTCATCTCGCCGCTGCTGTGGATCTCGGGGCTGGTGTATCTCGGCATCGACCTCTGGGGGACGCCTGGAGGCTTGGCGCTGATGCCGGTGGCCGTCGTCCACACCGCCGCCGCCTATGGTGCGGTGGTCTTCCTGGTGGTGCATCTGTACATGATCACCACGGGGCCGACGCCCACGGCGCACTTGGAGACCATGATCACCGGCAAGGAGGAGATCGAAGATGCAGCGGAGCGCACCGCCGGCTGAGTGATCAGCGTGAGTCTGCTCGCCGTCGCCCCGTATGCCCGGGCTTCCCTGCGATGACTTGACCGATCACTCGGCTCCCGGGGGTGGCCCCCCGCAGGCGCAGCGCTCAGACCCCCTTGCCGCCGCCGCGCTGGGCCGGGGTGTGCAGCCCGGCCTGGAATTCATCCGGGCTCAAGGCGCCGCTGGCGTCCGCATCCAGCTCCGCGAAGCGCCCGCGCAGCCGGGGCAGGACGCCGGCCTCGGCCGCGGACAGCCCGCTGGCGTCGTCGGTATTCAGGGCCGCGTAGCAGGCCATGGTGGCGGCGGCGCCCTTGGGTGCGTCGGCCTCGAAGCGGCATTCCTCGGGGACCTCTGCGCCAACGGCGGCGGCGGGCATCAGCACCAGCGCGGCGGCCAGGGGGCCTCTGTTGCAGCGTGGAACTGGCATGGGACCTCCGTCTCGGGTGGTTGGTGACTGGCGGGCCGGCCGTGGCTGCCGGATCTTATGGCGCCGGCGGCGGGCATCGCTGTTCCCGAAACCCCATGCAGGGCCCGTTCCTGCCCGAGCGCGGATGTGCCGCCGGTCCCCTGCGCTCAGGGACGGTCGCGCTCGCCGAAGCGTGCGCGGATCTCGGCGCCGAGGCCGGGACGCTTCAGCAGGCCATAGGCGACGCCCACTTGGGCGTAATCCACCACCGTGGGCTCGCTCATGTGGGGCAGATAGTCCGAGTCCGTGAAGCGCCGCAGCGCCGGGTAGGCGGCGCGGTAGCCGGCATCGCTTTCGGGCTTTCGCTCGCTGGGCTCGCTCGGCGGAGCGTAGGCGGCGTTGATGCTGCGCATCTGCGGTGAGACCTTAGGCACGTGCCAATGCGGGCCCAGCACCGGGATGCCGGCCAGCGGCTCGGCCGCGGCATCGTATTGCGCGAGCTTGGACAGCGGATAGCGCGGCGAGCGGGCGCCGAAGCCGGTGATGTAGCACAGTGCCTGCGGGTTGCCGCCGAGCTGCGGTGTCGGCGAGCGCCAGGCCCAGTCCAGCAGGGAGGGCTCGCCGGAGAGGGCATAGGCCTGCAGCAGCGGCAGGGTGGCGCGGGTGGAGAGCGCGAAGCTGCCCCAGCCGACGAAGCCAATGTGATGGTGCACCGGCGCGTCAAAGGGGTGGGCGGCGGCCATGCGGGCGCGCCAGCGCCCGGACTCCAGCACGGCGTCCCGGGCCTGCTTGATCAGCGCCGGATCAGCTTGATCCTCGCCATCGCCGGCGGATGGTGCCGCGTCGGCCGGCTCGTCGTGGGCCATTAGATAGGCCCAGAAGGCGGCCATGGCCTGCTTGTCGTAGGCGACGGGGTTGGTAGGGTCAACGCCGACGTCGTCGGCCAGGTCCGCATAGGCGCGGCGGTAGCGGTCCTTTCCCGTCGTGCGCAGCAGCTCGGCGGCCGCCCACAGACGATTGTCGTGGGCCGAGGCGTCCGAATACTCACCGGCGTGCATGCCTTTGGGATTGCGGTAGCGCTCGCCCTCCGCCGGCCATTGCGGGTGTGCCTCGATGAAGTCCCAGGCGGCCTCGGCGGCGGCGAGGGCTGCGCGGGCGCGCTCCGGCGCATGGGGCTGCATCAGCCTGGCATGGATGGCTGCGGCGGCGGCGAAGGAGGCCGTCGCATGGGTGGTGCGCGCGCCGATGAGCCGCGGCGCGGTGATGCGGTGGGGCAGGGATTCGTCCCAGCGGCGGCTCGCGATGCGGAAGTGCACGCCGCCGTCGGGGTCCTGCATGCCGAGCAGCCAGCGCATGCCCCAGTCCAGCTCGTCCAGCACGTCGGGCACTCCGTTGCCGCTCTCCGGGATGCCGAGGTCGCCGTCGCCGAAGCGCCCCGGCGCCAAGTCCAGGGCGGCGCCGATGTAGAACCACACCGGCGCGGCGTTCGGCACATATTGGCCGTAGTCCCCGGCGTCGAACCAGCCGCCGGTGACCCGGCGCCGCCCGCAGCCCGCGCTGCCGCAGCCGAGCTTGGATGCCTTCACGGCGGGGTGCAGCACACCTTCCAGCGCCGCCGGCACGCCGCCCTCGGGCCGCGCATGCCCCGGGTCCGCGTAGCGGGCGGCAATCGCCATACCATTGCGATGGTGGAAGAAGACCCGGAACAGGCTGCGGTAGAGCGGGGCGTAGACGTCCGGGGCGATGCGAAAGCTGTCGGAGACGCCGAGCCCGTCCATGCGGATGCGATAGCGCCCGGGCTCGCGCAGCTCAGAGAAATCCAGCGCCAGCACCCGGTTGCCGCTCCAGGGGTCGTGCTGGGCGACCGTTTCTGCCATTCCGGTCAGGGCGACGCGGCCGCTGGCTTCGGCAACCACCTCGAAGCGCCGCGCCGCCACTGGCAGCGGGCCGGCGCTGCCGAGCCAGTTGCCGGCGAAGGCGCGCTTGTCGGCCTGCGGCGCATAGCCCACCTGGCTTGCCTGGATGCTGCCGGTGACCCGGTCCGGCTGCCAGACGATCGGGATGGCGGCGGCGTCCCCGGGCAGCACCAGCCGATGGCGGACACCGGCGGGCAGCGGTGCCTCCAGGAGCAGATGCAGGCGGGTGCCGACGATGGCTTGTCGGTCTTGATCGAAGCCGACGACTTGCCGGTCGCTGCCGCGGTGCGTGACGCTCAGGCGCTGCCCGTCCGGTGCCAGCAGGCGCAGGGCGGCGGCGGGCGGCGGCGCGGGGGCATCGGCCGTTGTCGCCACCACCAGCGTGAGCGCCTGCTGCGCGCGCAGGGCGGCGGCGCTGAGCGGGCCGTCGGCGGGCAACGAACCGGGCGCAGCCGCCGGCGCCGGCACCAGCGCCGGGATGCGCGCCGATGTCTGCGCCCGCTGCTCGGCGCTCAGTCCCAGCGGCGTGGTGATGCCGAGCCGCCGCTCGCCCCCGGCGACGGCCGGCGAGGCGAGGCCCTGCATGGCCGCTGCTGTCAGCAGCGCCGGCAGGAGGCAGCGGCGGCGGTACGAGGCGCGGCCCGCCAAGGTCAATTGCCGTCGCTGCCGCCGACGGAGTTGCCGAGGATGATGCCGGTCTGGATCGCGGTGATGGTGGGCACGATCTGGTTTAGCATTTGCGACCACTGCGCGAGATAGGTCGGCGGTACATAGACGATGTCGTTCGGCTCCAGCGGGACGTCCTGGGCGCGCCCCTGGAGCACATCCTTGAAGTCGACGACGATGAGCTGGGGGTTGCTCAGGGAGCCGCGGACGATGTGCACCCGCGAGAGATCCGCCTCCCGCGTGAAGCCCTCTGCCAGCGCCAGGGAGCGGGACATGGGCATCGCCTCGCGGAAGGCGAACTGCGCGGGCTTGTTGACCTCGCCGACGATGTACACTTCCTTCGACAGCCCCGATGGAATGTTGATGTAGTCGCCGTCCTGCAGCGCGATGTCGAAGCGCAGATCGCCCTGGCGGAACAGCCGCGTGAAATCCACCGGCAGGACCCGACCCTCGCGGGCGATGAAGGCCGTGGACAGATCCGCCACCTCCACCGAGCTGGAGCGGAACTGGCCCTTCTTGAAGCCCCCGGCGCGGGCGATGGCCTGGGTCAGGCTGACGTCGGTCACCAGCGGATACACGCCGGGCTTGGTGACTTCGCCGTTGATGGTGTAGTTGAGGCTGTTCAGCTCGGTGACGATCACCGACACCCGGGGCTCGATGACGAAGCGCGACAACCGCTCGGTGACGGTCGCCGTCAGCGCCTCCACGCTGCGTCCCGCTGCTTGCACGTCGCCGATGAGCGGGAAGGAGATCCTGCCGTCCGGTCGGATGGGGATGCCCGAGACGCCCAGATCCGGCTCGTCGTAGACGGAAATGCTCAGCACATCGCCCTTGCCGAGGGTCGGCTGCAGCCGGGTCTCTGCCACTAGCTGGCGCAACTGGCTCAGCTTCTCCTCGGTCGTCAGGCGGCGCGTGACCTGCTGGGGCGGGGTCTTGAACGCCTCTGGGCGCACCATGGGGGGCGGCTGATCCAGCCCCGGCGGCAACGCGCGCTGCTGGGGCGTGGAGCAAGCGCCCAGGGCCAAGGCAACCGCGATCACCGAGAAAACCCGTATCAGTTGAACGGTGTTTGCCCGATTGACAGCAACAAAAAACACGTTTTAACGAATCGCTGACTCGCGCTGTTCCGCTACAATGCAAAGCCTAGGCGGCGTTGTGCCTTCCGGGCGCGGCGGCCTGCATTGCACGACATTCAGAACAACTCGCATCTGGCTGGAGGTAGCGGATGAAAGCACTCACCGAAACGCGGCGGCGTTCTCGCCTGGCGGCCTCCGGCGTCGCCGGACGCGTCGTCGTCCTGACGCTGGCGGCGCTGTTGTGCTGGCCGGTGATCGGCACCACCAGCGACAGCTTGGAAGCGCTCAAGGAGCGCGGTGTCCTGCGGCACCTGGGCATCCCCTATGCCAACTTCGTCACCGGTGCCGGTGACGGCATGGACGTGGAGCTTATGCAGGGTTTTGCCGACTGGCTAGGCGTGGATTATGAATACGTTCGCACGGATTGGTCCAGCGCGATCGGGAATCTGACCGGCAAAAAGGTCCGGGCCAACGGGGATGACGTGGAAGTCCTTGGCAACGTGCCCGTAACCGGCGACGTTATCGCCAACGGCATGACGGTGATTCCGTGGCGGAAGAAGGTGGTGGCCTTCGCCGAGCCCACCTTCCCGACGCAGGTGTGGCTGATGTCGCGGGCCGATTCGCCCGCCGCGCCCATCAGGCCGAGCAACAGCCTGGTGGACGACATCGTCAAGACCAAGTCGGTGTTGGATGGCAAGACCTTGCTGGGCAAGCTCGATACCTGCCTTGATCCGTCGCTGTACGACATGGAGAAAACCGGCGCCGAGATTGCGTTGTTCGACGGCACCCTGAACGAGCTGGCGCCGGCGCTGCTCGCGAACGAGTCCGAGTTCACCCTCCTCGACGTGCCGGACGCGCTGGTGGCCCTGCAGAAGTGGCCGGGCGAGATCAAGGTCATCGGCCCCGTGAGCGAGCGCCAGGATATGGCCCCGGCGTTCCGCCCGGAGGATCGAGCGCTGCGCGACGCCTTCAATACCTATCTGGCCGCCATCAAGGCGGATGGTCGCTTCGATCGGCTGGCCCGGAAGTACTATCCCTTTGTGGTGGACTACTTCCCGGATTTCATCGCTGCCAAGGATTGACACGCCGGCGGCCCGCCGCCGGGCCGCCGCCTGATCCGCTGCGCCTGTCTCGACAACGGGTTTTGCGGAGTATGAACGGGTTCATCGTTCGCCGTCCGCAACAACTCCGACAATATCCCACTGATGGCCGGTGGCGCGCCCGGGTGCCCGCCCGCGGTCTGCCCGATCGCACGGCCGTCGTCCCGATTCCGGCTCGATGCGTCAGCACGCCGTCGCATCCCGGCACACGCGGCGCACTCAGGTGACCCCGCGCCAACCGATACAGTGATCCTTGCCGATGACCGACGCCCCTGCGACGCCAGCACAGACCCCAAGGCTCACGCTCTGGACCATCCTGACGGCACTGGCCCTGGTCAGCCTCATGGGCTATCTGCTGATCGATAACTACCGCAATGCCACCCGCTTGCAGGAAACCCTGGCAGAGCGCATTCGCCAGGCTGCCGAGAGCCGTAGCACGGCCATCGAGTACTTCTTCGACGAAAAGCAGAGCGACTTGGAGAACCTCGCCCGGGCGCGGGAGGTGTCCGTCTATTTCGAGAATCTGGCGCTCGGCATGAGCGGACCCTTCGGCCTGAATCAGAGCCTGGTCCCCATCGAGCACTTGTTCGAGGACCTGATGGCGCGCAAGCAGGTGAGAGGCGGGCCCATTTACGAGCGCATCGTGCTGGTGGACGCGAGCGGTGAGGCACTGGTGGATGTGCGCGCCGACGCGGACGCCGACGCCGAGCGACAGCAAGACCTTCGCGCCTGTCTGCGGCCCAACGACAACGGCGCCGTAGTCCGCACCCTGGAGGCGGGCGCGGCGATCGTCGTGTCCGTGCCCTATCGGTTCAAGGGCGAGTACGCCGGTCAGATCGTCGCCTGGATCGACCCGAAGCTGCTGCACTCCAGCCTGCTGGACACCGGCGACTACGGGCAGGCGCTGGCGTTCGCTCTGGTGGAGGGAGGCGACGCCGGCCGGCAGTTGGTCGGGACCGAGCATTCCCCGTTGTGGCGCGAGGTTCTCTCGCGCCTGGACGGCGGACCGGAGCAGTTCGCCACCGGCGATCTTGCCGACCCGCTGCGCCTGACACTGCCGGAGGCGGGGGTTTCGGTGTTCGTCTCCGCCGTGCCCGTTGCAGGGACCCCCTTCGAGCTCATCGAGATCAATCGCATCGACGCCATCGCGAGCGACCTGAACCCCTGGGTACAGGCGCTGGCCATCGCCGTGCTGGCGGCGCTGGTGCTGGCCGGTGTGGCCATTGTCTTTCGCGCCAACCTCGGGGCTGCCGCGCTGCGCGCCCGTTTGAGCGAGGCGGCGCTGCGGGAGCGGCAGATCGAGGCCAAGAACGAGGCCCTGAACCGAGAGGTGGCCGAGCGCCGCCGTGCCGAAGACGCGCTGCGCCGCAGTGAGCGCGAGTTCCGTGCCATCGCCAATTACACCTACGACTGGGAAGACTGGACCGACCCCGAGGGCAAGCTGCTGTGGGTCAACCCGGCGGTGGAGCGCGTCAGCGGCTACAGCGTGGAGCAGTGTATGAGCATGTCGGACTATCCGCTGCCCATGGTGCACCCCGACGATCGCGAGGGCTTTCGCGCGCAGGTGCAGCGGCTGCTGGAGGGCTACAGCGGTGAGCACGAGTTTCGGCTCATGCACCGTGACGGCGGCTTGTCGTGGGCGGTGATCTCCGGGCAGCCCATCTTCGACGCCGATGGCACGAACATGGGGCTGCGCTGCAGCATTCGCGACGTCACCGAGCGCCGCGAGGCCGCCGATGCAATGCGCGAAGCCAAAGAAGCCGCCGAGCTCGCGAGTCAGGCCAAGAGCGATTTCCTCGCCAACATGAGCCACGAGATTCGCACGCCCATGGTGGGCGTCATCGGCATGACCGGACTGCTGCGCGACAGCGACCTGAATGCCGTCCAGCGCGATTATGTCGAGACCATCCACAGCTCCGGCGAGGCGCTGTTGGACGTCATCAATGACATCCTGGACTTCTCCAAGATCGAGGCCAAACGGATGGAGCTGGAGGTCACGGGCTTCGACCTGCGCGCGACCGTCGAAGAAGTGGCCGACATCCTGGCGCTGAAGGCCTTCGAGAAGGGTCTGCAGTTCAACTGCCTGCTGCCGGAGGGCATTCCGGTGCGCCTGCGCGGCGATGCCGGCCGACTGCGCCAGGTCCTGGTGAACCTCACCGGCAACGCTATCAAGTTCACCGAGCATGGTGAGGTCTCGGTGGATGTGCAGCGCCTGGATGCCGGCGAGGACGACAGCCACTGCCTGCTTCGCTTCGAGGTGGCCGACACCGGCATCGGCATCGACGGCCAGCGCCAGGCGAGCCTGTTCCAATCCTTCTATCAGGTGGACGCCACCACCACCCGCCGCTTCGGCGGCACCGGCCTGGGATTGGCCATCTCCAAGCAATTGGTGGAGCTCATGGGCGGGCGCATCGGCTGTGACAGTACGTCCGGCGTCGGCTCTGTGTTCTGGTTCGAGATTCCCTTTCTGCTGGATCCGCAAGCGCAGGCGGCGGCGCAAGCCCCGGATGATGTCTTGGTGGGCAAGCGCGTGCTCATCGTCGACGACAACGCCACCAACCTGCGGGTACTGTACGAATACCTCTCGGCCTTCGGCTGCGTGATCGATCAGGCGAGCAGCGCGGAGGCGGCCAAGCGGCAGCTGGGAGCGGCCAGCGAGTCGCGCCAGCCCTATGACATCGTCGTGCTGGACATGATGATGCCGGTGGTGGACGGGCTCACACTCGGCCGCGAGATTCGCCGCGGCGGGAGCTATGGCGAGCCCAAGCTAGTGATGCTCTCTTCCCGCGATCAGCGCGGCGACGGCCGGGCACTGGAGCAGGCGGGCTTCGATGCCTTCTTCACCAAGCCCGTGAAGCGCAATGTGCTGCATCGATTGCTGGTGCGGCTGTTCGAGCGTCCAGGGGAGCTCGCGACGTCGGGGGCGATACCCATCGAGGCTGCGGCCGGCGGGCTGCCGCTGCGTGTGTTGGTCGCGGAGGACAACCCCACCAACCAGAAAGTCGCGCTGTCCATGCTGAAGCGCCTGGGCTATCGGGCCGACGCCGTTGCCAACGGCCGCGAGGCCCTGAAGGCCCTGCAGCTGGTGCCTTATGATTTGGTGCTCATGGATGTGCAAATGCCGGACATGGACGGCTTGGAGGCCACCCGACGCTTTCGCGCCCTGGAAGCAGGGACCGGGCGCCGGCTGCCCATCATCGCCATGACGGCGCATGCGTCCACCGCGGACCGCGAGCGCTGTCTCACTGCCGGCATGGACGACTTCGTCACCAAGCCGGTGCAGCGCGAGACCCTAGGCGACATCATCGCCGCGCTGCTGGCGCCGGCGGGTGCTGCTGCGGGCAAGGCCGCCGCCGCCGGCGCACCATCGCCCACGATGGCAGGCGCCGAGCCGAGCGAGCAAGCCGCAGAGGCGGATGCACCCGTCGCAGGGCCTCAAGCCGCCGCCAATGCGGAGCCGATGCCGGCATCAAGCCCCGCCGAGGGGGAGCCTCCTGCACAGGGTCCACAGGCGGGGCCAGCGGAGGCCTCGGCCGACACCCAGTTCAGCATCGACGCCATGGTTGCGCGGCTCGACAATGACGAAGACATCGCGCGCGAGATCGCGGTTATCTTCGTTGAGAGCTCCAGGGCGCTTTCTGCGGAGCTCGCCGAGGCGCTGGCGAGCGGCGATGCGGATGTCGTGCGTACCCGTGCCCACTCCCTCAAGGGCTCTGCGGGCAACATCGGTGCCGAGACGCTGCGGCAGCTTGCGGCGGCCATCGAGCAGGCCGGCCGCGACGGGCGTCTCGAAGACGCGCAAGCACTGCTGCCGAAAGTGCGCGCCGATCTCGACACTGTCAGCGACATCTTGGAGAAATGGTGCGATACCGCACCGGCGGCCGATTGACGCACTGGTCTATGACGCACTGGCCTAGAGGCGGGCCGGCGATGCATCGGGCGTCGCGGCGCCCGCCTGCCAGCCCCTGAGGCCCGGATGCCGGTGCCGTCGGCGCCCGCCGCTGTTGCTGCAAGGGTGCGCGCAGCGTTTGTGCACGCGAGACATGCCGGGCGGCGCTGTCTGGACTCCCTCGCAGTTGCAGGGATTTGTGCACGCGCACAACCCGCGGCGGCTGTGCTAAGGTCACCGCCACTGGGGCGGGCTGCGCGAGCGGTGGCCGCAGGCTCCATGGCTCGCCGCGCCTTCGCGCCGGCGATGATCAGCTCGGTGATGCAGTCGGACTTTGACGGTGGTTGTACCTAGTACCGGCCAGGCTCCGGCGGCAGATGAGCCGCCAGTTCAGCGCTTTCGGCTCCGCAAGGGGCTGGATATTCCTCTCAGTGGTGCACCGGCGCCGGTGGCCGATGCCGCGGCGATTCCCCGGGCGCAGCCTGCGCGCCATGTGGCCTATGTCGGGCTGGACGTGCGCGGGCCCAAACGACTGCCGACGCTGGAAGTCGCCGAGGGCGACCGGGTCCGCCTGGGGCAGCCGATCACCCGCCGCAAGGCTTACCGGCAGGTGGTGGGCACAGCGCCCGGCAGCGGTGTGGTCGAGGCCATCCACCGCGGCCCGCGCCGCGTGCTGGAGACCGTGGTCATCCGCCTCGACGACCCCGAGCACGACCCGAACGGCGGCGACCAAGAAACCTTCAATGCCTACAGTCCGGCGGAGCTGGACGGCCTGAGCCGGGATCAGGTCATCGAGAACCTGACCGCCTCCGGGGCCTGGCTGACGCTGCGCACCCGGCCCTTCAGCATGATTGCGGACCCCGGTCTGGCGCCGGCTGCGATGTTCGTCACGGCGATGGACAGCCAGCCCTTAGCGGCCGACCCGACACCCATGATCCGTGCGCACGGCGAGGCCTTCGCCGATGGCCTCAGGGTGCTGGCCAAGCTCACCGACGGGCCCCTTTATGTCTGTACCCGCCCCGACGCGGGCCTGGCTCTGCCTGCGCTGCCCAATCTGCGCCTGGCCGAGCTCGCGGGTCCGCATCCCGCCGGCCTCCCCGGCACGCATATTCATTTGCTGCGCCCGGCGAGCCTCAGGCACCAGGTGTGGCACATCGGCTGGCAGGATGTCGTCGCCGTCGGCCGGCTGTTCCGCACCGGCCGCGTCGATCCCACCCGGATCATCGCCCTTGCCGGGCCCATGGTCGCCAATCCGCGGGTGCTGCGCACACGCGTCGGTGCCAGCACCAATGACCTGATCCAGGGCGAGCTCAAGGGTCCCCACGAGGCGCGGGTCATCTCCGGCTCCGCGCTCACCGGGCGCCAGGCGGTGGGGACCAGCGCCTATCTCGGGCGCTTTCACAACCAGGTGACGGTGCTGCCGGAGGAGCGCGAGCGCGACTTCCTGGGCTGGATCATGCCAGGGCGCGGGCGCTACTCGGCGATGAACCTGTTCTGGTCCCGGCGTGACGGCGGTCCACTGAATCTGGGGACATCCCTGCACGGCAGCCCCCGCGCCATGGTACCAGTCGGCGCCTACGAGCGGGTCATGCCGCTGGATCTGTTGCCGACGCAGCTGTTGCGGGCGCTGTTGGTGAACGATGTCGAGACGGCGGAAGCCCTGGGCGCGCTGGAGCTGGACGAAGAGGACCTCGCGCTCCTGAGCTTCGTCGACTGCGGCAAGCACGACTACGGGCCGGCCCTGCGGCGGAATCTGGAGCAGATTCGGCATGAGCATGGTTAGGAGCTTTTGGACGCCTGAGCAGTACCCCATCCCATGAGCCAGCGCCTTCGCAAGTTTCTCGACCGCCAGGAGCGGCACTTCCAGCCCGGTGGGCGCTACGAGCGTTTCGGCGCCCTGTTCGAGCTGGTGGATACCTTCCTCTACACGCCGTCCACGGTCACCGCCCGCGCGCCGCACGTGCGCGACGGCATCGACCTGAAGCGGGTGATGATCTTCGTCTGGATCGCGGTGATCCCCGCCGCGCTCTTCGGCATGATCAACGTCGGCTACCAGGCCAACCAGGCCATGGCGGGCATGGGCTTGGAGCAGGTGCCGGGCTGGCGCGGTGCTGTGCTCTGGCTGCTCGGCGCCGGCGGCTACGACCCTGCCAGCGTCTGGGACAACTTCTGGCATGGGGCGGTGTATTTCCTGCCCATCTATGCCGTCACCATGGCCGCCGGCGGCTTCTGGGAGGTGATTTTCGCCAGCGTGCGCAACCACGAGGTGAACGAGGGCTTTCTGGTCACCTCCATCCTGTTCGCGCTCACCCTGCCGCCGGACATTCCGCTGTGGCAGGTGGCGCTCGGCATGTCCTTCGGCGTGGTGATCGGTAAGGAGGTCTTCGGCGGCACGGGCAAGAATTTCCTGAACCCGGCGCTCACCGGCCGCGCCTTTCTGTTCTTCGCGTATCCGGCGGAGATCTCCGGCGACGGCGTCTGGACGGCGGTGGACGGCTTCAGCGGCGCCACCCCGCTGATGCTCGCGGCGGCGGGCGGCGTGGAGGCCATCCAGGCCGCCGGCGTCACCTGGTGGAGCGCCTTCTTCGGGACCATCCAGGGGTCCATCGGCGCCACGTCCACGCTGTTCATCATCGCCGGCGCTGTCTTCATGCTCTACACGGGCGTCGCCTCCTGGCGGATCATGGCCGGCGTGCTGCTCGGCGTCGTCGCCACGGCGCTGATGTTCAACGCCATCGGCAGCGACACGAACCCCGCCTTCGGCCTGCCTTGGCACTGGCATATCGTCCTCGGCGGCGTCGCGTTCGGCTTGGTGTTCATGGCCACCGACCCGGTGTCCGCCTCCATGACGGAGACGGGCAAATGGCTCTATGGCTTCCTGATCGGCTTCATGACGGTGCTGATCCGCGTGCTCAATCCCGCCTATCCGGAGGGCGTGATGTTGGCCATCCTGTTCGGCAACCTCTTTGCGCCGCTCATTGACTGGTTCGTGGTGCAGGCGAACGTGCGCCGCCGGCGGCGGAGGGATATGGCATGAGCAACGCCGTGCTGGCGCGCCTGCGGGCGGTTTTCGCGCTGCCCAACGACGACCCGCGCAAGACCCTGGCGGTGGCCGTGGCCTTGTGCCTGGCCTGCTCCGTGGTGGTGTCGGCGACCGCCGTGACCCTGCGCCCGCTACAGGAGCGTAACGCCGCGCTGGAGCTCAAGCGCGAGGTGGTCAAGGTGGCCGGGCTAGACGACCCTGGGGTGAGCCTGAGCCAGGCCTTCGAGCAGATCGAGCCGCGGCTGGTTGACCTGGAAACCGGCGAGCTGCTGGCGGACGCCGATGCCTCCACCTATTCCTACCGCGACGCCGCCCAGGACCCCGACCAGAGCAAGGCGCTGGCGCAGGACCCGGCCGGCATCCGCCGGCGCCCCGATCGCATGCCCGTCTACCTTGTGCGCAACGACGGGGCGCTTGCGACCATCGTGCTGCCCGTCTACGGCCAGGGTCTGTGGTCGACCATGCACGGTCTGCTGGCGCTGGCCCCGGACGGGCGCACCGTCAAGGGCCTCACCTTCTACGAGCAGCGCGAGACCGCCGGTCTCGGCAGCGAGGTGGCGAGCCCTAAGTGGCTCGGCCAGTGGGCCGGGAAGACCGTCATCGGCCCCGACGGCAAGCCCGTCATCGAAGTGGTCAAGGGCAGCGTGGATCCCAAGGCGCCCAACGCCGAGCGCAAGGTGGACGGTCTCTCCGGAGCCACGCTCACCAGCAACGGCGTCGAGAATCTCATGGACTTTTGGCTCGGGGAGCAGGGGTATGGGGGGTTTTTGGCGCGGCTGGGTGAGCTGGGGCGGTAGGTGGTTGAAGTGGGGAGTGCGGAGTGCGGCGGGCGCAGTGCGGGGTGCGCAGTTCGAAGTGCGGGGTGCGGGGTGCGCAGTGAGGGGTGCGCA
>NZ_NRRV01000080.1 GCF_016583825.1 Thiohalocapsa halophila | reverse complement strand
CCCATGCCCCCCAAGGCCGCCCCCCATGCTGCGCCTCAGGCCGTCCCCATGAGCGCGGCGTCGCTTGGGCGGTGCCTTCCCGGCGCCGCCCCTGTGCAGCTCGACATAGGGCTGCAGCTCGACATAGGGCACATCCTTTGCAGCCCAGGTGCTGATACGGCGGCGGCGATGCCCGCTGTCACTCTCGCTCATGGCGGCAGCCGGGAAGGTCCCAAGGCCGCGCGAAGGAGCCCTGTATGTACTTATTGTTGTTCTTCCTGCTGGTGGGCGCCGGCATCGCGCTGGCCCGCGCCGGCTACGTCAAGGGCCGGGCGGGCTGGCTCTGGGGCGGCGGCGCACTGGCCGTCGGTACCCTGGTGCTGTTTCCGCTGCTCGGCTTCTGGGCGGAGGCGCTGTGGTTCCATGCGGTGGGCTTCGGCGGGCGCTTTTGGACCTTCGTCGGTGCCAGGCTGCTGATGGCGGTGCTGGCGGCGCTGGCGGCGGGCGTCGTCGCCTGGCTGCTGCTGCGCCCGGCCCGGCGCCTGCTGCCGGCGCTCTCGCCCTGGGCGGCGCTGGCCGCCGGCGCCGGCGGTCTGCTCTGGGGGCTCGGTACCTGGCAGGCGTGGCTGCTGTTCCTGAACCGGGCCGAGGCGGGCGTTGCCGAGCCCATCCTGGGTCTGGACGCGGGCTTCTATCTATTCACGCTGCCGGTGCTCCAGGCCCTGCATGGGCTTTTGCAATGGCTGCTGGTGGTGCTGGCGGTGGCCACGGGCGTCGCGGTGCTGCTGCGGCTGCGCGGCGGCGCAGGTGGCTCCTCCGCTGGATCCACAACGGGGCCGGATACCACAGCCCTGGTGCCGCCGGTGGCCGTGCTCAGCGCCACGGCGGGCGTCTGGCTGGGTCTCGGCGCCCTGCTCGGCGCCTTCGGGCTCCTGTACTCGGAGCTCGGTGTTACCGCAGGCCCGGGCTGGACGGATGCCAATATCCGGCTGCCGGTGTACCTGCTGCTGGCGGTACTGAGCCCGCTGCTCGCCCTGGTGCCCGCCATTCGCCCGCTGCGCCGCTGGCTCGGCGACCGCCTGGAGGGGCTCGGGCGACAGCTCGCCGGCGGAGCCTCGCAGTGGCTCAACGACGGCCTGCCGGCGCGTGCCGGCGGGCTCTTGGTCAGCATTGCAGTGCCCTGGGGGGCCGTGGCGGGGCTGTGGCTGCTGCTGGCGGGCGTCCTGCCGGCGGCGGTGCAGGGCCTGGTGGTGGAGCCCAACGAGATTACCTTCGAGCGGCCCTACATCGCCAACAACATTGCGCTCACCCGCCACGCCTTCGGGCTGGATGAGGTGGAGCAGCGCCAGTATCCGCTGTCGGGGGACTTCGACCGGCAGACGGTGCAGGACAACCAGCACCTGATCTCGGAGGTGCGGCTCTGGGACTGGCGGGCGCTGGATGCGGTCTATAAGCAGTTCCAGGAGATCCGGCTCTACTACGAGTTCGTCGACGTGGACATGGACCGCTACCGCTTCGACGATCGGTATCGGGAAGTCATGGTCTCGGCGCGGGAGCTCTCCCAGGAGAACCTGGCGGAGCAGAGCCAGACCTTCGTCAACCGCAGGTTCAAGTACACCCATGGCTATGGGCTCACGCTGGCGACGGTGAGCGACTTCACGCCCGAGGGCCTGCCCAATCTGCTGGTGAAGGACATCCCGCCCGAGTCGGCCTATCCGTCGCTCGCGGTCGAGCGCCCGGAGATCTACTACGGCGAGCTCACCAAGGAATGGGTGGTGGCCAACAGCTCCGAGCAGGAGTTCGACTATCCCAAGGGCGAGCAGAACGCCTACACCCGTTACGCCGGCCAGGGCGGCGTGGAGCTGAAGAACCTGTGGCGCAAATTCCTGTTCGGCTGGAAGCTCGACAGCACGCGTTTGCTGCTGTCGAGCTATCCGCGCCCGCAGAGCCGGATCATGCTACATCGGCAGATCGAGGACCGGGTGCGCACCCTCGCGCCCTTCCTGGAGCTGGACGACGACCCCTACCTGGTGCTGGTGGACGGGCGCCTGAAATGGATCATCGACGCCTATACCACTTCCACGCGCTTCCCCTACAGCGAGCCCTTTGTCGCACCCTTCGCGAGTCGGCTGCCCGTGGGTGCCGGGGGTGATGCCGACGGCAGCCCGCAAGTGGACTATCTGAGCGGCAACAACTACGTGCGCAACTCGGTCAAGGTCGTGGTAGACGCCTACCAGGGGAGTGTGAATTTCTACGTCTTCGAGCCCGAAGACCCGCTCATCAGTGCCTGGCAGGGTGCGCTGCCCGGCATGTTCCAGCCGCGGGCGGCCATGCCCGAGGCCCTGGAGGCCCATGTGCGCTACCCCGAGGGCCTGCTGCTCACCCAGGGCCTGGTCTACGCCAAGTACCACATGAACGACCCGGAGGTGTTCTACAACCAGGAGGACCTCTGGGTGCGCGCCACCGAGAAGCACTATGACCGGGTGCAGCCGGTGGAGCCCTACTACGTCATGTGGGAGCTGCCGGAGTCGGACCAGGCGGAATTCGTCCTCATGCTGCCCTTTACGCCCAAGAACCGTCAGGTGCTCATCGGCTGGATCGCCGGGCTCTCGGACGGCGACAACTACGGGCGCTTCCTCGCCTACCAGTTCCCGAAGGAGCGCCGCGTGCTCGGGCCCCAGCAGGTGGAGACCAAGATCGACCAGGACAGCCACCTATCCGGGCAGCTGACCCTGTGGGACCAGCGCGGCTCCAACGTCATCCGCGGCAACGTGCTGGCGATCCCGCTGGACCACACCCTGCTCTATGTCGAGCCCATCTACCTCCAGGCGGAGACCGCCGCCTATCCGGAGCTGCGGCTGGTGGCCGTGATGCACGGGGATGATCTGAGCTATGCCGAGACCTTCGATGAGGCGCTCGCGGGCCTGTTCGGGCCGGAGCAGCCGACCGCGGCTGGGCTCGGCACCCGCTCCCTGCGCCAGCTCGCCGGCGATGCCAACGCCGCCTTCCAGCGCTACCTGGGCGCGCAGGGGGAGGGGCGCTTTCGGGATGCCGCCGACGCCCTGACGGAGCTTCAATCGCTGCTCTCGGAGCTCGCGGCGACGCAGGAGACCGGCGATGAGCAAGTGCCAGGCGGTCCGGCGCGCGCCGAGTCAGGCCCGTGACGACCATCTACCAGATCTCCGACCTGCATTTCGGGCGCGAGCGCCCGGCGCTGGTGCGCGCGCTGGTGGATGAGATCAACACCCGCGCCCCGGAGCTGGTGGCCGTCAGCGGCGACCTCACCCAGTCCGCCCGGCGGCGCGAGTTTGCGGCCACCAGAGACTTCCTCGCGCAGCTGGCGCCGCCGGTGCTGGTGGTGCCCGGCAACCACGACGTGCCGGACTGGGACCTGATCCGCCGCCTGCTGCGTCCGTGGAAGCGCTACGGGCGCTACATCACCGAGGACCCATATCCCAGCTATTCCAGCCCAACCCTCGCCGTGCTGGGGCTCAACTCGGCCCGGCGCTGGTCGCCGCACACCGACTGGTCCCGCGGCCGGCTCTCGGCCTACCAGATGGACGAGGTGGAGCGCTTTTTCGCCGGCGCCCAGCCCGGCGCAGTGCGGGTGGTGGTGGTGCATCATCCCTTCGTCGCTCACGAGCTGGTTTTGGGCCGCGGCGTCATCGGGCGCAAGGAGATGGCGCTCGAGTGCTTCGAGCACGCCGGGGTCGATCTGATGCTGTCCGGACACCTGCACATCCACCACAGCGAGACCATGGCCGCCAGGGGCGGCGAGCGCACCCTGGTGGCCGCCCAGGCGGGCACGACCGTCTCGGACCGGCTGAAGGCAGGCTATCCCAACAGCTTCAACATCATCGAGCTCGACCGGGCGCGCATCCGCATCCGCATCCGCTGCTGGGCCGAAGACAACGGCTTCCGCGACTGCGAGCGGCTGGATTACCGCCGGGCCCCAGCGGGCTGGGAGCCCGAGCCGGCTTGACCGTGGGAGCGGCCTCCGGCCGCGACGGCTCTGGCACGGCGGCTGCGGCATCGTCGCGGCAAGGATGCCGCTCCCACAGCGCCAGGAGCCGCCGTGGGAGCGGCCTCTGGCCGCGACCGCTCTGGCACGGGCGCTGCGGCACCGTCGCGGCAGGGATGCCGCTCCCACAGCGCCAAGGGCCGCTGTGGGAGCGGCCTCTGGCCGCGACGGCTCTGGCACGGCCGCTGCGGCATCGTCGCGGCAGGGATGCCGCTCCCACAGCGCCAAGGGCCGCCGTGGGAGCGGCCTCTGGCCGCGACGGCTCTGGCACGGGCGCTGCGGCATCGTCGCGGCAAGGATGCCGCTCCCACAGCACCAGTGGCCGCTGTGGGAGCGGCCTCTGGCCGCGACGGCTTTGGCACGGCCGCTGCGGCATCGTCGCGGCAAGGATGCCGCTCCCACAGCGCCAGGGGCCTTCTGTGGGAGCGGCCTCTGGCCGCGACGGCTTTGGCACGGCCGCGCGGCATCGTCGCGGCAAGGATGCCGCTCCCACAGCGCCAATGGCCGCTGTGGGAGCGGCCTCTGGCCGCGACGGCTCTGGCACGGGCGCTGCGGCATCGTCGCGGCAAGGATGCCGCTCCCACGACGCCAGGGCCGCTGTGGGAGCGGCCTCCGGCCGCGACGGCTCTGGCGCGGCCGCTGCGGCATCGTCGCGGCAGGGATGCCGCTCCCACAGCGCCAGGGGCCACCGTGGGAGCGGCCTCTGGCCGCGACGGCTCTGTCACCGCGCTGCGGCATCGTCGCGGCAGGGATGCCGCTCCCCCGGCGCCGGGAGCCGCTGTGGGAGCGGCCTCTGGCCACGACGGCTCTGGCGCGGCCGCTGCCGCTTTGTCGCGGCAGGGATGCCGCTCGCACGGCCGTTTCGCCTTGAGCCGCTCTTGCCAAACTCCCAAGATCCATCGCTCCCGTGACAGTCTTCTCCGAGCAGGTCATCCCATGCCGAGCTTTACCGTGTCCGAAACCGTCCATCACCCGCGTCCCGCCGTCTTCGACCTGGTGGCCGACATCGAGCGCTATCCGGAGTTTGTCCCCGGCTGGCGGGAGGCCCGTGTGCTCAGCGATCAGGGCGAGCGCCGAGAGGTGGAGCAGGCGGTGGGCGCCGGCCCCGTGGTCCTGCGCTTTCGCACGGAGGCCCGGCTGGAGCGCCCCGAGCGGATCGACATCCAGGGCGGCGGCGGCGCGCTGAAGCGGCTCCATCAGGTGTGGCGCTTCGAGGAGCACCCCGAGGGCGTGACCCGCGTGGAGCTGTGGACCGACTATACCCTGCGCGGCGGGCCCGCTGCCGCAGCGGCAGGCCCGTTCTTCCGCCAACGCACCAAGGAGGTCGTGGCGGCCTTCCGCCGCCGTGCCGATGCGGTCCTGGCGGGCTGAGGGCCGTCGCGGGCTCGGGCTGCGGCGGCCGCCGCAAGAACCATCTCTGACAAGGGGAGCATGATGCTGACTTGGATTGCCGCCGCCTGGCGCGGGCGTTTGCCGCTATGGCTCACCTATTGGGTCCTCGGCGTCGGCGGCAACATGAGCTTCGTCGCGGTGCTGCTTGCGCTCCTATTCTTCGGGCGCGCTGCAGCCTGGCCTTGGCTGTGGCTGGTGTATGGGCTGTCGCTAGTCTGGTTCGTCTTCATCTTCGGCGCCATCTGGCGCGCCGCCGGGGTCTATCCCGGGCACCGTCTGTGGCCAATCCTGGCCCGACTCGGCGTGCTCGTGGGCATCGTCAGGATGACGCTGGAGGGGGTGCTGCTCGCGGGGCTTGCGGGCGCGCCGCCTTGACAAAATCCGCAGATTGGCTGCTCCATCCCCACCGAGACGAGCCAAGCGTCCGGCGGACCTCGGGGAGCGCGGCTCAAGCCGACGCGTCGGTTGCGCGTCCCTTGGGTGGCCCGGGCTGATTGTCGGGTTAATCTGTCGCTAATCCGTTCTACCGCTCACGGGACTTCCCGCGGGGCCGGCAACACTTGCCCCGTCGAAACTCGTCGTGTACCGGACTCGGGCTCAGCCAGCTAAGCGGGCGTGGGTGTCTGTTCGGCCAGGGGGCGCGTGTACCTTGCGGCCGGTGATGCCCAGGCTTGGCTTTGCGCATCCGACGGTGCTCGGACCTCCGGCAGCGTTGCGTTAGTGTCCACCGCCGGCCTTCGGCTCTCCCGATTCGATCTCCCCGCTCGCCATCCGTGCGGCATGGATCTGCTCCAGGGTGTAGAAGCTCTGCTGGAGCTGGAAGAAGCCGTGCCAATGCGCCCAGTCTGGGCCCGCCATCATGGCGCCGTGGCGGGCGCGGCGGCCCTCGTGATGCCACAGGTGATAGAAGGTGACCTGGAAGGCGTCCTTCCAGGGGTTCTCTTTCAGCAGCCCGGCGGCGGCGAGCTCGTCGTGCATCTGCTTGGCGGGCTCCCAGTAGGCCTCGTTGTAGAGCTGCACGGCGGCGTCGGCCTGGTAGAAGAAGTTGTCGGTATGCAGCTCGCCGTGGCAGGCGGTGCACACCTGCTTCATCTTCTCGCGGCCTGCGGGGCCGTCGCCGAGCAGCGGACTCATGACGTCGTCGGAGCCGCGCACGTCGGAGCGCTTGGCCCAGAGGTTCCAGTACAGCCGCTCGCTCACGTTGTGGGTGACGCTCAGCTCGCCGACGCCGCTCATGTGGCAGGTGGCGCAGGTGGGTGCGCGGTAGTCGCCCGGCTCCCAGGCGTCGGGGGCCGAGTCCCAGCGCCAGTCGTCGCCTTCGACGGCATAGATCTGCCCATGCTTGCTGTTCTCGTAGACCTCGATGTCCGGATGATCCGGGCCCAGGTGACAGGAGGCGCAGGCGGCGGGGTGGCGCGCCTCTGCCAGGGAGAAGCGGTGGCGGGTGTGGCAGGTGGTGCAGTTGCCGGTGCTGCCGTCCGGGTACAGGCTGCCGATGCCGGAGTTGGGCCAGGTGCGGGCGGTCGGGCGGCCGTCGTCGTCGAGCTTGATCTCGGTGCCGTGGCACTGCATGCAGCCGGTCATGTCGGGCGCGGCGCTCAGCTCCGGATGGCCGCGGCCCTCGTGCCTGTGCACGAGGGCATGGAGGTCGTCCTTCGGGATCTGCTGGCGGTAGCCGCGGAAGTGGCCGCTGCGGTTGAACTGCTCCTGCTCGCGGGGATGACAGCGCCCGCAGGTGTCGGGCGACACCAGTACCGAGATATAGGTGTCGGTGCCGACCAGCGACTCGTGCTGGGTCGCGTTCGGCGCGTCCGCCGGCACTTGGTGGCAGTCGATGCAGGTGACGCCCACGTGGCCGTGGCGGCTGCGCTTCCAGTCGCTGATGATGCCGGGGTTGTGCTGCTTGTGGCATTCGACGCAGCTCTTGCCGAGCGGCGTCAGTCCGCGGTCGATGACAATGGACTGCATTTGGCTCAGGTCGCCGAGTGACTCGCCGGCCGCTTGCTGCCCGCCTGAGGTCTCTGCCGATGCTTGCCCGTATGCCGGGTCCATGCCCGCGGCGAGCATGGCGGCCACCAGCAGCGTGAGCAGGACCAGGCCGCGGGCGAGGACGGTGTCTTTGTTCATGGATCGGCTCCTGTTGCGGGGGATGGCGGCAATGCCGCAGCGAGCCCTTGGTGGCCCACGTGCGGATGGCAGCTGACGCAGGTCCGGTCGATCTCGCCGAGGAAGTACGGACGGTGGGCGACGAAGGCGGGGTTGTTGCCGCGGGCGTGTTCGAGGTCGCGGTGGCATTTCAGGCAGCCCGAGTCGAAGACGTAGGATTCGCGCTCGGCCAGGCCCGCCTGCCAGTCGATGGCAGTCAGGTCGTAGGTGAGCTGCGCCCAGATGTCGTGCAGGCCGAAGCGGGCCTTGGTCCAGAGATGGGCCGCGAGGCTGTCGTGGCGCAGGTGGCAATCGGTGCACTTCGCCGCCAGGCCGCGTGGGTTGTCGCCGCCGTGGACATCGGCCCGGTAGGTGCGCGCGAAGGGCTCCATGGTGTGGCAGGTGGTGCAGAAGCCGGGGCCCGAGGTCGCCGCCAGCGTTCCCTCCATGAGCATCCAGGAGGCGGTCACCACCACGGGTATCAGGACCACGGCGGCCAGAATACCGATCAGCGATTTCTTCACCATCTGCTCCTCGGCTTGCCGCGTCGCATGGCCAACGCGAAGCCTGCCGAGGGCTCGATCAGGCACCGCTCATTGGAAGCGCGCGACACGAGAGCTCGCGCGCGCGGCGTTTTGCGCACCCTAGGGTTGGCGCTCGGTGGGCCTCACCAGGGTGGTGACGCCGTCGGTGTCGTCGATACGCAGCATGAGCAATCGCCCGTCCACGGTCTTCTCGACGGCGACGGACTGGGGGCGCTCTACCCGCTGCACGGTGAACGGCTCGCCGTCGCCGTAGACGCGGATGTCGATGTTCGGCAACGGGACGGCGGCGACCGCGGCCACGTCGTCCAGCGCCAGGTCGGCGCAGATCACGTCGGCGTTGGCGGTGTCTGCGCGTGCAGCCGCGGCGGTGGGCAGGCTCAGCACTCGCACCGCCCGGCCATGGTAGGCGCGGGCGAAGTCGGCGCAGGCCTCGGGCCAGTTGGCGGGTGTCACGGTCTCGATGTGCACTCCGCCTGCGGGCGGGGGTGCGTATGGGGTCTGGCTCTGGGTGTTGGGCATAGCTCGGCTCCAAGCATTTCAATAGAGCCGAAGCAGTCTTCGTGCCGATGGCGTCGCACGGCGCGTGCCGCATCGGCCGTGCGAAGCGCGCCGGCCGTCACGGGCGCGCTGGTGGAATTGCCTGCATGCCTGGTGCAAATGCCGCGGTGCGCATGGGTCTGACTGTCAGCCGGCGGTGAGCCTGCGGCGCCCGTGTGCGTAGTCGCGGCCGGGCCGGCTCAAACGATGTACCGGCTCCAGCCCCCGTAGCGGTGGGCGATCTTGCCCCGCGGCGCCGCCAGCACCATCAGCAGCGCACCCGCCGCGATGCCCGCGGTGTCCGCGAGCTGCGAGCCGCCGTCGAGCAGGAAGGTGGCACCCATGAGACCGGCGCCGAGCAGCAGGTTGGCCCAACGCAGCGGCCGGCCCACCTCGCCGAGGGCGGCGATGGATACGCTCACCACCAGCGCGCCCAGCAGGTGATCGCTGTGGGCCTGGGCACCGGTGGTGTCGAACAGGAGCCGTGTGCCCATGAGACCGACGCCGATGAGCGCCGACAGCGCCAGTGTCCAGGGCAGGCGCACGCCGCCGCCGAAGACCTCGCGCAGCACGGCACCCGCCGGGCGGTCCAGCTCGCTGCGTGCACCGGCGGCTGCGTCCTCGCCGTCCGCCGTGTCGCCGAACAGGAAAACCCGCAGCACCGACTTGCCCCGGCGCCTGCGCTGTAGCAGAAACTGGAACGTGGCCGCCAGCTCGTCGTAGGCGTATGGAATCTGGAGCAGCATCGCGAGTGCTGCCACTAGGCAGAGCGTGCACCAAGTGCCGATCAGCGTGGGCTGGAGGATGATCAAGAAGATGCTCACGGCGCCCAGCGGCACGATGAGCATGCCGAACAGCACCACGACCCAGGGCATGGTGCGCCAGCGCGCGCGGCCGCCGAGCAGCCCGGTGACGATCTCCAGCAGGTAAACGAAGGCACCGAGGCCGGCATTCGGCACTGGCCAGGCTTCGGAGAGGCTGGAGGTGATCACGCGCTCGGTGCCGTCGCCGAAGAAGGGGTCCCAGGCGGTCTCGATGTGGCCGAGCTGATAGGCGGCCAGGTAGCGGGCGATGAGGAGGCCGACCAAGGCCAGCGCGATAATGGGCAGGCGCTGGGTCCAGTCGGACGGGCTGTAGTCCCAGCCGGGTGGGACGGTTGGCCCCGTGAGCTTGGCCATGGGCGAGATGCCCGGCATCGGAGCGACGACGACGGCGAAGCAGAACACCAAGGCGCCCACCAGGGTGCCGTTCAGATAGGCCGCGGGCTCCGGCGCCCAAAACACCAGCGGCGCCAGCATGAGCCAGAGCCCCACCGCGGCGGTGGCGAGCCGCGCCCAGCCGAGCCGCCAGGACAGCGACAGGCTCGCGAGCAGCATGACGGCGGCGCCGGCCGCGACATCGCTGACGGTCATGGCCTGGCTCGCGTAGCCGAGCGTCGCCGGGCTGGCCAGCAGCCAGGCGCCGAGGCCGATGTTGACGCAATGGGCCCAGCGGGTGGCATCGTGCTCGTCGCGGCGCGTGCGCTCGAAGGTGGCGCGGATCACATCGGGGTCGTAGTCGGCTTCCGCGGCCGTGGTGAGCCAGGGCGGCGGGGTCAGCTGGTGGCGCTGGTACCAGCCGACGGGGTCCGCCTTCAGCGCATCGACCATCCGCGGCAGGGTCTCCCGCAGCCGGTGCCGCGGGCTCCAGCTCAACCGTTTGCGGGCACGGCCGATGTCGATCTCGTAATGGTCGTCGGCGAGCGCGGTCATGAAGGGCTTGATGAAGGGCTCCTCGCCGCGGTCCAGGGCGTCGGGCACCACCGGCTCCGCGCGCTCCTGGAGCCAGGCGCCGGCGGCGGCGATGGGCTGGGGCACACTGTGGGTGCGCCAGCCCTCGACGCCGTGCAACAGCTCGGCGAGGCGGTTCTGGAGCGCCTGGTAGCTCATCACCTCCGGCTCGCCGGCGAGCAGCGGTGTCACCTCCGTAAAGTCCCGGCGGTGCTCGACGAGGCGGTCGCACAGTGTCAGCAGATCGTCGATGTGAATGAAGGTCTGTCCCCGGCTCGGATTGCCGGCGTACAGGCTCGCGGTGACGCGGCGCTCGTACAGGCGCTGAATCTGGTGGGCGATGAAGGGCGAGCCGCAGTCGTCGGTGTAGAGACCGGCGATGCGCAGCAGCACCGTGGGCAGGTCGCCGTGCTCCTCGCGCACCGCCCGCTCGGCAGCGAGCTTGGATTGGGGATAGGCCCACTTGGCCTTAAGCGGCGCGTCTTCGGTCAGCGGCACCCCGGGCACGGTGGGCGCGTGCACGAGCATGGTGCTGGCGTAAACGAGAAGCTCCACTGTGAAGTCGGCCTTGAGGGCGCGCAGCAGTCGCCGGGTGCCGTCGACGTTGAGGGCCTGATACAGCGGATGGTCGTCACCGGAGAGGTCGTAATAGGCCGCCAAGTGGAAGACCACGGCGATCTCCCGCCCATGCTCGCGGGCGACGCGCTCCAAGGCGGCCGCGACGCTGGCGTCATCGGTGAGATCCGTTTCGATGCAGTGGTGGTTGGCGCCGTCGCATTGCAGGTCCAGACCCACCAGCTCGCAGTGCTCGCCGAGGGACTGCGCCAGTGCCCGACCGATAACGCCGTTGCTGCCGGTGACCAGGACCACCGGGCGTTGCCGGCGGCGCTTGTGCTGGCCTGCCTGCTGGGTCTCGCGTAGGGGCATTGCGGGCTCCGGATAACGGGACTGCTCCTGGGGTGCCATGCGGCAGACGAACCGTACGCGACGGGACGGGTCGCGCGCTATCCGGCAGAGTCCGACACGCATGCCGCAGCATGCGCACATGGTGCGGTGCGTGTCGAGGCTCCGTCATCACGCTGCACGACGGAACCTGGCTCATATGCGCAAAAGGGTTTCACTCTGTCGCCGCGGGCCGCTGCTCCGGCACCGTCAGCAACACCAGAAGCCCGAGAGTGAAGAACACGATGATGACGCCCATGCCGACGCGCTGACTATCGGCAAGCCAAGTCACCCAGCCGACCAGCAGCGGCCCGGCGAAGGCGGTGGCCTTGCCCGAGAGCGCGAACAGCCCGAACATCTCGGCGCGGAGCTCGTCGGGCGCTGCCCGTGCCAGCCAGGAGCGCCCGGCGGCCTGGGCCGGCCCGACGAAGATGCCGAGCAGCGCCCCGAGCACCCAGAACCAAGTCCGCGATTCCACCAGCAGTACGGCCGTCCCCGTCACAATCAGCCCGCCCAGTGCCAGCAGGAGCGTTGCGCGCGGCCCGCGCAGGTCGTCTAGCCAGGCGAAGAGCACGGCGCCGGCGGCGGCGGTGACGTTGAGCAGGATGCCGAACATCAGCACCTGCTCCTCCCTCATGTCGAAGGTGCCGGCGGCATAGACGCCGCCGAACGCGAACAGCGTCGCCAGGCCATCCACATAAAGCATCCGGGCGATCAGGAAGCGCGCGATAACCGCATAGCGGCGCACCTGGCGCAGGGTGCGGCCGAGCTGGCGCAGCCCGTCGGCGGCGGCCCGGAGCACTGGCTTGCCTTGACCGGGCTGCCGCAGCCTAAAGCTCAGCAGCGGCAGCGAAAAGACCAGGTACCAGGCCGCCGTCAGCAGGAAGGTGGCGCGTATGTGCTGAGCCTGGTCCCGCGGCAGGTCCAGCCAGGCGTCCGGGCGCACGAGCCCGAACAAGGCCAGCGCCAGGCAGGCGACGCCGCCGACATAGCCGAGCCCCCAGCCCCAGCCGGACCAGCGCCCGATGCGCGAGGGCGTTGCGAGCACCGGCAGAAGCGCGTTGTAGAGCACCACTGCCAGCTCCGCCGCCAGGGTGCCGACGGCCACCAGCACCAGCGCCAGCGGCACATAGGCCGTCTCCGGGCGCACCAGCCACAGCCCCGCCGTCGCGGCGACGGCCAGCAAGGTAAAGCCGGCGAGCAGACTGCGGCGCGGTCCGCCTTGGTCGGCGATGGCGCCGAGCACCGGTCCGGCCACGGCCACCAGCAGACCGGCCGCGGCAATGGCGTTGCCCCAGAGGGTGGTGCCCGTGGTCTCGTCCGCGGCCACTTGCCGCGTGAAATAGGCGGCGAAAACGAAGGTCGTGATCAGCGTCGCAAAGGCGCTGTTGGCCCAGTCGTAGAGGGCCCAGGCCAGGAGCTGGCGGCGGTTCTCCCGCGGTGGGTGCTGCGCCGTGTCGGTGGCTGTCGTATCCGCGTCGGTCATGCAGTCATCTCGGCGCCATCGGTGCAAATGAACCTTGTCCGGGGCTATTTGCACCGGCGGTGCTAGCCCGGCGAACCACGGGGACCTGCGCCTGCGCGGGTCGCTCGTGGCCGTTCGCCGCCCGTTGGCACGGCCGCCCCGATCAGTGTCGCATCAAGCGAGTCCGGCGCCGATCCAGGCCCGCAGCAGCGCACCCACGCCATAGGCGAGGGCTGCGGCACCGCCACCGATAAGCAGGGTCTCCAGGCCGGAGCGGAGCATGGGCTGCTCCAGTACGCGGCCCTTGATCATGCCGATGGCGAGGAAGGCGATGGACGTCGCGCCGATGCTGATACCGAATGCCACCTGGGGCGAGAGCATCGGCACCACAAAGGGCAAGAGCGGGATCAGGCCCGCGATCAGGAAGGCCAGGAAGGTGGCGCCGCCGGCATGCAGGGGGCTGGCGTTGGCGCCGGGGTGCAGGCCGAGCTCCTCTTGCACGACGGTCTTGGCCCAGAGATCCGGATCGCCGGCGATGGCGTCGACCATGCACTCCAGGGTCTCGCCGCTGAAGCCCTTGTCCGCGAAGATCTGCCGCAGCTCCTCGCGCTGGCCCTGCGGGATCTCCTCGATGTGGCGTCGCTCCTCGCGATGCGCCCGGTCGGCGCTTTCGGCGTCGCTCTTGGTGCCGAGGTAGTTGCTGACGGCCATGCTGAAGCCGTCGGCGAGGAGGCTCGCAAAGCCCAGTATCACGATGACCAGGCTGCCGAAGCCGCCGCCCACGGCGCCGGCGACCACGGCGAAGCTGGTGATGGCGCCGTCGATGGCGCCGAGCATCGCATCGCCGAGGTGGCCGCCGTCGCCGGCCTGGATGCGCTCGCGGATGCGCACCGGCTGATGCTCGTGCTCCAGGTTGCGTGTCGGTTGCTGGGCCATGGGATCGTCGTATGGGGGTCTTTGCTGTGCTGGCCACCGCGACGGCGCCGCGATCTATGCGTTACGAGCCGATGCGGTCGTTTGGCGCATCGGCGGGAGCCATCGCAGAAAAGCCAGCGCGGGTTACCTTTGTCCGGTACCTTGCGGGTAAGCAATATCCGCTCCGCTTCCGAACGGCGCTGCCCGGCGGCCGGGGTCGGGCGCTTTATCCTAGATTCGGTCTTTGAGCCACGAAGAGCACGAAGGGATTCAGCAGGATACGCAAGCTCGCGCCTTCAACCGCCAGGTGAGCGAGATCCCTACGAGCTTTATCGTATGGATCGCAGCCTCAGAACGACGCGGGCGGCGGACTGCGGATGCTGTATCCGCAGGCAATGTCGGTGCCCTTGTCCGGGCTCTACCTTTGCGAAGACCTGGGATCGCACGTGTCTGCGTCCAGGGCCTTCGTCTACAGCAACTTCATTACCAGTCTGGACGGGCGCATTGCGGTTGCCGAGCCGGGGAGGGGGCAGCTCGGGGTTCCCGCTCAGACCGCCAACCCGCGGGATTGGCGACTGCTCCTCGAGCTGGCGGCCCCGGCCGATGCGATCATGCCTATGATTTCACGCTGAGCGCTCTGTACCTGGATGTCCAAGGACCGGACGGCGTCGATCAGCTGATGCAGGTTTATGACCGCAGAGACGCCGGGGGCTAGCCTTATCGCTCGGCCATTCGCCGGCGAAGGGCGAGTAGCATCTTCGTCACCTGGACCACCAGCAGAGGCAGCACCGAAAAGCCCAGCACCAGGCTCCAGCCTGCGGGCGGCAGCGACTGGATGGACAGCACGTCGGCCGCCACCGGCACCCAGACGGCGAGCCCCAGCAGGACGACACCCACGGCGATGGACACCCAGACCATGGGATTGCGGGTGATCTCGTTGACGAAGACCGGGGAGTCGGCGCTGCGCATGTTCAGCACATGCAGCAGGCGCCCGAGGCCGAAGGTCAGGAAGCCGATGGTCACGGCCTGACCGGTATCCAGGTCGAGCCACAGGAAGGCCAGGGTGAAGGCCACGAGCACCGTGGCCGCGATGAGCGCGCCGTAGCCGGTGATGGCCACCCAGTGGCTGCGCTTCAGGATGGGCTCGTCCTTGGCCCGCGGCGGCTCGTCCATGACGCCGGGGCGGCTCGGGCTCAGGCCCAGCGCCAGGGCGGGCATCACGTCGGAGACGAAGTTGATGTAGAGGATCTGCAGCGGCAGCAACGGCAGGGGTGCGCCGACCACGGCCGCCGCGGACACGGCCATGATCTCGGCGAGGTTGCCGGAGAGCAGATAGACGATGAAGCGCCGGATATTGCGGAAGATGGTCCGGCCGTGCTCGATGGCATGCACCAGGGTCTCGAAGGCGTCGTCCTTGAGCACGATGTCCGCCGCCTGGCGGGCCACCTCGGTGCCGCGTTGGCCCATGGCGATGCCGATGTCCGCCTGCTTCAGCGCCGGGGCGTCGTTGACGCCGTCGCCGGTCATGCCGACCACCCAGCCAGTATCCTGATACAGGTCGATAAGCCGCAGCTTCTGCTCGGGGCTGATGCGGGCGAAGACGTCGCTGGCCAGCAGCCGCTCGCGCTCGTCTTCATCCAATGCCTGCAAGTCCTTGATCATCGACGCGTCGACGGCCTCCGCATCCGGCGTGCTGAGGCCGATCTCGGCAGCGATGGCCTGGGCGGTGGCTGCATGATCGCCGGTGCCCATGACCACGCGGATGCCGGCGTCCTGGCAGGCGGCGATGGTGGTGTCGATACCGGGCCGCGGCGGGTCGTAGAGCCCGGTGAGCGCCAGCAGCGTCAGGTCCGCATAGGGCTCGGCATCGGCGCTGTCGGCGCGCTTCTCGGCGATGGCGAGCACGCGCAGGCCATCCGCTGCCAGCTGCTCGCTGCGCGTCTGCCAGTCCTCGCGGTCGGCGTCGCCAAGCTCGGTGTCGCCGTCGCCGGTGCGCACTTTCACGCAACGCCCGAGCACCGCCTCCGGTGCGCCCTTGACGGCGTAGCGCCAGCCGCCGTCCGCGGCGTGAATGGTCGCCATCATTTTCAGATCCGGGTCGAAGCTCACCTCCCGTTCTTCTGGCAGACGCTCCAGCAGCTCGCCCCGGTGCAGACCGGCGGCGGCGGCGCCCTCCAGCAATGCGACCTCGGTGGGGTCGCCGGCGCTGCCGTCCTCGTGCAGGCTCGCGTTGTTGCAGAGCGCGCCGACGGTGAGCGCGTCGGCTAGGCCGGTCACCTCGTCCAGCCCGACCTCGGTGTCGTCGTCGCGCAGGAAGCGGGCGCCGTCCGGCTCCTGGTCCAGCGTCAGCGTGCCGGCGGCGAGGCCGAGCCGGGACAGGGTCATGTGGTTCTCGGTGAGGGTGCCGGTCTTGTCGGTGAAGATCAGGCTGGCGGTGCCCAGGGTCTCGACGGCGGAGAGCCGCTTCACCACGGCGTTGCGCTTGGCCATCTTGCGCATGCCGCGGGCCAGGGCCAGCGTGGCGACCACCGGCAGGCCCTCGGGCACCGCGGCGATGGCCAGCGCAATAGCCGTCTCCAGCATCACCAGCAGCGCCTTGCCGGCGATGAGCCCCGCCGCGGCCACCACGGCGGCGATGGCGATGGTGAGCCAGATGAGCCGCCGGCCCAGCTGCTCCAGGCGCTGTTCCAGCGGCGTCTCGGAGGACTCCGCCTCTTCCACCAGGCTGGAGATGTGGCCGAGCTCGGTGTCCATGCCGGTGGCGACGACTAACCCTAAGCCCGAGCCGTCGGTGACCGCGGTGCCCTTGAAGGCCATGTTCTCGCGCTCCGCCAGCGGCGGGTCGTCCCGGTCCAGGCTGCCGGTGCGCTTGGTGACGGGTACGGACTCGCCGGTCAATGCGGCCTCGTCGCATTGCAGGCGGTTGGCCTCCAGCAGGCGCAGGTCCGCGCTCACCACGTCGCCGGCCTCCAGCAGCACGATGTCCCCAGGCACCAGCTCTTCGGCCGACAGGGTCCGCTCCCTGCCGCCGCGGCGCACTCGGGCCTGTGCCTTGCCCATGCGCTGCAGGGCCTCCATGGCGCGGGTGGCCCGCAGCTCCATGACGAAGCCGATGACGGTGTTCACGGCCACCGCGGCGGCGATGGCGACGGCCTCGACCACACGCCCGAACACCGCCGCCGCCACCGCCGCGGCCAGCAGCAGCAGCACGATCAGGCTGGCGAGCTGGTCCACCAGGATGCGCCAGGTGGGCCGTGATTTCGCCTCGCGCAGGCGGTTCGGGCCGTGCTCGTCGCGCCGGCGCTCGACCTCGGCGTCGTCCAGGCCCTGCTCGATGCTGCTGTCGAGGGCATCGACCAGGGCGTCGGCTGATTGCTGGTAGGGCGCTGTCACTGTCGGTCGATTCATGCTGCCGGCGCTGTGGGAGGTGTCCGTGCCCGTGGGGGATGATTGAGCCTAGGCCCAATCTTCGAGCCAGGAAGGGCACGCGGCAACCGTGGAAGCGGCATCCTTGCCGCGACGACGCGCTGATGCAGCTGCCACTGGCGTCGCGGCCAGAGGCCGCTCCCACAGCGCACGGGCTGCCGTGGGAGCGGCCTCTGGCCGCGATGGACCCGGCACTCAGCTGCCCTGGCAGTCGTCGCGGCAAGGATGCCGCTCCCACGGCAGACGAGACGCGGCGGCGCCCGTCAGCTCAGCACCTTCACCGCCGCGCGCACCATCTGCGCGGCGTAGCCCATCTCGTTGTCGTACCAGGCGAGCACCTTGACCAGATCGCCGTCGACGACCCGGGTCTGGGTCAGGTCCACCACCGCGGCGTGCTTGTCGCCGATGATGTCCGTGGAGACCAGGGGCTCTTCGGTGATGCCGAGGACGGCGTTGTAGCTGGGGTTCAGGCTCTCCTCAAGGAACACCTTGTTGACGGCCTCGACCGAGGTCTTCTCGGTGGTGACGAAGGTGATGTCCGCCACCGAGCCCACGGGCACCGGGGCGCGCACCGCGAGGCCGTCGAAGCGGCCCGCCAGGTCCGTGAGCACTTGGGTCGTCGCTTCCGCGGCGCCGGTGCTGGTGGGCACCAGGTTCACGGCCCCGGCGCGGCCGCGCTCCATTTTCTTTGCCGGGCCGTCCACCATCCCTTGGCTTGCGGTGTAGGCATGGACGGTGGTCATCATGGCCTTGGCGATGCCGATGCGGCGGGCCATCACCTCCGACACCGGCGTAATGCAGTTGGTGGTGCAGCTGGCGCAGGAGAAGATCGGCGCAGCGCCGGGCTCGTTGACGCCCGGGACTACCATGGGCACCTCGTCGTCCTTGCTCGGGGCGGACAGAATCACGCGCTTGGCGCCGGCCTCCAGGTGCTGGCGCAGCGAGGCCTGGTCCCGGAAGACGCCGGTGCACTCCATCACCAGGTCCACGCCGAGCTGCTTCCAGGGCAGGCGCGAGGGGTCCTGCTGGTTGGACACCGGCACCCGCACGCCGTCGATCACCAGGTCGTCGGCGTCCTGGGTGACCTCACGGTTGTAGCGGCCGTAGGCGGAGTCGTAGCGCAGCAGATAGGCGATCTGCTCCGGCGTGGCGAGGTCGTTGGCGCCCGCCAGCTCCAGCTCGGGCTGGTCCATCACCAGCTTGAGGGCAGCGCGGCCGATGCGCCCGAGGCCGTTGATTGCGATTGTTGCCATGATCTCGACTCCTGATCTGGGGTGGTGGGGGTTGGCCTAGCGGTCATCGCTCCCGGACCGGCCGTGGATGCCGGGGCAGGGGATCTGCCTGCGGCGGTCTCGCCGCCGGTCAGGAATTCTTGCGTTCGTCGATACTGGCGTGGCGCACCTCGACCTCCGCGCGCAGCGCGGCGAGGTCATCCGGGCGGAACAGGCGCGTGTCGCGGGTCTTCACCGCCGCGGCGGCGGCGGCGACGCCGTCGATGGCCGCCGCCAGCAGCTCGCCGCCGGCGGCGAGCCGGTGCACCAGGGCGCTCACGAAGCTGTCGCCGGCGCCCACCGGCGCGCGTCCCTCGATGGCCGGCGGGCGCAGATGCGCATGCAGGCCGTCGCTGGCCAGCACCGCGCCTTGGGCGCCGAGGGTGACCACCACGGCCTCCGCGGCACCGTCGCGGATCAGCCGGTCCATGGCTACGAGATAGTCGTCCGGCCCCGGCTCGCCGTCGCCGTCCGGCAGGTCCAGAAGCTCCCGGCACTCGTTGCGATTCGGTTTGATCAGGTAGAGCGGGGCCCCGGCGTCGAGCGTCGCCCGCAGCGCCGGGCCGTTGGTGTCCAGCACCACGCGGCTGCCGCGCTCGGCCGCGCGGCGGGCCACCCCGGCGTAGAAATCCAGCGGCATGTCCCGCGGCAGGCTCCCGCTCATCACCACCAGCTCCGGCGCCGGATCGAGGTTGGCGACGGCGTCGCCGCAGGCCTGCCATTCCCGTTGCTGGAGCGTCGGGCCCGGGAAGACCAGATGCAGCACCTCGCCGGTGTCATGCACCCGCAGGGACAGGTTCTGGCGCAGGTCGCCGGCGATAGGCAGCCGCTCGGCGGGGACGCCGAGCTCGGCCAGCAGCCGGTTGAAGGCCTCGCCCGTGGGCCCGCCGCTGGGATAGACGGCGCGGACGTCGTCGCCCAGGTCCTTGAGTCCGCGCGCGACATTGATGCCGCCGCCGCCGGGCGTGCGCCGCGGCGGCTCGCAGCGGGTCTTGTGGCCGGGGTCCAGCGCCTCGGTGTCGCTGGTCAGGTCCAGCGCCGGGTTCATGGTCAGGGTGACGATGGCGGCCATATGCGAAGCCTCTCCTGTCCCTCAGCGGGCCGTGGAACCGCCGCCGGCGACGATGACGGTCTGGCGGGTGGTGCGGCTCACCGTCCGGCTTCCGGTGGCGCGTCGATCGCAACGCCGACCACCCGGATAGGCGCAGCGTGTAGGGTGGACAAGCGAAGCGCAGTCCACCGAGTGACCTGCGGCCCCTGCGGCCCCGGGTGGACTTCGCTGTCGCTCGTCCACCCTACTGGTCTGTCGTGCAGTTCATGGCCTCTCCCTCGGGCTTCTGTCAGCATCCGCTCGATCACCGCCGGCGGGCAGCGCCATGAAAGCGGGCTAACTCCTCCGGGGAGATGCCGCCGCTGCCGTCGGCATCGAGGTCGGAAAAGCTCGGTGCGTGGGCGGCACCGCGCATGGGATAGCCCTGCTCTGCACGTTCGCGCCGGCGCTCCGAGGGCACCGCATTGAGCTCGGATTGGCTGATGCGGCCATCGTTGTCGGCATCGAAATCCGAGAAGGCGGGCATGTTCATGCCCATGCGCCGGCCCGTGCCGGGCCCCATGCCAGGTCCCATCCCGGGCCCCCTACCGGCCCCCATACCGCCGGC
>NZ_NRRV01000079.1 GCF_016583825.1 Thiohalocapsa halophila | reverse complement strand
GTCTTCACCCCGTCGTGAACCTTTCACGCGAGGTCTACGCCAAGGGGGTCACCCTAACCAACAAGGCCAGGCGCGAAGTCGAAGCGCGGCTGCTGCGCAACCCCGATTTGCCGAAGTGGGATATCCTCATCCGACCCGCCTGCGCTCCCGCATGAGCGGTATAAAATTTTCTGGAAACCGCCTGAGAACCTGCCTTCTCGGGGAATTCGAACGAGCTCTGGAGCTTGCGGGCCCAGTCCCGCGTTGTATCGTAGACGCTGGCGGCTATATAGGCCTTGTTGCGATACTTTTTGCTAAAAGGTTTCCAAGTGCCCGAATTATTTGTTTAGAGCCATCGAGCGACAATTTTAGGGTGGCAGCTCGCAATTGCGCGTGTTTCCCAAATATCTCAGTATTCCACGTGGCGTTGGGTGGCAAGAGAGGGACTGCTGTGCTTAGAGACCGACAGACCGGGGAGTGGGGCTTTACTATTGCGCCTGTTGCGGCAGGCGAAGAATATGACGAGCTAGAAATGGTAGGAGTTATATCAGTACGTGAGTTAATGTCAGAGCACAATATTGAATCGATTGATGTCCTGAAGCTTGATGTCGAAGGTGGGGAGTTCGAGGTCCTGAATGACGCGACCGATTGGTTGAAGGTCTGCAAGCTGCTAATCGTCGAATTGCATGAGCGGATTCGGCCGGGAGTCACGGCGGTTTACGAGCGAGCTACAAAGGGACGGATTGAGGTACACGCAGACGGGGAAAAACGCCTGTCGGTGTTGCCGGTTCGCGGCGCGGACTACTAGTGTATTGGAGTTTTTCAGTTTTTGGGGATCTGCGCGGACAGGTGCCGCGAGTTTTGGAAGGGTTTGCCGGGCTTGGCGCAAACTCCGCCGAAAATGCTACGGCCTAGGCGGGGCTACGTCTGCCGGCCTGGGAACCCTTAAACTCCAGTTGAGAAGTTAAAGCGACAGATAGTAAGCGATTGTCCTGCCAGGATAAAGCGGCATCCCGTGCGGACGCCAGTGTAAATGGGCCCACGAAGAGAAACGAGCGTCGATGGACAAGATTCATTTCATCATTCAGCGGGAATACAGCGACTTTTTGTCAGTATTGCGGGATTCGGACTTAGAGCGCAACTACCCATACTGGCTGGGGGGCCGGCTGAATTGGCCCGCACAGGCATGGCTTCTGCTCAGAAAGCGCCGCGAAGGTTGTACCATTGGGATTGAACCGCTCGCCGGATGTATCAACGTTGCCCATGCGCAGACATGGCGGACTCTCGGACGTCGGCAGGGCGAGTTCCGATTGTCGGCTAGGGCGGATTGTCGACGCGTGTATGATGTCGATTTCGAAGTCGTGCAGAATCCTACGACAGCCGCCGGAAAGCATAGGATTTATTTGCCATATTGGCCTGTTCCCCGCTTAGTGGGACGCGATCCAAAACGGGCGGGTGTGACGACTGTAGCTTTTGCGGGACGCCCTAATCGGGGCAACCTACCTCGCGGGCTCGGCGGTGCGAACCCACTGGATCTCGGCAAGGTTGAATTACGCGTGATTCCGCCAGACGAGTGGCACGACATGTCAGCGGTTGACGTCTTGGTCGGCGTACGATCCTTCGACCGTAAACAGTACCCCAGCAAGCCGCCAAGTAAGATGATTCATGCATGGCGATCGGGTATACCTTTCATCGGTGGTTGGGATAGCGCATACTCGGCGGTAGCGCGACCGGGAGCGGAGTACATCCGCGTGGCATCTATTACCGAGCTGCGGAGTGAGATTAGGCGGCTTGCGGAGAATCCAGCTTGCTACGATAGGCTTGTGGAGAAAGGGCGACGGAGAGCGCCGGAGTTCAGCCACGAAGCTATCGCAGGGTTATGGTTATCGGCATTGGACGGTCCTGTGCAGACCGCCTTTGAGGTGTGGCTTGAGAAAAATGGGAGGAGCAGAGGATGGATCAGGCACAGAGCGGACGTGGTCGCGGACGTAGCGTCGCAGGTGAAGTCGCGGTGGAGAAGAGTATTAGTGGACGGGCGCTGATCAGGGGCGCTCAACAATCTGGTTGTTGACGGCGGTTGTGTGCTTTGTGAGGTTGGTCATGGGGCGCGTCCGGTTGGTAGGTCTGCGGGTTTGTCGGGTTTTTTGATGCGCACCGTATGAGGCCCGGGTTAATAATGCAATGGGGTGTGCCGAACGCAGGGCCGGTATGTGCATTTATTTGTGTTACGCCGCTGCAAGCGTTGATCGCGGAGCGAATAATTTCCTACGAGGGAATCGGGCGTTACATTTTTCTCTTTACGAACACTTTTTATAACGAGAAGATTGAAAGATACTATCAGCGCTTGGCGGCGCCGGCGGTCACTTCCGACTATCTTTTGATGAAGCGAAATCGTATTGCGAATTACGCTCGGCTCGCCATGGTCTACAAGGAGTGGAGGCACTTCGAGGTCGAGCGTATCTACTTCGGTTCAATCAACTCCGCGGCTGTCCAGTTCTTTGCGGCGCGTTTTCCCAACGCGAAGCGCTTCTCATTCGACGACGGAACGGCGAACGTGCTGGAGGAGAGTGCTTATTTTCGAGTAAGAAGGAGGGCAGCGTGGAAGGCCCTCGTGCATCGGTTGGCGCGAGGGAAAGTGGATCAGCAAGCGCTGGTGGCTAGCGTTGAGGCGCACTACACGATCTATTCCGGGCTGAGGAATATAGTCGACGATAGTAAGCTGGTGGAGATTTCGTTGGCGTTCGATGACGGCGCTGATCGTCCGGCAGGAGAGCCGTTGTTGCCGTCGGTAACCATTTTTCTAGGGCAACCGTTGCCGGAAAGTGCGGCAATTCGGCGGGAGAGTTATGTTGAGGTGGTGCGGTCGGTTAGCCCGTGCATGTATTTGCCGCATCCCGGTGAAACCACCTTCGCGTCTTTGTGGAACGTTGTGCACACGGATCGAATCGCTGAGGAATTCTTGATTGCCGAAGCCTCGCGGCGCGAAAGCGTACGAGTATATAGCCTTCAGAGCTCTGCGTTGCTTAACGTCAGGCATCCAAGGATGGAACGATTTGCGATCGACCTCGGACTCCCTGGCGCTTTTAATGGGAGCTATTTGCGCATCGCCAAGCAGGTCGGCTGCAGTATTGTCAGTGTCAATTAGCGTACGACGGATTGACGGCCGGCAGCGCGCGATGGCCAAGGTCGTCGTGACAATGCTGGGGGCTCGGATGCACTACGCTGTGCCGCGACTGCTGTACGAGGCCGGTTTGCTGGAACGCTTCTTCACCGACAGCTATAGCGGGAACAAGCCGTGGTTGCGCCTTGCGGCGCAAGCGATTCCGCGGAAGGTAAGGCCGGCCGTGCTGGAGCGCTGGCTGGGGCGTGACGACGCCGCCCTGTCGCCGGAGCGGGTAGTGAGCTTTGAGGGGCTAGGTTGGTGGTACGCGCACGCGCGGAGGCGAGCGCGCAGCCCGGGTGGTATACAGGAGGTTTTCAACGAATCCGCTGCGCGCTTCAATCAGCTCATCCTGGCGCATCCGGCCTTTGTTGCTGGCGATGTCGTCTGGGGGTTCAACGGGGCATCGCTGGCCCTGTTTGCAGCAGCCCAGAGGCAGGGGCGCCGCTGCATTCTAGAGCAGACGATCCTGCCGAAGCGACTTGCAACCCAGCTCCTTGCGGAGGAAGCTGAACGCTGGCCCGGCTGGGAGGCCTCGGCGGCTGGCGGCGGGTCGCCGCCGGTGTTGGACCCGGTGCTGCGCGAAGAGCACGAATGGGCGCTAGCCGACCGGATCGTTGCCGGCTCGGCGTTCGTACGGGATGGGCTGGTCCAGTTGGGTGTTGCGGAGGATAAGATTCGGGTCGTGCCGTATGGCGTGGATGCGGCGCGCTTCGTGGTTGAGCCGGCTGGTGCAGGTGGCCCGGACCAAACGGCACGAAGGGGGCCATTGCGGATTCTGTTCGCGGGGCAGGTAGGAGTGCGCAAGGGCGTGCCGGACCTTCTCCAGGCACTTCGACGCCTGCCGGTCAATGCTGTTGATTGCCGACTCGCGGGGCCGATCGGGCTGGCCGCTGATAAGCTGCGCGACCTGCCGGGCGCGGCACAACTGCTAGGCCCTGTTCCGCGCTCCCGCATGGGCGAACTCTTCCGCTGGGCCGAGGTCCTGGTGCTGCCGTCTCTTGTCGAGGGCTCGGCAACGGTCACCTACGAGGCGCTGATGTCCGGCCTGCCGGTGATCGCGACCCCCAACGCCGGTGCGCCGGTGCGCGACGGCGTTGATGGAAGCCTCGTTCCGATACGGAATCCGCAAGTCCTGGCTGATGCGTTTCAGCGATATCTCGATGCCCCGGACCTGCTGCGTTCTCACCAAAACGCAGCGCTGAAGGACCGGGCGCGGCTTGGGCTCGAGACCTATCGGGACAATTTGGTTGGCGTGGTTCAAGAACTTGCGGGTGGATGAGGCGCTCGGCCCCACAACCGGCACAGGGCGGGTCGCGGTGAGCAAAGTACTGCTCGGTATCCTCGTCGCGGAGTGCCTGCTTATCCTTTGGTGGGGTCTGCAGCAGCGCTCGCGCATGATCCAGTACCCATTCCTGGTCGCGGCGGTTTTCCTAGGCTGGATGGTGCCGCAGCTTCTGGGCTTGACGCAGAACCCCTACCTTCCTCCGGGGGCCCTGCCGAAGACGATACTCATGGCCATCCTATGTCTAGGAGCGGTCTATCTAGGCTACACGATCAACCCGCGGCCAGCCCGGCTGTTCTGGTGGCGTTTCGACGAGCATCGGCTCTTGGTCGGCAGTGTAGTGATGTCGCTGCTGGGTGCCTTCTTTTTTTTCCAGGTGAGCCGCCTGGCGGCCTCGGTGACCGCAGTGCACAGCGGTGCGTGGACTGGTCCGATCACGATCTATGTCTTTTTTTCGCAATTACTGACCATCGGGCTTGTAATTGCGATTATCTTGCATTTAAGCAAGCCGCGTTGGCAGACCCTTTTGATCATCGTCTTCGACTTGTCGTTCTATCTTGATCGGATCGTGATCCATGGCCGTCGTGATGCCATGGTGGAATTGGGTCTAATCATATTGATGGCGTTCTGGTTCCATCGCCGCTGGCTGCCATCGCGTTGGTTCATCATCGCTGGCCTGGTTGGCGGCAGCCTATTCATCAACAGCATCGGTGACTATCGCGCGACGATGTTGGCAGAAGACCGAAGCTCCTGGAGCGGTGCAGGACTTCAGGAGATCCTGAGCATCGACTTTGTTGGTAATCTAAACAAGATTATTGAAGGCGAGGCTGCAAGTGCTGACTTGTATAATGCAGCCATGGATATTGAGGCCGCCGACCGGTTGGCTGTCTTTGATTTTTGGCTAACCCTTTGGAACCAGGTGGTCGGCTCCTTCGTTCCCGGCCAGTGGGTCGGTCACGACGTAAAAAATTCCCTGATGTTGGATCTCGGTGTCAAGGGGTATGAGCACTTCGGCTATGCGCAACAGAGGGGAAGTACTTCGACGGGGCTGTCTGATGCGTTTCGATCCTTTTGGTTTTTCGGCGCTATCAAATTTTTCCTTGCGGCTCTAATCATGAGCCGTTGGTATCAAGCTGGTGTAAACGGAAATATAGTTGCGCAAATGATCCTGATGCTGATTATCAGCGATTCACTTCATCTCGTAACACACAGCTCAACCCGATTTTACATGGGCTTTATAGAGCTTGCGGCCTTCCTCTTGCCGTTGTTACTCTTCGCGCGCAGTAAACCGATTCGCGCGCGCTTGATGCGCGGTCGCATTGGGAAGAGGCGCGCTCTCGTTTCGGGGCTCGGCTGATCCCCGGTGAAGCTTGCAATCCTGTTTCACCGGCTCGGGCCTTACCACCACGCGCGGCTGCAGGCTGTAGCGGATCGGTGCGAGGTGGTCGCGGTCGAGTTCTCTCGCGTCGATAAGACCTATGCGTGGATGCTCGAGTCGAGCGAACGGCCCTATCCGGTGACTACGCTTTTTACAGAGCAGGACGTTGCTGCTGCTGATGTCTCCGAGGTCAAGCGTCGGCTCACCGCAGCGCTGAGTGAGCTTGGGCCGGACGCGGTCGCGATTCCGGGCTGGTCGACGGCTCCAGCCTTGGCCGCGCTGCATTGGTGCGCCGCGACCAGAACGGCAGCGGTGATGATGTCCGACAGCACGGCGCACGACGAACCGCGCAAATGGTGGCGCGAAGCCGTGAAGAGCCGCGTTGTGCGAATGGCATGGGCGGCGCTGGTCGGTGGTGGCCCGCATCGTGATTACGTCACGGCGCTTGGGATGGCAGCAGAGCGGGTGTTCACTGGCTACGACGTCGTCGATAACGCGCACTTCGCCGCGGGTGCGGAAGCGGTTCGGCGGCGGGCCGACTCGGGGCGGGCTCGATTGGGGTTGCCGGAGCGGTTCTTCCTGGCGTCCAGCCGGTTCATCGAGAAGAAGAACCTGCCGCGGCTGCTCGAGGCCTACGATCGTTATCGGCGTGGTGTCGGCGCCCGCGCCTGGCACCTGGTGCTGCTCGGCGACGGTCCGGTGCGCGGCAGGGTGGAGGCGATTATCCAAGGGCGCAGGCTCGGCGATTGGGTGCGGCTGCCCGGCTTCCAGCAGTACGCCGAGCTGCCGACCTATTACGGGCTCGCCGGCGCCTTCGTCCACGCCAGCACCTCGGAGCAGTGGGGCTTGGTGGTCAACGAGGCGATGGCCGCTGGGCTGCCTGTGCTTGTCTCCAGCCGTTGCGGCTGTGCGCCGGATCTGGTCGCCGACGGCGAGAATGGCTATACGGTTGAGCCGACCGATGTCGAGGCCCTTGCCGCGGCGATGCAGCGAGTGGCAGCAGACGATTGTGACCGCGAGGCGATGGGGCGCCGGAGCCGGGAGATCATCGCCCGCTGGACGCCGGAGACCTTTGCCCGTGGGCTGCAGGAGGCGGCGGCTGCGGCCCTTGCCGCGCCGTGCGCGCCGAACCGGTTGCCTGACCGCGCCTTGCTCTGGGCATTGATGCGGCGATGACGGCAGGTGGCAGTTTTTTGGTGGCAGGATTGACACAGCGAGGGGCAGCACTATGAAGGTCGCCTTCGTCACCTCATCGCTCTCGCGGCTTGCCGGCGGCATCTTCGAGATCGAACGAGACCTGGCAAGCGCTATGTCGGCTCGCGGCGATACGATCGTGAAGGCGTTTGGTCCGGCCGATCAATATATCGACGAGGATCGGGCGCTTTGGGACTGCGCCGGGGTCCATGCGTATCCGATCGCAGGGCCGCCCGCCTTCGGGTATTCGAGAGATCTGCCGCGGCTCCTCGCGGCCGAAGATGCAGACGTCGGTCATTTGCATTCCCTCTGGATGTATCCCTCGATCGCGATACGGTCCTGGGCGTACCAACATCGTCGCGCCTATGTCGTCACGCCGAACGGGATGCTGGAACCCTGGGCACTGGCCAACTCGCGTTGGAAGAAGCGGGTGGCATTAGCGCTCTACGAGCGGCGGACGCTGACCAGTGCCGCCTGCATTCAGGCGAATACTGAAAAGGAGCTGCACGATGTTCGGGCCTTCGGGCTGCGCAATCCGGTGGCTGTGATTCCGAACGGAGTGCATCTCCCGCCTGCTGATGACGGTTCGCCGCCACAATGGGCGGAGCAGGTTCCCGATGCGCGAAAGGTGTTGCTTTTCCTAGGTCGATTGCATCCGAAGAAGGGACTCGTCAACCTGGTGCGCGGCTTTGCACTGGCGGGCCGAAGAAAGGGGCCGGCGAGCCGTGACTGGACCCTAGTGATCGCCGGTTGGGACCAGGGCGGCCATAGGCGGGCGCTCGAAGGCATCGTGGCGGAGGAAGGCATCGAGCGGCAGGTGCGCTTCATCGGACCACAGTTCGGCGCGAATAAGGCGGCAACCTTGCGCCGCGCGGACTCCTTCGTCCTTCCTTCCTTCAGCGAGGGGCTGCCGATGGCGGTCCTCGAGGCCTGGGCATTCGGGAAGCCGGTCGTGATGACGCCGGCCTGTAATCTCCCCGAGGGCTTCGCCCAGGGCGCAGCCCTGTCGACCGGTTACGACGCGACCTCCGTCGGTTGCGCGCTGGAAGAGCTTTTTAGCATGTCGTGCGACGACCTTGCAGCGATGGGCGCGCGCGGGCGACGGTTGGCCGAGACACGATTTAGCTGGGCCGAGGTGGCAGCGAGGCTGCGAGAGGTGTACGCATGGGTGGCCGCGGAGGCGCCGCGGCCGGACTGTATCGTGCTCGACGAGGCGGGCGTGAGCGCGGGCTAGCCGCCGATTCAAAGCAGGCCACGGGGCGGCGCCGGGAAGTCTCGGGCGCGCCGGGCGATACCAACGGAGAGCTGCATTCGTATGCGATCACTATCGGCGAAGAACATCTTGGTGACCGGGGGTGCCGGATACATCGGTAGCCATACCTGCAAGGCATTGCATCGCGCTGGTTATCGGCCGGTGGTCTGCGACAATTTGCTCCATGGGCATCGCTGGGCCGTGCGCTGGGGACCTCTGGAGCAGGGAAACATCGCCGACCGGCAGTGGCTGGATGACGTACTGCTGCGCTACCAGCCGATTGCGGCAATGCATTTCGCGGCGTATGCCTATGTCGGCGAGTCCGTGTCGGAACCGGCAAAGTACTATCGCAACAATGTCGCCGGCACTCTGACTCTGCTCGAGGCCTTGCGCGATCACGGGGTGGAGCGCTGCGTATTCTCCAGCACCTGTGCAACCTATGGAGATCCGGAGACCGTCCCGATACCCGACGATGCCGTACAACAGCCAATCAACCCCTATGGTGCGTCCAAATGGATGATGGAGCGCATGCTCGCGGACTTCGATCGCGCCTATGGTTTGCGCTCCATCGCGTTGCGGTACTTCAACGCGGCCGGCGCGGACCCGGATGGCGAGATCGGCGAGTGGCATGACCCAGAGACCCACTTGATTCCATTGGCCATCGCTGCGGCGATGGGCTCAGGCAAGGAATTGTCGATCTACGGCACGGATTACGATACACCCGACGGTACCGCCGTTCGGGACTATGTGCATGTGGCCGATCTTGCCGCGGCCCACGTGCGTGCGCTCGACCGGTTGCTCGCGGGCAGTGGAAGCGGCGCCATGAATCTGGGGACCGGCCGCGGACGGTCGGTCCGAGAGGTCATCGACGCGGTCCAGCGCGTGGGCGGCCGCAGGGTGCCGGTCGAAGAGGCGCCCCGCAGACCGGGCGACCCGCCGGTGCTGGTTGCGGATGCCGCGCTCGCACAGCGCCAGTTGGATTGGACGCCGGCGTATTCCGGCCTGGACCAGATCGTCGAGACGGCTTGGCGCTGGCACGAGAGCCGGACCGGCGGTGGGGCGGCGGAACAGGTGATCGATTCGCGTGGTGTCGCAGGGACTAAACCATGAGCGCCGCCTCCGATCGGCAGGTTCAAGGTGAAGCGGCTACGCATGGCCAGACACTGCTGACGCGCACCTTCCCTGAGATCGGCGCCGGCGGCTTCACGTCTCGCGACGGCACGGTCGAGTTTCTGACTCGCGTGCATTCGCTGTTGCGCCCGCAGATGCAGGTGCTGGAGTTCGGCGCCGGGCGCGGGGCGGGGCTGCAGGATGATGCGGTGCCGCTGCGGCGGGGGCTGCGCAACCTGCAGGGTAAGGTCGCGCGGGCGGTGGCCTGCGATGTCGACGAGGCGGTGCGGGCGCATCCGGGGGCGGACGAGGCGGTGGTCATCCAGCCCGATGCGCCGCTACCGTTCGCGGACGCCGATTTCGATCTGATCGTCTCGGACTTCGTATTCGAGCACATCCAGGACCCAGCCCAGGTCTCAGCTGAGCTGGGGCGGGTGCTCAAGCCTGGCGGCTGGCTCTGTGCGCGCACGCCGAACCGATACGGCCCGGTCTCGCTGGTCACGCGCCTCATCGACAACTCGCGCCATTCGCGCGTGCTGCGCTGGGCGCAGCCTGAGCGCAAGGACATCGACGTCTTCCCCACGGCGTTTCGGCTCAACAGCCTGCGCGACTTGCGTCGGTGGTTTCCCGCCGAGCGGTTCGAGCATTTCACGTACCGCTACGAGCCCGAGCCGGCCTACTTCTTCAACAGTCGGGCGGTGCTGAGACTGATGCTGTTCCTGAGCTGGCTGCTGCCGCCGGTGATGAAGACCAATCTTTTTGTCTTTCTGCGTAAGCGCTGATCCATGAAGCACGGCCGTCCTTGTTCACATCTCGAACGCCAGAAATCGCGATGGAGACAGAGCGCTTGACGGATAGCAAGCCAACCGAAGAATCTCGGACTCGGCAGGTCGTCGCGGTCCTCGGCTGTTACCGTGGTGGCACCAGCCTGTTGGCGAGGCTGCTGCCTGTGATCGGCGTGCCGCTTGAAGGCGAGCTGATGCGCGCCGGCGGGTGCAATCCAACGGGATTCTGGGAGAATCAGGACATCCTGCAGGTCAACGAGGAGTTGGCGGCGTATCTACCTCGGCGGGGGTTCTCGCCCAACCTCGAGATGGCGCGCGTGCAAGCCCAGCCCGGATATCCGCTGGTGAGAGAACGGGCACTGGAGATCCTCAAGCGGCTGTTCGAGGTAAGCCCGGTGGTAGGCTTCAAGCATCCGGCCACCAGCCGGCTGCTGCCGTTCTGGCAGGGGGTGTTCGAAGAGGTGCAGGCGGGTGCGGCGTACCTGATCGCCGTCCGGGATCCGGGTGCGACTGCCGAGTCCTTGCGGGTGAACTTCCACCTGCGCATCGAGGCTGGGTTGCTGCTGTGGCTTGAGCACCTGATGCGGGCCTTGCAGTTCACGCAGGCGCGGCCGCGTGTCATCGTCTCCTACGAGCGGATGCTGGAGGCGCCACCTGAGCAGATCGCGCGTATCGTCGAGGCGTTCGGCAAGACTCAACAGATCGACAACACGACCATCGATTGGTACGCGCAACGGTTCGTCGATCGGCGCCTGCAGCACGCCGCCGGCGGGTCGCGCCAAACCCGACGCCTGCTGACGGACTTCCCGCTCGTCGGGGAGCTCGATGGCCTGCTTCGGGCGCGCGCCGACGACGCCATCGATGAGCTTGGGTTCATGGACGCGGCGCAGTCGTTGATCGCACGCTTCGACCGGGAGCTGCCGGCAATCCGGCTGCGCTACCCCTGCCTAGCGGACGCCGAACGCAGCCGCATCTCGCGGGCCGGGGTGCTGTATTTCCGACTGCGGCACGAGGGGGTACGCTCGACACTGCGGCGCTTGCAGGAACGTCTCGAAGCGCGTCTGGTCCGGGTCGGCGACCGACGGCGGAATTATTAGATGACGACCGCCCGATTCGCGTTCGGAAGACCTCGGAATGCTCAACCAGCTGGGTAGCCGCGGCATGGAGCGCCTCGACGTGACCGCCTGCCGTGAGGCGCGCCCGTACCGCGCGCGCGAATACCTGGGGCGCGTGCTCTGGTCCCTGGCGACACCCTTGTTCCGCCTTAGCCCTAGGCCCCTGTTCGGCTGGCGGCGGCTGCTGCTTAGGGCCTTCGGGGCGCGGATCGGCCGTGATGCCCACGTATATCCGAGCGCACGCATCTACCTGCCTTGGACCCTGACCTTGGGCGAGCAGGCGAGCATCGGCGAGTGGGCCCTGATCTATAACCTCGGGCCTGTAATAGTCGGGGACCGCGCGACGATCTCCCACCGGGCGCACCTTTGCGCCGGGACGCACGACTATCGCGATCCGGCGCTGCCGCTACTGCGCCTGCCTATCGAGATCGGGCCGCAGGCTTGGGTGTGCGCCGATGCCTTTGTCGGGCCTGGCCGGCGCGTTGGTGAGGGCGCCATCGTCGGCGCGGCCGCGGTGGTGGTGGCTGACGTGCCGGATTGGCAGATCGTGTCGGGCAACCCGGCGCGGATTATCAAGCAGCGGGTGCTGCGCTGTCGCGACGAGGAGGAGAACGAATGAAGGAGTCCGCGATCAGCGGTTATCACTACGATCACGCCGGCCTGAATGATTCGCACGGCGTCCTGCTGGCTGCGGTTCTCCGCTTGCTCTCCGAGCTGGAACGCTCTGACGTAGTCGGTCGCGAAGGCGGACGGCGCATATTCGACCTCGGTTGTGGCAACGGCAGCGTTGCGAATGCACTCACTGAGCGCGGCTGGGACGTGAAGGGCGTCGATCCGTCCGCCGAAGGGATCGCATTGGCTCAAGCTGCCTACCCGCATCTGACGCTTGAGACCGGCTCCGCCTGCGATGACCTGGCCGCCCGATACGGCCGGTTTCCGGTTGTGCTCAGCCTAGAGGTGGTAGAGCACGTGTACGCGCCCCGAGATTATGCGCGGGCAGTTTTCGATCTGCTCGAGAAGGGGGGGGTGGCGATCCTTTCGACCCCGTATCACGGCTACTGGAAGAACCTGGCGCTTGCGGTCACCGGAAAGATGGATGCGCACTTCACGGCGCTCTGGGATCACGGACACATCAAGTTCTGGTCCATCAAGACCCTGGGCGAGCTGCTGCGCGAGGCGGGCTTCCTCGGCATCCGCTTCGAGCGCGTCGGGCGGGTGCCGCCGCTGGCGAAGTCCATGCTGGCGATCGCGCGTAAGCCATGAGACTGACGGCCGTCGTCCTCACCCTGAACGAGGAGCGCCACCTGGGGCGCTGCATCGAGAGCCTGCGCGGCCTTGATGCCGCGGTGTTGGTTGCCGACTGTTACTCGGCCGATCGCACGCTTGAGATCGCGCGCGAGCATGGCGCGCGCGTGGTCCAGCGCCAGTGGGTGAACTATGCGACGCAGTTCAACTGGGCACTGGCTCAGCTCGATGCGGACACCGACTGGGTGCTGCGCATTGATGCGGATGAAGTGTTGACGCCAGAGCTTGTCGCTGAGATACGCGCGCAGGCGCCGGCACTCGGACCGGAGATCGACGGGGTTTATGTCGGGCGCCGGATGACCTTCCAGCGTCGGCTGATCCGCCACGGGGGGGTGTTTCCGGTGCAGGTACTGCGGCTGTTCCGCTACGGACGTGGGCAGTGCGAGAACCGCTGGATGGACGAGCACATCAAGGTGGCTGGGCCGACGGTGCGCTTTGCGGGCGAGCTGATCGACGACAACCTGCAGTCCCTCACCTGGTGGACACAGAAGCATAACCGCTATGCCAGTCGCGAGGCGGTCGACCTGCTGAACCTCGAGCATGGCTTCATGCCGCAGGATACGGTGGCGCGGCTGCACGGCGGTGGTCAGGCGGGCTTAAAGCGCTGGGTTAAGGAGTTGGTATACGCGCGGCTGCCGGGCGGTTTGCGCGCCTTCGCCTATTTCTTCTACCGCTACGTGCTGCGTCTTGGATTCCTGGACGGCGCCGAGGGCACCGCCTTTCATGTGCTGCAGGGGTTCTGGTACCGCTATCTGGTCGACGCCAAGGTGCGCGAGGTTCGCCGGTATATGGCTTTACACCAGTGCGGTGTCGTGGAGGCGATTGAGCAGGTGTTGGAGATTCGCGGCGTGAGCCAGATGGCGGGTCGCGGGGCCGATGGGTCGGAAGCCGGCATCGGCTAATCCGCCTAGGCTACGGCCGACGGGCGAGTTGCGTCCGTGGCTTGGGGGCTTCTGGATAATCGGCGTCGGCTGACACGGTCGCGTTCGCACGAATCGGCGTCGAGCCCGTGCGGGCGCTGGTGCGGCTTATCGAACAAGGAGTTGACATGGGAGCGTGGCGCAAACGGCTTCTGGTGGCCGGCGCGGTGCTGCTCGCGCTGCTTGCCGCCGGCGAGTTCTTCGCGCGCTTCGTGCTCGGCCTCGGCGATCCGCCGCTGAGCGAGGCGCATCCGCGCATCGAGTACCTGTTCCAGCCGGATCAGGACTTGTGGCGCTTCCACAACCGGGTGTTTATCAACGCCTACGGGATGCGCAGCCCGGATTTCCCGCCGCAGAAGGCGCTGGGTGAGCTGCGGGTGCTGGTGTTCGGTGACTCGGTGCTGAACGGCGGCAACCTGAGCGACCAGCCGGAGCTGGCGACCAGTCTCCTGGCCGAGCGCCTGGCCGCGGTCCATGGTGGGCCGGTGACCGTGGGCAACGTCTCGGCCGGGAGCTGGGGGCCGGGGAACTGGTTGGGTTACGTGCAGGAGTACGGCCTGTTCGACACGGACGCGGTGCTGCTGCTGGCCTCGAGCCACGATATCGGCGACAACCCGCAGCACCGGCTGTTGAACCCTAACACCCACCCGCAGCGCCGGCCGGTTTCGGCGCTGCTGGAGGGGGTGACGCGCTATTTGCCGCGCTATCTGCCGGACCTGCCGGTGGGCGGCGGGGACGAGGCGGTCGTTGACAGGCCCTCCGATGACGCGGCGAAGGAGGCCGCGCGGGCTGAGGCGGCGGCGGGCGGCAGCGAGGATCTGCGGGCCTTCCTGCGCTTGGCACTGGCGCACGCACCGACCGCGGTGCTGCAGCATTCGACCCGCTCCGAGCTGCGCGACGGGCCGAAGCCGGGCCGGGCACTGATCGCTCGGGCAGCCGCGGAGGCGGGCGCCGCAGTGTTGCCGTTCGATCCCTACCTCAAGGCCGCGATCGCCGAGGGCGCATCACCGTACCGCGACGACATCCACATCGACGCTGCGGGCCAGCGGGCGCTCGCCGAGGCGCTCTTCGATGCGCTGGTGGAGATAGGCGTGGTGCGACCGGAAGGGATCAAAGAATCGGACGGGACTTCTTAGATCGCTGCGCTTTGTGCTCGGGCATCCGCTCAACCGCAGCCGCTCGGCGGGCGGCGCTCGGTCGCTGGCTGTGCTGGCAGGTGGGGAGCCGGTGCTGCCCGGACCCGGTGCTGGTGCCGTTCGTCGATGAAGTCGGGTTGCTGGTGCGCCCAGGGATGGTGGGCGCCACCGGCAATGTCTACTGCGGCCTGCACGAGGCGGAGGAGATGGCGCTGGTGCTGCATGCGCTGCGTCCTGGGGATTTGTTTGTCGGCCTAGGTGCCAACGTCGACTCGTACACGCCTCTCGCTGCTGCTGCGGGCGCTCGGTGTCTATACATCGAGCCGATTCCGCGCACATTCCCTTGGTTGAGTAAGAACATTGCGCTGAACGGCCTGGCGGGCCGGTTGACGCCGTTGAATGTTGCGCTTGGGCGGGAGCAGGGCGTTGCACGGTTCACCAGCGGCCTGGACACGGTGAACCATGTGGTCGCGCCGGGCGAGGCGGCGGCTGACACAGTGGAGGTGCCGGTGCGCACGCTAGATTCTATCGTGGCGGCGAGTCTCCTAGGCTGATCAAGCTCGATGTCGAAGGCTTCGAAGCGCAGCTCGCTGGCGCCGAGCAAACGCTCAACACGCCTGATCTTGCGGCGCTGATTGTCGAGTTGAATGGCAGTGGTGCGCGCTACGGGTTGGACGATCATCTACTCCACCGCAAGCTACTCGCCCAAGGGTTTGCAACCTTCCGCTACCAGCCTTTCTCGCGGGAGCTGGAAGCACTAGACGGTACGTGTTGCACAACGGACAACACTCTATATATGCGTGATCAGCAATGGCTGAACGCCCGCCTGCGCTCGGCACCCGCTTTCCGGCTGGGCATTGGACGGTCCCTTTGATTGCGGCGAGGCGCCCGGCAAGCTCTATCCCGCGGTGGCGTTGAGCATAAGTCCAACCAGCGACAGGGCTCTGCATCCCACGCTGCGGACACCGGACGAGTATTCGCCGTAGGTCGGGCTGAGACACGAAGCCCGACGCCGCGCTTGCCGACAACGCCTGCTTGTCGGCCTGCTTGCGCCGGCCCGACCTGCGCCGAGGCATGTGTGCGCCGGCAGCAGGCAATACTTGGTCGGTCTCTCCGGCGCGGGAGCAAAGGCGGACGCTCTGCGGCCCAGGGCCATTGGCGCGATATGGTCGGACTTACGATCAAGGCCCCCGCGGTAGCATTTGTGGCGCGTAAGCTGCTGAAATAGACGCTGTCGGGAGACCGCTCTTCCGGCTCCGTTCGATTTTTTGGGTGGATGTCCAGTAAGTCAGTGCGTCCAGTAGGGTGGACGCGCGATTGCGAAGTCCACCGAGCGCTGGTCGGCACTGGGTGGACTGCGCTGCCGCTTGTCCACCCTGCACCCGGAGCCTATGCGAATGGTCGGAGTAATGACCAACGCCAACCGTAACCATCGATTGTGAGGGGAGGGCCTTTTGGCGCGCGTCCGTGAAGCCGGCGGCAGGCATCCCGCAAACTGTAACTTGGTGAATCCATGAATTATGCCTTGCGCAAGCGTGTGCTGGTCACCGGCGGTGCCGGCTTTCTGGGGTCCCATCTCTGCGCGCGCTTGCTGGCCGATGGCCACGACGTGCTCTGTGTCGACAATTTCTTTACCGGCACCAAGGACAACATCCTGCATCTGCTGGATAATCCGCATTTCGAGCTGATGCGCCACGATGTGACCTTTCCGCTGTATGTGGAGGTCGACGAGATCTACAACCTGGCCTGTCCGGCCTCGCCGGTGCACTACCAGACCGACCCGGTGCAGACCACCAAGACCAGTGTGCACGGCGCCATCAATATGCTGGGGCTCGCCAAGCGGGTGAAGGCCAAGATCTTTCAGGCCTCTACCAGTGAAGTGTATGGGGACCCGACGGTGCATCCGCAGCCGGAGCATTACTGGGGCAACGTCAACCCCATCGGCCCGCGCTCCTGCTACGACGAGGGCAAGCGCTGCGCGGAGACCCTGTTTTTCGATTACTGGCGCCAGCACGGGCTGCGGGTCAAGGTGGCGCGGATATTCAACACCTATGGGCCGCGTATGCACCCCAACGACGGGCGGGTGGTCTCGAATTTTATTATGCAGGCGTTGCAGAACCAGCCGATCACGCTGTATGGCGACGGCGCCCAGACGCGCTCTTTCTGCTATGTGGACGATCTGGTGGAGGGCTTCGTGCGGCTGATGGACAGCCCGGACGAGCTGGTGGGGCCGGTGAACCTGGGCAATCCGGGGGAATTCACCATGATCGAGCTCGCGGAGGCGGTAAAGGAGCTGACCGGTTCCGGCTCGCAGCTGGTACATGCGCCGTTGCCCGAGGACGACCCGCGGCAGCGCCAGCCGGACATCGACTTGGCGCGCGAGCGCCTGGGCTGGACGCCGACGGTGACGCTGCGGGCGGGGTTAGCGCCGACGATTGCGTACTTTGAGCAGTTGCTCAAACCGGCTTGACTGACGGCGCTGTCGTGGCGCGAAGCCTACGGTTCAGCGTGGCCAAGGGTGTCTTCGAGATCCCGTACGACATCGATTCGCAGAAATCCTAAGTGGCCGGTCGGTTCTTCAGGCGCTCCGGGCAACAGCCCCAGTCGCTGTGGGAGCGGAGGCCCCGCGGCAATTGGCTGCGCTCACACCTCGGGCGGCTGCTGGCGGCGAGGACGGCGCGGCCACAGCGCCGCCGCTGGGCTGTCAGCTGCGGTGCTGGCGCTCATAGGCGGCACGGGCGGGCCGCGGGCGGCAGGAATAGCGCCAGCGCGCAGGCCGTTTTGTGGCGTATCGGGTCGGCCGGGCGCCCGGCGCATTTCGTGGTTCTCACAGGTGGCTTGTGCGATGTCTTTATCCCGAAGCCTGCCGTTTATTTGGGATCACCCTCTGAGCAAGGGGCGGCGTCTCGCGAACCTCGGGCGGTTCGCACGCTGGCAGGTGCGAAGCAGGCTCTCCGCCGGGCCGCATGTCGTTGACTTTGTCGATGGCGCGCGGCTGTTGGTGCGCAGAGGGCAGACGGGGGCGACCGGCAACGTCTACGTTGGACTGCATGAGTTCGAGGACATGGCCTTCGTGCTCCATGCGCTGCGCCCTGGTGATGTCTTTGTCGATGTGGGCGCGAACGTGGGCGCCTACACGGTGCTGGCCGCCAAGGTCGCCGGTGCTTCGGCGGTGGCGGTCGAGCCCGTGCCGGCGACCTTCGAGGCGCTGTTGGGTAATGTCGAGATCAACCGTATCGGCGGGTTGGTGGATGCTCGCAATTGTGGGCTCTCCGCCGAGCCTGGGGAGCTGATCTTCACGGGCTCTTTGGATACGACCAACCACGTGCTGCAGGCGGACGAGCCCGGCTTTGCCGACGCGGTGACGGTGCCCGTCACTACCTTCGACGCGCTGGCAGCGGATCGCTGCCCGCTGCTGGCGAAGATCGATGTGGAGGGTTATGAGACCCAGGTGCTGGATGGCGCCGGCGCGGCGCTGCAGTCACCGGCTCTGCGGGGGCTCATTCTGGAGCTGAACGGCAGTGGGGAGCGCTACGGATATGCGGACGAGGCGCTGTTTTCCGCTGTCGTCGAGGCGGGCTTCGCGCCCTATCGCTACGAGCCCTTTGGCCGTTCATTGCAACGGCTGGACGGCCCGAACCGTGCCGGCGGCAACACCTTGTTTCTGCGCGATGTGCCGTTTTTGGCGCAACGGGTTCGCGATGCGCGGTCGGTTGATGTGCGCGGGGTGGCGTTTTGATGCGCTCGGCCATGATCTACTTCCGCAAACGCCGAACTATCGGCGGTTGCTTACGCTCACCCTTCTGCTGGAGCTAGCGTGAGAGATGGGCGGGCTCTCTGCGCTTCCTGCACCGACATCGAGTGCGTCCTGCGGGCCTGGCTCGGCATCGGCCGTGCGACCGTTGGGGATCGGGCCGCGGTGCTCGATGACCTGGACCGCTTCGGCGCGGGGATGGACATGGCCGACGCACTGCACCTGGCTCGCAGCCGTCGGGCGGTGGCGTTTGTGACCTGCGGCCGGCGGCGCACCCGCCTGGGCCGCAGGATTCGCTGACGCGCCGAAGGCCGAGCTGCTGGAATAAATCTGAGGTTGCGCAATCGCCGGGGTCGCGTTTGCTAGCGTGGGCGGCGTAAGGCATCAGCGCTTGATGCGGCGTTGGCAGGAACCGGGCGGATGCCCGGTTTTTTTATTTGGGCGCTTGGGGGGAGTGCAGCATGAAGATCTCTGTGGTGACGGCGACCTATCACTGCGCGGACACCATTGGCGATTGCTTGGGGTCGGTGGCGGGGCAGTCGCTGGCGGAGCGGGAGCACATTGTCATCGACGGGGCGAGTACGGACGGGACCCTGGAGGTGTTACGGGCGCACGAAGCAGGGCTGGCCGCGCTGGTGAGCGAGCCGGACGACGGGATTTACTCTGGGCTGAACAAAGGGCTTGCGCGGGCGAGCGGCGATGCGGTGGGCCTGCTGCACGGGGATGATGTGTATGCCGACACGCAAGTGTTGGCGCGGGTGGCCGACGCCTTTGCGGACCCGGCGGTGGAGGCGGTGTACGGTGACCTGGTGTATGTGGCCAAGGACGACCTGGGGCGGGTGATCCGCTATTGGCGCGCCGGGGCGTTTCGGCCTGGGCGCTTGCGGCGGGGGTGGATGCCGCCGCATCCGACGCTGTTTCTGCGCCGCTCGGTGTATGAGCGCTTTGGGCTGTTCGATACGCGCTATCAGATTGCGGCGGACTACGACCTGATGCTGCGGGTGCTCTCCCAGCTCTCGGGCCGTGTGGTGTACCTGCCGCAGGTGCTGGTGCGCATGCGCGTGGGCGGGGCGAGCAACCGCTCGCTGCGGCAGGTGGTGCGCAAGTCCTGGGAGGATTACCGGGCGTTGCGGGCGAATGGCGTGGGTGGCGTGGGCGCGCTGGCTTGGAAGAATCTGTCGAAGGTGCCGCAGCTGTTTGTGCGCCAGTAGCCGGTCGCTGTTGCCCGGGGTGGTGCCGTGTGCGGTCGCTATCGCCCGCCGGTCTTGGCGGGCCGGCACAATGAACCTGCTATGCAATAGGGCCTGTTGCTCATGGCGCTCTACGGCCAGGTGATCGAGTCGGTGGTGCCGGTGTCGTCGACCCGCGCGGCGGAGATGACCAAGCTGCTGGAGAACATCCACCGCACGGTAAACATCGGCCTGGTCAACGAGCTAAAGGTGGTCTGCGACCGCATGGGCATCGACATCCACGAGGTGATCCGGGCGGCGGCGACCAAGCCCTTCGGCTTCACGCCCTACGACCCGGGGCCGGGTTTGGGCGGGCACTGCATCCCCATCGATCCTTTCTATCTGACCTGGAAGGCGCGCGAGTACGGGCTCAACACCCGCTTCATCGAACTGGCCGGTGAGGTGAACACCAGCATGCCGCAGTGGGTGGTGGCCAAGGTGGTGGATGCGCTCAATGAGCGCGGCAAGGCGGTGAAGGGCGCCCGCATCCTGGTGCTGGGCCTTGCCTACAAGAAGAACGTCGACGACCGCCGCGAGTCGCCGTCGATGGTGCTGATGGAGCTGCTGCAGGCCAAAGGCGCCGAGATCAGCTACTCGGACCCGCACGTGCCACGCTTTTTGCCCATGCGCAAGCACGACTTCGATCTGGAGTCGGTGCCGCTGACCGCGGAGGCCCTGGCCGCCGCGGACTGTGTGCTGCTGGCGACGGACCACGACCGCTTCGACTACGAGCTGATCAAGGCGCACGCGCCGCTCATTGTCGACACCCGCGGGCGCTACCGCGAGGCGGCGGCGCATATTGTGCGGGCTTGAGTGGAGGAGGGGGCGGGAAAGGGGCTGGAAGAGCGGCCGGGGTCGGTTTGGACGTCCCCGGTCATTGCGGCCG
>NZ_NRRV01000078.1 GCF_016583825.1 Thiohalocapsa halophila | reverse complement strand
CCATCCGGAGCACCCGGTGATCTCCAACACCCGCCCCCACCTGCGGCCATGAGGTGTAAACACGTCATGGCCGCAGGTGGGGGCGGGTGTTGGAGATCACCGGGTGCTCCGGATGGGTTTCGCGGCGCTCTACCCCTCGTAGGGGCGATGCTCGATGATGAGGTTTGCGAAGTGGTCGCCAATGCCGGGGATGCGCATCAGCTCGTCCCGGGCAACGGTGTTGATGTCGAGCATCTCGGTGGGCGGCGCCCTGCCCGCGGCGAGGTCGAGCTCGGCCTGTTCCTGCCGCCCTTCGGCGCGCTGGCTGCGGATGGCTGACCGGTCGGTGTAGGCCCGGGCGCCGACGCGCTCGGCCGCGGCGCAGAGCTCGGCGTCTTTCAGGTGGTCGCGGTAGTCGTCGCGACTAAGGCCGTCCGGGGAGGTCCGGTAGACGCCGAAGACGCGGGCGAGGCCGCGCTCCACCAACACCGTCGCGAGGTCCCGACGGTCGGCGAGGGTGATAAGTAGATGCGCAGATACCCTTTGAGCAGCGCGTCCAGGGCGCCTTGCAGCGCATCCTGGCCAGCCGCGAGTGGACCGAACCGCAACGCCGCTGGCTCACGCGCATCGCCAAGCAGCTCCGGCAAAAGCTTGTCGTGGACCGCCCGGCGCTGGACCAGCGCCTATTCGGCGACTGGGGCGGCTTCGATGTCCAGATCACCGATTACCACTGAGCCCAGGGCGGAGACGCAGCCCACGCTGGCGCTGCCCCCGATCCACCCCGGCGAGGTCCTGCGCGACGCAGCTGGACGCCCTCCACCTCTCTGCCAACGTGCTCGCTCGGGCACTCGACGTGCCCACCAACCGCGTCACCGAGATACTCAACGGCAGCCGCGGCATCAGTGCCGACAGCGCGCTGCGCCTGGCGCGCTACTTCGGCATCTCGGCCCGTTTCTGGATGAAAGTGCATCCTTCCGACCTGAAAGCGGGACCGGAATCCCTGCCGTCTCGCCGGCGCGCGGCCGACTGGAAGTCGGCGCTCCGGGGCGGCACGGGGTTGATGCGGCCGGTCTACGCCGATTGGCTCAGCGCATCAGGTAGGGCTTGGCCTTGACGGCCCCGAAGGCCTCCTCGCGGTTCACCAGCACCGGCCTGATCCAGCCGAGGCGGCTTTCGCTCAGCTGCTCGCCGTAGCGGATGCGGCGGAAGTGGCCGCGGCGCCAGTGGGGGCGCACGCTGCGCGCGGTGCCGGCGCCGTTCTGGGTCGGGTCTTGGGGCGGGTCCTGCGCCGCGCCGGCGTCGAGGTTGGGGCCGATGACGATGCGGTCGTAGGCGGTGGCCATGCGGCGCTTGATGCGGGCGGCTTTCTTGGGGCCGAGGCCGCGCAGGCGCTGCTCAAGCTGGCTGCGCTCGGGCAGCGGGGCCTGCTCGGCGTCCGGCAGGTTCAGGTACAGCAGCACCTTGGCCAGCTGGCGGATGACGGCCGCGGCCAGGTCCGTCTCTGACTGCTCGGGGATCTCGAAGCCGGGCTGGGCGTTGACGGCGCCGGAGCGGTAGTAGGCGATGTGGCGCTCCAGCAGGGTCTCCAGGCAGGCGTCGTCATCCTGGATGAACAGGGAGATGTCCACGGAGGCGTCATCCAGCGCGTTGTCCTTGCCCACCGGGGAGCCGGTGATGGTGAGCTCCATGACGCGGGTCTCGCGGGCGGGGTCCAGCCCCAGGTGCTCCACCCGCCCGATGCCCTCGAGCTGCCTGCTGTATGGGGCGATGCAGTAGCTGCCGATGTAGGCGCCCTCCACCTCGTGCAGGCCGGAAGCGCGGTTGTGGATCTCAAGGCCCGACGGGCGTGCGAGCTCGACGTAGACCACAGGGTAGGGGGAGCGGAAGAAGCCCGCCGGCAGGCCGCTGCCGAGATCCGTCTCCGCGAGCTGGGCGTGCAGCGGCTCGGCCACCTGCAGGATGGGATCGCCCTGAGCGCGCAGCCGGGCGCGGGCGAGCATCAGCATCGCCAGGCCCGCGTTCAGCCCGGCCGGGGCGCCGACGCTGGCCATGGTCAGCTCCAGCATGCCGGGCACCTCGTTGATGATCCATTCGGTGGAGACCGCAGCCGAGGCCAGATGCGGGCGCACCCGCTCCAGCACGCCGGCCCTGTCGAGGACGATCTCCTCGATGGAGCTGCCGACGGCGGCGTCCACCCGCACCGGGTGCGGCAGGGGCATGAGATCGGCATCGGCGATGCGTGACATGCTGGGCGTTTGGCTGACAGTGGTCGGGACGCGCAGAGTATGGAACAGCGCTGCGGGATCAGGGTAGGGTGTGCGTTTGCCGGCGGCCAGTCCGGCGTGTCTTTCACACTGGATGCGGCTCGGATGCGTCGTATCGTCCAACGTCATTCCGCAGCAGGCCGCGGAGAGCGACCAGGATGAGCGCCAAGTCTTTTTATTATTTCGCCTACGGGTCCAACCTGCTCACCTCGCGCTTGCAGGCGCGCACGCCGTCGGCGCGGCCGGTGGGCACCGCGACCCTGCCAGGCTGGCAGCTGCGCTTCCACAAAGTGGGCAGCGACGGCTCCGGCAAGGGAGACATCGTACCGGCGGCGGATGATGATGCCGTGACCGGTGTGCTGTATCGGCTGCGGGCGCGGGAGCTGTGGCGCCTGGACCTGGCCGAGGGCGCGGGCTACCGCCGCCGGCGCGTCGCCGTGTGCAGCGGCGAGCGCTGGCAGCGCTGCGAGACCTATGTGGCGACGCACACCGACCCCGAGCTGCTGCCCTATGACTGGTATCGCTCGCTGATCCTCGCGGGGCTGCTGGAGCACGACATTCGCGGGCCCATGCTGGAGCGGGTGCTGGCAACGCCGGTGCTGGCGGACCCGCGGCGCTTTCGCGCGGCGCGGCTGCGGGCCTTGCGCGCCCTGCACCGCTTCAGCGCCCGGCGGCCGGACCTGGCCAAAGCGCTCGGGCCCTGAAGCCTTCGCCCGGAGCCTTCGCCCGGCGCCGGCGCCCGGCCCCGGCGCCCGGAGCCGGCGCGCGCTCGCGCCCCCGGGCTAGCTTGCCTGGGCAGTGCCTGCGGGCACCGCCCGCAGCGCGCCCACGCCCACACAGGCGCGGGCGCCATAGCCGGCGCTGGCCCCGGCCATGGCGACTCGGTTGCGGCCGGCGGCCTTAGCCGCGTAGGTCGCGTCGTCGGCTTCTTTCAGGAGCGCTTCCAGCTGCGCCTCGGCGCCGAGCGCCGGCGCAAGCTGCGCCGTGGTGCAGAGTCCGAGACTGACGGTGAGCGGCACCGGCGTGCCTGCCGGTGCGCTCAGCACCAGTGCTGCGGTGGCGCGGCGGATGCGCTCGGCCACCGCTGCCGCGCCCGCCGCATCGACGCCGGGCAGCAGCAGCACGAATTCCTCGCCGCCGTAGCGCCCGAACAAGTCTTGCTCGCGCAGCAGCGCACGGGTCTGATCGACGAAGGCCCGCAGCGCGGCATCGCCAATGGCATGGCCGTGGTCGTCGTTGATGCGCTTGAAGTGGTCGAGATCCGCCAGCAACAGTGCGTGCACGCGGTTGTCGTCGCCGCTCTCCCGCAGGGCATCCTCGGCCGCCCGCTCGAAGGCCTGGCGGGTGCTGACGCCGGTGAGATGATCATGCTCCAGGCGGTATTGAAGGTCCCGGCGATGGTGCTCCGCCGCCATCAGCAAGACGCCGATGCTGGCGATGGGCGTCATCGCGACCAGCAGGAACGCCAGCACGGACGGCAGCACTTGTAGGTCGACGGTGAGCGGACCAGCCGGGGGCAGCTGCGCCAGCAGCACGGCATGGGCGGCACTGGCCGCACGCACCAGAGCAATCAGGGCCCCGCTCCAGTACAGTCCGGCCGTGAGCTGACAGGCCATGCCGACGTTGGGCCGGGTGGCTGCGATTCTGGCACTGGCGACGGCGAGCACCGCCATTGCCAGGGAGATGAGCAGGACGCGGGCGTAATAGGCCTCCACCAGCGCCGGGCCGCGGTACATGAAGGAGAAGATCGAGAAGATCGCCAGTGCCGGCAGCAACGCGAGCGCCAGGCGCCCGGGCCGCCCGCGCAACAGGCGCAGGCCGTGATAGCAAAGCCCCAAAGCCGCCGCGAGCAGCGTATTGCCGGCAACGACAGAGGCCCAATCCGGAATCAGGTCGCGCAGCCCGAGCAGTGCATAGGCTGCGCTCAACAGCGCCGAGCCGGCGGCCCACCAGCCTAGACCGCTCACCGGCTCCGCAAAGCCGTGGCGCAGCATCAGTGTGGCGCCGGCCAGCAGCAGGCAGATCAACGCGGCGGTCAGGAGGATGGTTGGGCCATCCAGGGTCATAGGAGCCCTCATGCGCGCAGCCCAGGCTTGCGCGATGGCGGTCAGTGGATGCTTCCGCGACGGCGCGTGCACGGACGCTGTCGGCAGCGAGAGCATAGCGCAAGCTCCGCGCTGGGATCGGCACCAGCGCACAGTCGCGAGCACGGGCTGCCGAGCCGGATGGGCAACGACGGCAGCATCCGCGGCGCGCCGACGCCAGCAGCCGGTGCGACATGGGCGACAATACGCGCCCCGGCCTGGTCGAGTGCAGGCTGCCGACGAGAGGAAAGGCCGTGGCGGATCACTCCGGACTCATCGCAACACTCCTGTTGCTGCTGCACTTCACGCTGCAGCTCTCGGTGCTGGCGCGGGTGCTGCTGCGCCCGCACCGCGAGCCCGCCTCGCGCATGGCCTGGGTGGTGGTGGTCATCGCCGTGCCGCTGGTGGGCATCATCGCCTACCTGCTGTTCGGCGAGGTCAACATCGGCCAGCGCCGGGCGGATCGCCTGCGCCACGCGCAGGCCCAGCTGCCGACGCTGCGCCTGGACCCCGAGCGCGCGCCGGCGGGCATCCGGCCGGTGATCCCCGAGCGGCACCGACACCTGTTCCGCGTCGGCGAGTCCATCAGCGGCTTCGCGCCCATTGGCGGCAATCGCGCCGAGCTCATGGCGGATTCCAACGCCGCCATCGATGCCATGGTGGCGGACATCGACCGGGCGCAGGACCACGTCCATGTCCTGTTCTACATCTGGCTGCCGGACAACAACGGGCGCCGGGTGGCGGATGCGCTGATCCGCGCCGCCGGCCGCGGCATCACCTGCCGGGCGATGGCGGACGACCTGGGCTCGCGCGCCATGATCCGCTCCGAGCACTGGCGGCGCATGGCCGCCGGCGGCGTGCACCTGGCGCGCGCTCTGCCCATCGGCAACCCGCTGGTGCGCGTCCTCACCGGCCGCATCGACCTGCGCAATCACCGCAAGATCGTCGTCATCGACGACTGGATCACCTACTGCGGCAGCCAGAACTGCGCGGACCCGGAGTTCCGCGTCAAGGCCAAGTACGCGCCCTGGGTGGATGCCATGATGCGCTTCGAGGGGCCCATCGCGCGGCAAAACCAGCACCTGTTCGCGGGCGACTGGCTGCCGCACGTCGACGACAGTATCGACGCCCTCCTGCGCCGGCCGCTGCCGCAGCCGGACCCGGCAGCGATTCCCGGCCTGCCGGCGCAGGTGGTGGGCACCGGGCCCACGGTGCGCTGGTCCGCGATGCCGCAGATGTTCGAGGAGCTCATCTACAGCGCCCGCCGGGAGCTGGTCGTCACTACGCCCTACTATGTACCGGACGAGTCCATGCAGGCCGCGCTCTGCGCCAGCGCCCACCGCGGCGTGAATACCCGGGTCGTCTTCCCTGCGCGCAACGACAGCTGGGTGGTGGCCGCCGCCAGCCGCAGCTACTACGCCGAGCTGCTGGAGGCCGGTGTCCAGATTCTCGAGTATCCGGACGGCCTGCTGCACACCAAATCCCTGACCGTGGACGGTGCCGTGACACTCATCGGCTCCGCCAACATGGACCGCCGCAGCTTCGAGCTGAACTACGAGAACAATATCCTCTTCCACGACCCCGGGCTCACGGCGGACGTGCGCCGGCGCCAGGACAGCTACATCGCCGCCTCCCGCATCGTCACCGCCGCCGAGGTGGCGTCCTGGAGTCGACGCCGGCGGCTCTGGAACAACATCATTGCCATGCTGGGGCCAGTGCTCTGAGAGGGCGTTGAGCAGTGCGACGCTTGGGCGCCGGCAAGCCGTTGGGCTCCGGCGAAAAGTCAGAAGCCTCGCGCGCTCGCGCAGACTGCCGAGACACCTTAGACCCTGGATTCGGTATTTGAGCCACGAAGAGCGCGAAGAGCACGAAGGGGCTCAGCAGGATACGCACGCTCGCGCGGTCACCTGCGGGGTGAGCGAGATCGCGGCGATCCTTAGGTTCAAGCGCCTGTCTTGCTTCGTGCTCTTGGTGTGCTTCGTGGTTAGCTGCTCTTCTTAGGTTCAGCGGCTTGAGACCCGCTGAGAATGGGGGGCCGCCCTGCTCCGCACGCGAATCGTCAACGAATCGGCGTCTCCCTCAGGGACTTGTCGCACGCGCAGCGCGAAGGCGCGGCCCTGGCGGCGGCCTGGCCTGGCTCGGACGCAGCCGCGCAGGCGCCTTGGCCAGCCCCGCGGCTGAGCTGTGACAAGTGCACGCGAATTAGTCACATTACAAACATGTTACAAGCCGCTTCGGCCGCTAGGCTTGCCGGCATGGCCCACCACGTTGGAGGCCAACCCAAGCAAGAGCCCCCTCGGAGGCGGCAACATGCACCCGTATATCGCTTATCTGGTCCTGACGAACCCGGCCAACCACCACCCACGGCCCGACGAAAGCTGTCCGAACCTGCGCCAGGCCCTGGCAGAGCTTTGGCAGCGCTGGCTGCCCGGCGGCCGCGGGCGGCGCTGATGCCGGAGCCCGCGGTCGCCTACGCGAGCTTTCCTTCGCGCGCGCTCGTGGGAGCGGCATCCTTGCCGCGATGAGCGCTTGCGGCGCTCTGGAAGTCGTCGCGGCAGGGATGCCGCTCCCACAGTGCCTTGTCCTGCGTGGGAGCGGCATCCTTGCCGCGATGAGCGCTTGCGGCGCTCTGGAAGTCGTCGCGGCAGGGATGCCGCTCCCACAGTGCCGTGTCCTGCGTGGGAGCGGCATCCTTGCCGCGATCGGCGCTTGCCGGGGCTCTGGAAGTCGTCGCGGCAGGGATGCCGCTCCCACAGTGCCTTGCCCTGCGTGGGAGCGGCATCCTTGCCGCGATGAGCGCCTGTCGGGGCTCTGGAAGTCGTCGCGGCAGGGATGCCGCTCCCACAGTGCCTTGCCCTCCGTGGGAGCGGCATCCTTGCCGCGATGAGTGCCTGTCGGGGCTCTGGAAGTCGTCGCGGCAGGGATGCCGCTCCCACAGTGCCGTGTCCTGCGTGGGAGCGGCATCCTTGCCGCGATGAGTGCTTGTCGGGGCTCTGGAAGTCGTCGCGGCAGGGATGCCGCTCCCACAGGCGCGCCTACGCATGCATACTGGTTGCCCTGATGAGGGAAGCGCGTTGGCGCGGTAGCCGCCGCGCTCAATGCTTGCAGGCAGCATGAGTCACCGGGAGCGCTTAGCCTTGCCAGAGACACACGACAAGCGCAGCGCCAAGCCGGCCCCCGGGCGCCTCGGGCCGGCGGTGCTGCTGGACCGCGGCAGCCTGGACACCGGCGATTTGGACGACTCGGCGCTCGCCGCCGCCTGCGGGCCCTGGCGCTTCCACGCCGCGACGGCAGCCGCCGATACCGCCGGGCGCATCGCCGAGGCGTCGGTGGTGGTCAGCAACAAGGTGGTCATTGAGGCCGCCCAGATGGACGCCGCACCGGCGCTGCGGCTCGTCTGCATCGCGGCCACCGGCACCAACAATGTGGATCTCGACGCGGCCCGCGCCCGAGGCATCGCCGTCACCAATGTCACCGGCTATGCGACGCCGGCGGTGGTGCAGCACGTCTTCGCGCTGCTGCTGGACTGGGCCGTGGGGCTGCGGGCGCGCTTGGCGGCGGTGCGCGCCGGCGCCTGGTCGGCGAGCCCGCACTTCTGCCTGCTGCCGGACACCGCCGCCGGCGAGACGCCCATCCGCGAGCTGGCGGGCCTGCGGCTCGGCATCGTCGGGCACGGCGAGCTGGGCCGGGCGGTAGCGCAGACCGCGGCGGCCTTCGGCATGCGGGTGCTCGTTGCTCAGCGCCCGGGCACCGAGCAGGACCCGCCGCCGCGCGGGCGGCTGCCGCTGCCGCGGCTGCTGCCGCAGGTGGACGTGCTGAGCCTGCACTGCCCGCTGGCCGAGAACACCCGCAACCTCATCGGCACCCCTGAGCTGGCGGCGATGCGGCCGGGCGCGCTGCTCATCAACACCGCCCGCGGCGGGCTCGTGGACGAGGCTGCACTGGCGGCGGCCCTGCGCAGCGGACGCCTCGGCGCCGCCGCGCTGGACACCCTGAGCCGTGAGCCGCCGCCGCCGGACCACCCGCTGCTGGCACCGGACATCCCGAACCTGGCCATCACGCCGCATGTGGCCTGGGCGAGCGCGGCGGCCCGCCAGCGCCTCATCGACGAGGTGGCCGCGAACATCCGCGCCTTTGCCGCCGGCGAGCACCGCAACCGCGTGGACTGACGCGGCGGGTCAGTGCGCCCGCCCCGGGGCACCGCGCGCAGCGGCGGCGTGCCGCAGCAGGCGCTCCAGCAGCAGCGCCCAGAGCCCCAGCACGGCGAAGGTCATCAGCGCCATGATGGCGTGGGAGCCGGTGCGCACCTCCCGCGGGATCAGGTCGTCCAGCGTCAGCGCCAGCACCGCCAGCACCAGCCCCGCGGCGAGCCGACCCAAGCGGCCGGCACGCGGGTCCAGCACCGCGTCGCGCAGCAGCACCAGGGCCGCCGGCAACAGCATCACCAAATGATGGGTCCAGCTCGCCGGCGCCGCCAGAAACACCCACACGGCAATGAGCGAGAGCTCCAGGTCCACCGCCGTCGCATCGGCGCCGCCGGCGCCCAAAGCACAGCAGCGCGCGCGCCGGCGCACCGAGCCCAGCACCGCCCAGGCCGTGGCCAGCCCCAGGGCCAGCACCAGCGCGCTGGTGATCAGGCCGGCCAGGGCCGGGCTCGCCAGCACCGGCGTCGTGAACTTGTTGGGCACCAGCCAGCGCGCCGCCTCACCGGCGATGCTGCGGTTCCAGGGCGCGGCGATGCTGCTGTGCCCCGGCGGCAGGGCCGTGAGGCTGGTGGTGCCCGGCACCTGCGCCCACCAGGTGGACCAGCTGCCGGCGGGCGCCAGGACCAGGCTCAGCCACAGCAGCAAGCCGCCGGCGATTGCGGCCCCCAGCAGTAGCCAGAGCCCCGGCCCCGGTCGGCGCCCGACGCGCGGGCAGCCGAACGCCCCCAGCAGCAGCAGCCCGTAGTGGGGCTTGGCGACGCTGCCGAGCGCCAGGGCCGCCCCGGCGCCCAGCCCGCGCAACCCGGGCAGGAACGCCCTTAGGGTGGATGAGCGCAGCGAAATCCACCCGCCACCGGGCCACGGCCGCCGCAAGACGCGCCAAAAGCCCCACAGGCACAGCAGCAGCAACAGGTTCACCTGCTGGAAGTGCAGCGTCAGATAGAGCCCGCCGAAGCAGGCGATGTAGAGGGGGCCCCAGGTGCGCAGGCGTTGGGCGGCGACGGCGCGGGCGGCGTCCGGCGGGGCCTGTCGCGGCAGGGATGCCGCTCCCACGGGGGCGCTTGCGAGGTCGCGCGGCAGGAGCACAATGACGACCACCGCCAGGGCCAGATTCATGGCCCAGACCAGGTCCGCGGCCTCTGCCAACGTCAGGCCGGCCAGGGGCCGCAGCAGAAACAGCGCCGTGGGCGGATAGGTGAAGGGCAGACCGGCATCGTCGGGGCGGGTGTAGGGCTCGACCCCGGCGACGAAGGCCTGCTGCGCCGCCCGCCAGTAGACGGCCAGATCCAGCTCCCGTACCGGCAGCAGCCAGGCCACGGCCGCGAAGACACCGAGCGCGGCGAGCACGGCCAGGCGTCGGCCCAGCCGACCGGGCCTGCGCGCTGCCGGCGGGCGGCTAATCCTCGGCGTCCTCACGCGCCCCGGAGGCCGCCTCGACGATGGCGGTATCGTCGCGGAAGCGGTAGGCCTCGCGAATCAGCGCGAGCCGCGCCCGGTCCTCCCCCCAGCGCCGGCGCTTGGCTGCCGACACCTCGCTGCCGTCGCGCCAGATGCGCCAGAGCATGGCCGCGTTCTCCCAGTAGGCACCGGCGATGTAGCGCCCGTCCGGGCTGAACACCGCCGCCGCCACGCCGCCGAGGCTGGCGCGCAGGGGCAGAAAGTCCTGCTCCACCGGCGGCTCGGCGCCCTCCCTGAGCCCGCCCCGCGGTGCGCGCCAGAGGCGGATGCTGCCATCGCGGGAGGCCGTGAGCAGCCAACGCCCGTCCGGGCTGAATTGGGTGCGGTAGATGCGGTCCTGGTGGCCGTCGAGCACCGCCAGCGCACGGCCGTCCGGGCTCCAGACCCGCGCCGTCTTGTCCAGGGATGCCGTCACCAGCTGGGCGCCGTCGGGAGCGATGTCGACACTGTAGACGCGCCCGGTGTGCCCCACCAGGTAGCCGCGCAGGCCGCAGGTGCCGCGCTCGGGGTCCAGGTCCAGCAGCGCCACCCGGGCATCGGCCCCGGCGACGGCCGCGAGCCGCCCGCCGGCGCCGACGGCGATGTCGCCGATGCTGCCGACGTCCGCGGCCAGCTCGCAGCCCGTGTGCCAGGCACCGTCGGCGTCGCGCCGAAACAGCCGGAAGGCGCCCGCGTCGTCGCCGGTGGCCACCAGCGTGCCGGCATCGAGCCCGCGCACCGCCGCCGCCTCCACCGCCGCCTTGCCGTGGGGCAGGATCGGCATCGCCGCCAACGGCTTGCAGGCGGGCAGCGCGAACAGCCGCACCGGCGCCGCCGGGTCGTTGGAGGTGGTGAGCAGCCAGCGCCCCTCGGGCCCGAACAGGGCGTTGTAGACGGCGCCATCGGCGGCCTCGGCAGCGGCGAGGCGGCAGGACTGCTCGGTCACCAGGTCCTCCACCCGGGCGGTGCCGTCATAGGCGGCGGAGGCCAGCAGCCGGCCCGAGGCGTCGAAGCGCACCTGGCGCACCCGTGCGCTGTGGCCGGTGAGCGTCCGCAGCTCCACGGGCGCCGGGCGCTCGGCGCTGCGCTCGTAGCGCCACACCCGCACGCCGCCGTCGAAGCCCGCGGTGGCCAGCAGCAGCGCCTTGCCGTTCGGCGCCAGGGTCTCGGGGGCGTCCGCCATGTCCAGATCCCAAACGTGGTCCGGGTGGCGGAGCTCGAACCCCAGGCGGGTCACCGGATCCACGCTCCACAGCCGCACCGTGCCGTCGCGGATGGAGAAGGTCGCGAGCCGGCTGCCGTCGGCCAGGAAGCGCCCGGCGGTGACCGCGCCGTCGTGACCCAGCACCGCCAAGGGCTTGCCCGTCTCCAGGCTCCACAGCCGCGCGGTGTGGTCCAGGGAGGCCGTCAGCACCAGGTGCTGGCCGGCGAGATGTGCCGCCGGCGCCGCCGCGATGGCCACATCACCGACGCTCAGCTCGTGGCTGCCGAGCACCACCGCCCGGGCCTGCCCGCCGCCTTCGCCGTCGCCGCCGCCGGGCTCGGTCGTGGACCAGCGCACCACCTGCCCCTCGTCGTCCACCGCCACCAGGAAGTCGCCGTCCGGCGCGAAGGCTACGTCCCGCACCGCGGTACGGTGGATCTTCACCCGGGTGCCGCCGATGACACTGGTCGCCAGCTCCTGGACGGGCGTGCCGTCGGCCAGGTACAGCCGCACGCGCTCGTCGGCGGCGGCAATGGCGATGCGCTCGCCGCCGGCATCGAAGACTGCCGCGTTGAAGGGTCGCCCCCGGGGCCCGTCCGCCGGCAAGGACAGGACCCGGCGTCCGGCCGCGACGTCGAAGACATGGGTGCGCCCGGCGGCCGAGGCCGTGAGCAGGCGCTCGCCCGCGGGACCGAAGGCGAGGCCGCGCAGCTCGCCTTCGGCCAGATTGCGATTGAGCAGCACCTGCCCGGGCAGGTCCAGATCCAGCACGCAGACGCCGTCGTGGCCGCGATTGTCGGTCACGGCAACGGCCAGCAGGCGGCGGTCCGGGCTCTGCGCAAAGGTGCTGCCGGGCGCAGTGCCGCAGGGATAGAGCGGCTCGGCGTCCGGCCCCGCCGGCAGCCGCCAGACGCCCTCGGTGCCGACGCCGAGGACTTGCTGGTCGTCGCCGATGATGAGCGTGTGCACCCCCAAAGCGTCGGCGCCCAAGTCGCGGTCGGCGACGAAGTGGCCCTGGCCCAGCTGCCAGAGCACCGGCCCCTGCTCCGACGTCATGCTGGCCAGCCAGGTCCCGTCGGCATTGAAGCCCGGGATGCGCACGCTCTCCGGCGCCGCACCCGCCGACGGCGCCATGGCCAGCAGCCGGTTGGCGTTGAAGGCGAGGCTCAGCTTGCGCACCGACTGCTCCGGCAGGTCCGCGCTGGCGTCGATGGCGTTGATCACCGCCTGTGGCGTATTGCCCCGGGCAATGTGCAGCTCCGCTTCTTTGAGCAGGCTCTTGTGCAGGTTGGTGCGCGCGGTGCGCGAGGCCTGCCAGGCGAGCCCGGCGGCGAGCACGGCGCCGATGAGCAGCGCCACCAGCACCAGGCCGGTGAGGCGCACCAGGCGGTTGCGCCGGCGCATGAACACCAGGTTGGCGGCGGATGCGGCCAGAAACTCCCGCTCCGCCGGCTCCAGCTCGTCGTCGTGGGGCTCGGCGAAGCTCCGCGCCGCGGCATAGCCGCTTTCGCGGTAGAGATACTCGCGGTTGCAGTCGGTGCGCTTGTAGAGCCGCGCCTGGCGGCTCAGCTGGGCGCGCAGCGACAGCGCTTGGCGGTTCTCGGGCTGCGCGAGCCAATGACGCAGCGGCGCCCAATGCGTGAGCAGCGCCGGGTGCGCGAAGCTCGCCACCGCGCGTAGGGCCCGCCACTGCACGCCGGGCGCCGCAGCATCGGCGGCGGCCGCACCGGCATCGTCGGCGGCGGCACCCGCCGGGGCAGTGTCGGCTGCTGCGCCGGCGCCGTCGGCCGGCGCATCGCCTGCCGCCGTCTGCGCTGTCGCGGCCGGCGTCGACTCCCCACCGGCGCGACGGCGCCGGCGGCGCTGGCGCCACTCGGCCCAGCTCTGGCGCCAGGCACCGCGCAGCAGCGACCACAGGTGCAGGTCCGGCGGCGTGCAGCGGGTCAGCAGCACCGGGTCTTCGACACCCTCCGCGGTGACCAGCCGCGCGTCCACCAGGGCGTCCACTAACCGTCGGCAATCCGGGTCGGTACGCAGCAGCTCCAGGTCACCGCGCCGCGGCTCCGGGCGGCTGCCGCCGGCCGTGTCGATGCTGATCAGCGCCCGGCAGAGCCGCGGCAGCGCGGCGCGGGCGCCGGCGTCCAGCTCCGCCCAGAGCGACTCGGCACGGGCGAGCACGGTACCGCGCACGCCGCCCGCTGCCTGCACCTGGGCCGCCGTGAGCGGCAGCTCGCGGCTGCCGGCGGCGTCGGCCTCTGCGCGTTGGTAGGCGCTCGCCATCAGGGCCTGCACCGGCGGCGCCCAGGCCCGCAGTCCGGCGGCCTCTGCTTCCACGTGCTCCACCAGGCCCCGACCCTCGCCGACGGTGCCGCCGTCCAGCTCGATACCGGCCACCCGGGCCGGGATCTCGATCACCTGGCGGATGCGCGCCGCCGGCGGCGGCTCCAAGGCCAGCCACTGCTCAGCCAGGGGCCGCGCGCCGTCGAACAGCTGCTCTGCCGCCGGCGCCAGTCGCGGCAGTGCGTCGCTGCGCAGCGCGACGATGGCCCAGATCGACGGGTGCTCGGTGATGCCGCGCACCGCGGTGAGTAGACTGCTGAGCGCGGGCGCGTCGTCCCGCAGCAGCGGGTCCAGCGGGTCCAGGATCACCGCAAGGCGTGCCTGCGCCTCGGCATCGCCGCCCTTGGCGAGCTGCCCGAGCGCGCTCGCGAGCTGGCGGGCGGCAACCTCGGGCGCGGTGGCCAGCAGGCGCTCCAGGGCATCGGGGCCGAGCCCGAAGCCCGCCAAGGGCGGGCCGAGCACGTCCGCGGCACAGAGCCGGGCCGCCAGGGCCGCGAGCGGGGTCGCGCCGTCGCCGGCCGGGTCAACCAGGGCGCAGCGCACGGTGGCGATGTGCTCGAACAGGAAGGGCCGGGTGAGGCGCGGCACCAGCCCGGCGCGCAGCAGCGAGGTCTTGCCGCTGCCGCTCGGCCCGCTCAGCAGGAGCAGGCCGGGGCCCTCGGCGGGGCGCTGCTCCAGGCGCGTGAGCAGCTCGCGGATCTCCTGCTCGCGGCCGGTGAAGACGCGCTCGTCGCCGATGTCGAAGGGCCGGTCGGCGCGATAGGGGCTGCCCTGCCAGTGGCCGTGGCCGGTGGCGGCGCGGCGCTCGGCGCTGATGCGCCGGTTCAGCAGCTTGCGCAGCTGGGTCTCCACCAGCTCGCGGAAGGCCGCGTCGCTGTCAAAGACCCGGAAGGCGCGCCGAAAGCTTTTGTCTTCGTTGAAGAAATGGGTCTGGAAGAATTCATCGAGCCGGCGCCGGTCCTCCACGGCCTCGCGGGCGGTGGCGGCGTCGGTGATATCCACCAGCCGCGGGGCCGTCTTCTTATAGACCAGGACCTCCGGGGTGCCGGTGCGCGCGGACGCATCCACGGCATTGACGAACTCCCACTCGGTGCCGGTCATGCCGCGATAGGGCTCCTCCGGCAGCGGCGAGCCGAGCCGGGTCCAGAGGATCACCAGCACAATGTCGCAGTCTTCGGGCTGCGTGAGGCCCGCCTGGAAGGTGCGGTCGGCGGTGAGGGCCTCTTCCTCCCACAGGACGGCCTGGAGCTGGAAATAGGGCAGATATTCGCGCCCCAGGCGCTCGACGATGTCCTTCACCGCCGCGCGCTCGTGCTCCACGTCCGCCGGCGAGGAGACGAAGATGCGGATGCGCTCGTCGCGGGCTCGTTGGTTCATGGGTGCGCTTGCCGCGGGCGGAGTTCGGGCATGGAGGCATCATACCGGTGCGCCGACGGCTGCGGCGCGCGCCGCCGGTGCATTCTCGACAGCGCACGCAGCCGTCGCGGTACAATCCAGCCACCGGCCGACCAGGCGGCAAACCAGCCATACGGGGGACGGTATGACACAGCACCCGCAGTGGGAACCTTTGAGCATGGACGAGCTCCTGAGCGAAGCGGTCGACACCATCCTCCGCGACCCCGACCCCGAGCATTTCCTGCGCTGGGGCCGCACCCGTATTCCCGACGCCCTGGCCGGCGTGGAGTCCCTGGACGGCGACGACGCCCGCCGCCTGGCCGCGCTGCTGGCGCAGGCCATCTGGAACGCCATGCCGCGCCCGGACCTCGGCTTCCGCCAGAGCCCCATGGCGGAGCCCGACCCCACCGAGCCCTGCCGCTGCGGCTCCGGCGCCGCCTACGGCGACTGCTGCCAGGCCGCCGGCGAAGTGCCGGACGTGCCGGCCGAGATCCTCTGGGAGCCGCTGCTGGACCAGCTCGGCGAGAGCCGGCTCCAGGCCGCCGTGCAAAGCGGTGCCGTCCCCGAGCCGCTGCTCGCCAAGGTGGCGGACCGCTGGCTGGCCCTGGAGCGTCCGGGCCGGGCCGCGAGCCTGCTGGAGCCGCTGTTCGGCGGCGACCTCGCCGACCTCGACGACGCCTTCGAGCCGGCGCTGGACATCCTCTGCGATGCCTACGACGCCCTGGACCACTGGAAGAAGAAACAGTCCTTCCTGCTGCGGGTCACCGACGAGGCGGCACCGAGCCTGAAGTCCGCCGCCTGGCAGCGCCTGAGCGTCATGTTCATCGACGAAGGCGATTTCGAGTACGCCACCGACGCCTTCGCCCAGGCCCAGCGCCATGGCCCGGACCACCCGGGCACGGCGCTGCTGGAGATCACCCTGCTGGCCGCCCGCCATCAGGACGATCACGCCCGCGCCCGCGCCCAGTTTTGGCAGCACAAGCTGCGGCGCGCCGGCCACGACGGCGCCGGCATCCAGGATTTCCTGGCCCGCGCCCGCGAGGACCCGCAGCAGGCACTGATGATGAGCCAGGCGTCGGCCATGGACCCGGCCCTGCTGCGCCTGCGGGACTGGCTGGCGGGGCTCGCCGAGCGGGCGCTGCCGCGGTTGCGCCAGGAGGCCATCGACGACCCCCTCACCTGCGGCGACTCCCGCCAGCTGCCGCTGTTCGACCCGGAGCTGCTGCCGCTGCCGCCGGCCGCCGCCGGGGGCCAGTGCCGGGCGCTGACCTCGGCGCGCGGCCTCGCCGAGCTGGAGCGGCGCTGGCACCGCGTATTCTCGGCGCCCAAGCCCATGTCGACGATGCTGGCGGGGCAAGAGCACGAGCAGGTCTGGCTGCGCGACGATTGGCTCGACTTCCTGGAGGCCAACCCGGGCGCCGCCGACAGCCTGGACATCCTGGACGACGTGGCGACCGCGCTGTACTGCCATCCCGAAAGCAGCCTGCCCTGGGTGGCGCGGGTCATGCTGGACCCGGTGCTGGAGCGTGCCGAGGCCATACTGCGCCACAACCTCGGCCCGGAGCCGGCAGCGCTGCCCTGGACCGACCCGCGCAACCGCCCGGTGCTGCGGCTGTTGTTCCGGCGCTGGCGCCAGCACGCGGACGCGGCCGCCCACGGCCCGGGGGTGGCGCTGGCGGAGCTGCTGTTGACGCTCAACCCGCGCGACAACCACGGCGTGCGCGCCGAGCTGATGAATCATTATCTGCGCGTCCGCGAAGACGAGAAGGCCCTGGCGCTGGCGCGGCGCTTTCCCACCGATGCGCTGGCCGACATGGCCTATGGCGAGGTGCTGGCCTTGTACCGTTTGGGCCACCAGGAGCGCGCCGCAGTGGTCCTGCATGAGGCCGTGGATCGGCTGCCGCGGGTGCCGCGCTTTCTGCTGCGCAAGCGGGTGCGCCGCCCGAGCCTGCACCAGGGCGGCTTCACCGCCGGCGGCGACGACCAGGCCTGGCTCTACCGCCAGGCCATGCGCGATGTCTGGGCCGCAGAGCCGGGGCTGCTGGCCTGGATGAAAAAGCTCACCGCCTGAGCCCGGCACCCGCGGCGGCCCCTGCACGCAGCCCCCGCCCCAATAGCGATCGGGATCGGGATCGGGATCGCTGTCGACACGGACATGCAAATGATGCATCGCGACCCCGGCCAGCCTGGTCCTCGACACCACCCTCAGAATCCAACCCAGTGCCGAGCGCGGCAGCCTGCGTCAGGCTAGGCTCAATGCCTGCCGGGTGCAGGCCCGACCCCGATTTCGACCGACACGGAGACTCGACATGAGCGCATTCCACCAGGTGGTGTTCACCGGCCGGCTCAAGCCCGGCGTCAATGCCGAGCAGGCGGCGCGGGACTTCGCAGCCGTGTTCAAGCTGCCGGAGGAGAAGGCCTGGCGGTTGATCCTGGACGGCGGCGAGCATGTGCTCAAGCGCGAGGTGGACGACAGCAACGCCGAGCGCTATCGGGAGGTCCTGGAAGAGATCGGCCTGGAGGTGCGCGTCGAGCCCGCCGGCACACCCCTTGGCGGCAGCGAGCCCGCGGCGGAGGCACTCGCGGCCGATGAGACCGGCAGCGGCACGGACACGCCGCCCGATGCCGCCGCCGCGGGCGCTGCCGCGCCGAGGGCGGTGAGCACGAACCCCTACGCGCCGCCACAGGCGGACCTGACGCGGCCCGCCGACGACGACGGCCCCCTGGCCGAGCCGCAATCCCTGCCGGCGGGGCACGGCTGGCTGTGGCTCAAGGACGCCTATGCCCTGTTCCGCAGCCGGCCCGGTACCTGGCTCGGGGCCATAGCGATCATTTATCTCATCAACTTTGCCGTGGGGCTGGTGCCCTTGGTGGGCAGTCTGGTGGGCTTTGTACTGGGGCCCGTCTTCGGCGGCGGCATCATGGCCGGTGCCCGCTCGCTGGATCGCCACGGCAAGGTGCGCGCCGGCATGGTGTTCGACGGCTTCTCCGGACCCGGCATGCAGCTGGCGCTGGTGGGCGTGCTCTACCTGCTGGGCATTGTGCTGGTGATGCTCGCCGCCGGACTCATCGCCGTCGCTGCCGGCGTGGTCACACCGGCCGGACTCCAGTCCCTGTCCGGCGGCGACCCGGAGGCCGCCGCCATGGCCATGGCGCCGACGGCACTGTCCTTGCTCTTTTTGGTGGCGCTGGCGCTGCTGATTCCGCTGCTGATGGCCTACTGGTTCGCGCCGGCACTGGTGATGCTGGAGGATCTGACCGCGCTGGAAGCCATGCAGACCAGCTTCCGCGGCTGCTGGATGAACATCGTCCCCTTCCTGATCTACGGGTTATCGCTGCTCGGCATCGTGATGGTATTTTCCGTCGGCGTCGGGCTGCTGGCCATGCTCGGCGGAACGCTGCTGGGCCCGGCGGCGGGCGTGCTCGGCTTTCTTCTGGTCGTGGTGATGGTGCCCGTGCTGCTTGGCTTTGCGGTGGTAACCATGCTTTCTCAGTACACCGGCTATCGGGACATCTTCCGCCACGCCGGCTGATGGCATGCGTCGCTGGCTGCTCATCGCGCTGATCGTTTTGCTCCTGCTCGCCGTCGCGGCGGCGGGCATCGTCTTCTGGCTCGGCAAGCGCGCCGAGCCCCGCTACGACGGCGAGCTGGCGCTCTCCGGCCTGGATGCGCCCGCGACCCTGACCTTCGGGCCCCATGCCGTGCCCAGCATCGAGGCCGCGTCGGTGGAGGACGCCCTCTTCGCCCAGGGCTACATGGTGGCCGCCGAGCGCATGTGGCAGATGGACATGCTGCGCCGTCTCGCGGGCGGGCGCCTGGCGGAGGTCTTCGGTGCCGACGCCCTGCCGGCGGATCGCTTCTATCGCACCATGGGCCTGCCGCTGGCCGCACGCCAGGCCTATGCGGCGCTGGAGCCCGAGTACCAGCGCCTGCTGCGGCGCTACGCCGCCGGCGTCAACGCCTATATGGCGCAGGCCGCGGGTCGGCTACCGCTGGAGTACCTGGTCGCCGGCTTCGAGCCGGCGCCCTGGCGGCCCGAGGACAGCCTGGTCATCGGCGAGTACATGGCCTGGATCAACAGCGTCAATCTGCGCGAGGAGCTGTCCTTCCTGAAGCTCGCCGTCCGTCTGGGCAACGCCAAGGCGCTTGAGCTCTTTCCGGTGGACGTCGGCGTGGCGGCGCCGGAGACGGCCTACGACCTGCCGAGCTATCGCCCCTTGGCCCGGGCGGTACCGGATACGCCGGCAATCGCACAGGCGCTGCCCGTCGCGCCGATGCTCCAGGGCGGCGCCAGCAACGTTTGGGCCGTCAACGGCGGGCACACCGGCGACGGCACGGCCCTGCTCGCCAATGACCCGCACCTGGAGCCGTCGATGCCGGCGATCTGGTACGAGCTGGAGCTGATCGCCCCCGGGCTGCATGTCGCCGGACTCGCGCTGCCCGGCGTGCCCTTGGTGCTGCTGGGGCACAACGAGCACTTGGCTTGGGGCATGACCACGGTGACGGCGGACACCCAGGACATCTTCGTCGAGGAGTTGGACGCCAGCGGCCAGGCTGTCCAGCGCCCGAACGGGTGGGAGCGGGTGCAGGTTCGCTCCGAGTCCATACCCGTTAAGGACCGCGTCGCGCCCGAGACGCTGCGCATCCGCAGCACCAGCCACGGCGTGCTCATCGACGGCGTTATCGGCCCGAACAACCCCGAGGGGTTGCCGACGGTGCGCGTCGCAGACGCACTGGCCCTGCGGCGCAATCTGGAGGTGCCAGAGCGTGCGCTGGCCGGCCTCTGGCGGATCAACACCGCCACCACGGTCGACGAGGCCCGCGCCGCCGGGGCCGACCTGCGCCACGTTTCGCAGAACCTGGTCATCGCCCACCGCAACGGCGACATCGGCTGGCAGGTGACGGGCACCCTGCCCGAGCGCGGTCGCGGCAGCGGCATGCTGCCCATGCCGGGCTGGGAGGCCGGCTACGGCTGGCAGGGCTGGCAGCCCTTCGCCGCCAACCCCGGCGCCACCAACCCCGGCGACGGCCGCCTGGTGAACGCCAACAACCGCAGCGTGCCCCTGCCCCAGGCGGGCGATGTGGGCCACAGCTGGCTGCCGCCGTATCGGGCCGAGCGCATCCACGAGCTGCTGAATGCGGCCGACTCCCCGGATGCCGCTGAGCTGGCCGACATGCAGGCAGACCGGGAGAGCATCCGCGCCCGGGTGTTCATGGCCTCGCTGCGCCGAGCGCTGCCGGCGCTCAAAGCACTGGACCCCAAGGCGGCCCGTATCGCCGAGAAGGATCTCCTGCACTGGCGGGCCAACTTTCCGCCCGACAGCCATGCAGGCGCCCTGTTCGGGCTGCTGCTGCCGGCGCTTTATCAGACCCTCTACGGCGATGAGCTGGGCGAGGACTTGCGCGTGCTGATGCAGCTCGACACCAACACCTACGGCCCGCTGGACGAAGCCCTGCGCAGCGGCCGCTCGGGGTTTTGGGACGACGTGGAGACACCGCAGGTGCAGGAAAGCCCGGCCGAAGTCTGGCGCGAGGCGGTGCTGTCGGCGCGCGCGCGCCTGGACGAGCTGTTGCCGACAGGGCCCCAGCGGCTGGATCGGCTGCGTGGGGTCACCTTCCGCCATGCCTTCTCCGCCCAGCCCTGGCTCGGGCGCCTGTTCAGCGTCGGCCCGCTCGGCATCGGCGGCGACAACGCCACGGTCAATGTGGCCAACGCCTCGGTGCTCGCACCGCAGCGCATCGGCTACATCCCGTCCATGCGGGTGGTCTACACGCCCGCCGACTGGTCCGGGACCCGCGGCAGCTTGCCGCTCGGGCAGTCCGGGCATCGGTTCTCGCGCTATCGCACCGACCAGCTGGACGACTGGCTGGGCGTGGCGACCCATGCTTGGCCGTGGAATGGCCCGCAACCTGGAACCGAGCTCGGCACCCTGCGGCTACTGCCGAAGCGGCTCGACTGACACCTGCCCGTACGCGCGGCCCCTGGCCGCGACGACCTCCAGAGCGCCGGCAGCAGGCGTTCGTCGCGGCAAGGATGCCGCTCCCACGGCGCCAGTGGCATCTGGGAGCGGCCTCTGGTCGCGACGGCTCCGCTCCGACTAGGTCATCGCGGCAAGGATGCCGCTTCCACGGCGCCGCTGGCGTGTGGGAGCGGCCTCTGGCCGCGACAGCCCCGCTCCGGCTCGGTCATCGCGGCAAGGATGCCGCTTCCACGGCGCCGCTGGCTGTGCGAGCGGCCTCTGGCCGCGACGGCTCCGCTCCGGCTCGGTCGTCGCGGCAAGGATGCCGCTCCCACGGCGCCAGTGGCGTGTGGGAGCGGCCTCTGGCCGCGACACCGCCGCTCCGGCTCGGTCGTCGCGGCAAGGATGCCGCTCCCACGGCGCCAGTCGCGTGTGGGAGCGGCCTCTGGCCGCGACGGCTCCGCTCCGGCTCGGTCATCGCGGCAGGGATGCCGCTCCCACGGCGCCGGTGGCGTGTGGGAGCGGCCTCTGGCCGGGACAGCGCCGCTCCGGCTCGGTCGTCGCGGCAAGGATGCCGCTCCCACGGCGCCAGTGGCGTGATAGGGGTAGGGAAGGCTTGCGCCTCCCCTCCCTCCGAACCGTGCGTGCAGTTCTCCCGCACACGGCTCTCCAGTCGGTTGTTTCCTCATCGGGATTGGCTCGCCGGCAGGAGCAGCATTTCGGGTGATCGACTCCGGGCCAGCGCAGGGGACGCCCGCAGGCGTCGCGTGGACCCCGTTGCCAGGGCCGCCAACATCCGCTCCGTCCACACCGGCGGCTCGACCCGGCGCCACTCGCGTGGCTCGC
>NZ_NRRV01000077.1 GCF_016583825.1 Thiohalocapsa halophila | reverse complement strand
GCGAGGGGCGATGCGCAAGGGCGGAGGGCTGAGGGCTGAGGGGCGCGGTGATGAGGATACGGCCTGTCGTGCAGATCAATCGACCTCGGGGGGAAGCTCCGATGCCGTAGTCTGCGGCTCCGAGGAGCCGGCGGATGACCTGGCGGATGAGCTGCGTGATGCATTCTTGGCCCAGCTCCACCGCCGCGGCGCCTGCTTCCTGATGGATCTGCAAGGCGCCGCGGAGCCGGTGATCGAGCGTGCCGGCCTCGGCGCCGCCGCCGGCCGGGAGGCCTTCGACAGCGCGCTCTGGGACTTGGTCTGGGATGGGCTCGTCACCAACGACACCTTTGCGCCGCTGCGCTCACTCGCCGCCGGCAAGGGCAAGTCCGCAGGCGCTGCGGGTCGGTCCGGTGGCCAGACGCGCTCGGCACGGGGCGGGCGGCGCAGCGCCCGCGCCGGCCTGAGTGGCGGCTTCGGCCGCGGGGGCGGCGCCGGCATGTCCGGCGGCCTCGCCGGCGGGCGCTGGTCGCTGGTGGCGGAGCTCGGTGCCGACGACGACATCACCGACACCGAGCGCGTCCTGCTCACCGCCCGCCTGCTGCTGGAGCGCTACGGCATCGTCAGCCGCGAGGCCGTCGCCGCCGAGAGCATCCCCGGCGGCTTCGGCCCGCTGTACAAGGTGCTGAAGGAGCTGGAGGAGGGCGGTCAGGTGCGCCGCGGCCACTTCGTCGAGGGCCTCTCCGGTGCCCAGTTCGCGCTGCCCGGCGCCGTCGAGCGTCTGCGCGCTGCCCGCGAGGATGAGCAGCCCATGGACGGCTATACCGAGGATGACGTGCGCATCCTGCCCGCGGCGGATCCGGCGAATCCTTTTGGCGCCCTGCTGGAGTGGCCGGAGACCGCGGTGGTGGATGCGGCCAGTCGCGGCAAGGATGCCGCTCCCACGGGCTCGGCAGGCACAGGCGGGGCGGGTCGCGGCAAGGATGTCGCTCCCACGGGCACCGGCGGCACGCGCGCGGCTGATCGCGGTGGGGACGCCGCTGCCACGGGGCGCGGGGCCGGCGTCGCCAAGCAGGCGCCTAAGCGCAGCACCGGCGCCTGGCTCATCCTGGTGGCGGGCAAGCCCGTGCTCTACCTGGCAGCCAGTGGGCGCCAGCTCTTGAGCTTCCCCGGGAGTGTCACGGACAGCGGCCGTGAGCTGGCCCTCGCCGCCAGCGCGCTGCACCGCATCCCGTCCGGGCGCAAGCGCCTGCTCATCCAGCACATCGACGGCGAGCCAGCGTTGGAGTCGCCGCTGCGCGAGACCCTCATAGCCGCCGGCTTCGAGCCCGACTACGACGCCTTGGCACCGGCTCGCTTCCGCCCCACCGGCACGGGTCGCGATCCGAATGCCGTTGCCTGTGCGGGGCCGCGGGGCTAGCTCGGCTCGCCGCCCGCGCCCGTCAAGACGGCTCAGCATGAGCACCCCGGCTGCGAGGCCGGGCTTGGACGCGCTGATCCTCAATCCCGCCACTGCGTAAACACGTAACCCCGCTCCGCCACGTCTTCGTGGCAGCTGTAGCAGCCGGCGCCGCCGTCGTTGACCATGCGCGCGGTCCGGCTGTCGCCTTGCCAGGCCTCGAAGCCCCAGCCGCCGGTGTCGGCGTACTGCTCGGCGTTCTTCAGCATGATGCCGAGCAGCACGCGCTCGCCCTCGGTGGACGCGTTGTCGGCGGTGTTGTACTCCAGCTGATCGAAAACGAAGACGGCGCCGTCGGCATAGTCGCCGCTGGCCAGCCCGGCGCGGGCGGTGTCGTTGGCATAGATGTGGTGGATGCCTTGGAAGGGCTGCGCCAACGGGTGGTCCGGGTGGATCACCATGGACTTGACGTGGGTCCAGTTGCGGTAGTCCCCCGGGTAGTCAGGCGGCTCGGCGGCGTTCGTGCCGAACGCGCCCAGGGCGAGGGCAGCGGCGCTGGCGATGAGTAGGTTGCGATACATGGCGGTGGTCTCCTGTCGGTGGCTGTTGTTGAAATAGTATCGAGTCGATACGGAATCCGAGCCTAGACGGCCCTGGGTCGCCCGTCAAGAAGGTTTCGACAAAAAACTAATGACACACTAGACTGGCGTCATGCCCATCGACGACACCCTGGAACGCCTCTGCAACCTGCTGCGCAGCGAGGCCCGCGTCGCCGGGACGCAAGCGGGGCTGCAACCCATCCACTGGCAGACGCTGCGCTATCTCGCCGCCTGCAATCGCTACTCCGACACCCCGCTCGCCGTGGCCGAATTCCTCGGCCAGACCAAGGGCACTGTGTCGCAGAGCCTGAAGCTGTTGGTGGCCAAGGGACTGGTGTCCAAACAACCGGATGCCGGGGATCGCCGCGTGGTGCACCTCGCACCCACTGCCGCGGCGTTGGACCTCTTGGGGCGGGCCGCCTACGCGCAGACGTTGCAGCAGGCGGCGGCGGGTTTGGACGACGGCACCCGCGCCGCGTTGGACGCGGCGCTTACCGAGCTGCTCCGTGCGTTGCAGCTTGCCCACGGACGCCGGAGCTTCGGGGTCTGCGGTAGCTGCCGGTTCCACGAGCGGAGTGCTGCCGGCAGCCGTTGCCAGCTCACCGGTGAGCCGCTGTCAGCCGACGACGCGAGCCGCATCTGCCGGGAGCACGAAAGCCCCGATGCGGCCTGACGGCTTCGGCTCAGGGCCGCCGAGCACCCGCCGGTTACGCGCCGCCAGCAGGCCCCGACAACGGATGCCGCCCTAGCGCGAAACCAGGTAGCCCGGGCGTGCCGGGGTCGGGCCATCCTTCTCCGCCAGAATCTTCTCCCGCGAGGTCCAGCCCAGGTCGTCGAAGACGGCGAACAGCGCCGGCACCACGAACAGCACCAGCAGCGTCGAGGCGAGCAGGCCGAAGACGATGCTGGTGGCCAGCGGGATCAGCACCTGGGCCTGCAGGCTGCGCTCGGCGAGCAGCGGCAGCAGGCCGGCGATGGTGGTGACGGAGGTGAGAAGAACTGCTCTGAACCGCTCGCGGCTGGCGCGGCGGGCGGCTTCGGGCACGGACATGCCTTCGCGCACACGGATCTTGAGGAATTCCACCAGCAGAATGGAGTCGTTGACGACGATGCCGGACAGGGACACGAAGCCCATGATGCTGGGCATGGACAGCTCCAGGCCCATGAGCAGGTGGCCGGCGACCACACCGACCAGCGCCAGCGGGATGGCCGCCATGACGGCGAAGGGCTCCAGCCAGGAGCGGAACTGGAAGGCCAGCAGCAGGAAGACCCCGAGCAGCCCGAGCCCGAAGCCCCGCAGCATGGAGCCGCCGGTGGCCCGGGACTCCCGGGCCTGGCCCTCGAAGCCGAAGTCCACGTCCGGGAAGCGCGCTTGAAGCTCCGGGATGAAGCGCTCGCGGGTGTCGGCGACGATCTCGGCGGCGTTGGCGGTCTCCGCGTCCACCTGGCCGTAGACGGTGATGGTGCGCCGCCCGTCGATGCGCTGGATGCGGGCGTAGCCGCGGGACTCCGTTAGCTCGGCGACCGCGCTCACCGGCACCTGGGCGCCGGCGGGCAGCTGGATGCGAAAATCGAGCAGGTCGCGCAGGCTCATGCGGTCGGCGTCCGCGAGGCCCACTTCGATCTCGTAGGTCTCGCCGTGGACGCCCGCGCCCACCTGGATCTCCCGCGCCTGGGCGCCCTGGAAGGCGTCGCGCACCTGCCGCGCCACCATGGCCGCCGTCACCCCGAGGGACGTGGCGCCGTCCTTGAGCCGCAGCGTCACCTCCGGCTTGCCGGGGCGCAGGTCGTCGCTCATGTCCTGCACGCCCTGGTAGCTGGCGAGCCAGTCCTGCAGCGCCACCGCCGCGGCCTTGAGCCGGTCCAGGTCGTTGCCCGACAGGCGGATCTCCAGGTCGCGCCCGCCGGGGCCCACCGTGGGCTCCGTGAAGGTCAGGCTGAGGACGTCCGCCACCGGGCCCGTGAGCGCGCGCCAGCGGTTGAGGTAGTCCTGCATGCTGCCGGCGCGGCGCTCGGCGGTGAGCAGGTCCGCGCTGACGGTGGCCACATGCGGGCCGGCTTCGAAGGCGTCGGGGTTGGTGTTGTAGCGCACGCTCACCTGCTGCACCAGCGGCGCCGGCTCGCCGTCGGGGCCCGCAGGCTGCTCCGGCGCGAATTCGGCGTTGACCTGCTCCAGCGCCGTGGTGATCTGCGCGACGACGGCCTGGGTGCGCGACAGCGGCGTGCCCTGGGGCAGCAGGATGCGCGCCTCCATGACGTCCCCTTCGATGTCCGGGAAGGCGCGGAACTTGACGACGCCGGCGGCCATCATGGCGAGCGTGACGATGAGCAGGGCCACGACGCCGCCGAGGAAGAGATAGCGCCCGGCCATGGCGCCGTCCACGGCTCGGCCCACCACCTGCTCGCGCAGCCAGTCGATGCCCTGCTCGAAGCGCATCCGCCAGCGCGGCGGCGGATCGCGCTCGTGGCCGCTCAGGGCATGGCCCAGGTGCCGCGGCAGAATCAGAAAGGCCTCCACCAGGCTCACCGCCAGCACCAGGATCAGCACCACCGGCAGCACCTTCAACACCTTGCCGATGTCGCCGGACAGGAAGGCCAGCGGGCCGAAGACGGCGACGGTGGTGAGAAAGGACGCGATGACGCCCGGTGCCACCTGCGCGGTGCCGGCCACCGCCGCCGTCATGGCGTCCTTGCCCTGGGCCAGCTTGGTGGCGATGTTCTCGGCGATGACGATGGCGTCGTCCATGAGCAGGCCGAGCGCGATCAGCAGCGCCACCATGCTGATCATGTTCACGGACAGCCCCAGCACGCCCATGAAGAAGAGCGCGCCCAGAAAGGCCACCGGCAGACCCATGGCCACCCAGAAGGCGAAGCGCAGCCGAAAGAACAGCGCCATCGCCAGGAATACCAGCCCGAGCCCCTGGAGCCCGTTGGTGGCGAGCATGGTGAGGCGGTCCTCGACGATGGAGCTCAAGTTCTGGGTCAGTTGGAAGCGCACGCCGGTTGGCGCCGTGGCGCGGGCCTCGGCCAGGAACGCCTCCACCTCCGCCATCACGTCCAGCGTGTCCTGCTGCTTGGTCTTGGTGACCTGGAGCACGGCGGCGCGGCGGCCGTCGAATTCGATGCGCACCTCCGGGTCCTCGAAGCGGTCCGTCACCCGGGCCAGCTCGCCCAGGCGCACTTCGCCGCCGGCGGCCGCGCCCACCACCACCAGGTCCTCTAGGGCCTGCACGCTCTGGCGCTCGTCGTCGAAGCGGATCAGGATCTCGCGGTCGCGGCTCTCGATGCTGCCGGCGGGCAGGTCCAACCCTTGGTCGGCCACCGCGCGCCGGACATCGTCCACACTCAGGCCATAGGCCAGCAGCGTCTCCCGGCGCACGGCGATGTGGAGCTGGCTGTCGGCGAAGCCCTGGACCGTCACCTGCGAGATGCCGGGCCGCGCCCGCAGCCGGTCCTTCATCTGCTCGGCATAGGCCTTCAGGTCCCGGTCCGCCATCGGCCCGGTGATGGCGATGGACACCACCCGGTCCATGCGCCCGAGCTGGGTGATGACGATGGTCTCGATGTCCTCGGGAAAGTTGTCGATGCCGTCGACTTCGGTCTTGACGTCGTCCAGAAATCTCGCGAAGTCCGCGCCTTCCGCCATTTCGGCGACGGCGGTGGCCATGCCCTCGCGGGCCTCGCAGCGCACCTCGTGGAGGTCCGCGATGCCGGTGATGGCGTCCTCCAGCGGCCGGCAGATGGCGCTCTCGATGTCCTCCGCGGTGGCGCCGGGGTAGGGCACCTGTACCTGCACCTCCGACGCCGCGAAGTCCGGGAAGGTCTCGCGCTTGAGCTGCGGCAGGCTCACCAGCCCCAGCGCCAGGAACAGCACCATCAGCATGTTCGCGGCGGTAGGGTGATGGGCGAAGTAGCGGATCATGGCGCCCTGCGGAAGCGAAGTGGCCGGCCGGCCCAGCCCCCGCCCGAGCGCGGAGCGTCTCCGGTGAGACGGCCTGCGGGCGGTTGTGGCAGGAGCCGAGTGGGCGCCGCCACTCTGAGGGTCAGCCCTTGGGGGTCAGCCCTTGAGCTTGTCCTTCAGCAGGGCATTTACCTGCTGCGGATTGGCCTTGCCCTGGCTCTGCTTCATGACCTGGCCGACAAAGAACCCGAGCACCTTCTCCTTGCCCGCCCGGTATTGCTCCACCTGCTGCGGATTGGCCTGGATGATGGCGTCGATCATGGCCTCGATGGCGCCGGTGTCGGTGATCTGCTTGAGTCCTTTGGCCTCGATGACCTGATCCGCGTCGCCTTCCCCGGCCCACATGGCCTCGAACACCTGTTTGGCGATCTTGCCGGAAATGGTGTCGTCCTGGATGCGCTGGATGAGCCCGGCGAGCGCGTCGGCGGAGACCGGGCTCGCGGCGATGTCGACATCCGACTTGTTCAGCGCCGCCGCCAGCGCGCCGGTGATCCAGTTGGCCGCCTGCTTGGCGTCGCCGCAGCCGGCCGTGACCTGCTCGAAATAGGCGGCCATGGGCAGGCTGGATGTCAGCAGGGCCGCGTCGTAGTCGTTGAGGCCGTAGGTGTCCATCAGCCTGTGGCGCATGGCGTCCGGCAGCTCCGGCAGGTCTGCGGTGGCCGTGTCGATGAAGGCGTCGTCCAGCTCCACCGGCAGCAGATCCGGGTCCGGGAAGTAGCGGTAGTCGTTGGCCTCCTCCTTGGTGCGCATGGAGCGGGTCTCGTCCTTGTGGGCGTCGTAGAGGCGGGTCTCTTGTACGACTGTGCCACCGTCCTCCAGCACGTCCATCTGGCGCTCGATCTCGAACTCCAACGCCTTTTGCAGGAAGCGAAAGGAGTTGATGTTCTTGATCTCGGTGCGGGTGCCGAACATCTCCTCGCCCAGCGGGCGCAGCGAGATGTTGGCGTCCACGCGGAAGGAGCCCTCCTGCATGTTGCCGTCGCTGATGCCGATCCAGCGCACCAGCTGGTGGATCTTGCGGGCATAGGCGACGGCCTCTGCCGGCGAGCGCATGTCGGGCTCCGAGACGATCTCCAGCAGTGGCGTGCCGGCACGGTTGAGATCGATGCCGGTCATGCCCCGGTGCGCGCCGGGGAAATCCTCGTGCAAGGACTTGCCGGCGTCCTCCTCCAGATGGGCGCGGGTGACGCCGACCGTCTTCACGCTGCCGTCCTCCAGGACGACCTCGACATTGCCGCGGCCGACGATGGGCAGCTCGTACTGGCTGATCTGATAGCCCTTCGGCAGGTCCGGGTAGAAGTAGTTCTTGCGCGCGAACACCGAGCGCGGCGCGATCTCGGCGCCGACGGCGCGGCCGAACTGCACGGCTCGGCGCACGGCGCCCGCGTTCAGCACCGGCAGCACGCCGGGGAAGCCCAAGTCCACGGCGCAGGCCTGGGTGTTGGGGGCGGCGCCGAAGGCGGTGGCGGCGCCGGAGAAGATCTTGGATTCAGTCGCGAGCTGGGTGTGGATCTCCAGCCCGATCACGGGTTCCCACTGCATGGTGCTTTGTCGTCTGCCTGTGTGCCGGTGCCGGCGGGGTCTGCGCCGGACGCCGCAGTATCCCGCAATCCATGCGATGGCGTCACGGGGGCGCCGCTGCAACGGACAACGCGGCTCTTATAGCTCTCTTCACGGCGCGCGCACCGCAGGCGGTGGTGCACCGGATTGTCGTGGTGACGCAGAACCTGGAGCCTCGTGTGTCGCACTGGCCGCGTCGGCAACTCCGTGCAGCGCTCCTGTTGGGGCCATGGCGTGATGCTGGGCGCTCGAGCCGTCAAGGACCCGGTCGGCTCCACCAACGCGAGAGCCGGCGCTGCAGCACCCGCGGCGGCACGCCTCCGTAGTGGGAGACGTCGTTGAACACCCGCAGCCGCGCCCGGGTCACGCTCGCGAAGTCCAGGATGGTCAGCGCCGCCGGGCTCTGGTCGAGTCGGTCCCGGTAGCCGCGGGCATCGAAGCCCAAGAGGCTGCTCACCAGCAGCCGGTTGGTCCCCTTGTGCGACACCACCAGCACCGAGCGGCGCTCATGCTGCTGCACGATGCGGCGCATCACCGGCAGCGCCCGCGCCAGCACCTGGATGCCGGACTCGCCGCCGGCGGGCGCGATGGTCAGCGGGTCTTCCTGCCAGGCCTCGTACTCGTCCGGGTAGCCCGTCTCCACCTCGTCGCGGGTCTTGCCCTCCCAGTGGCCGTAGTCGATCTCGCGCAGGTCGGGCTCCGTCAACGGCTCCACGGCGTGGGGTTGGGCGATGATGCGCGCCGTCTCCAGGGTGCGGCCCATGGGGCTCGCGTAGACGGCATCGAGGGTGTCGCAGCGCAGCCGCTCCGCCAGCGCCGACACCTGGCCCCGGCCCTCTTCGGACAGCGAGACATCGGTGGCGCCGGCGAAGCGGTCCTCGGCGGTCAGCTCGGTGGCGCCGTGGCGGACGAGATAGATGCGGGTGGGCATGTGGATCTCCGCTCAAACAAAGTCTCGTGATGCGTCCGGATTTCGACTGAGACTAAGGCTCCGACGACCCCGCGCCTGGCGCGCCCGCCAGGATATAGCCCAGATCCAGCTCCATCTCCTCGAAGGGCGGAACCCGGGCATTTCGCCGGTGGTCCAGGGTGGCAATCACCCGGAAGCTGCCCGCTTGCAACTCATGCGCGACGAGCTTGCGCTCCTCCGGCCAGATGAGCCAATAGAAGGGCACTTGGTGGCGCTGCAGCAGCAACGGGATCTGCTGCGTGTCCTTGCGCTCATGCCCGGGTGAAACGATCTCGCAGACCCAGTCCGGCGGCAGGTCGATCAGGCCTTCCGGCAAGGTCGGTAGCCTGGACTTGCGCCATCCGGCCAGATCGTGGGAGGGGCATTCATTGCGCTCGTAGGCGACGCTGGCTTCCGTGATGATCCACCAGCCGTCGGGGCCACCGCGCCGATTGAACCAGCCGAGCTCCTCACGGGTGTTGCCCTGTGCGCGGCCATGCAGCGGCCGCGTCATCGGCCGGCGGACGATGTCGCCGTTGATCAGCTCCAGGTCCTCGTCCGGGCTGCTGAGGAGATCGTCGATGGTGGCGAGCTTGAGGGCCTCCATGGTGCCTCCGGTTGCGAGTTGCGTTGGGGAACGGTTTGGCTCGGTTCTAGCGCAAGCGGGGTGTTGATTGCAAAGGCCGGATGCGCGGCATCGTTCGCAGTGCCCGCCGGGCTGCGGCGCCGCGCCCGGAAACAGGGTTCCCGCGCTCGCGCCGGGTAGTCGAAGCGTTGCCAGCAGAGGCCGGCCTCAGGGACTCGGGTCTGCCGGCATTCGGGGCCGCTGGCTCAGATGCTGCCGGCAATCAGTCTGACGGACTTGCCGACGCATGCGCATCTGCGGCGGGGATCACGCTCCTGCCGGGTGTGCCGGGCAGGCGCGGCATGGCGATCTCTGGGAACTCGCCGGTCAGCGCGTTCAGAAAGGCCACGAGGTCCGCTGCCTGCGCGTCGCTGAGGTCCTTGCCGAGCTGGGTCTTGGCCATGACGCGCACGGCCTCGTCCAGCGTCGGCACGGCGCCGTTGTGGAAGTAGGGGGCGGAGAGGGCGACGTTGCGCAGCGTCGGCACCCGCCACAGGTACTTGTCGGCATCAACGCCGGTGGCGGCGTGCCGGCCGGTATCCGCGGTGAGGTCGTACTTGGCCTCATAGACGCTGCCGGAGATGGTCGGGAACCTCTGATAAAAGCCCGTGCCGGTGGGCAGCTTCGGGCCGTTGAAATTGGGCCCAGCGTGGCAGGCGGTGCAGCCGAGCTCGGCGAAGGTCACCAATCCCCGCACCTGCTGCTCGGTCATGGCCGTGAAGTCACCCTCGACGAAGCGGTCGTAGGGACTGTTCGGGGTGATGAGCGTGCGCTCGAAGGCGGCGACGGCCTTGGCGGCGTTGTCCGCGGTGATCGGGTTGGGGTCGTCCGGGAAGGCGGCCTCGAACATCGGTTTGTAGCCGTCGATTTGCTTCAGGCGTGCCATGGCCGCGTCCAGGTCCGGCATGCCCATTTCGACGGGGTTCACCACCGGACCCTTGGCCTGATCCTCCAGCGTCGCCGCACGGCCGTCCCAAAACTGCACGGAATGAAACGCAGCGTTCCAGACCGTCGGCGCGCTGCGCTCGCCGCGGGCGTCGTGGAAGCCGATGGAATTGGGCCGATTGTCGTCGCCGCCCGCCATCACGTTGTGGCGGGAGTTGCAGGAGATGTTGCCGTCCGCCGAAAAGCGCGGGTCGAAATAGAGTGCCTTGCCGAGCGCCACCTTGGCCGGACTCTGCGGGTTGTCCGCCGGGCTGGGCGGCGTGTCCGGCAGGGCCTGCCAGGTTGCGGCCGACGCGGACAGGGAGAGGGCGAGCGTCAGTGCGCCGGCGACGAGGGCCGGTGTGCGGCGGGGCATGCTGTGTCTCCTGCGGTCTTTGGACCTGCTGCGGTGCGCCAGGGGGCGACAACAACACAGCATATCGCTCGCGGCCGATACGCTGATTGATGATCGTCAGGCTGACCAAGGAGGGACCGATTGATTGGCAATCCTGCATGCGCATGCGGACGAGCGGGAGGATAGCCGGGCGAGCCTGCGGCCTGCGCGCCCCATGGCGCTAGCGGGGTGCTGCGGCGGAGGTCGCCCCACGCTGCGATGCACGCGATTGGCTCTCCCGCGCCGCCATTGCCCGCGCGAGCGTCCGCGCGAGCACCTGCGCGAGGTGCTCGGGCCGATGACCGGTGCGCGCCCGGATCTGCTGGCGGTAGGAGAAGCCGTTGGCGATGACGGTGGCGTCGGGGCTGGCCGCGAGCCGCGGGGTGAGCGCCAAGTCGGCCATCTGCCGCGACAGGTCCGCGTGCTCGCACTCCAGCCCGAAGGTGCCGGCCATGCCGCAGCAGCCGGCGTCGATGATCTCGGGCTGTGGGCCGGGCAGGAGCTTGAGGACTCGGCGCATGGACTTCATGGCGCCGACGGCCTTCTGGTGGCAGTGGCCGTGGACCAGGGTCTCCGCGACGCCGCTGCCGGTGGCGGTCTCGGTGAGCGGCAGATGCAGGCGCTTGGCCATCAGCTCCTTGGCCAGGAATTCCTCCAGCAAGAGGCTCTTCTCGGTCACTTCCCGTGCCGCGTCGCCGAGGCCGAGCGCCGGGTAGTCGTCCCGCAGGCTGAGCAGGCAGGACGGCTCCAATCCGAGGATCCAGCGCCCGGCGCGGGCATGGGGCAGCAGGGCATCGACCAGCCGGCGGGCCTCGCCGCGGGCCTGGTCCACTTGGTAGGCGGACCAGTCGAGGACGGTTTTCATCTGCTGAGCCATGCTGCACCCTGCAATTGGCGGGGTCGGGGACGATCGGCGGCGCTTGCGGACCGCGGCGTTCTGTTCCACCAGTCCAACCGTCCAAGGGCAAGAACTGGACCGGCTGGGACAGGCTCGATCCGCCGGCACGCGCAGCGCTCAGCGCATGCAGCACTTCTTGTATTTCTTGCCGCTGCCGCAGGGGCAGGGGTCGTTGCGCCCGATCTTCTGGCCACGGACGGCGGGCCGGGTCGCTGCGATCACGTCCGACGGCTTCGGGGCCGCCTCCGGTCTGCGGAAGCAGGCCCAGCCGCGCATCTCGACGATGGTGTCGTCGATGAGACCTCGGCTTCGCTCGCGTGCCTTGCGCATGACCTGGTCTCTGTCCTCGCCGAGGATCCGCCGCACGTCTTCCAAGCGGACGAAGAAGGTCTCGATAAGGCCGTCTGCGTAGGCCTGCTCGATGTCGCCGATCAGCTCTTGCGGATGCAGGTCGAGGCTGGCGGTAACGAGCGCCGTCCAGACCAAGCCATCGTCGCGCGGGAGCTTCTCGCGATACAGGCTCGCGAAGTAGCCCATCACTTGCTCCCGGGGCACTCGGCCTTCGCCGACCAGGATGGCCAGCGCCTTCAGGCAGGCGCTGCGGACGTACTCGTTGACGGTCGGGTCCTCGATCATCCGTTGTATGGGTGCGAGATCGTCGTCGCAGACGGAGGCCAAGATGCGCCTCAGGTCCTCGGTTACGACATCGCCGGTGAGGTCCAGGGTCAGCTCGCCCGGCACGGAGAAGAACCTGACCAGGAGGGGATAGGCGGCCTTTTCGCGAAACTGGGCCAGCAGATACATGGCGTAGATGTGCAGCATCTTGGTTTCGCCAATCTGCAAGGCTTCCGGGTCGTCCGCTGCCGCCTCAAGCGCTGCCAGCAGGATCGGGGTGACGGCCTCTCGCTGCTGGATCGCGGCGCGTACGGCTTGCACCGGAAAGTGCCCGCGATTTACGGCGAGCGCGTGCTCGATGGCTTCGATGTCGGTGGTGTGCATGTTCTCGTCTGCTGAAGCTTGGGCCGGCACCTGGGGCATGGGGGCGGGCTCGGCGCCGAGCTGCCCCACGCGCATCGCTGATGCCCGGGCTCGACCCTGTCATGGCGTGGCGAAAGCCTAGCGGCTCCCGGCCCGGCTCGTGAGCGTTCCGCTGATTTGCGTCCGAGCGTACTCCCAGTCGATCCGCTCCTGCTCCAGCCGGACGCGCTCGCCCCAGCGGTCCGTAAGCAGGCCCTCGACAACCGCCTCCTCCTCGGGCGAGAGCCCTGCGAGCGGCCCCGCCGCGGGCTTCTCCTCGCGTTGCCACAGGTCGCGATGGCGCAGCAGGGTCGCCTCGTCCATGAGCAAAGAGTGCACATCCGGCAGATGTTGGCGCAGGCGGCTGAGGATCGCAAAGCCGTGGGTGTCGAGGTCACCCCAGTAATGGCAGGGGCGGCCCCTGAGCCAGGGGATGGCGGCGTAGGCCTCGACGGCATAGCCGCGGGCCATGCAGCAGACGGCGCCCGGCAGGTCGTCGAAGGCGAGGCCGGTTTGCAGGTTCTCGACGAGGAAGGCGCGAGCCGGGCGCAGGGGTAGGGCGGCGATCTGCTCGACGGGTGCCGTAATGTCGCCCAGGCCGCCGACGGCGGCGCGCAGGTCCGGGTCGAGCATGCGGATGCGCAGCAGGTCCGGCTCGCGCCGCAGGCCGGCCAGCGCATGGAGGTCGGTGCCCGCGGTGTCCCCGGTGTCCGCGGCCTGCCTTTGCTGTTGCCCCAACAGGTCCACGAGCCGGCCGCGGTTGGCGCCGATCCACTTGGTGTCGATGCCGGGGATCGGCAGCTGGCGGACGTAGAGCCCGGAGTCGGGGTGCTCCTGAAGCCAGCGCAGCACTGCCAGGAGCCGCTCGAAGTCCACGGCCGGCGCGTCGGCGAGCCAGTCGAAGTGGCGCCCGAAGCCGAGCGCCCGGCCGGCGGCGTCTAATGGAGCTCGATCCTCGGACGACGCCGACACCGCATCCTGATCCACGGCCATGGTAGGCGCCGCCATCACCCGCCGCAGGCCTGCCGCCCGCTCCTGCGCCCGCAGCCACCGCGCCTGCTCACCAACCCACACCGCCACCTGCTCCGGCCCCGTCAGCAGCAGCCGCTCCGGCAGCCGCTGCCGGCCGAGGCCGGGCCATTGGCGCTCGGTCCAGATCAGCTCGCCGGGGCGTGCGGGGTCGGTATCGACCGCCGTCCAGCGCTCGATCCAGTCGCGCACCCCGGCGAGATCCCGCGCCGTTTCCCGCTCCGTCGGCGGGTGCAGCAGGATGGTGAGCGGCCAGCTGCCCGCGGCGTCGAGCCAGCGCCGGTGGCCGCCCCGCCAGCGCTTGCGCAGTAGGGTGGTGACGGCGGCCGGGTCAAGCCGACCTGAGGCGGCCATCGCGGCGCTCGTGCGGGTGCTCGGCGCCCGGGAGCGGCGCCGGCGGCGGGTCGTCGGTCGGTGCCGGCGCTGTCGCCCAGGTCTGGGCCGGCTCCGGGGCCTCGGCATCCGCCGGCTGCGGCGACGGCCCCTGCGCACGGCGCTCCGGCAGCGCCAGGCGCTTGCGCTCGTGGTCGTAGGCGATCTGCAGCGTCGTCGAATGCTTGCGGTCGCGGATGTCCACGAAGCAGGCGCCGCCGATGAAGGGCTCCAGGGTCATCACGGACTTCAGCGGCGTGGCGACGATCATCTGGAAGCCGAAGCGCTCGAAGATGCGCATGGCAAGCTCGGTGAACTCGTTGTCCGCCTTGCCGAAGGCCTCGTCCAGGATCACCGGGGCATACAGCGGCAGGCCGCCGTCGCCGTGCCGGTCCGAGCCGCCGAGCTGGTAGCGCAGCGCCGCCGCCAGGCATGTCGTGGCCAGCTTCTCGCGCTGGCCGCCGGACTTGCCGGCGCCGGAGCGATACACCTCCACCTCGCGGCCGTCGGCATCCAGCTCCCGGCCGATGAACTCCACGTGCAGGCGCACGTCCAGCACCTGTTGGCGCCAGCGCTTGTCGTCCGGCTCCTGGCCGGCCAGGCGGGCGACGATGCCGGAGAGGGTCTTGAAGCGGGCCTCGGCATCCGCGGTGTCGAGCGCCGCGGTCCAGACGTGCTCCAGCACCGCGCGCACTTGCTCGCGGAAAGTAAGCACGTCGGGCAGCTGGCGCTCGCTCACCTGGATTTGCAGGTGCGTGCCGGTGTTGAACTCGGCCTCGGCGAGGCCGTCGTTGACGAGCGCCATGCGCTCGCGGATCTGCCGGCGGGTCTCGTCCACGTGGCGGTTCAGCGCGGCGAGGTTCTCGGTGCTCTGGTCCTTGAGCAGCGCGGCGAAGCGCTCTTCGAAGCGCGGCAGGCCGTCTTGCTCGATGCGGGTGAGGAGCTTGAGGTACTCGGGTGCCGAGGCCAGGGTCTCGTCGAGATCCCCCGCCGCCATGGGCCAGCCGCGCTTGAAGGCGCCGAACTGGCGCTCCATGACCCGCGCGTGCTGATTGCGCGCCTGCTCCGCAGCGCTGCGCTCCTCGCGCAGCTCGCGCTCCACGTGGCGGGCGCGGCTGTCGAGGTTGGCGAGGGTCAGTGCCGCTTGGGGGGCCTCGAAGCGCGCGGTGAGGGCCTCGAGTGGCGCCGGCTCGATGGTCACCTCGGCCAGCTCCCGATCCAGCTCCGCCAGGGCCAGGTTGTGCGCATTGCGGCGGCGCCCGATATCGGCGCGCTGCCCGCGCAGCTCGGCGAGGGCCGTCTCCGCCTCGCGCAGCGCCGCCTTGGCCGCCTCGATCTGCCGGCCCAGCTCGGCGAGGTCGTGGTTGGCGTCGCGCAGCGCACGCAGCTCCGCCTGTAGGCCGTCGATGAGCCTGAGCTGGGCCGCGACGTCCAAGTCCTCCCAGCGCAGGTTCATGAGCTGGCGGCAGGAGAGCGCCTGCTGGCCCGCCTGGTCGCGGCGGGCGGCGAGCGCCTTGAGCTGCCCATCGAGCTTGGTGCGCTCGGCCTGGAGCCGCTCTACCGTCTGCCGGAACAGCGCCAGCTTGTCGCGGTTGTCGAAGCCGAGCACCCAGCGTTTTTGGTCGTCGATGCGGTGGCGGTCGTCCTTCTCGTGGCGGCCGCGGTTGTGCTTGACCTGGCCGGCGAGGGTGACGGCGCGCTCGGCGCCGCGGAAGGCGCTCAAGCTGGCGGCGCACTGGTAGTCGAAGCGCCGGCTCAGCTCATCGAAGAGCCAGTCCCGGTAGGGCGAGGTCTTGAGCTCCAGCTTGGCCACCAGGGAGTCCGGCCCGAGCCGCCGGGTGGTGCGCGGCGCCTCCCGCTCGACGCGGTGGTAGACCAGCCGCTGGCCGAGATGGGTCTCGTTGATGATGCGGGAGACAGCGCCGTAGTGGCGCTCATCGACGATGAGAGACAGCGCGAAGTTGTGCAGCACACGCTCGATGGCACCGCGCCATTCGGCGGCCTCCGGCCGCACCTGCACCAGCTCGCCGACGAAGGGCAGGGCCTCTTCGGCGAGGCCCAGGCCGTCTGCGATCTGCGCCCGCAGCGCCAGCATGCGCGCCGGGATGTTGGAGGGCTGGCGCAGCAGGGCGGCGAGCTCCGCCTCGGCCTCGTCCAGCTCGGCCACCACGGCCTTGTGGCGGTCGCGGACGCCATCGCGCTCTTGCTCGGTCTCGTCCTGCTGCTGCTGCCAGCGCTCGACGATGTCGCGGGCGCGGTCGGTGAGCGCGGCGAGACCCTCTGGTGACTCCGGCAGGGTCCAGTCCAGGTTGCGACAGAGCCGCTCCGCCTCCTGGCGGGTGCCGAGCCGGCGCTCGCGCTCGCGCTCCGCCTGGGCGATGTCGCGGGTCAGCTGCTCGATGCGCCCGCCGCCCTGGGCGTGGTGGCGCTCGCGCAGGCGCTCCAGCTGGGTGTGCTCCTGATCGACCCGGGCCTGCTGGGCCGTCTCGCGGTCCGCGAGCGCCCGGTCCTCGCTGTCGAGCCGGGCCAGGTCCGCTTCCAGCAGCGCGCGGCGGCGCTGCTTGAGGTAGGGGTCGATGGCGTGCAGCTGGCGGTCCAGATCCACGAGCTGCTGCTCGGTCTCCTCGTGGGCGGCGTGCGCCGCGCGGGCCGGGGTCAGTACCTCGATCTGCTCCCTGGCCGTGACCACGGCGCGGTGGGCCTGGTCCAGCTCGCCGAACTCCTCCACCAGGCGGTCGGCCACCTCGAAGGTGCGCGGCGGGTCCAGCATGAACTCCCGCAGAAAGCTGTTGAGATCGCCTAGGTTCTTGGCGGACTGCGTTTTGTGCAGCAGCTTCAGCGCCATTTCCGAGTCGATGCGCAGCAGCATGCGCAGGCGCTCGCCGTAGCGGGCGTACTCGCTGAAGTGGCTGACGTCGGGCAGGTCGCGCTTGAGGCCGCGCAAGTCCAGGTCCTCGGCGAAGCCGGCCAGCTCCCGGCGCAGGTCGAAGGGCCGGTCCGCGATCATGTAGTGGCGCCGCAGGTCCTGGGTCGCGTTGCCGCTGCCGCGGAGCCAGAACACCTGCACCAAGGTCACCACGGACCCGTCGCCGTCGGCATACTCGGCGGCGAGCGCGGACCAGGTGGTGCCGGCGCGCAGGGTGCGCGAGGCGATCTCGCCGGTGTCGGCGCTGGACTGGTCCGCCCAGGCGCCGCGTACATAGGTCACCAGGTTGCGGTCGGTGCGCGAGCGGTCCCCCTCGCGGGCGGCGGCGTTGAAGCTGGTCCAGCGCGGCGGGATCAGCAGCGCCGTGTAGGCATCCAGCAGCGTCGACTTGCCGGAGCCGGAGCGGCCGACGATGAGAAAGCCATCCGGTGCAACGGGCACTTCGTGGAGCCCGGCGAAGGTGCCCCAGTTGAACAGGCTGAGCTTGGCGAGGCGGAATTGCTCGCGGCGGTCTGGGTCGTGCCAGGCCGGAGTCTGGCCGGAGGACGCGGCGGGAGTCTGGGCTGCGCCGCTGTCCGGCCTGTGTTGGAGCTCACTCACAGCGCGGCCCTCGTATCAACTGAGCAACGACGGAACAAGCAACTACGAAACACGCGAAAGGCGCGAAAAAGGGCACGCTGGAACCAGTCGTCAAGCCGCTCCTTTCGCGTGTTTCGCGCTTTTCGTCGTTCCAAGACCAGATTTTCCGGCGCACGAATGGGGCGGATCGATTCGGCACAATTCTAGCCACGTCGCGGTGCCGGTGGCCCGGAGCAATCATTGCGCGCCCTCCTCGCCTGGCCCGGCGGCCATCTCCTGATAGATGGCGGTCAACTGCTCCACCTCCTCCGGCCCGAAGATCAGCTTCAGGCTCGCCGAGACCTCAAAGCGGTCCGCATTGCCCTTCAGCGCCGCGAGCAGGCTGTTCTTCTTCGCCTTCTCGATGGCGGCGGTGATGCGCTTCTCGAAGCCGGCGCGGTCGGTGTTGTCGGCGGGCTCGTAGAGGCGCAGCTGATCCGCCAGCTCATCGCGATCCACCAGCGCCGGCTCGCCGCGCAGCTCCGCGTCCACCAGCACCTGGCGCAGGTACAACAACAGCACCGAGTCGATGAAGGTGAGCGGCGAGCGGCGCAGCAGGATCGGCGTCTCCAGCTCCCCGGTGTCCGCCTGGCGGGTGAAGGCGATGCCGCGGTCCGCGTCCAGGATCAGCTCCAGGAACAGATCGGCAAGCCGCGAGCGGATAGCCGCCTCGTGCTGCAACAGCGCCGGCCACAGCCGCGGATGGCGGCGCTGCTCCAACGCCGGGCCGGACAGCAGCTGCACCAGCGCGCGCCGGGCCGCCTCCGGTAGCTGGCCGGTGTCGCCGGGGTAGAGCTGGCCAGCAGTGTGCGCCTCGTCCACGTGCGCCTGCGGGTCAGTGGCCGGCTCGGCGAAGACATCATCGCGATCCGCGCGCATCCAGTCCTCTATCGTGCTCGTCATATCCGCCATGCTGCAAGCTGCTCTATGTCGATCGCCCCACCATCCCCGGTGCCGACCGGCGGCGTCAAGGGCGGCGCCGGCTTGCAGGCGATGCCTTGGGAGAGCAGTGTGTGCCGGCCGGTGGCTCATTGCGTGAGCCCGGTTCATCGTCGCGGACCCCAGCCCCTGCTCGGCCGCCCAGTGGTGCTAGAGTAGGCGGGCGTCGGCCAGCTTGGCCATCTTGCGATCCAGGGTGAGGGTGAGCAGATCGGCGCGACGGTAGTCGTCCGCGATCAGCCGGTCCAGGAGTCCGCAGCCACCCTGCTCACCGAGGACCTCGATGACGGCTCGACCGTTCTGCGGTGCAACCAATCCGCTCTGCAGCAGCCTCGCAAGCCCCTCCCGAGCCTCAGCCTTGGTCACACCGTAGTGGTGCTGCAAAGCGATATAGGCCTCGCCGATGACCTGGTTGGAGGCAAAGACCTCCGCGCCTTCCGACTCGATCAGCGCGGTCAGGCGCTCGACGCAGTGGTCGTAGAGGTTTTCCGGATCGCCGGTGGCAAGGCTTACGAGGATGGAGGTGTCAATCCCGAAGCGCTGGGTCATGGGGCTCGTCGCGGAAGGTCTCGATGTCGAAGCTGCCGCGGCCGCGTCGGAGCTTCCCGCGCAGCGGCGCGAGTCGCGCGGGATCGATGCGCCTGGCACGCAACAGGAAACCATCCGGGGTTTCGATCAGCTCCAGCCGATCCCCGGGCTTGGCGCCCAGGGCGTCCAGCACCTTGGCCGGAAAGGTCGCTTGTCGCTTGCTGGTGATGGTAATCAGCATGTTGGAGCTGACCCGGTGTATCGCCTTACCAAAGATTCTATCTTCGCAAGGCGACAAATCAAGCTCGTCTGCTACACCGCCCTCGCGCTCCTCCACCTGCTCGCACATCTGGTCCGAGAGCCGTGGCGGGATCGCCTGGTCGGGATGTTGTACCTGCTCATGGCACTGAGTCTGATCGCCAAGCCGTTGTTGAGCACCGCGGGGCATGCGGGCACGACCGCGCGGGAGTCGGGCTTGCGGGCCATGCAGGTGGAGCCCGCCCTGCATCGTGTGGGGCCGTGAGGCTGACGCGGCGCTCGTGGCGACTCCTGTTTGCGTCGGCGCCCGCGGTTCAGCGGTGCCCTGGTCGGCACAAAGCCGTCGCACCCCGCGATTTCCTCCGGCGTGGTGCCGGGCGCGGTACCGGCGCGCCCCGCGAACGGCGGCCTCGGCCGCGTCGGTGACCGATCATCGTGATGCGTGCTCATCCGTTATGACTCCGCTGCGGCTGCTGTCGAAACCGGCGCTCGGGTCAGCCACGCTCACGAAGTAGACCCGCGGAATCCGCGCCGAGCGCGCGATGCCGTCCCGCCCCAGCCAGCTCACCCGGTCCGTCCCCTCGGCGACGATGCCGTCGCGCAGGCCGAGCGCCAGGTAGCCGACAACGGTGCCGAGGCCCTGCTCGGCGGGGTACTCGGCGAGCAGCTCGGCCACGGTGACCTGGCCGCGGGCGGCGAGCAGCGCGGCGATGTGCTCTTCCAGGGTGCGGAAGTCGATCTCGGACTGCGCCACCAGGCCGGCGATGGCGTCCAGGTCGATGACGGACTCGGCGGCGTCGTCCATGCGTGCGTCCACGGCATCCAGGCTCGGGTCGTGCAGGCGCAGCTGCGCCACGGAGCGCAGCCGGGCGCTGGATAGGGTGAGATCGCGGCCGATGGACTGCTGCGGGCGCAGCCGGTCCTTGACGGCCAGGGAGCGGCGCTGGGCCGTCTTGACGAGCGTGCTTATGCGCCGCTGCTCGCGGTACTCGCGGCTCTGCACGAACTGCTTCAGGCCGCGGGCGAACTGATACAGCACGTCGTGCACCTCGCCGCCGCGGCTCAGCAGGGTGCCGGTGAGGCCGGACAGGTCGCGGCGCTCGCGGCGGCTCAGGCGCCCGGCGAAGTCTCGGCCCAGAACGGCCTCCAGCGCCGCCTCCAGCTCGCCGCTCTGCTGCGGGTCGGTGAGCAGGCGCCAGAAGGCGCGGAAGGTCTTGCCGGCGTCGCTGTCGGCGATGAGGTCGACATCGGCAAAGACGGCGTCGAGCACGTCGCCGCGGCTGCCGTCGTTGTCGACGATGCGCTCGCGCAGGTCCCGGTTCAGGGTGCGGAAGTCGTCGCGCACGCGTCGGAAGTCCGACGCCAGCTCGTCGCTCAAGGAAAGGATCTCCTTGAGCCGCTCCAGCGCCCGGTCCGCGGGCAGCGGCTCCAGGCGCCCGGCACGGACGGCGGCGATGCGGGCGTCCAGGCGCTCGCGCTCGCGCAGCAGGCGCTCGGCGCGGATGGCCGGGTCCGGCTCGGTTTCTTCGGCGAGCTGCGCGAGCTGACCGATGACCAGGCCGAGCCGGCTCTCGGTGGCGACGGTACGTTGGGACGACAGGTCCTGCGCAAAGCGGATCGCCTGTGCCGCCGCGGCGCTGGCCTCGTACTCCTCCTCGCCATCCGCAGACAGGCCGCGCTCCAGCCAGCCCGCCGCGAGCCAGTCCGCCAGGTAGGCGCTCGCCGGCTGCGGCAGGTCCCAGCCCTCGGCGCGGAAGCGCTCCAGGTCGCGGCCGAGGCGCTCCACCAGCAGCGACGCCGGCAGCCGCCTGGGGCCCTCCAGCAGGTGCGCCTGGATCAGCGCCATCACCGCTGGGCCGTTCTCCGCCGACAGCAGCTTCCAGGTGGGCTGCTGACGGAGCTGACGCAGGGCTTGGGCTTGGGTGCTGGGGTGCATAATGCTGTGACGATGGGCTCTGACCGGCGCCATGGGGACTCGCTTGCATGGCCTTGCGCCGGCGAGACACGACCAACGACTGTGCTGACTGGCGGCAAGGATGACCATGCGTAGTCTGGTCTCGCCGGTGGCTCATCGCATGAGCCCGGTTCATACTCGACGCGCGAGACGCTCGGACAAGCCTGGAGAGGCCATGATCATCGGCATCCCCAAAGAGATCAAACCCCAGGAGCGGCGCGTGGCCGCGGTGCCGGCGATGGTGCACGACCTGGTGGAAGCGGGGCACCGGCTGTTGGTGCAGGCGGGCGCCGGAGAAGGTGCGGGCATCATCAATGCACAGTTCGAGGCCGCGGGCGCTGAGCTGGTCGAGGACGCGGGCTCGGTTTGGGCTGCCGCTGAGCTGGTGGTGAAGGTCAAGGAGCCGCTGGCACAGGAGTATCCGCTGATCCGCCCGGGCCAGGTGGTCTTTACCTATTTCCACCTCGCCGCCAGCCGCCCGCTGACGGACGCGATGCTGGCCAGTGGCGCGCATTGCTTCGCCTACGAGACGCTGACCGTCGACGGCCGCCTGCCGCTACTGGCGCCCATGAGCGAGGTGGCCGGACGCATGGCCGTGCAGGCCGGCGCCTTCTATCTGGAGGCCCACAATGGCGGCCGCGGTCTGCTGCTGGGCGGTGTTCCGGGCGTGCTGCCAGCGAAGGTGCTGGTGCTCGGGGGCGGCAGCGTCGGCACCGAGGCGGCGAAGATGGCCGCCGGCCTGGGCGCCAATGTGGTGGTCATGGATATCGACCTGGACCGCCTGCGCCACCTGGCCGATATCCTGCCGGCCAATGTCACGACCCTGGCCAGCACCCGCCATGCCCTGCGGGAGCTGCTGCCTGCCGCGGACTTGGTGATCGGGGCGGTCTTGGTCAGCGGCGGGCGGGCGCCGGTGCTGATCCGCCGCGCGGACCTGGCGCTGATGCAGGACGACGGCCCGGTGCTGGTGGACGTGGCCATCGACCAGGGCGGCTGCTTCGAGACCAGCCGGCCGACGACCCATGCCGAGCCCACCTATGTCGTCGACGGTGTGGTGCACTACTGCGTCGCCAACATCCCGGGTGCCGTGCCGCGCACGGCGACCTTTGCGCTGACCAATGCCACCAAGCCTTATGTCGAGCTGTTGGCGGAGTTGCTCGCGGACGGCGGTGTCGGTGCTGCCGCGGCGCATCCCGCACTGGGCACGGCGGCGAACGTTCTGGCCGGCGAGCTGACCCACGCGGGCGTGGCGGAGGCTTTCGGGCTGTCGTGGCGGGCGTCGGCGGAGGTGTTGGCTTAGGCGGCGGGGGGGGAAGTGCGGGGT
>NZ_NRRV01000076.1 GCF_016583825.1 Thiohalocapsa halophila | reverse complement strand
TTATCTGGCCTACGCATCGACACGGCTGTTACCACCCGCGCCGCAAGGCTCGATACTGGGCTCGCGGCTCACGATTACCCAGGCGGGACTCTCACCCGCTAGAACACGCGGCCTTGCCAGGCCGCACTGACCCCTTTTCCGGCCGCTCGCAAGTGCTCAGGGTCATCACGATAGCGCCGGTAGAGGCCGTGGTGTCGCCCGCCTGCCTTGGCTCACGAATACGCCGACTCAGCCATCGCCGCGGAACGACATCCGTCACGCCGCGGTTATCCCGCCGCCGCCAACGCCTGATCCAGGTCCGCAATGATGTCGTCGACGTGCTCGATGCCGATGGAGAGCCGCACCAGGTCCTCGGAGACGCCGGCGCTGGCAAGCTCGTCGGCGGAGAGCTGGCGATGGGTCGTGGTCGCCGGATGGCAGGCCAGGGTCTTGGCGTCGCCAATATTCACCAGGCGCACGGCGAGCTGGAGGGCGTCGATGAATTGGGCGCCGGCCTCGCGGCCGCCCCCTTTCCCTGATCGAATGCCGAAGGAGAGAATGGAGCTGGCCTTGCCGCCGTCCATGTACTTTTGTACCAGCGGATAGTCCGGGCTGTCCGGCAGGCCCGCGTAGCGCACCCATTCCACCTTGTCGTGGGCCTTCAGGTATTCGGCGACCTTGAGTGCGTTCTCGCAGTGGCGGTCCATGCGCACGGGCAAGGTCTCGATGCCCTGGAGCACCAGGAAGCTGTTAAACGGCGAAATGGCACTGCCCATGTTGCGCAGCGGCACCACCCGGGCGCGGCCGATATAGGCCGCCGGCCCAAGCGCCTCGGTGTAGACCACGCCATGGTAGGACACATCCGGCTCGTTCAGCATCGAGAAGCGCTCGGCGTGCTGCGCCCAGGGGAATTTGCCGGAGTCCACCAGCACGCCGCCGATGGTGGTGCCATGGCCGCCCATGTACTTGGTGAGCGCATGCACGACGATGTCGCAGTCGTGCTCGAAGGGCCGGCACAGGTACGGGCTCGGCACGGTGTTGTCGACGATCACCGGCACGCCGTGGCTGTGGGCCATGTCGGCGATGGCCTTCAGGTCCGCCACGTTGCCCGCCGGATTGCCGATGGACTCGCAGAAGACCGCCTTGGTCTTTCCGTCGATCTTCGCCGCCATGGCGTCGATGTCGTTGGGGGCGACCATGCGCACCTCGATGCCGAGCCGCGGCAGCGTGTGTGCGAAGAGGTTATAAGTGCCGCCGTAGAGGGTGGTGGTGGCGACGATGTTGTCGCCCGCCTCGGCGATGGTAAAGATCGAGTAGGTCACCGCCGACATGCCCGACGCCAACGCCAGCGCACCCACGCCACCCTCCATGGCCGCCACCCGCTGCTCCAGCACATCGCTGGTGGGGTTCATGATGCGGGTGTAGATGTTGCCCTGGACCTTGAGGTCGAACAGGTCCGCGCCGTGCTGGGTGTCGTCGAAGGCGTAGCTGGTGGTCTGGTAGATGGGCGTGGCCACGGACTTGGTGGTGGGGTCTGGCTGGAAGCCGGCGTGGATGGCCTTGGTCTCGATCTTCATGGTCCACTCCTCGGTGTTGGTGCTTGGTGGTGTCCTATCGCCATCGGGGCAGCCTGCCACTCGCCCGGGCGGAAGGGCCGCTTAGCATAGCGCATGGCGGCAGGGCCCTCAGGGGCATCGCAGGCACAGGGCGCTGTGCTAGATTCCTGTGATGGAGGAGGACATAACGGGGACCCGGACGATGATCGATATCAAGCACAAAGACACGGGTGAGGTGCTCACCACCATCGATGGAGACAGTCTCGCCGGCGCAGATTTGCGCGACATGCGCCTCAACGGCGCGGACCTGACGGAGGCGGATCTCAGCGGCGCCAACTTGGAGTTCAGCGACCTGGTGGACGCCGATCTCTCAGGCGCCACCCTGCGCGGCGCGGTGCTGCTGAGCGCACACCTGAACAACGCCGACCTCACCGGCGCCGATCTGTCGCGGGTGCGAGCGGGCTCAGACCGGCCCGCGCAGGCGGCAGTGCTGTCCGGTGCGAGCCTGCGCGGCGCCAATCTCGAAGGCGCGGACCTGCGCAATGCCGAGATCCGCAGCGCCAACCTGCAGCAGGCCAAGCTGACGGCGGCGGACATGCGCGGCACGGATTTCTCCGGCAGCAATCTCTGCCATGTCTCCGCCACCAGGGCACTGTTCATTCAGGCGAACCTGCGCGAGGCCAATCTGTGCGGGGCGGACCTGCGGGATTGTCACCTGAACGATGCCAACCTGGTGCGCGCGAGCATGCACGATGCGGACCTCACCAGCGCGCAGCCCGGCGGCTTCACGGTGGTGAACCTAGCCAACTTCGAAGGCGCGGACCTGCGCAGCGCCCTCTTCACCAACGCCGCGGCGCAGGACGCCAACTTCCGCAACGCCAACCTGACGGACGTGGATTTCTCCGGTGCCGTGCTCGGCGGGGCCATCCTGCGGGGCGCAAACGTGACGGGTGCGGATTTCCGCGGCGTGGAGCTCGCGAGCGTGACCATGGAGTTCGCCAACTTCTCCAAGGCCTTGAACGCCAGTATCCCGAGCTACAAGAAAAATCTCCGGTGAGCCGGATGGTCGGGCCGCCTGGCGGCGGCCCCGGCTACGGACGGATATGGGCGCGGCGTTGGCGAGCAATGCTTGCCCGACCTCAGGGCGCCTGAGCTCAGCGCGCGAGGCGGCTGATGCGCACCACCAGCGGGATCTGCCGGAGCCGGCGCATGATGGTGGCCAGGTGCGCACGGCTGTGGACGTTGATGGTGAAGTCCAGCGTCGAGGTGACGCCGTCCTTCTCGCGGGAGTTCACATATTCAATGTTGGAGCCCTGCTCGGCGATGGCGGCGGCAATGGTCGCCAGCGCACCCCGGCGGTTGCCGACCTCTACGCGGATCTCGGTCTGGAACTCGGCCTTGGGGTCATCCGACCATTCCACCTCCAGCCATTTATCCCGCTTGGACTGAAACTCACCGAGATTCCGGCACTCGCAGCGGTGGACGACGATGCCCTTGCCGGGGCTGAAGAGCCCGGTGATGGCATCGCCCGGGATGGGTCGGCAGCAGCGCGCCAGGTTCACCACCATGCCCTCGGTGCCGCGAATGGCGAGCCGCCGCGGGCTGCCTTCCTCCGGCACCTCGGTCTGGGCGCCGGTGCCGTCGACGCCGGCGAGACGACGGGCGACCAGCAGCGGCAGGCGGTTGCCGAGGCCGATCTCGGCGAACAGGGCCGCCGGCGTGTCTAGATGCACTTCCCGGGCGTAGACGCCGATGACGGACTCGCCGACGCTGTCCACGTCGAGCCCGAAACGCGCCAGCTCGGCGTTCAGCATCCGCTTGCCCAAGGCTTCCGCCTCCTGCGCCTGGAGGTTCTTCAAGTACCCGCGCACATTGGCCCGCGCCTTGCCTGTGACCACGAAGTTGAGCCAGGCCGCGTTGGGCTTGGCGCCCGGGGCGTTGATGATCTCCACCGTCTGGCCGCTGCGCAGCACCGAGCGCAAGGGTGAGAGCCGTCGATCGATGCGTGCGGCGACACAGGTATTGCCCACGTCGGAGTGGATGGCGTAGGCGAAATCGACGACGGTCGCGCCTTTCGGCAGCACCAGGATCCGGCCCTTGGGCGTAAAGACATAGACCTCGTCCGGGAAGAGGTCGATCTTCACATGCTCCAAGAACTCCTGGGAGTCGCCGGAGTCGCGCTGCATCTCCAGCAGATTCTGGAGCCAATCGTCGGCGAGCGCCTTGGCGCCGACGCCCTCCGCGGCGTTCTTGTAGAGCCAGTGCGCGGCGATGCCGGCATCGGCGATGCGGTGCATGTCCCGGGTGCGGATCTGCACCTCGATGGGCGCCCCCTGGGGGCCCACCAGCACCGTATGCAGCGACTGGTAGCCGTTGGACTTGGGGATGGCGATGTAGTCCTTGAACTTGCCCGGCACCGGCTTGTAGAGGTTGTGCACCTGACCCAGCGCCCGGTAGCAATCGTCCACGCGCTCCACCACCACCCGGAACGCGAACACGTCAACGAGCTCTTTGAAGGACTTCGCCTTCTCCTGCATCTTGCGATAGATGCTGAAGAGGTGCTTCTCACGGCCGAAGACGTCCGCATCGATGCCTTCCTGATGCAGACGACGGCGCACGGCGGTCTCGACATTGGACACCAGCTCGCGCTGGTGCTGGCGCGCGCGGCGCACGGCAGCCTCGAGCACCTGATGACGCCAAGGCCAGAGGTGGCGAAACCCGAGGTCCTCCAGCTCCAGCCGCAGGCTGTTGATGCCGAGCCGGTTGGCGATGGGGGCATAGATCTCCAGCGTCTCGCGGGAGATGCGCCGGCGCTTCTCCGGCGCCATGACGCCGAGGGTGCGCATGTTGTGCAGCCGGTCGGCAAGCTTGATGAGGATGACCCGGATATCGCGGGTCATCGCCAGCATCATCTTGCGGAAGTTCGCCGCCTGGGCCTCGGCGCGAGAGGGGAAGTCGATCTGCGTCAGCTTGCTGACGCCGTCCACCAGCTCGGCGACTTCGTCGTCGAAGAGCGCGGCGAGCTCGGACTTGGGTTTGCCCGTGTCCTCCAGCACGTCGTGCAGGATCGCCGCCGCCAAGCATTTGTGATCCATGCGCAGCTCGGCGAGGATGCGCGCCACCGCGATGGGGTGGTAGATGTAGGGCTCGCCGGATTGGCGCTGCTGCCCGGCATGGGCCTCGGCGCCGTAGAGATACGCACGATAGACCTCAGAGACCTGCTCCGGCGCCAGGTAAGCGTCCAGGTCCGCGCATAGATCGCTGATTAGATAGCGCGGCTTGCGTGCCTTGGTCTCGGTTGCGGGCCTGCCTGTGCGCCCGGCTTTCGGCGGCATCGGCGGGCGCGCTCGGGTATCGTCTCCGCCCGACCCGGAGCGCACCTCTGGAGCTGCGTCAGCGCGCGTCGCTTCCGGGGCGTCTGCCGCTCCCTCGGCCGCCAGCAGCGGAGCGCTGATGCGGGCGACCGGTGTGCTCATAACGCCTGCCTGCGGCGGATTCGGCCCAGGGGCAAGGTGGCGGGCGCGCGTCGATGCGCCGAGCGAAGCGCCGGCGTTGCAGTGGCCTCAGCGACTTTGGGCACAGCGACTTTGGGCACAGCGGCTTTGGGCATGGCTTGCCAACCCTCGCCTGGCTCCTCGTGTGACACGACTCAGGCGGACTCTTCGTCCTCGCCGTCGCGCATGCCGAGCTCTTCGGCCAACGCCTTCTCCAGCGCTTCGGCGGCATCGGCAGCCGCACGGTCCGCCTCGGCGAGGGTCTCCGGCTTGACCACACCGTCGGCGACCTCGCGCAGTGCCATCACGGTGGGCTTGTCGTTCTCCCACGGCAGCATGGGCTCCACGCCATTGGCGAGCTGGCGCGCGCGCTTCGAGGCCAGAAGCACGAGATCGAAGCGGTTGTCGATGTGTCCGAGGCAGTCCTCGACGGTGATACGGGCCATGCAGGCTCTCCTGATCGGGTTAAATGACGCCGTGACCGGCGGCAGGTCCGCCGCGGCCGGTGGCGTATACCTACAAAGATTGTCGTGAGCCCCCGGCAGTACAAGGGGTTGGGCCAGCTTGCGCGCGGGCTGCTGCGCAAGCGAAGGCCTCCGACGGAAGGCATTCAACCATACCAGAAAAGCCGCCCGCTGGCCCGCGCCAGGCCCGGCGCCAGCGGCGCGTAGGCGGCGAGGATTCGGGGAAGCCCGGTGCGGGCGAAGGCTCGCTCGGGGCCGGGCTGTGCTAGCCGGTGGAGCTCGGTAGCACCTTTGGGGAGAAGCTGTGGGGCGCGTCTTTACACGGAATCAGTCCTCGGCCAGCATCGCGGCGAGGGCCGCCGCATGGCGCTTGGCTTGACGCGACTCGCGCAGACGCTCGGCGGTGACGACGGCACGCAGCTCCCCGAGTGCCACGGCGAAGTCGTCGTTCAGCACCAGGTAGTCGTATTCGCCATGGTGGCTCAGCTCGTCCCGAGCGCGGGCCATGCGGGCGGCGATGACGTCTTGGCTGTCCTTGCCGCGCCCGCGCAGGCGCGCCTCCAGCGCATCCAGGGACGGAGGGGCGACGAACACGCTAATGGCCTCCGGAAAGCGTGCGCGCACCTGCCGGGCCCCCTGCCAATCGATCTCCAACAGCAGGTCCGCACCCGCGTCCAAGCGCTCCCGCAGGGTGGCCGCCGCGGTGCCATAGGCGTTACCAAAGACCCGCGCATACTCGACGAACTCACCGGCCTCGGCCATGCGCTCGAATGTGGGGGCATCGATGAAGTGATAGTGGACAGCGTCTTCCTCCCCCTCACGCGGCGGCCGGGTCGTATAAGACACCGACAGCTGCAGCGACGGCTCCACTTCCAGCAGCGCCTTCACCAGGCTGGTCTTGCCTGCGCCCGACGGGGCGGATACGACGAACAACAGGCCGGGGTCGGCCCCCGCCGCGCCCCCGGCGTCGGTAGGCTCGGAGCGGGGAGCTTGCGAGTGCGCCATGGTCATTACTCCAGATTCTGCACCTGCTCGCGCATCTGCTCGATGAGCACTTTCATCTCCACCGCGGCATGGGTGGTGTCGGCGTCGGCGGATTTGGAGCTCAGGGTGTTGGCCTCGCGGTTGAGCTCCTGCATCAGGAAGTCCAGCCGCCGGCCCACCGGCGTGTCGCCTTCTAGGGCCTTGCGGACCTCGTCCAGGTGCACGCCGAGGCGGTCCATCTCCTCGTCCACGTCGAGCCGTTGGGCCACCAGCGCGATCTCCTGCTCCAGGCGCGTCGGATCCAGCTCGGCGGCGACCTCCGACAGGCGCTCGCGGATGCGGGTGCGCACCCCCTCCAGTACCTGGGGCATGCGCGCGCGCACCCCCTGCACCAAGCCGCCGAGCTTGTCGCAACGCTCCAGCAGCAACGCCTGGAGCCTGGCCCCTTCACGCTCGCGGTTGGCCACGAGGCTGTCCAAGGTCTGCTCCAGCAGGCTCAGCGCCGCCGCGGACACCGCATCCGGATCCTGCTGCGGCTCCTCCAGCAGGCCGGGCCAGCGCAGGAGATCCAGCACGTGCGGCGTGGCGGGCTCGCCGATACGGGTCGCGATCTCATCCGCGGCGGCCAGCACCTGCTCCAACAGCCGGCGATTGACCTTGAGCCCGCCGGCGCTCTCGCCGCCGGGCACGAAGCGCAGAGTACAGTCCACCTTGCCCCTGGCCAGCCGGGCCGCAAGGCGCTCGCGCACCGGCGTCTCCAGCGCGCGCAGCTCCTCCGGCAGCCGCAGATGGGGCTCCAGAAAGCGATGATTCACCGAGCGCAGCTCCCAGGTGAGCTCTCCCACCTCGGTGCTGCTGCTGGCGCGGGCGAAGGCGGTCATGCTGCGGGTCATCGCGCACCTCTGGCGTTGGCTTGGCGGCACGCCCCGCAGGGCGCGGCGCGAGGCTTGAGCCGCTATCATACCGGGGATAGGCTGTCGCTGGTCCGTCCGCGACCGCACCCCGGGGTCCGTACCCCCCGTTCCGCCCCGCCGGTCCAGACCCGGATCTCCCAATCTCAGCGCCGCAGGACGCCGGGCGCCCAGCAAGCAGCCCAAAGCCCGCATGCCACGCGCCCGCCACAGCCTCGAGCCCGGCACCCGACTCGACTGCTACCGCATCGTTGACACCATCGGCAAAGGCGGGTTCAGCCTTATCTACCTGGCCGAAGACGAGGAAACAGGCGACGAGGTCGTCATCAAGGAGCTCATGCCCAAGCGCCTGGCCCAGCGCCACAGCGACGGCCGCCTGCTGCCGGTGGACGACAAGTACCGCGAAGGGCTCTACCGCAGCCGGCGGCTGTTCTTCCAGGAGGCCAAGGTCATGGCGTCTCTGGCGCATCCGCATATCGTCGCCGTGCTAAACCTCATCATGCGCAACGACACGGGCTACATCGTCATGCAGCACCAGCGCGGCCGAAACCTCGGCCAATTCGTGCACGAGCGCGGCGGCGGGCTGAGCACTACGCTCATAACCCGCATCTTCGTGCCCTTGCTGGACGCTTTGCGCAGCATGCACACCCGGGCCATGCTTCATCTGGACGTGAAACCGGGCAATATTCATCTGCGCAGCGGCCATGATCCACTGCTGCTGGACCTCGGAGCGGCGCAGCTGCTGACCGTCGGCGGCAGCACCGCGAGCAATGTCGTCACCGCCGGCTATTCACCGCCGGAGCAATACCGCCACGGCGGCAAGGTGGGCCCCTGGACGGACGTCTATGCCGTCGGCGCCTCGCTGCGCTGCTGCATCGATGGCAAGGCGCCGCCGCCGGCGCCGGAGCGCCTCAAGGGCGACACCCTGCAGCCCGCCGTGGCAGCGTATGGGTCGACCTATCCCCACTGGCTGCTGGAGCTCATCGACCGCAGTATGTCGCTGGCGCCGGAGGCGCGACCCGGCGACGCCGCCGCTATGCTAGCGACCATGCGCCGCCACGCCGCCGTCGCCAACGTCGCCTGAGACCGCACCGACGACGGCGAGCACCAGCATCCACCAACACCAGAGGACCGCCATCCATGCGCCCATCCCAGCGCGCTCCCGACGAAATCCGCCCGGTACGCCTCAGCCGCGGCTGGACCCAGCACGCCGCAGGCTCCGTGCTCGCCGAGTTCGGGGCCACCCGCGTGCTCTGCACCGCCAGCATCGAGGAACGGGTGCCTCCCTTCCTGCGCGGCGCCGGCCAGGGCTGGGTGACGGCGGAGTACGGCATGCTCCCGGGCGCCACCCATGAGCGCACGGCCCGGGAGGCCGCCCGCGGCAAGCAGGGCGGGCGCACGCTGGAGATCCAGCGGCTCATCGGCCGCGCCCTGCGGGCGGCGACGGACCTCCCGGCGCTCGGCGAGCGCACCGTCACGCTGGACTGCGACGTCCTGCAAGCCGACGGCGGCACGCGCACCGCCGCGATTACCGGCGCCTGGGTCGCCCTGCACGACGCCCTGGCGCAGCTGCGCGACGCCGGGCTGCTGGAGACCTGGCCCCTGCTGGGCCAGGTGGCGGCCATCTCGGTGGGCGTGTTCGCCGGCACGCCCGTGCTGGATCTGGATTACGCGGAGGACAGTACCGCGGAGACGGACATGAACGTCGTCATGAATGCCGACGGCGGCCTCATCGAGGTTCAGGGCACCGCGGAGGGTGTCGCCTTCTCCCGCGCGGAGCTCGACGCCATGCTGGACCTGGCCGCCGTCGGCATCACGCAGCTCGTGGCCGCCCAGCGCGCCGTGCTCGCCTGATCGGCCGACCTCGACCCCACCACCAACAGGAGCCAGCCATGTCCGCCGCCCAGCCCGCTCGAATCGTGCTCGCCAGCAACAACCCGGGTAAAGTGCGCGAGATCGGCCAGCTGCTGGCCGACGCGGGCATGCAGGTACTGCCGCAGCGGGATTTCGACATCGACGAGGCCGAGGAGACCGGCCTCACCTTCGTCGAGAACGCCATCCTCAAGGCCCGCCATGCGGCCGCCGGCAGCGCTCTGCCGGCCATTGCCGACGACTCCGGTATCGAAGTGGATGCCCTGGACGGCGCACCCGGCATCTACTCAGCCCGCTATGCCGGGGCCGATGACGAGGCCAACAACGCCAAGCTGCTGGCCGCGCTGGCGCACGTGCCGGACGCCGCGCGCAGCGCGCGCTATCAATGCGTCATGGTCTACCTGCGCCATGCGCGGGACCCAACGCCGCTCATCTGCATCGGCACCTGGGAGGGCGGCATCCTGCGCGAGCCCCGCGGCAGCAACGGCTTCGGCTACGATCCGCTGTTCTTCGTGCCCACGCACCAGTGCACGGCCGCGGAGCTGGATTCAGAAACCAAGAACGCCCTGAGCCACCGCGGCCAGGCCCTGCGGGCCCTGGTGGCCGAGCTGACCGCCGCGGCCTGAGCGCGGCGCGCGCCTGCCATCGCCGCAGCGCCAGCCCGAGCCCGAGCCCGCTATGGCCACCCGCTCCGATTCTTCCTGCCAGCCCGACACCATGGACACCGAGCTCGCCAACCGCATCGCCGACAACCTGGCCCGCGTGCGCGAGCGCATCGCTGCCGCCGAGGCACGCTACGGACGCCCGCCGGGCAGCGTCGCACTGCTGGCGGTGAGCAAGGTCCAGGGCGCCGAGCGGATCAACGCTGCCCATGCGGCGGGGCAGACGGCCTTCGGCGAGAGCTATGTGCAGGAGGCCCTGGACAAGCAGGCCGTGCTCGCCGATCTGCCGCTCCTCTGGCACTTTGTCGGCCGGGTACAGACCAACAAGACGCGCGACATCGCCGCCCATTTCGATTGGCTGCACAGCCTCTGCGACAGCAAGCACGCACGCCGGCTCGCGGCCCAGCGCCCTGCCGGCGCCCCGCCGCTTCAGGTTTGCGTGCAGGTCAATCTGAGCGGCGAGGCGAGCAAGGCCGGCCTTCCACCCGAGGAGGCGGCGGCGCTGATCGACGCCTGCCGGGCGCTCTCGGGCATCGCCGTGGCGGGCCTGATGACGCTGCCGGCACCTGCGGAAGACCTGGCGACCCAACGCCGGCCCTTTGCAGCGCTGCGCGCACTGCGCGACCGGCTGGCAACACCGGACCTGCCGCTCAGCACGCTGTCCATGGGTATGACCGCCGACTTGGAAGCGGCCATCGCCGAGGGCGCTACAATGGTGCGCGTGGGCACCGCCGTCTTCGGTCCGCGCCCGCCGGCCGTTGGAGCCTGAGCCGCCCCGCAGGAGACCCGGACAACACCGGGGGCCGCGCATGGGCGATGGCACACAAGCCGGCGCCACCGCGTCTTGCAAAGACGACCGAGCCATCCATTTCCGAGCCACCACACGGAGGCCTGCCACAGCATGTCACTGAGTCAGACCCGCATCGCCTTCATCGGCGGCGGCAACATGGCCCGCAGCCTGGTCGCCGGCCTCATCGCCGACGACCATGAGCCGGGTGCGTTGACCGTCAGCGATCCCGTCGCCGAGGTGCGAAGCCGGCTCGCCGAGACCTATGGCGTTCACACCACCGATGACAACGCCGCCGCGGCTGCTGCCGCCGAGGTCATCGTGCTCGCGGTCAAGCCGCAGGCGGCCCCCGAGGTCTGCCGCGCCTTGGCACCGCACCTACAACGGCCGGCACCGCTGGTGATCTCGGTGATGGCCGGGGTCACGGAAGCCGCCATTTGCAGCTGGCTCGGTGGCGAGACGCCCCTGGTGCGCAGCATGCCCAATACGCCCGTGCTGGTGCAGTCCGGGGCCATCGGATTGCATGCCAATGCGGCAGCCACCGCTGCCCAGCGCAATCTGGCGGAAGAAATCCTGCGCGCCGGCGGACTCACGCGCTGGGTGGACACCGAGGCGGACCTGGACGCCGTCACCGCCGTCTCCGGCAGTGGTCCGGCCTATTTCTTTCTGTTCATGGAAGCCCTTGAGCAGGCCGCAACGGCCGAGGGTCTGGACGCGGACACCGCGCGGCTGCTCGCCATCCAAACGGCGCTCGGCGCTGCACGCATGGCGGTGGAGAGCGACGAATCGCCGGCGGAGCTGCGCCGGCGCGTCACCTCGCCGGGGGGCACCACCGAGCGCGCGCTCGGCACCCTCACCGACGGCGGGCTGGAGCCCCTGCTGGCCCGCGCCGTCGCCGCCGCCCGCGCCCGTGCACAGGAGCTGTCGCAATTGCTGGGAGCCGACGCATGACCGAAGCCTACTTCACCAACCCCCTGATCTTTCTGGTCAAGACCCTGTTCGGGCTGTACATCGCCCTGGTGATGATCCGCTTTCTGCTGCAATGGGTGCGGGCGGATTTCTACAACCCGGTCTCGCAGTTCGTCGTGACCCTCACATCGCCCGTGCTGCGGCCGATGCGCAAGCTGATCCCGGGCTACGCCGGCGTCGACACCGCTTCTCTGCTCCTCGCCTGGCTGCTGAAATCCGTAGAGCTGGCGCTACTGGCGCTGTTGTTCGGCCTCGACCGCAATCTGCTCTTGGCCCTCGCCTGGGCGATTCCGGCGCTGGTGAGCCTCATCATCAGCATCTTCCTGTTCGCCATCCTGATCCGCGTCATCCTGAGCTGGCTGAGCCCCGACCCCTTCAATCCGGCCGTCGAGCTCCTGAACCGGCTGACGGACCCGATCCTGGAGCCGGCGCAGCGGCTGGTACCGCCCATCAGCGGCATCGATCTGTCGCCGATGGTAGCGATGGTCGGTTTGGTGCTGCTGCAGATGCTACTGCTGCCACCCCTGCGGGCCCTGACCGGGAGCCCCTTCTGAGCCCCTGTCGGACTATGCCTTGCCCCCGCCCAATCCAGGGAGCGCTAACCCCCTGAGCTGGTACTCCTGGCAGGGCCACACCTTGCGGCTGGCGCTTCGCGTACAGCCGCGGGCACGCGAGAATGCCTTCGGCGAGCCCCTCGGCGACGAGCTGCGGATGCGCATCAAGGCACCACCGGTGGACGGCAAGGCCAATGCGGCCCTCGTCGCTTTCCTGGCAAAAGCCTTCGGCGTGCCGAAGGGGCGCGTGCGCGTGGTGCTCGGCGAGCACGGGCGCTCCAAGCTAGTCGCCATCGAGGCGCCACAGATGCTGCCGAAAGCGATGGCTCACACCGCAGACCATTAACCCATCACCAGCCGCCGAGCGACGCGCAACCCAGACACAGAGCTAAGACGACGCTCACGTCTACAGCGAGAGATGTCTTGGAGCCGCGCAGAACAGCGCCCGCGCAAGTGGCAGAAAATGCGCAGTCGCAGCGAGGCTTCGCCAACTGAGGCGGGGGGATGGGGGGACAGCTCTCACATTTAACGCCGGAAAATCGCCCGTCGTACCGATCATGTGCGACGTGAGACCCTGCTCCTCGGATCTGATCCCGCTTCTCGTGGCTCCGCTCCTCCCTTTATGCGCCAACGCCATGATTGCACTTGGCTCAGGTGTGAACATTGCAGCCTCGGATCGCAGCGCCTGAAGCGCTTCGGCTTCCAGTTCGATCGACAGGCGGCCGGAAGCCACGTGCGGTGGAAGCCGAAAGCAGACGTCCAGCGGTGTGGAGCCAACAGACGCCTGTCGATCGAAAGCGCTCGGCTCGCCTGCCGCAGCCGAGTGCTCACCTCGTCGCGAGCAGCTGCCAGAGGGCATATACGCCGAAGCCCATGACCAGGAGCCCCGCCGCCCGGCGCAGCCAGACCGCCTCCAGGTAACGCGCGGCCGCCCCCGCCAGCAAACCGATGCCAAGCAGGTTCGGCAGGGTGCCGAGGCCGAAGGCGAGCAGCAGCAAGGCCCCCTGCACCGGCGAGCCGGCCCCCAGCGCCAGGATCAGCACGCTATAGACGAGGCCGCATGGCAGCCAGGCCCACACCAGCCCCACCGCCAGCGCCTGCGGGAAGCTGCGGATGGGCAGCAGTCGGCGCCCGATGGGCTCGATGCGCCGCCAGAGCCCGGTGCCGGCGCGCTCCACCACCGCCAGCCCGCGCCACCAACCGCCCAGGTAGAGCCCCAGCGCGATCATCACCACTCCCGCCAGCCCATAGAGGGTGCGCTGGCCCCAGTAGAGCACGCCGGACTGCGCCAGCAGCGCCCCGACGCCGCCCGCCAGCGCACCCGCCAAGCCATAGCCCGCCACACGCCCCAGGTTGTAGCCCAATTGCAGCGGCAGCACCGACGTCAGGCGGCCACGGCGCGCCGGGTCGATGCCGAGGGTCAGCATGGAGACCACTCCCCCGCACATGCCGACACAGTGCACGCCGCCCAGGAGGCCCACGACGAAGGCGGTGGCCAGCGAGGTCAGCATGTTCCAAGCTCCCGCGGCGCGTTAGCATGGCGGCTGGCAGCGCAACGCCCTGCACCGCATGGCGGCGGCCGCCGCCGAGCACCGGCGTCAACCGCTGCGACAACCACAAGCAATCGAGAGCGCATCGCATGCACGACTATCAGCGCGAGCTCCTGGAATTCGCCATCGCCACGGGCGTCCTGCGATTCGGGGATTTCACCCTCAAGTCCGGCCGCAAGAGCCCCTACTTCTTCAACGCCGGCGCCTTCAGCACCGGCAGCGGGCTGGCCCGGCTCGGGGGCTTCTACGCAGCGGCACTGATGCGCTCCGGGCTCGCCGTGGACATGCTGTTCGGGCCCGCGTACAAGGGTATACCGCTGGCGGCGTGCACCGCCATCGCCCTCGCCGAGCACCACGGCCAGGATCTGCCTTTCGCCTTCAACCGCAAGGAGGCCAAGGACCATGGCGAGGGCGGCAGCATCGTCGGCAGCCCGCTCGCCGGGCGCGTGCTCATCGTCGACGACGTCATTACCGCCGGCACCTCGGTGCGCGAGTCGGTAGCGCACATTCAAGCCGCCGGCGCCATCCCGGCCGGCGTGCTGATCGCGCTCGATCGCTGCGAGCGGGGCGCCGGCGAGCAGTCGGCCACCGCCGAGATCGCCGCGACCTTCGGCTTGGCGACGGTGAGCATCGTCACCCTGCACGACTTGGTGGAGCACCTGCACGCCCATCCCGAGCTGGCCGAGCACCACCACGCCCTCGCCGCGTATCGGACGCGCTACGGCACGGCCGCCCCTGGATGAGTGAGAGCCGCGCGTGCGCGACGACAGGAAAACATGCGCCGCATCGCAGTTGACTCTCCGCGGGTGCATTAAGGTATCAACAGGTACCGCGGTGCCCGGCCGGGGCCGGGGCCGCCCAAGCTCGTCGATCACCATGCCATACCCGCAGCCTCGCCAATCTCCGTACCATCTCGGGCGTACCGGCCGCGCCCTCTGCTGCCTATTGCTGCTGGCCGCAGCTGCGCCGACTGACGCTCAGCACCTCTATCGCTGGGTGGACGACCAGGGCAACGTCCATTATTCCGACGTGATGCCACCTACCGAGGTCGAGAAGGGCCATACGCAGCTCTCGCCCCAGGGCATGCCGGTGCGGTCCGTACCGCCGGCGAAGACCCCCGAGCAGATCCGGCGCGAGCGCGAGCTCGCGCGCCTGCGCGCCCAGCAGCAGCGTATGCTGGAGCAGCAGCGCGCCGACGACCGGGTGCTGCTCAACACCTTCCACAGCGTCGATGACCTGATCATGACCCGAGACGGCAATCTCTCGGACATCGATACCCTGATTCAGGTCAAAAAGGGCAATATCCGCCGCCAGCAGGACTGGCTCACCAAGCTGCGCGCGGAGGCCGCCGACCTCGAGCGCAAGGGTGAGCCCGTGCCGGACGAGCTCAAGGAGCGCATCGCCGGCACCGAGCACGCCATCGAGGATGCGCTCGCAGCCATCGTCGAGCGCGAGCAGCAAAAGCAGGAGGTCCGGCGCAAGTTCGACCGCGACCTCAAGCGCCTGCGTCAGCTGAAGGATCTGCCATCGTCGAACGTGCCCGAGGCGGCCACGGCGACACGCCCGCCGGCCCTCGACAATCTCGTCGAGTGCAACGACCAGCGCAGCTGCGAAGCTTTGTGGCAGCGCGCGCTCAGCTATGTCGAGCGCCACGCCACCCTGCCCATCGAGTCCCTGGGCACCGACTTGGCCATGACACGGGCGCCCCAGGAGCGCGAAGATATCGCCTTGACCGTGTCGCGGATCTGGCGCGAGGACGGCGGCGGCGCATCCATCTTCCTGGACGTGCAATGCACCAGCTACTCGCCGGGCCAAGAGAAGGCCTGCGAGACCGAGGCCCGCAGCGCCGTACTGAACGGCTTTCGCAGCGCCTTGGGGGGCGACGGCGACAGCAGCAACCGCGGCACCGCCGCGGCGAGGTTTCAGGGCGCGGCGCCGGAGCGCCGCCTCAGCGGGGGCTGATCTTGGTGCCGACGCCCTCGTCGGTGAACAGATCCAACAGCACGGCGTGCTCCACCCGCCCGTCCAGGATGTGGGCGGCGCGCACGCCGGCCTTCACCGCCTCTAGCGCGCAGCGCACCTTGGGCAGCATGCCCCCGGCGATGACGCCGTCGCCAATCAGGGCCTCGACGCGGCTCAGCTCCAGCTCGCGCATCAGCGCACCCTCGGCATCCAGGATGCCTGCCGTGTTGGTGAGCAGGATGAGCTTCTCGGCATGCAACACCTCGGCGACCTTTCCGGCCACCAAGTCGGCGTTGATGTTGTAGGAGAAGCCGTCGGCGCCCACCCCAATGGGGGCGATGACCGGGATGAAGTTGCCGCCCACCAGCATATCGACGACGCCAACGTCGATGCTCTCCACCTCACCGACGTGCCCCAAGTCGATGATCTCCGGTGCCGCCAGCTCTGGCGCATCGCGGCGCAGCAGCATTTTGCGCGCCCGAATCAGGTCCCCGTCCTTCCCGGTAAGGCCGACGGCGTTGCCGCCGTGCTGATTGATGAGATTGACGATCTCTTTGTTGACGAGCCCACCCAGCACCATCTCCACCACGTCCATGGTCTCGCTGTCGGTGACCCGCATACCGTCGACGAACTGGCTGGCCTTGCCGAGGCGCTCCAGCAGCTCGCCGATCTGCGGGCCGCCGCCGTGCACCAGCACCGGATTCAGGCCTACCAGCTTCATTAGCACGATATCGCGGGCGAAGCCGTCCTTGAGCCGCTGCTCGACCATCGCATTGCCGCCGTACTTGATGACCATGGTCTTACCGGCAAAGCGGCGGATGTACGGCAGGGCCTCGATGAGCACCCGGGCAATGTTGCGGGCGCGGTCTTCCGGCAGGGACATGGCTTTGGCTTCCTCCTTTAGAACGGGAGCTCGAGGCTCGGCGCGGCTAGTTCCATCATGCGCCGAAACAGGTCCTGAATCTTGTCCAGCGCGGTCTGGTCATCCGCCTCGAAGCGGAAAACAAGCCCCGGCTGGGTGTTGGAGGCGCGGACCAGACCCCAGCCTTGATCGAACTCTGCGCGCAGGCCGTCGATGGTGTTCACATCCACGCCGTCGAGACGGTCCGCCATGCCTAGCACGGCCTGCATGATGGTCGTCTCCTCACCCGCCGCCAGCGGCACGAAGAGCTCGGGCGTGCCGATGCCGACGGCGAAGTCCGCGAAGATGTCGGTGCTGGGCCGGGGATCCAGCGCCAGGACTTCCAGCAGGCGCGCTGCCGCATAGAAGGCGTCGTCGAAGCCGTTCCAGCGCTCGGCAAACACGATGTGGCCGCTGAGCTCGCCGCCGAGGGGCGCCCCTAGCTCGCGCACCTTTGCCTTGATGAAGCTGTGCCCGGACTTGCACATCACCGGGCGGCCGCCGTGATGCAGCACCGCGGCCCCCAAATGATGACTGCATTTGACGTCGTAGACGATATCGCTGCCCGGCGCGCGGGCCAGGATATCGGCCGCCAGCAGCATCAGCAGTCGATCGGCGGCGATGAACTTGCCGACCGAGTCCACGACCCCGAGGCGGTCGCCGTCGGCGTCGAAGGCGAGCCCCAAATCCGCGCCGGCACCGATCACCGCGTCGCCGAGGGCGTAGAGATTCTTGGGCTGGGACGGATCCAGGCTGCGCCGAGCCGCCTGCTCGGTGTCCATGTCACAGTCCAGCTCCGTGACCTCGCACTCCAGGGCCCGGAACAACGCGGGCGCCAAGCCGCTGGCGGTGGCGAAGCCGCAGTCGACGACGAGGCTCATGGGGCGCGCCAGGCTGATGTCGGCGCAGACCGCCCGAATGTAGTCCGCGCCCGGCTCCAGCTGCGTGCGCCGCCCCTCGCCATGGCCGAAGTCGCCGCGCAGGATGCGCTGGCGCAGTCCCTGAAGCTGGTCTTGATTGGCGGGGCGGCCGCCGAGCACGACCTTGAGCCCGTTGTACTCCGACGGATTGTGGCTGGCGGTGACCACGGCGGCGCTGGCCGTACCGCGGTCATGGGCTGCGAAATAGGCCAGGGGCGTCGGCGCGATGCCCAGATCCAGCACGTCGCAGCCGCTCTCGGCGAGGCCGTCCATCAGGGCCTCGGCGAAGCCGGCCCCGGATGGGCGCTGGTCGCGGGCGACGACGCACAGGGGCTGACCCTGCACCGCCGCCTCGCTGCCCACGGCCCGACCGAGCAGCCGCAGCACTTGTGCGTCGAGGTCGGCGCCCACCAAGCCGCGGATGTCGTAGGCACGGAAGATATGGGCCGGCACCGCCGGCTGGCCGCCGGCAGCCGCCCCGTCGTCCTCGCCAGCGGAGGCTACCGCAGCGCCGAGCGCCTGCGGCTCTGCGTCGAGCCCGGCATCGAGATCCGGCAGGTCCTGCTCCGGCGGTGCCTCGGTGGCCGGTGGTCCGGCTTGCTCGGCGGATCTCGCTGCCACTGCGGCACGGACCGATCCGAGCTCCCGCAGCGGCCGGCGCAAGAGCCCCATCGCCGCGACCAGCTCGCGCACGTGCCCGCGGGTGCTGCGCAGCGGGCGCTGGGCGGCGGCGTCTTCCGCCAGCGCCACCGTCATCGCGAGGTCCGCCTTGACCCCGCGCTGCAGCGACCGATACGGCAGACCAAGGGCCGCCGCCAGCAGCACCAATGCCAGGGCATAGAGCCCGACCAGCATCGGCAGGAGCCCGCCGCCGAAGATCCCGGAGGTTTCGGCCCAGGCATAGAGCTCCAGACGCGTGTCGGCGATGGGCAGCCGCACCGAGGGCGCACCCGCCGGCGCCTTCGGGGCATCGCTCGGCTCGACCGCCACCAAGCTGTCGCCGACGCGCTGGCGGTAGATGAGCCGGCTCCGCGCATCGGGCTCTGCTGCGGTGTGGGGCAGCAGGCTCAGCGGCAGCATGATGTGCACGACGCCGAGCACCAGGTCGTCGTCGGCGTCGGTCACCGGCCCGGCGATGGCCAGATGCTCGTCGTCGCGGCGCACTCGGTGGGCCTCCAGCTGAGAGACCCGGGCTGCGTCCTGCACCTGCTGCACCATGTCCAGCCCGGCGAAGCTCAAGCGCCGGGCGGCCGCACCCCTCGGCGCCGCGTCCTCCGTGGTGAAGACCAGCACATCCAGGGCCTCGGGCACCAACAGCTCCAGCTCTTCTTCCTTGTCGCGCAGCACCTGCGAACGCCCGTCCAGCAGTGCCGCTTGCAGCCTCGGGTCTTGGCGCCAGCGCTTCAGCCGGCTGCGAACGGCCGCCGTGCGGTCGCTCATTTCCTGCACAACGGTCCCCGAATAGGCCCGCAGGTGGCGCTCCATCAGCCGCGCCTCGTTGGCACCGAAAACCACCGAGGCACCCACCAGCAACAGCAGCAGCACCACGGCTGCGGCCAGGTAAGCGATCAACCAATAGGTGCCGAGCCCGAAGCCGCCGATGCTGTCCGGCACGGCCAGTCCCTGGGCGTGCGCAGTCCGGCCCGAGCGGGCGAGCACCTCAGCGCCTCCGGCCATGGCCGGGAGCCAATTCCAGGCGCCGCGGGCAGGCTGCCCGGCTTGGACGCAAGGGCACTGGACGCCGGCACATGCGTCAGAGCCGTCCGCTGTGACCGAAGCCGCCGGTGCCCCGCGCCGATGCGGCGAAGTCGTCCACCAGCTCCAGCTCGGCGTGCACCACCGGCACCAGCACCAGCTGGGCGATGCGCTCACCGACCTCGATACGGAAGGGATCGCGGCCGCGGTTCCAGCAGGAAATCAACAGCTCGCCCTGATAGTCGGCATCGATCAAGCCCACCAGGTTACCTAGCACGATGCCATGGCGGTGTCCGAGTCCGGAGCGCGGCAGGATCATGGCGGCGAGGCCGGGCTCGGCGATGTGCACCGCCAGCCCGGTGGGCAGCAGCTCCGCGGCACCGGGCGCGAGGTCCACCGGTGCTGGCGGCAGCGCGCGCAAATCCATGCCCGCGGCACCCTCGGTGGCGTAGGCGGGCAATGGATAGTCCCGACCGAGCCTGGGGTCCAAGACCTTAATCTGAAGTCGATGCCGCATAGCGTTCCGCAATCACTTCCACGAGCGCCGTCGCCAGCGCGGGCTTCGGCATCAGCACCAGCGCGCGGCGACCGCCCGGCCAGAGCACCAACAGGGCGTTGTCGTCCGCTTCGAGACCGCCGACTGCGCCGCCGACATGGTTGGCGGCAATCATGTCGAGCCCCTTGCGCTCGAGCTTCTCTCGCGCCTGCGCTTCCACGGCCTCGGTCTCGGCCGCGAAGCCCACAGTGAAGGGCTTATCCGGTCGCGCCGCGACCTCGGCCAGGATATCCGGGTTGCGCACCAGCTCCAGCGTCAGGCTCTCGGCATGCTTCTTGAGCTTGGCCGACCGTGCCGCCGCCGGGCGATAGTCGGCGACGGCGGCGGCGGCGATGAACAGGTCACACTCGGCGACCCGCGCCATCACGGCCGCATGCATCTCGGCGGCGCTTGCCACCGGCACCCGGTCCACCCCGGCGGGGCATGGCAAGCCCACTGGTCCCGAGATCAAGGTCACCCGTGCGCCGGCGCGAGCCAGTGCCGCTGCCAGCGCATAGCCCATTTTGCCCGAGCTGCGGTTGCCGACATAGCGCACGGGGTCGATGGCTTCCCGCGTCGGCCCCGCCGTCAAGAGCACCGACGCTCCCGCGAGCGCCTGCGCAGGGTCCGCTCCGCCATCGAGCATCGCCGCGGCAATCTCAGCCGGCTCCAACATGCGGCCGGGTCCGGTCTCGCCGCAGGCCTGCGCACCGCTGGCGGGCCCGAGCAGGCGGCAGCCGCGCTGCGCGAGCAGATCCACGTTGGTCGCAGTTGCCGGATGCTGCCACATCCGGTGGTTCATGGCCGGCGCGATGGTGACCGGTGCCGTCGCCGCCAGCACCAGCGTGGTGAGCAGATCATCGGCGAAGCCATGCGCCAGGCGCGCCAGGAGGTGTGCCGTCGCCGGCGCCAGCAGGATGGCATCCGCCCACCGCGCCAGCGCGATATGGTCCATACCGGCTTCGGCCTCAGGCGCAAGCAGCTCGGTGCGCACCGCCCGGCCCGAGACGGCCTGAAGCGTGAGCGGCGTTACGAAGGAGGCAGCCGCCGCCGTCATGACCACCTGCACCGCGGCTCCAGCCTCCACCAGGCGCCGCACCAGCTCCGGGGCTTTATAGGCGGCGATACCGCCGCTCACTCCCAGTAGGATCTTGGGTGACCCCTCGTCGGACACGGTGCTCGCTGGACAGGCTGGACCACTGAGAAGACAGGATGGCGATTGTAACGCAGTCGACACCGGTGCAGAGATGCAGCCGCGTGCAGCGCGCTGAGTGCGCGCCGCTCGGCCGGTATACTTGGCGGCTCGTGTACGCGCGGGTAAGCTTGCCCGAAGCACAGCGCCAGGGAGACACCGACATGCCCATCAGTGATTGGCCAGAGCAAGAGCGCCCCCGCGAGAAGCTCCTGTCCCGAGGCGCGGAAGCACTGAGCGACGCGGAGCTGCTGGCCATTTTCCTGCGCACCGGGGTGCAGGGCCGCAGCGCCGTCGACCTCGCCCGGGATCTACTCGCGGATTTCGGCGGACTCGTCGGCTTGTTGTCGGCGAGCCAGGCGGAGTTCTCCGCCGGCAAGGGCCTGGGCATGGCCAAGTACGCGCAACTGCGGGCGACGCTCGAGCTGAGCCGGCGCTATCTGCGCGCAGAGATTGCCGAGCGCGACGTGCTCACGAGCCCGGAAGCGGTGCGCAACTATCTCAAAAGCCGGCTGCGGGTCCACCCCCACGAGGTCTTCGCCTGCCTCTTCCTCGACAACCGCCATCGCGTCATCGAATACCTTGAGCTCTTCCGCGGCACCATCGACGGTGCCAGCGTGCATCCGCGGGAAGTCGTCCGCGAGGCCATGCGCTGGAACGCCGCTGCCGTGATCTTCGCGCACAACCACCCTTCCGGTGTCGCCGAGCCGAGTCAGGCCGACGTGCGCATCACCCAGCGACTCCAGGACGCGCTCGCCCTGGTGGACGTGCGCGTGCTCGATCACATCGTCATCGGCGAGGGGGGCGGCACGTCCTTCGCCGAGCGCGGCTTGCTGTGACGCCGCACTGTTGCTCCGGAGCCCCGAGCGCAGGCCCCAAGACCTTGAATGCGCTGCGAGATAACGGTATCCTACCCGGCTTTGCGGCTGAATACTCAGCGATCCGTCCCGCTCGCCCCGCTGCCGGCACCGCGTGCCGTGAGCCGTGGCTCGGGCGAAGATGCGGACCACACACAGGAGCCTCGGGCCATGTCCAAAGTCTGCCAGGTGACCGGCAAGCGCCCGGTGACCGGAAACAACGTCTCCCACGCGCACAACAAGACACGTCGGCGTTTTCTGCCGAACCTGCATTACCACCGCTTCTGGGTGGACAGCGAAAAGCGCTGGGTGCGGCTGCGGGTCTCCACCAAAGGCCTGCGCATCATCGACAAGCTCGGCATCGATGCAGTGCTCGGTGATCTGCGCGCCCGCGGCGAGAAGGTCTAAGCGCCCCAGACAGAGACCCAGATAGGGACTCTGCAGTCCGGAGCCGGCGCACCCGCGCTGCACATCCTACCCACGCATCATCCCTCACCAACGCGCTTTACGAGGTGCAACACCCATGGCCAAGGCAGCTCGCGAAAAGATCCGCCTCAACTCGAGCGCGGGGACCGGTCACTTCTACACCACCACCAAGAACAAGCGGAATCAGCCGGGGAAGATGGAAATCAAAAAATTCGACCCGGTGGCCCGTAAGCACGTCATGTACAAGGAAGGCAAGATCAAATAGCCCCGCGGGCGCTACCGCCACAGCGTGCCGCACCAAAGCCCGCACCCGCGGACTTCTTCGTGCGCGGCGCGCCTGAATCTGACGGACGCGCGCCGCCAGGGGGCACGCAGGACGCTTGGACTTGTGGGAGCGGCATCCTTGCCGCGAGATCGGGGCGCCTCAGCACTGGAAGCCGTCGCGGCGGGGAGGCCGCTCCCGCAGTAGCAGCGTGGCTCCAATGCCGCACCTAGACTGGAAGCTTTGGCCTGGCGAGCGAGCTTAACACTGGGTGCGACGCCATACCGGTAGTCGCGTTAGCGATAGCGTAACCCGACAATCAACAGACTACGCAAGCGTCGCGCGACGCTGTGCTAACCCAACCTACACGGCATTGCGTTGGCACCAACGCATGCGCGCCAGCCCCTAGCCCCTAGCC
>NZ_NRRV01000075.1 GCF_016583825.1 Thiohalocapsa halophila | reverse complement strand
GGCGGGAAAGGGGCTGGAAGAGCGGCCGGGGTCGGTTTGGACGTCCCCGGTCATTGCGGCCGGGCAGTCGGAATCCAGCGCAGGGGAGGCGGCCTCCCTGGCAACAAAACCGCGACAGCCGTCCGCGAGCTTGCTTACGCTGACGCTAGGGGTCAGGTCGCCCGATGCACATGACGCTAGGGGTCAGGTCGCCCGATGCACAAGGGGTTCGGGGATCGAAGGCTCGGCGCTCTGCGGCGCCTTGATATCTATTCAAGACGGCCCGGCGTTTCGTCAGGGCGGGGAAGGCACGGAAGCGGTGCTGTGCATCGAGCGGGACGGTCGGGCGGCCGATCCGGTGCAGTCGGCAGACGCGGGGTCTCGCTGAGCCGTCGCCGCGGATGCGGGGTCAAGTCTCCCCGAAGGCGTTCGGGCAGGACGGGGTCAGCACAGGGGCGTTTTAATCGGCCCGTGTTCTTCCACGGCTCGACGGGCGGGTGCGGACGCTGAATCTTGGGCTCGGGCGCGCGGCCGGGCAGCTGCATTTCACGGGGGCGGTGGATGCGGTCAAGCACGTCGCCGCCGCCGGTGGGGAGTCGGCCGCCGATGCCGGAGGAGGTGGCTGCCGCGGGGTGGGACTAGGGAGCGGAGAGGCGCCGCTGGATGCGGTGCCGGCCGGTGAAGCGCCGGCGCTGTTCACGCTGGACGTCGAGGGCGACGCGGCCGAGGTGCTGGCCGCCGTCAGCGCCAACCTTACTCTGGCCGCGCCCGGCCTGATGGCGTGGTGATGGAGCTCGACGGCAGAGGGGCGCGCGACGGGTTCGACGATGCTGCGCTACATCGCACTCGGCCGTGCTAGACCTCAATGCCTGAGGCTATGAGGCTGCGCATCACGGCGCATCGGGACCGGCCTTCCCGCTTGATCGCAACCGGTCGTTCCGGGCGATCGTGACCGGCGATTCCGTGTCAACGCGATCGATCTTGGTGGCTCGCTATCGTTGAGGGCGAGACGGGGCCAGGCCCGGCGCTGGACGAGGGGATGACGGCGACCTGGCGCGCGATTGCCGGACCCGGTGGGTCGGGCGATCCGCTCGATCGGCGGACCGCTTTATGCCCTTGACTAGCGCCGATGCGAGGTTAGTGCAGCACGGCCTCCACCGACTCGGCCGTCAGGATGCGCTCGGACCAGGTCAGTAACGTGTCGCTGTCGGCGGCAGCGACACGCTCGCGAACGGCCTGGCTTGGGGTGCCGAACTTGCGCTCGATCAGGTGCAGCAGCACCGCGGCCTCGCCCTGTTGGCGACCTTGCTGACGGCCCTGCTCACGGCCCTGCTCACGGCCTTGGTCGATGTAGCGGTCGATGAAGGTTTGCATGATGGGGTCTCCGGTCGATGTCTGTTGCAGCAGTTGCCGGACCTCGGGCTCGTCGAGGCGACCGGTCCCTTGGACGTAGTAGCGCAGCAATGATTCCAGGATCTCCACCGCCGTCTGGCGGTCTTCGATCTGTTCGATCAGCTCGAGGAGCTCGCGTAGGCGCTCGGTCGGCTTGTCGCTATAGATCCAGCGCAGCGCCAACTGCACCAGCCTGGCGAGCACCGCACCTTTGATCTCGGCGTCGGTGCGCTCCGACAGGTCGACCAGCTGGTAGGTGAAGCTCGGCACGAAGGGCTCCAGCGCGGCCGGCAGCGGGGCAACGATGTCGTGGAACGAGGCCGGCGCCTTCCATTGGCGCTTGCCGTGGTAGATGACCAGCGGGTACACGGGCGGTAGGGTGCGCGCTTGCGGGTGCTGCTTGCGATACTGCTCGCCCTCGGCGCCGATGTAGCGGTGCAGCTGCAGCAGCGTCCAGTACTCCGCAACGGCCTTGTGCTCGAACAGCAGGTAGATGGACAGCTCTCCGCCAACATGTCTGACCCGGTAGACCAGGTCCGAGAAGCTCGCGCGCAGCTCGCGAGAGACGTAGCTGTCCTTGGCGATCGTGAGGCTGTCCAGAGCGAGCTCGGCGAGCAGTCCTGCCGGGAGCTGCGCGCGCAGAAAGTCCAGGGCGACTTCGCGGCGGCTGAAGCTCTCGCGGAAGTAGGTGTCGTGCGGCGTGGCGACGTCATCCATCGACCGGAAGTCTAGCCTCAGGCGGCCAGATCGCAAACCCGACGCACCCAAGCGAGGGCTGGATGCGGGGGATGGACCGCCCGGCGGCGGCGCTCGACGATGCGCCATCTGTCATTCCGGCCGGAATGCGGGCAGCCAGGCCAGGGACCGGCGAACAGGCGGGGGAGACACCAACGCGCAGCCCTCGACCACCTGCGTCGATAAGATCGGGCCGCTGGTGCACCCGGGGAGGGTGGGTGCCACACGCAACGCCGACCGCGGCCGGCACGAGGCCGACATGGCGCTGCTGCTGCATGCCCTGCGCCCGGAGGCCCCGTTCGCCGATGTCGGCGCCAACGTGGGTGCCGACACGCTGCTGGGCGCAGCCGCCGGCGCGCGGGCCCTTGCGGCGGAGCCGATTCCGGCGACCTTCGCCTGGCCGCAGCGCAACCGCGCCGTCCAGGGGCTCGAGGGTCAGGTGCGGGCGCTGGACCTGGGGCTCGGGCGGGCGGCCGGGCGGCTGCGCTTCACCGGGGCGGTGGATGCGGTCAAGCACGTCGCCGCGGCTGGTGAGGAGTCTGCGGCCGATGCCGAGGAAGTGCCCCCAAGGCGGGAGACAGGCGACGCTGGACGCGGTGCTGGCAGGCGAGGTGCAGGCCGTGATCAAACTGGACGTCGAGGGCTACGAGACCGAGGTGCTGGGCGGCGCCGAGCGCACCCTGTCCGCGCCGGGGCTGCTGGCGGTGGTGATGGATCTGAACGGCAGCGGCGCCCGCTACGGCTTCGATGATGCCGCGCTGCACCGGAGGATGCTGGAGGTGGGCTTCACCGCCTGCGGCTACGAGCCCTTTGCGCGCCGTCTGGCGCCGCTGGCCGAGGGGCCGAAGGGTACCGGCAACACGCTCTATGTGCGGGACCTCGAGGCCCTGCGCGAGCGCGTGCGCACCGCCCGGCGCTTTCGCCTGGGCACCGGCGTGGCGCTCTGAGCGGAAGGGAACGTCATTCCGGCCGGGAAGCCGGAATCCAGGCCAGGGACCGGCAATCCCTCAGCCGGCACGGCGCCTCAGGAGTGAACCGCAAGCCTACCGACCCTGGCCTGGGTCCCGGCTTCCCGGCCGGGACGACGGGAGTGGGTGTGAGCGGTGGGGATCGGTGCCACGCCGGCCGCGCGTTGAGCGCACCGCGCGAGGTGCGCCGCGACATGGCCCCGGTCGCGCTGTTGTCAGCTCGGACCGGCGGCGAAGGGCGGTTCTAGGCTCAGTATCCGTGCGGCGTTGCTCAGGCGGCGATCGAAGCAGGCGAACTGGACCGGTTCTGGACTGGCATTGGACAAGATGTGCGCTGCGGCGAGTTGGATGCTGTCATCGCTGAACGCCTCGCGAATGTAGAGCTTGACCAGCGCGGAGGTGTCGCACAACAGGATCAACCGCGATCCTCCGAGACCATTCGGCTGACGGGGGTGCCCTGCGCGGTCAGTTCGACCGGCGCCGCCGGCCGCGGCTTGCGGCCGTTCCAGGAAAGGGTACCGTTGGCGATCGGCGCACGCAGGCCGTCAGCCGTGCCGCCCAGGATCCCGACGATACGGGCGATCAACCTGTTGTGCGAGGTGACCTCAATCGGCTCCCCGCCCTGGGCGTGGGACAGGATGCGCGAGAAATGGGCTTTCAGTTCGCGGATGGCGACCCGCATCTTCAGTGACCTTCGATGGTTTGTGACTACTATGATAAGCGCATTCTCTTTTGCGTGGTCACCACGCCGGCGACACGCTGTACGTCCGTGACCTCGACGCCGTGTGCACGCGTGCCCACCGGCTGGCGCTTCCGCCTCGGCGCCGGTGTGGCGCTTTGAGCGGCGGATTCCCGCTGCGCTGCGTTCCACCCGCAGGGCGGGCGCGAGCGCCTCGGTGCTGTGCTTCGCTGTCAGGCGCGTCGGCGATGCGTGTCGCGTCGCCCCGCGCTCGATGCGGCCCGACCGAGGCGCTGCGAGCATTGTTGTGGCCCATCGCGGTGCCGGCGGTCCTCTGCAACGCGAACGGCGCCTTGCTCTGGTGGGCCGCCACAGCGAGCAGCAGTAAGTAAGTCAATACAGAAACGGCAAAGAAACGCGCCTCACAGGTATCGCGGTTGCCAAGGACGCTGCGTAGCCGCTCGGCGATGACAACACCGATACCCGTCTGCAGGCGCGGACGCCGCCGACGTCCACGGCGGCAGCGAGATTCCGAGGTGGGTTGGGCGTTGGGGCAGCGCCTGAGTGGCACGCGCACGATTACCTGTTGCCGAGCGTCTTCCGTTCACTCGATTCGCTCAGCTTGTCAGCTGTAGGTCGTCGACGCTGTGCTGACCGAGGCCGGATGGAGCTGCTGCAGGCCAAAGGTGCCGAGATCAGCGACTCGGACCCGCACGTGCCGCGCTTTTTGCCCATGCGCAAGCACGACTTCGATCTGGAGTCGGTGCCGCTGACCGCGGAGACCCTGGCCGCCGCGGACTGTGTGCTGCTGGCGACGGACCACGACCGCTTCGACTACAACCTGATCAAGGCGCGCGCGCCGCTCGTCGTCGACACCCGCGGGCGCTACCGCGACGCGGCTGCGCATATTGTGCGGGCTGGATTGTCGGGCCTCCTGGCGTCGGCCCGACCTACGCCGAAGTGCCGGCGCGGGGGTGGTACGCAATGCTTGCTCGGTCTTTGGTGCGCGGGGGCCAGGGCCGTGCCGCTGGTTGCCGAGTGCTGGCGTGCTCGAGGCGAGCGGGCTGGCGGCGAAGGAGGCTCTGGTGTATTTGGTGCAGGTACGGTGGCGGTCCTGAGGTCTTCGTGCGCAGAAGGTGATGGTGTCCAGTGAGCGCGGAGCCTTCTCAGTGAGCGGATTGCGTTGCCTGGCGCTCTGTGGGGCGTTGGTACCGCTGGGGCTCTGGACGAAGCTCTATGCCGGCCCGGCCAGCGCCTGGGTTGCCGGCTCACTCGGCGGCGTGCTCTATGTGGCGTTCTGGATCGTGCTGGCGATGGCTCTTGCACCTGCACACTGGCTGCTGCGGGTGTCGTTGGCGGTGCTAGTCCTGACCGCCCTGCTCGAGCTTCTGCAGCTCTGGCATCCGCTTTGGTTGGAGCCGATACGAGCGAATTTTCTGGGGCATGCGCTGCTCGGCAGCACCTTCTCCTGGTTGGATTTTCCACACTACGCCTTGGGTGCCGTGTTGGGCGCGAGGCTGACTCGGTGGATTTGTATTCCTAAGTCGAGGACGACTTGACAGCAATGCACTATGCCCTGCGCAAACGCGTTCTGGTCACCGGTGGCGCCGGCTTTCTGGGGTCCCATCTGTGCGAGCGCTTGCTGGCCGATGGCCATGATGTGCTCTGCGTTGACAATTTCTTTACCGGCACCAAGGACAACATCGCGCATTTGCTCGACAATCCTTACTTCGAGCTGTTGCGGCATGACGTGACTTTCCCGCTGTATGTGGAGGTCGACGAGATCTACAACCTGGCCTGTCCGGCCTCGCCGGTGCACTACCAGACCGACCCAGTGCAGACCACCAAGACCAGTGTGCACGGCGCCATCAATATGCTGGGGCTCGCCAAGCGGGTGAAGGCGAAGATCTTTCAGGCCTCCACCAGTGAAGTGTACGGGGACCCGACGGTGCACCCGCAGCCGGAGCATTACTGGGGCAACGTCAACCCCATCGGCCCGCGCTCCTGCTACGACGAGGGCAAGCGCTGCGCGGAGACCCTGTTTTTCGATTACTGGCGTCAGCACGGGCTGCGGGTGAAAGTGGCGCGGATATTCAACACCTATGGGCCGCGGATGCACCCCAACGACGGGCGGGTGGTCTCGAACTTTATTATGCAGGCGTTGCAGAGCCAGCCGATCACCCTGTATGGCGACGGCGCCCAGACGCGCTCTTTCTGCTATGTGGATGATCTGGTGGAGGGCTTCGTGCGGCTGATGGACAGCCCGGACGAGCTGGTGGGGCCGGTGAACCTGGGCAATCCGGGGGAATCCACCATGATCGAGCTCGCGGAGGCGGTAAAGGAGCTGACCGGGTCCGGTTCGCAGCTGGTACATGCGCCGCTGCCCGAGGATGACCCGCGGCAGCGCCAACCGGACATCGCCTTGGCGCGCGAGCGCCTGGGCTGGACGCCGACGGTGACGCTGCTGGAGGGGCTGGCGCCGACCATTGCGTACTTTGAGCAGTTGCTCAAACGGACTTGACCGACGGCGCTGCCGTCGCCCTGTGGGAGCGGCGTCCCCGCCGCGACTGAGCACAGAGGCGGCAGTCGCGGCCATAGACCGCTCCCACAGGCCGAGCGGTGCGCTGTGGGAGCGGCGTCCCCGCCGCGACTGGGCGCCGAGGCGGCAGTCGCGGCCAGAGGCCGCTCCCACAGGCCGAGCGGGGCGCTGTGGGAGCGGCGTCCCCGCCGCGACGGGGCGCCGAGGCGGCAGTCGCGGCCAGAGGCCGCTCCCACAGGCCGAGCGGGGCGCTGTGGGAGCGGCGTCCCCGCCGCGACCGGGCGCTGAGGCGGCAGTCGCGGCCAGAGGCCGCTCCCACAGGCCGAGCGGGGCGCTGTGGGAGCGGCGTCCCCGCCGCGACCGGGCGCCGAGACAGCAGTCGCGGCCAGAGGCCGCTCCCACAGGCCGAGCGGGGCGTTGTGGGAGCGGCGTCCCCGCCGCGACCGGGCGCCGAGGTGGCAGTCGCGGCCAGAGGCCGCTCCCACAGGCCGAGCGGTGCACTGTGGGAGCGGCGTCCCCGCCGCGACTCGACGCTGAGGCGGCAGTCGCGGCCAGAGGCCGCTCCCACAGGGCCGAGCGGTGCACTGTGGGAGCGGCGTCCCCGCCGCGACGGGCCGTGCCTGCACCCCGGGCGGCTGCTCGCGCCGAGGGCGATGCTTACGCGGTGCCGACCGGCCGCGCTTGTTAGGCTCGGGCCTAGCGGAAACGGTGCGAAGCTGCGGAGCTCGCCGGCTAGCGTGGGCGACGCAATAGCCTATTGCCGACGTCGGAGTTTGCAAAAGCCGGGCACATGCCCGGCTTTTTTGTTTGGGCGCTTGGGGGGAGTGCAGCATGAAGATCTCTGTGGTGACGGCGACCTATCACTGCGCGGATACCATTGGCGATTGCTTGGGGTCGGTGGCGGGGCAGTCGCTGGCGGAGCGGGAGCACATTGTCATCGACGGGGCGAGTACGGACGGGACCCTGGAGGTGTTGCGGGCACACGAGGCAGGGCTGGCCGCGCTGGTGAGCGAGCCGGACGACGGCATTTACTCCGGGCTGAACAAAGGGCTTGCGCGGGCGAGCGGGGAGGCGGTGGGTCTGCTGCACGGGGATGATGTGTATGCCGACACGCACGTTTTGGCGCGGGTGGCCGACGCCTTTGCGGACCCGGCGGTGGATGCGGTGTACGGTGACCTGGTATACGTGGCCAAGGACGACCTGGGGCGGGTGATCCGCTATTGGCGTGCCGGGGCGTTTCGGCCTGGGCGGTTGCGCCGGGGGTGGATGCCGCCGCATCCGACGCTGTTTCTGCGCCGCTCGGTGTATGAGCGCTTTGGGCTGTTCGACACGCGCTATCGGATTGCGGCGGATTATGACCTGATGCTGCGGGTGCTCTCCCAGCTCTCGGGCCGGGTGGTGTACCTGCCGCAGGTGCTGGTGCGCATGCGCGTGGGCGGGGCGAGTAACCGCTCGCTGCGGCAGGTGATGCGCAAGTCCTGGGAAGATTACCAGGCCCTGCGGGCGAATGGCGTGGGCGGGGTGGGGGCCCTGGCTTGGAAGAATCTGTCGAAGGTGCCGCAGCTGTTTGTGAGGCAGTAGCCGGTAATCTGTTCCCCGGGGCGGTGCCGTGTCCGGGCGCTGTCGCCCGCCGGTCTTGGCGGGTCGATACAATGAACCTGCTATGCAATAGGGCCTGTTGCTCATGGCGCTCTACGGCCAGGTGATCGAGTCGGTGGTGCCGGCCTTGATCATAACTCCGACCGCCTTTGGTGCTGACTGGTGGTGCTGACTGGGTAGTCAGGCCATCCTGGCCTGACGAAATCAGGGCTGGCAGCCCCGGGGACGCAGGGTGCGCCCGCGCGGCTTGATCGTTAGCGCGACCAGTAGTGGTAGGTTGGACGAGCGACAGCGAAGTCCACCCCGGGAGCGCCGGTAAGCTGGTGGACTGCGCTGCGCTTGTCCACCCTACGCCCTGCGCCTGCCCGAGTGGTCGGAGTTGTGATCGAGGCCGTGGTGCCGGTGTCGTCGACCCGCGCGGCGGAGATGACCAAGCTGCTGGAGAACATCCACCGCGCCGTCAACATCGGCCTGGTCAACGAGCTCAAGGTGGTCTGCGAGCGCATGGGCATCGACATCCACGAGGTGATCCGGGCGGCGGCGACCAAGCCCTTCGGCTTCACGCCCTACGACCCGGGGCCGGGTCTGGGCGGGCACTGCATCCCCATCGACCCCTTCTATCTGACCTGGAAGGCGCGGGAGTACGGGCTCAACACCCGCTTCATCGAGCTGGCCGGTGAGGTGAACACCAGCATGCCGCAGTGGGTGGTGGCCAAGGTGGTGGATGCGCTCAATGAGCGCGGCAAGGCGGTGAAGGGCGCCCGCATCCTGGTGCTGGGCCTGGCCTACAAGAAGAACGTCGACGACCGGCGCGAGTCGCCGTCGATGGTGCTGATGGAGCTGCTGCAGGCGAAGGGCGCCGAGATCAGCGACTCGGACCCGCACGTGCCGCGCTTTTTGCCCATGCGCAAGCACGACTTCGATCTGGAGTCGGTGCCGCTGACCCCGGAGACCCTGGCCGCCGCGGACTGTGTGCTGCTGGCGACGGACCACGACCGCTTCGACTACGAGCTGATCAAGGCGCACGCGCCGCTCATCGTCGACACCCGCGGGCGCTACCGCGAGGCGGCTGCGCATATTGTGCGGGCTTGAGCGGAGGAGGGGGCGGAAGAGGGAGCGGGAAAGCGGCCGGGGTCGATTGGGACGTCCGCGGTCATTGCGGCCGGGGGGTCGGAATCCAGCGCAGGGAAGGCGGCCTCCCTGGCAACAAAACCGCGACAGCCGTCCGCGAGCTTGCTTACGCTGCGGCATCGCTCGCCCCCCTTGTGTCCGGCTGCATGCAACTGCAACCGCGTAAGTGTCTGTCTTGGATTTGTTTTCTTTTACCTGCGCGATTAAGATTACCCGTTAGTGCTTAATGTGACAGTTTAAGGGTTGAAGCCCGCTTTTATGGCATCACAGCTGGATATCCCCATCCAAGAGGTTCAGCGTCGGCTTGGTGCTGATAACCCTTGGTGGCGCGCCGGCGCAGGCATCGATCAGGTGGAGGCCGGATGGCCGCGGCGCGCGTATTTCCCGCACTTCTGCCAGCTGGCGCTGAGCCCGGATGTGCGTCGGGCGGTGGTGCTGATCGGGCCTCGCCGCGTTGGCAAGACGGTGATGTTGAAACATCTGGTGCAGCGGCTGCTCGATGACGGCGTCGTCGGGACCGATATCCTCTACGCCTCGCTGGATACGCCGCTGTACTCCGGACGCAGCCTCGAGAGCATGGTGCGCTTGTTTAGCACTACGCAGGGCCATGCAGACGATCGGCAGCTGTGGGTGCTGTTCGATGAGGTGCAGTATCACAAGGATTGGGAGGTACACCTCAAGTCGTTGGTCGACAGCTATCCGCGTATGCGTTTCATCGCGAGCGGCTCGGCGGCAGCGGCGTTGGGGATATGGTACCCGTCGCATTGCATTGCTATACGATCGCAAAGAACCTGCTGCGCTCAAGGAAATAAGCCCCAGCTGCGCACACGACCTCGATGCCGTCCTGCACAAGCCCGAGGCGCACAAGCCCGGCGTTGCCGCGCGCAACCCCACGGCTGACTCATGTTCCAGTCGTCCTGATTAGCAAGCTTCTTCTGATGAGCCGACATCCCTCCGTCATTCCGGCCGGGAAGCCGGAATCCGGCGCCGGGAAGGCGGCCTCGCGGCAGGCGCTGAGTCTTACGGCAGACGGGGTCGAGTGTGCGCGCGAAGCGTGCGCACCGAGGGTGCTGTGGGAGCGGCGTCCCCGCCGCGACTGGGCGCCGAGGCGGCAGTCGCGGCCAGAGGCCGCCCCCCACAGGCCGAACGGGGCGCTGTGGGAGCGGCGTCCCCGCCGCGACTTGGGCGCTGACGTGGCAGTCGCGGCCAGAGGCCGCTCCCACGGGCCGCGCGGGGCGTTGTGGGAGCGGCGTCCCCGCCGCGACTGGGCGTTGAGGCGGCAGTCGCGGCCAGGGGCCGCTCCCACGGGCCGAGCGCGGCGCTGTGGGAGCGGCGTCCCCGCCGCGACGGGGCGCCGAGGCGGCAGTCGCGGCTAGAGGCCGCTCCCACAGTCCGAACGGGGCGCGAAATACGGTGACAGTGACCCTAACTTTTTCAAGTCGAGGAGCACCTTGGCCCGGTCATTTTTGGTTCAATGGGCGCTGAGGTGTACGGCGCGGTCGATGGGGGTAGATATGCTGAGAGATCGCCGATGGCTGCAGGGGGTGCTGTGGCTGGGTCTGTGCTGCGGGCTGCCGGGGGTTGGCGCGGGCGAGCTTGATCCGGTTCATGGTGCAGGTGCGGCGCTGGTGCCGCTGGCTGCTTGCGACAAGGATCGGCCGGCACGGCTGATTCGCGTGTCGGACAAGGCGCGGGCGATTGCGGATCGGCTGGAGGGCAGCGGTTACTATCGGCGGCTTTCGCGCGCTTATCGGGGCTATCCGCATTTGCGCTCCAAGCGCTCCCGGGATGTGTCGGGTGCCTATGTGGCGGGTTATGACGCCGCGGCGCGGCGGGCGCTGCGCTCAAGCTTGGTGGCCATTGCCCGCACGGAGGAGCTGGACCCGGATCTGTTGGACGCGGTGATCGTGGTGGAGTCCGGTTACAACGCGCGGGCGGTCTCCGAGAAGGGGGCGCAGGGGCTGATGCAGCTGATGCCCGCCACCGCCGAGCGCTTCGGGGTGGCGGACGTCTTCGATCCGTCGGCGAACATGCGCGGCGGGGCGCGGTATCTGCGTTGGCTGATGGGGCGGTTCGACGGCGATCTGTCCTTGGTGCTGGCCGCCTACAATGCCGGCGAGGGGGCGGTGGCGGCGCACAGTAACCGCATTCCGCCGTATCCGGAGACGCAGCGGTATGTGCGACGGGTGTTGGAGCTGTATCGGGATGACGGGTGAGCTGGTTGGTTGATGCAATAGGGGAACGATGACCGCGGATTCTTTAAAAGAGGCGATCAAGCGCGAGCTGCCGGAGCTGCTGCGCTCGGATCCCGATTTCCGTGCGTATGTGTTGGAGCTCACGCGCCAGCACCACCCGTCGCGTGGTGAGACCGAAGATTGGTTTCACGCCATGCTCGGGGAGCTTCGGCGTGACCGCGAGGAGAGCATGCGCAAGTGGGAGGCGCAGGAGCGCAAGTGGGAGGAGCAGAAGGCCGAGGCCGAGCGCGACCGCGCAGAGCAGGCGCGCAAGTGGGAGGAGCAGAAGGCCGAGGCCGAGCGCGACCGCGCAGAGCAGGCGCGCAAGTGGGAGGAGCAGAAGGCCGAGGCCAAGCGCGACCGCGAGGCGCAGGCGAAAAAGTGGGACGAACAGGCGCGCAAGTGGGAGGAGCAGAAGGCCGAGGCCGAGCGCGACCGCGCAGAGCAGGCGCGCAAGTGGGAGGAGCAGAAGGCCGAGGCCGAGCGCGACCGCGAGGCGCAGGCAAAAAAGTGGGACGAACAGGCGCGCAAGTGGGAGGAGCAGAAGGCTGAGGCCGAGCGCGACCGCGAGGCGCAGTCGCACAAGTGGGACGAACAGGCGCGCAAGTGGGAGGAGCAGAAGGCTGAGGCCGAGCGCGACCGCGAGGCGCAGTCGCACAAATGGGACGAGCAGGCGCGCAAGTGGGAGGAAAGCAACCGGCACTTCGACCGCGTGCACGAAGAGATCATGGCGCAGGCCAGGAAGTTCGACCGCAGTATCGGCGCGCTCGGTGCGCGCTGGGGCATTCAGTCCGAGCGGGCATTTCGTAACGCGCTGGCCGGTATCCTGGAGGAAAACTTCGGCGTGGAGGTCATCAACGTCAACGAATTCGATGATGACGGCACCGTGTTCGGGCGCCCGGAGCAGATCGAGCTCGACGTGATTATCAAGAACGGCATCCTGCTGATCTGTGAGCTGAAGTCGTCGATCGACAAAGCCGGCATGTACAGCTTTGAGCGCAAGGCGCGCTGGTATGAGGCGCGCCACCAGCGCCAGGCGCAGCGGCTGATCGTCATCTCGCCGATGGTCGACCCGCGGGCGCGCCAAGTGGCCGATAAGCTAGGCATCGAGGTCTATCACGACTCCACGGACGTCGATTCGCTCGATGTCTGAGCCGCTGACAGACCGTGGTGAGAGGTGAATCCGCGCTACGGCGGTACCTCAAGAGTCAGACTGTACATCTTCGCACCTTGGCAACTCCTTTATCTCCTCACCTCCTTTACCTCCTCACCTCGTCGCGAAGCTCTGCTTCGCGACGCTGCGCCGCAAGCTCTGCTTGCCGATGTCGCCGTATGCTGCGGCAGATCCGCGAAGCAGAGCTTGGATTGATTGCGATGCTCACTAAAGTACTCACGCAGCTGGCCATGCCGGTGAATCTGGCGCTGGTGTTGGTGGCGCTGGGTGCGGTGTTGTTGGGTCTGCAGCGGCTGCGGCTCGGGCTCGGCTTGTTGGCTCTGGGAGTGGCTTGGGCGGTGCTTTGGTCGCTGCCCGTGTTTTCGGGCTGGGTACGGGGGACGCTGGAGGGGCGTTATCCGCCGGTGCCGGTCGCGGCCATGCCGAGGGCGGAAGCCATCGTCGTGCTCGGCGGTGGCATGGGCGGTGTCGTGGCACCGCGGCTGTTGCCGGACCTGAACAGTGCGGCGGATCGGGTGTGGCATGGGGCCCGGCTGTTGCTGGCCGACAAGGCGCCGGTGGTGGTGGTCTCCGGCGGCGGGCTCGCATGGCGGTCCGAGGAGCCGCCAGAGGCGCAGTCCATGCTGGCGTTTCTGCGGGATCTGGGGGTCGGCCGAGCCCATGTGCTGCTGGAGGGCCGCAGCGCCACGACCCGCGGCAATGCGGTGGAGGTGCGCCGGCTGGCGGGCGCGCGGGGCTTCTCGCGCGTGTTGCTGGTAACCTCGGCGCTGCACATGCCGCGGGCGGCGGCGGCCTTCCGGGCCGTGGGGCTGGAGGTGATTCCGGCGCCGACGGACTACGAGGTGGTCGCGCGCCGGCGGGTGACCATCCTCGACTGGCTGCCCGATGCCCAAGCGCTTGCCGACAGCTCCCGGGCTTTCAAGGAGTACCTGGGTTTCCTTGTCTATTGGGTCAGGGGTTGGGCATAAGAGCGTTGCAGCGGCGGTTGAATGCTTGGCCTTTGACGCAAACGTGTTCGTCAAGAGGTTTTTGTAATCGCCGAGTGCGAGCCGTGAGCTTGCGCACAGCCGAGATCTTTCGCCCGCAGGCCCGGCCGAGCCCTGCCGGCGCGCCGGTGACGCCGGACAGCCGCTCGCGGCAGTGGGCCGAGGCACCGGCTCGGCAGTCGGCTTTACATCACTACACGCCCATTCGTTCACCGCCGGGGTAACATGGCACGGGCCGGCCGACGGACTCTCGCTTCGAGGACGATGCACCTTCTGATTGTCACGGATGCTTTCCCTCCCGATGCGGGTGCCGACGCGGCGCGTTTGGGTGCACACAGCCACTACTGGACCGAGGCGGGCGCCAAAGTCAGTGTCGTTGTGAGTCCCCCGGACGTCCCTTGTGCTGGCGAGTCGGCAGCCGGCCCGCGGAGACGTACGCGCGCTTCCCGGCGGGGCAAGGTTCGGATGGCTCGCCTGCAGCGCTCGGCGCGCTCGCCCCGCAGCTGGTGGGCGCGCTGGGAGAACGGCTTTGGCCCGACCCTGCGTTTGCTACTGGCCGGGCTGCGGGTCGGCGCTGTCGACGTCGTGCTCTGTGCGACGTCGGATGTGCGCGTGCGCTGGGCCGCCCTATTGTTGAGCCGGATGCGCCGGCGACCACTGGTGTTGGAGGTGCTGCACGACCCGCTGCACGGCGAGCCCGACACACAGCCGCCTGCCGCCCCAGTTGGCGGGGCAGCGCGCGAGCTGTGGTTCTGCAAGGCAGCGGATATGGCCATCGCGGCCAGCCGCTCGCTGCGGGATGCACTGGTCGAGCTCGGCGTTCAGCCAACGAAGGTCGAGGTGGTGGCGGACGGCTTGGATTGGGATCGCTGTAGCGCGCTCCGCCAGGTTGGGCGGGCAGCCCCAGGACGGAAGGCCGATGAGCCTTTTGTCGTCGGCTGGTCCGACGTCGGTGCCGGTACGCGTGCTGACAAGCTTGCCGCGGCGGTCGTCGACAAGGTGGATGGTGCCGGTGGCCAGTCGCCGTTTCGGATGGTGGCCTTGGCGCCTGGCGCAGGTGACGGCCCGGCGGCGGGCGTGGAGTCCGAAAGCTCGGATTGCGGCGGCGGCTGTGCTGCGGCTGATCCGGTCGGCGGGGCCGAGCAACCGGCTTTGCAGCCGGAAACGGTGGCAGCGCTGGATGCCTGTGTGGTGGTTGCCGGGGACGAAGCCCTGCCGCGCGTGCCGCCGCTGGTGTACGACTGCGTTGGCGCCGCCGTGCCCGTGGTGGTCGGATTCCAGGGCGAAACGGCCGACCTTGTGACGCGCGAGGGCGTCGGGATGGTGTGCCACAGCGGCGACACGGATGTCCTCGCGCAGCAGCTGTTGCGTCTGCAGCAGGACACGCTGCTGCGCGCACGCCTGAGTGCCGCCTGCCGGGAAGCGGCGCCGCGGTTGGACCGCGCGTCACGCGCGAAGCATATGCTGGAAGTGCTGCGCCGCGTGGCCGCTGCGCACAAGATGCATCGCAAGTGGCGATACAACCGGCGCTTGAGCGGCTATCGGCGCTAGCGCAGCCACCGTGGGAGCGGCCTCTGGCCGCGACGACTTCCAGAGCGCCGCCAGCACTGCGTCGCGGCAAGGATGCCGCTCCCACAGCGCGACTGCTGCCCGTGGGAGCGGCCTCCGGCCGCGACGGCTTCCAGGGCGCCGGCAGCGGCTCCTCGCGGCAAGGATGCCGCTCCCACGGCGCGACTGCTGCCCGTGGGAGCGGCCACTGGCCGCGACGACTTCCAGAGCGGCGGCAGCGGTGTCGTCGCGGCAGGGATGCCGCTCCCACATCGCGACTGCTGCCTGTGGGAGCGGCCTCTGGCCGCGACGGCTTCCAGAGCGCCGGCATCGGTTCGTCGCGGCAAGGATGCCGCTCCCACAGCGCGACTGCTGCCCGTGGGAGCGGCCTCTGGCCGCGACGGCTTCCAGAGCGCCGGCAGCGGCTCCTCGCCGCAAGGATGCCGCTCCCACAGCGCGATTGCTGCCCGTGGGAGCGGCCACTGGCCGCGACGACTTCCTGAGCGGCGGCAGCGGTGTCGTCGCGGCAGGGATGCCGCTCCCACATCGCGACTGCTGCCTGTGGGAGCGGCCACTGGCCGCGACGACTTCCAGAGCGGCGGCAGCGGTTCGTCGCGGCAAGGATGCCGCTCCCACGGCGCGGTTGCTGCCCGTGGGAGCGGCCTCTGGCCGCGACGGCTTCCAGAGCGCCGGCAGCGGTTCGTCGCGGCAAGGATGCCGCTCCCACATCGCGACTACTGCCCGTGGGAGCGGCCTCTGGCCGCGACGACTTCCAGAGCGCTTGCCGATTGTCCGCAGCAGGAATGCGGCTTCTCCGGTGGCGAGAAGCTCGCTGCTCTTGGCAGATACCGTGCTCGGCGCGTGGGCGCGCGCAGCGTGCGGTGTCTGGCGCCCGCGGCCGGGTTGTGCTAAACGCAAGTGGTCAGCGGGGCTTCGTGCTCCAGGCTGTCGGTATCGCCGCCGGACTGCTGGCCGTCGGGCAGTGCTGCGGTGCAGATCTCCTTGACACACCCAGGAGCAAAGCCATGCGCATCATCGAGGCGGAAGCACAGGTTATCGCGGACCTCAAAGACGAGGGCAGGGTGGTAACGGAGCGCAGCTTTCCCGCCTTCACGGTCATCACGGTCCGCCACCCGACGCTCGGCAAGCTGGTGCTGGTGCAGATGCCGGACGGCCGCGGCGCCATGGTGGAGGTGGAGGAATAGGCGGTAGTGCCTTGAGGACAAGCGCGGACAGTCCGGCGGTCGGACGACAGCGCAGTCCGCCGCAGGCTCGGGCCTGGGCGACGCTCATCAGGGAGCCGCAGCTGACCCGTTGGTCGCTGTGACAGTCAGCGCTGGCTGCGCGCGCCGGCTGCGGCATGGCATCAGTGCAGGCGGAAGCCCGAGTAGCCCATGGCGTCTGCCGGTGCGCCGGTCTGCAAGAGGGCCGCCCAGTCGGAGACGGCCGCCGCCGGCATGGCGGCGGCCAGGTAATCACCCTGGCCATAGCTGCAGCCCAAGCGCCGGAAGCACTGCAGTTGCTCGCTGCTTTCGATCCCTTTGGCCACCACCAGGCAGCTGAACTGGGTGCCCAGGGCCACACCGGCCTGCACCAGGCTCTGGGCGCGGCCCTGGTGGAGGACGCCGGGGGCCATGGTGGCGTCGAGCTTGATGCTGTCGAAGGCGAGGTCGGCTAGGGCGTCGAGGGGCGTCTGACCGGCGCCGAAGCCGTCGATGCACAGCAGCAGGTGCTGGCCCAGCACGCGGGCGCGCCAGGCCCGGACCTCCGGCGTCTCGCTGGCGAGGGCGGCTTCCGGGATTTCCAAGCGCAGGGCGCTGGGGTCGAGACCGTTGCTGTCCAGCGCGGCGCGGATCTCCGTCAGCAGTTGCTCGTCGCCGAGCTGCTCGGCGGACAGGTTGATGCTGAGATACTCACCGCCGTACCAGCCGCATCGCTGCTGCCAGTCCTGCAGCTGGGCACAAGCGAGCTGCACTACCTGATAGCCGAGGGCCCGAATCAAGCCGCCGGTGGCCGCCACGGGCACGAACTGTGCGGCGGGCAGCAGGCCGCGGTTGGGATGCTGCCAGCGCAGCAGGGCCTCGAAGCCGATGGCGCGCCCTGTGTCCAAGTCCACAACCGGCTGGTAGTGGAGCAAGAATTGATTGCGCTCCAGGGCCTGCGCCAGCTCGTCGCGCAGGCGCGCTTGTTCTTTGTGTGTGCGCCGCATGGACTTGGCGAAGCGCACGGCGCGGTGTCCGCCCTGGCGGCGGGCGGCTTCCTGGGCGAGGGTGGCGTCGGCGATGGCGTCGTCCACCTGTGCATAGCCGGCGTGCAGGGTGACAATGCCGATGCTCGCGCGCAGCGAGACCATGCGGGCACCGCAGCGCAGCGGCTCGGCGAGCTTGGTCAGGATGCTGCCGGCACGGCCCTCCGCGGCGCACGGGTCGCGCCCTGGGCGCAGCAGCAGCAGGAATTCGTCGCCGCTGAAGCGCCCGGCGGCCTCGCCGGGCTCCAGCAGCTCGAGCAGGCTCTGACCCACCTGACGCAGCACCGCGTCGCCGCCGGCATGGCCGCAGCGTTGATTGACGCGGTTGAAGCAGTCCAGGTCCAGTAGCAGCAGCTGGCACCTTGCCCCGGGCCGGCGTGCGGCTGTGGCCAGCGCAGCTGCAATGCGCTGGCGCAGCCATTGGCGGTTGTAGAGGTTGGTGAGCGGGTCCTGGTGGGCTGCGGACCACAGGCGCTGGCGGTCGCGCTGATACTCGCTGCGGAACTGGAGCGTCAGCGCCACCAGCCAGCAGAGGGCCTCCACCAGGTTGCCCACCGGAAAGGCCACGGACAGGGCGGCGGGCAGGTTGGCGTCGACGGCCACGGCGGAGGTAGCCTGGAGCCCGCCGCCGATGATAGAGGCAGCGAGCCCGGCTGCGAACCAGCGCAGCGCCGGGTCCGGGTGGTGCAGTCTCCGCCACAGCAGCAGCAACACCAGCACTGTGAGCGCGGCGAAGATCAGGGCCCCCGCCCGATACCCCCAATCGGTCCAGGCCGAAGCCACAAATGCCGCCATGGCCAGTGCCGTGCCGCCGGCGATCATTAGCGCCAGCGGCCGGCGCGGGACCAGGAAGGCCAGCACCACGCCCACTATGCTGGGCACCAGGAGCGCGATGGCCACCGCCTGCACGAGCCGGGCGTGCTCCGGGGCGGGCCAGAAGGGTAGCCAGGCGGGCCCGACCCCGAGAGCCTGCAAGTGGTAGAGCAGCAGTGCCGCAAGATAGATGACATAGGCCAGTGCGAAGGCGTTGCGGCGCCAGGCGACGAAGCCGAGCCCGACGATGAGCAAGACCGCCAGCATGCCGGTGTAGCCGCCGAGCAGCGTCCAGTGCAGCGCGGCACGGGCGCGGAGCTCGGATTCCGGCTGGTAGCGGATCCAGGAGCGAATGGACTTGGCGTCGGAGACGATGGCCACCGGCGGCGTGTCGCCCAGCTCGGCCGGAATGCGGAGATTGGCAAAGGGGCTGGCAACCGCGCGGCTGTTGAATGGCAGCAGCCGGCCGGAGGTCGCGGCATGGACGCAGCCGTCAGCGTCGCGGCTGAGCACGAGCAGGTGCTCCAGCAGGGCGTCTTTGGAATAGATGATGCCGGGCTCGGCGCGGCTGGTGGCCGCGAGGGCCGGGAACCCGAAGGCGCGGCTCGGCATGTCCTTCGGCGGTGTCGGGATCTGTGCCGCCGGACACTGTGCCGGCTGCGCGGCGGCGAGCTGCTGGTAATGCGCGAGCCAGGCTTCCGCGGGAGCCGGGACTGGTGGTGGATGGGCCCGGACTGGGGTCAGTGGCAACAGCAGACAGAGACCAAGACAGAGCAGCGCGTGGACGGCGCTGGGCAGTACGCCGGGCCGCCCATGGGGTGCCATGCGTGGCCGCTGTCCAGGGACAACGGACCTGGCTGTTGCGGCACCGGGGCGCGGTAAGCTGTGACGGTTCGGGAGGGGCTGGCTTCTTGTGGTCGTTCTGCGCATCTAGGCATGCCGGCGGTTGCGGCAAGCCCGGTGGGTGCGGGCGCTGCCGGTGCGGCGCTCCCGTGCGGCCGTCTGGTTAACCGACCCGGGCTGCGCACCACCGCGCCCAAGTAGGAACTGCATTGCACCCGACCCGGACGGGGTGGATGCGACGGTCGTCCGGTGCTGTTGGGCCTCTTGCCCTGCCCGTTCCAGAGGCCGCGTCCTGCCCGTTCCGAGGGCTGACCGCAGGCAAGTAACCGCTGCGGTCGCTGGCAGCCGCCGGCGAAATGCGCGGCTGCGGCCGGCCGGGCTGCCCAGCGAGGACGGCCCGGCCGGCGAGCGCTTTGGGGGCGCGTGGTGGCATCCGCTGAACCCCCATTACTTGCAAGGATAGCGGTTGCTGCTGCCCGACAATATGACATTTCCCCATTGCCGCAGCAGTGGTCGTGCCTTAACCGTAGGTGCCTGCACTGTGCACTGCGAGCGTCGGCTGCCGACGGCTCGGCGGTGGCGGGTTAGAATCGCGCTCGCCGCCGCCCGCCGCCGTATCGGTGCACACCGCCTGCGCCGCAGCCCGTAGCCGCACCCCACACGGCCGCCGCCCCCGCCACCAGCCAAGCCAGCCAGCGCCATGGAAGCCAGTTTCGTCCATCTGCACCTGCACTCCGAGTACTCCCTGAGCGACGGTCTGGTGCGCGTCAAGCCGCTGGTGAAGGCGGCGGCCGCCGCGGGCATGCCCGCGGTCGCCGTCACCGACCACACCAATCTGTTCTGTCTGGTGCGCTTCTACAAGGCGGCGCTCGGGGCCGGCATCAAGCCCATCGCCGGCACGGAAGTCGCCGTGCAGGACCCAAACAACCCGGACAAGCCGCACCGGCTGGTGCTCTTGGTGCAGGACCTGGCCGGCTACAAGAACCTGACCCGGCTCATCTCCCGGGCCTATCTGGAGGGCCAGCATCAGGGCGTGGCCCGGGTGCAGCGGGACTGGGTGCTGGAGGCCAATCAGGGGCTGATCGCGCTGTCCGGCAGTGTCGGCGGCGACGTCGGCCGGGCGCTGGTGGGCGGGCACCGGGCGGAGGCCGAGCAGCGCCTGGATGCCTGGCTGGGCGCCTTCGGCGAGCGCTATTACCTGGAATTGACCCGTACCGGCCGCGAGGGCGAGGCGGAGTGCATCGAGACCAGCGTGGAGCTCGCCATCGCCAAGGGCGTGCCCGTGGTGGCCACCAACGACGTGGCCTTCCTCAAGGCCGAGGACTTCGACGCCCACGAGGTGCGCACCTGCATCCACGGCGGCTGGACGCTGGCGGATAAGCGCCGCCCGCGCCTGCATGCCCCGGAGCAGTACCTGCGCACGCCCAAGGAGATGGCGCTGCTGTTCTCTGACCTGCCGGAGGCGCTGGACAATTCCGTCGAGATCGCCAAGCGCTGCAACCTGGAGCTTGAGCTCGGCAAGAACTACCTGCCCGCCTGGCCGGTGCCCGCGGGCATGACCATCGATGAGCTCTTCGCCGAGGAGTCGCGCAAGGGGCTGGAGTGGCGCCTGGACCGGACCTTCGATCGCAGCGCGCCGGACTTCGCCGAGCAGCGCAAGCCCTATGACGAGCGCCTGCAGCGGGAGCTTACCGTCATCTGCCAGATGGGCTTTCCGGGCTACTTTCTGATCGTCGCGGACTTCATCCAGTGGGCCAAGGACAACGGCATCCCGGTGGGGCCGGGGCGGGGCTCCGGTGCCGGCTCGCTGGTGGCCTATGCGCTCAAGATCACGGACCTGGACCCGCTGGAGCACGAGCTGCTGTTCGAGCGCTTCCTGAACCCCGAGCGCGTGTCCATGCCGGACTTCGACGTGGACTTCTGCATGGAGGGCCGCGACCGCGTCATCGAGTATGTGGCGCAGAAGTACGGCCGCCGGGCGGTCTCGCAGATCATCACCTTCGGCACCATGGCGGCCAAGGCCGTGGTGCGGGACGTGGGCCGGGTGCTGGGCCATCCCTACGGCTTCGTGGACAAGGTCGCCAAGATGGTGCCCTTTGAGCTCGGCATGACGCTGGACAAGGCCCTGGAGGAGAGCGAGGACCTGGCCGCCGCCTACAAGGACGACGAGGCGGTGACGGCCATCATCGACATGGCCCGCAAGCTGGAGGGGGTCGCGCGCAACGCCGGCAAGCACGCGGGCGGCGTGGTCATCGCCCCCGGCGAGCTGACGGATTTCACGCCGCTGTACTGCGAGCCCGGCGGCGAGAACCTGGTCACGCAATACGACAAGGACGACGTGGAGCAGGCGGGGCTGGTGAAGTTCGACTTCCTGGGCCTGCGCACGCTCACCATTATCGATTGGGCGCTGGACACCATCAACGCCGAGCGCAAGACCGCCGGCGAGCAGCCGCTGGACATCAATCTCATCGACCCGAAGGACCCGGGTGCCTTCGCGCTGCTCCAGCGCTGCGAGACCACGGCCGTGTTCCAGCTGGAATCCCGCGGCATGAAAGAGCTGATCAAGAAGCTCCAACCGGACAGTTTCGAGGACATGACGGCGCTGGTGGCCCTGTTCCGCCCGGGGCCGCTGCAGTCCGGCATGGTGGACGACTTCTGCGACCGCAAGCACGGCCGCGCCGATGTCGCCTATCCGCACCCGCAGCTGGAGCCCATCCTCAAGCCCACCTACGGCGTCATCCTGTATCAGGAGCAGGTGATGCAGATCGCCCAGGTGCTCGCAGGTTACTCGCTCGGCGGCGCGGACCTGCTGCGCCGGGCCATGGGTAAGAAAAAGGTCGAGGAGATGGACAAGCAGCGGGCCATCTTCGAGCAGGGCGCGGTGGAGCGGGGCGTCGAGGCCGGCACTGCCACCTACATCTTCGACCTGATGGAGAAGTTCGCGGGCTACGGCTTCAACAAGTCCCACTCCGCGGCCTATGCGCTGGTGTCCTACCAGACCCTGTGGCTCAAGGCACACTATCCCGCCGCCTTCATGGCCGCCGTACTCTCGGCGGATATGGACAACACGGACAAGGTGGTACTGCTCATCGACGAGTGTCGAAGCCAGGGCTTGGACGTGGAGCCGCCGAAGGTGAACCGCTCGGAGCACCGCTTCACCATCGACGGGCCTGGCACCGTGGTCTACGGCCTCGGCGCCATCAAGGGCGTCGGCGAGTCCGCCATCGCTTCCATCCTGGAGGCGCGCAACAGCGGCGGCGCGTTCACGGATCTCTGGGATCTCTGCCGGCGCGTGGATCTGCACAAGGTCAACAAGCGCGTGTTCGAGGCCCTGATTCGCGCCGGGGCGCTGGACGGGCTCGGTGCCGCGGACGAGGCCGCCGTGCGCAAGGGCGAGCGCCGCGCCACGCTGATGAATCTGCTGCCGGCGGCCATCCAGCTCGCCGAGCAGTACCATGAGCAGCAGGCGGCCGGCCAGGCGGATCTCTTCGGCGCCCTGCTGGAGGACCCTGCGGAAGCCGCCGAGCCCGATCCGCAGCTCGCCGCCCAGACCTGGCCGGACTGGGACGAAGACGAGCGCCTGCTGGGCGAGAAGGAGACCCTGGGGCTGTATCTCACCGGCCACCCCGTCAACCGCTTCGATGCCGAGCTGAACGTCCTGGTGGCGCAGCGAATCGGCGACCTGCTGGCCTCTAATCAGGCCCTGGCGGATCCGACCGTGACCCAGTTCCGCGGCGGCGACCGCGACCTGCGCACCGTCGCCGGGCTGGTGCACCAGCTCCAGGTGCGCAAGGGGGCGCGCGGGCGCATGGCCTCGCTGACGCTGGACGACCGCACCGGGCGCATCGAGGTCACCTGCTTCAACGACGTCTTCGAAGAGGCGCGGGAGCTGCTGCAGCCCGACGCCATCCTGGTCATCAGCGGCAACCTGCGCCCCGACGAGTACACCGGCGGCATCGGGCTCATCGCCCGCAGCGTCCAGACCCTGGAGCAGGCCCGCGCCGCCCGCGCCGAGTACTTGTCACTCACCCTGGACCTCTCCGACCCGGCAGCCCACGCCCAAGGCGCCGAGCGCGTGCAGCAGCTCCACGCGCTGCTCCAGCCCTACAGCGGCGACGGCACGCCGTTGCGGCTCACCTACCGCCGCCCCGGCTGCGAGGGCCGCCTGCGCTTCGGCGACAACTGGCGCGTGCAGCCCGACAACACCCTCCTCAAGCGCCTGGCCCAGCTCCTGGGCGACGACGCCGTGCAAGTCACCTACGAGCGCGAGCGCACCATGACCGCCCCACCACCC
>NZ_NRRV01000074.1 GCF_016583825.1 Thiohalocapsa halophila | reverse complement strand
CCCCAATCGGCCCAGCCCCCAATCTGCCCGGCCTTGGTCTGCCCGGCGTCGGTCGGGGCGGCACCTGGGCTACCAGCCCGGGGTGCCTACCGACCGACAGCCTCGGTCAGCCGAAGTCCGCAGCTGCGAGCACGGCAGAGACGCAGCCGAGGCACCCGATCGAAGACGCTGCGCGTGGCCGAGATCGTCGCCGCGCGCAGCGTCGACAACGACAGCAGCCTAGCTGGGCAACGCCGCACTAGACAGCCGCCTCGTTCTCCTCGCCGGTGCGGATGCGCACCACCCGGTCGATGGTGCTGATGAAGATCTTGCCGTCGCCGATCTTGCCCGTGCGCGCCGCTTTGGTGACGGCATCGACACAGATGTCGAGCTGGTCATCGGCAACCACCAGCTCGATCTTCACCTTGGGCAGGAAATCCACCACGTACTCGGCGCCCCGGTAGAGCTCCGTGTGGCCCTTCTGGCGGCCGAAACCCTTGACCTCGATGGCGGTCATGCCCGTGATACCGGCCTGGGACAGGGCCTCGCGGACGTCGTCGAGCTTGAATGGCTTGATGATGGCTTCGACCTTCTTCATCGGGTCCTCCCGTTGGGGCTGGAGACAGGCGTTGGTCATGGAGTATAAGAGCGCACCGCCGTCGGCACCAGCGGCGTGGAGGGCGAGCTACCGCGGAGGTGACATGGAGTTGCCGGCGCCAGCACGGGCCTGCCGATGGCCGAGCCCGACGCAGCCGCCGGCAGACACTCGCCCGCGCTCAAGCCGCCAGCGCCTGCGCGACAGCAGCGCCCATGTCCGCCGGCGAGCGAACAGTGGTGATGCCGGCAGCGGCCAGTGCCCGGTACTTGCCTTCGGCCGTGCCGGCGCCGCCGCTGACGATGGCCCCGGCATGCCCCATGCGCTTCCCCGGCGGCGCGGTGACGCCGGCGACATAGGCCACCACGGGCTTGGTGACGTGCTCGGCGATGTGGGCCGCCGCGCGCTCCTCGTCATCGCCGCCGATCTCCCCCACCAGCAGCACGGCCTCGGTCTGCGGGTCCTGCTCGAACAGGTCCAGGCAGGCGATGAAATCCAGGCCGTGGATGGGGTCGCCGCCGATGCCGATGCAGGTGCTCTGGCCGAGGCCGGCGGCGGTGGTCTGGTGCACTGCCTCGTAGGTCAGGGTGCCGGAGCGCGAGACGATGCCGACGCGCCCGGGGCTGTGAATCGCCCCCGGCATGATGCCGATCTTGCAGCCGCCGGGGGTGATGATGCCGGGGCAGTTGGGTCCGATCAGCACGCTGTCGTGCCCGGCAAGGGCCGCACGCACCCGCAGCATATCCAGCACCGGGATGCCCTCGGTAATGCAGACGATGACCCGGACGCCGGCGTCCGCGGCCTCCATGACGGCGTCCGGCGCAAAGGGCGCCGGGACATAGATCATGGTGGCGTCGGCGCCGGTGGCGGCCACGGCATCGTGCACGGTGTCGAACACGGGTCGGTCCAGGTGGCGCTGACCGCCCTTGCCCGGGGTGACGCCCCCCACCAGCTGCGTGCCATAGGCGATGGCCTGCTCGCTGTGGAAGGTTCCCTGCTTGCCGGTAAAGCCCTGGCAGATGACCCGTGTGTCCGCGTCGACGAGAACGCCCATGATTCGCTCCTCTAGGTAGATGCCGATGATTGGCCGTCCTGGCCCGCACAGGAAACGCCAATCGATCGGCATTCACCGAGCTCAGCGCTGTTGAAGCTCGGAGACCCTTCTTGCTCCCGATCAGAGGTCGGTATCGGCATCGCCCGGCGCGGTCGCTCGCAGTCAGTCGCCGGCGGCGGCGGCGACGGCCCGCTGCGCGGCGTCGGTCAGGCTGCTCGCCGTGGTGAGCGCCAAGCCGCTGTCGGCGAGCAGCGCCAGGCCCTCGGTGGCGCGGGTACCCTCCAGGCGCACCACCAGCGGCACATCTAGGGCCACCTCGCGGGCGGCGGCGATGATGCCCTCGGCGATGAGATCGCAGCGCACGATGCCGCCGAAGATGTTCACCAGCACGGCGCGCACCCGCCCGTCGCTTAGGATCAGCTTGAAGGCTTCGGCCACCCGCTCCGCGCTGGTGCCGCCGCCGACATCCAGAAAATTGGCCGGCTTCCCGCCATGGAGCTGCACCAGATCCATGGTGGCCATGGCCAGTCCGGCGCCGTTGACCATGCAGCCGATGTCGCCGTCCAGGGCGATATAGCTCAGCTGATGTGCCGCGGCGGCGAGCTCCCGAGCGTCCTCCTGGGAGGTGTCCCGCAGCGCCGCCAGCTCGGTATGGCGATAGAGGGCGTTGTCGTCCAGGTTGACCTTGGCGTCCAGCGCCAGCAGCCGGCCATCGCCGGTGATTACCAGTGGGTTGATCTCCACCAGGCTTGCATCCGCCCCCTGCAAGAGCCGGTAGAGTGCCTGCAGGGTCTCGCCGAGCGCCGCCACCTGCGGCTTGTCCAGGCCGAGCCCATAGCCCAGGCGCCGCGCCTGCCAAGGCAACAGGCCCATGGCTGGGTCGACACGGGTCAGCAGCAGTCGCTCGGGTGATTCTGCGGCGACGGTCTCGATGTCCATACCGCCGGCTGCGGAGGCCATGAAGGCCACCCGGCCCGCGGCCCGATCCACCAGGGCCGCGAGATAAAGCTCGCGGGCGACGGCCGAGACCGACTCCACCAGCACTTGCCCCACCGGCAGGCCCTCGCGCCCGCTCTGGTGCGTGACGAGCCGCGAGCCGAGCAGCGCCCGCGCCGCCGCGCCCACGTCGGCCGCGCTGGTGCAGCGGCGCACGCCGCCGGCCTTGCCGCGGCCGCCGGTGTGCACCTGCGCCTTCACTACCCAGCCCGTACCGCCGAGCGCACGGGCCGCTGCCACTGCGGCCTCGACGCTGTCCGCCACTCGCCCCGGCGGCACCGGGACGCCGTGGTCGGCGAACAGCGTCTTGGCCTGGTATTCGTGCAGATGCATGGCGGTGTCGGCGGCGGTTGGCAGCGAGCCCGGCGGGCAGCGCAGGGAATCCGATATTCTGTGCCAATGCATTTCCGCTGGCAAAGGCAGAAGCGCGGCGAGCTCGAGCGCAACCGGCATGGATCAGGACTCAGCCCTTTCGACTGACGGCACCGGCGCGATCCGGCGAGTGTTTCGCGCCGACAGCGCCCTGACCTGGCTCTTTCTGTACCGGCTGGTGCTCGCGGCGCTGCTGTTGCTGCTGTTCTCGTATCCGGTAGCGCAGCCCTGGCTCGGCACCAGCGCCACCGTGGACGCCGCGCGCATCGTCCTCGGCCTGCACGGCCTGAGCATTCTCGCCGGCGGCCTGATGATCGGCTCCCAGCGGCCCAGCCGCGCACACCAGATTCAGATCGCGATCTTTCTCGACATCGCGGTCTACACACTGCTGATGCACCTCGCCGGCGGCGTCGCCAGCGGGCTCGGGCTGCTGCCCGCCATCGCCGTCATCGCGGGCGCCATTCTCATGGAGGGCCGGCTGTCGCTGTTGTTCGCATCCCTGGCGACGCTCGCCGTCATAACCCAGCAGCTCTACTCCCAGCTCTACGACGGCACCCAGTCCGGCACTTACACCCAGGCGGGCTTGCTGGGGCTGACCTACTTCGCCGTGGCGCTGCTCGCGCACGTGATGACCCGCCGCCTGCGCGAGACCGAGCGCCTGGCCGCCCGGCGCAAGGTCGACCTCGCAGACCTGTCGCGGCTCAACGAGCACGTCATCCAGCGCATGTCCATGGGGGTGGTGGCCATCGACGGCGAGCGCCGATTGCTACTGTTGAACAATGCCGCCCGGCGGCTGCTCGGCGCGCCGCAGGCACAGCCCGGCGACAGCCTGTTCCTGCTGGCACCGACACTGCGGGACTGGTTCCTGGAGCGGCTGCGCGACGGCAGTGACGGCGAGCAGGACGACACCTTGGTGCAGATCGGCGACAACGAGGTGCTGCCGAGCCTGCGGCTGTTGGGGCAGGGCCGCGCCTATGGCGCACTCATCTATCTGCGCGACCGCCGCGAGCTGGTGCGCCAGGCGCAGGAGATGAAGCTCGCGGCACTGGGGCGGCTCACCGCGAGCATCGCCCACAACATCCGCAACCCGTTGTCGTCGGTGACGCATGCGGCGCAGCTGCTCGGGGAATCCGAGCACATCGACGCAGCCGATGCCAACCTGCTCGAGATTTTGCAGCGCAATGCGCTGCGCATCGACGAGACGGTCACCAGCATCCTACAGCTATCGCGGCGCCATGCCGCCGAGCGCAACGACGTGGATCTCGCGGCATGGGTCCGGGAGTTCGCCGACGAGTACCGCGAGAGCCACCCCGACCGCGCCGCACGCATGCGCGTGGTGGCGGCGACCAACCCACTGCCCCTGCGCGTCGACGCGCGCCACCTGGGTCAGATCCTGCGCAATCTCTGCGACAATGCCTTCAAGCACGGCACCCGCGACGGCGCGCCGCCGCAGGTGGTGCTGCGCGCCGCCCGCGACGGGCGCACAGGGACCGTACAGCTGGACGTGATGGACACCGGCCCCGGCATCCCCCCAGAGAACCGCCGCCAGATTTTCGAGCCCTTCTTCACGACCTCGGTCAGCGGCACGGGGCTCGGTCTCTATATTGCGCGGGAGTTGGCAGAAGCGAACGGAATTCGGTTGGAGTATAGTCCCGCTGAGCTGACGGAAGGCCGTTTTCGCTTGACATTCGGCCCGCACCGGATCGCGGAGGCTGCCGCCGACGCGGCGGTCTAAGCCCCGCGCCGAGCCGGGCACCGCGGCGCCGGCACCACCCCTGTCGGTCGCCTGTTTGCCGCGGCTGCGCCCGGGCGCCACACGGGTGCCGAGCGACGCGCCGAGCCGTCCACCGCAAGCCCCATCACGAGTCCCGAACTGCGAGCCCCTGAGCTCCGAGCCAATGTCCAAATCGCCAGCGCACAAAGCGACTGCGCTCATCGTCGACGACGAGCCCGACATCCTGGAGCTGGTCAGCATCACCTGTGCCCGGCTCGGCGTCGTTGCGGGCACCGCCGGCAGCCTGGCCGAAGCCCGCGGGCTGCTGGCCCGGCGCAGCTTCGATCTCTGTCTCACGGATATGCGCCTGCCCGACGGCGACGGCATCGAGCTGGTGCGCGAGATCGGCGCGCACCACCCGGAGACGCCGGTGGCCATGATCACGGCCTACGGCAACATGGAATCCGCCGTGACGGCCATGAAGGCGGGCGCCTTCGACTTCGTCGCCAAGCCCCTGGATCTGCATGTGCTGCGGGACCTCATTCACGCCGCGCTCAAGCTGGGAGCGCCGCTCGCGCCGGCCGTCACCGACGCCGACGGCAGCGATTCCGGCCTGCTCGGCACCTCGGCACAGATGCGCGAGATCCGCACCCTCATCGCCAAGCTGGCCCGCAATCAGGCGCCGGTGTTCATCAGCGGCGCAAGCGGCACCGGCAAGGAGCTCGCCGCCCGCCTGGTGCACAGCCTGGGGCCGCGGGCGGATGCCCCCTTCGTGCCCGTGAACTGCGGCGCCATTCCCGGCGAGCTGGTGGAGAGCGAGCTCTTCGGCCACCGCAAAGGCAGTTTCACCGGCGCCGTCAGCGACAAGCAGGGACTGTTCCAGGCCGCCCAGGGCGGCACCCTGTTCCTGGACGAGATCGCCGACCTGCCCCTGCCCATGCAGGTGAAGCTGCTGCGCGCCATTCAGCAGAAAAGCGTGCGGCCCGTCGGCGCCGAGCGGGAAGTGCCGGTGGACGTGCGCATCATCAGCGCCAGCCACCACGACCTGAAACAGGCCGTGGACCGCGGCGCCTTCCGCCAGGACCTCTTCTACCGCATCAACGTCATCGAGCTGTTCATCCCGCCGCTGCGCGAGCGCCCGGAGGACATCGACGTCCTCGCCGACAGCATCCTCAGGCGCATCGCCGCACAGATCGGCGGCGAGCCGCAGCGCCTGTCCGCCGACGCCCGAGCGACGCTGCACTGCCACGACTTCCCCGGCAATGTCCGCGAGCTGGAGAACATCCTGGAGCGGGCCACCGCGCTGTCCGACGCAGCGGTGCTGGAGGTGGCGGACCTGCGGCTGCCGGATCGCCAAGCGAGCGCGGCCGAGACGCAGCCCGGTAGCAGCGACGCGGCGGAATCGGTCGCGCCGACATCGCCCCAGCAGCAGACCGCCGACGCACCCGACGCGGACATCGACATCGGCGATCGGCCCCTGGAAGCCAAGCTGGACGAGATCGAAAAAAAGGCCATACTCAAGGCCCTGGACACCACCCACTGGAACCGCACCGCCGCGGCCAAGCTGCTCGGCATGACCCCACGCTCGCTGCGCTACCGGCTGAGCAAGCTCGGCCTGGACTGATCGGGCGCCCGGAGACTGGCCTGTCGCCGCAACGCAGGACGCAGAGACAGCAGCCGCCCCCAGCAGCAATCCCGCCGTGTCAGCCACCAACAGCAACGCCACCGCCTTCGCCCACTGGTTCCGCCAGTGCACGCCCTACATCCATGCCCACCGCGGGCGGACCTTCGTCATCGCCTTCGGCGGCGAGGCCCTGGACGACCCGGCGCTGCCGGCGTTGGTGCACGACATCGCCCTGCTGCATGGCCTGGGTATCCGGCTGGTGCTGGTACACGGCGCCCGGCCGCAGATCGAGCGGCGCCTCGCCGAGCGCGGCGCCGAGATGCACTATGTCGGCGGGCTGCGCATCACCGACGATCAGGCGCTCAGCTGTGTCAAGGAGGCCGCCGGCAGCGCCCGGGTGGAGCTGGAGGCGCTCCTGTCCATGGGGCTCGCCAACTCGCCCATGGCCGGCGTGCGCATCCCCGTGGCCTCCGGCAACTTCACCATCGCCCGGCCCATCGGCGTGCTCGAGGGCGTGGACTATCAGCACACGGGCAAGGTGCGGCGCATCGACCGCGAGGCGCTGCGCGCGGCGCTCGACGCCGGCGCCGTGGCGCTGATGCCGCCCATCGGCTACTCCCCCACCGGCGAGGTCTTCAACCTGGCGGCCGCCGACGTGGCCCGAGCCGCCGCGGTGGCGCTGGCGGCGGACAAGCTGATCTTTCTGGCGGAAGGCGGCGGCGTCACCGGTACTGACGGCCGCCCCGCCTCGAACCTGCTGGCCGGCGACGTGGACGCACTGCTGGCGGAGCACACCGCGCCGGAGGAGCTGGCACAGGCGCTGCGTGCCGGCGCCGACGCCTGCCGCAGCGGCATCCGCCGCGTGCACCTGATCCCGCGCCGGCGCGACGGCGCCCTGCTGCAGGAGCTCTTCACCCGCGACGGCGCCGGCACGCTCATCTCCGACCGCCCCTTCGAGGAGCTGCGCCCGGCGCGCATCGACGACATCCCGGGCATCCGCGCCCTGCTGGAGCCGCTGGAGCAGGCGGGCGTGCTGGTGCCCCGCCCGCGCGAGGACCTGGAAGAGGTCATCGACCGCTTCCGCGTCACCGAGCGCGACGGCACCGTGGTCTCCTGCGCGGCCCTGTTCTGCTGGCCCGGCGAGCAGACCGGCGAGCTGGCCTGTGTCGCCGTGCATCCGGACTATCGCACCCGCGGCCGCGGCGACCGCCTGCTCGCGCACATGGAGGCCCTCGCCCGCGAGCGCGGCCTGACCCGGCTCTTCGTCCTCACCACCCAGAGCGCGCATTGGTTTCGTGAGCGCGGCTTCGAGCCCGCCGGCGTCGACGACCTGCCGCCGCCCCGACGGGCCGCCTACAACGCCCGGCGCAGCTCCAAGGTCTACATCAAGCGCCTCACCGGCACCGAGCCGTGACCTTGTCAGCGGCTGTGTGCCGCAGCGCAACAGCACGGCGGGCTCAACACGGGCCGGGCTCGGGCGGTGCCGCGGCGATGCGCAGCACGTGCCGGACGGCGACGTTGACCACGGCGACGTCATCGGGCTAAATGCCGAGAACATCGAATCCTATCAACGACATCCGGTCCGCGGGGCCGGGAGCACACCATGTCCGACACCGCGCTGCGGCTGCCGACTCTGCCGACCGAAGACGACCTGCCCTGCGATGACGGAGAGCCGATGGAGACGCTGCGCCACCGCCTGCAGATGGAGCTGCTGATCCATGGCCTGACGCCCTGGGCGCGGGCCCGCGGCGACTGCTTCGTCGGCGGCAACATGTTCCTGTACTTCAGCAGCGAACAGCTGCGCGACAAGGATTTCCGCGGACCGGATGTCTTCGCGGTACTCGGCGTGTCCCCGCACGAGCGCAAGAGCTGGGTCGTCTGGGACGAGGAAAAGGCCCCGGACGTCATCATCGAGCTGCTGTCCGACAGCACCGCCCAGACCGACAAAATCGAGAAGAAGCGCATCTACCAGGATCGACTGCGCGTGGCCGAGTACTTCTGGTTCGACCCCTGGAACCCGGAGGACTTCGCCGGCTTCACCCTGACGGATGGCCGCTACCGGCCGCTGACGCCCGACGCGCCCGGCCGCATTCCGAGCCCGCTGCTGAATCTTTCGCTGCGCTGGTGGGACGGCGAATACGCCGGCATCGAGACCCGCTGGCTGCGCTGGGCCGATGCCGACGGCAACATCCTGCCCACCGACACCGAGGCCGCCCAGGCGGCGGCGCAGGCGGCACAAGCGGCAGCGCAGGCCGCACAGACAGAGGCCGCCACCGCGAAGGCAGACGCCGATGCGGCCCGCACCGAGGCGCACACCGCCAAGTCCGCCGCGGCAGCGTCCGCAGCCGAGGCCAAGACGGCGCAGGCCGATGCAGCAGCCACAAAGGCCGAAGCCGCCGCCGCCGAGGCCCGCGCCCGCGACGCCGAGGCCGAGCTTGAGCGCCTGCGCGCACGGCTTGCAGAGGGGAAGGACCGCGACGGGTAACCCCGCCGCGCGGTGCAGCCACTAGGCGGCCGTCACCGGGCCCGGGAGCGGGCCCAACAAGGGCCGGGCAGATCGCCGTCGAATCGGGGCGCTCTGCTGCGGCGCTCCGCGCTGTCCGCCGCGCGCAGCCTTTCGCCAGACGCCCCTCCTCGGACAGTCTTGCGGCTTACCACACTAGAGACGAAAGCCGCCAGGCGTTAGGCTGATAGCCCGAGTCCAGTGCCAGCCCTACACCCATGTCCGACGAGCGTCGTTCCCTCTATATCGCACTCATCAGTGTCCACGGCCTGATCCGCGGCCGGAATCTGGAGCTCGGCCGGGATGCCGACACCGGCGGGCAGGTCCTCTACGTGGTTGAGCTGGCGCGGGCATTGGCGGCCCGCGAGAACGTCGAGCGGGTGGATCTGTTCACGCGGCTGGTGGACGACCCGAACGTCGACCGCGACTATGCCGAGCCGCTGGAGGACCTGGGCGACGGCGCGCGCATCGTACGCGTGGAGGCCGGTCCGCCCGGCTACCTGCCCAAAGAGCAGCTCTGGGATCACCTGGACGCCTTCTCCGACAATATGCTGGCCTTCCTGCGCGAGCAGGACGACCTGCCGCAGCTGCTGCACAGCCACTATGCGGACGCGGGCTATGTGGGTGCCAGGCTCACGGCCCAGCTCGGCGTGCCGCTGGTGCACACCGGCCACTCCCTGGGCCGGGTCAAGCGCCAGCGCCTGCTCGCCTCCGGCATCAAGCAGGAGGCCATCGACGAGCGCTACAACATGGACCGGCGCATCGACGCCGAGGAAGAGACCCTCGCCGCCGCGGCCCTGGTGATCACCAGCACCACCCAGGAGATCGAAGAGCAGTACGGGCTCTACGACCACTACCAGCCCGAGCGCATGAGCGTCATCCCGCCGGGCACGGACCTCAAGCGCTTCCATCCGCCGGACGGGGCCGAGCAGCGCGCGCCCATTGGCCAGGAGCTCAAGCGCTTCCTGCACCAGCCGCGCAAGCCCATGATCCTGGCCCTCTCCCGACCGGACGAGCGCAAGAACATCGCCACCCTGGTGGAGGCCTACGGCGAATCCGAAGAGCTGCAGGAGCTGGCCAATCTGGTCATCGTCGCCGGCAACCGCGACGACATCCGCGAGCTGGACGCGGGCGCCCAGCAGGTGCTGACGGATATCCTCATCCTCATCGACCTCTACGACCTCTACAGCCGCGTCGCCTATCCCAAGCACCACAGCTCCGACGAAGTCCCGATCCTCTATCAGCTGGCGGCGGCGTCCCGCGGCGTGTTCATCAACCCGGCGCTCACCGAGCCCTTCGGCCTGACGCTCATCGAGGCCGCCGCCAGCGGCCTGCCCATCGTCGCCACCGAGGACGGCGGGCCCATCGACATCGTCAAGCACTGCTCCAACGGCATCCTCATCGACCCGTTGGACACCCAGGACATCACCAAGGCCCTGCTGAAGATCCTGAGCGACCGCAACCGCTGGCGCCAGTACGCCAAGAACGGCGTCGAAGGGGTCAAGCAGCACTACTCCTGGGAGGCCCATGCCGAGAGCTACATGAACGCCGTCGCCCCCCTGCTGGCGCAGGTGGAGCCGGCGCCGCGGGCGCCGGTCACCCGCCGTCCCATGCTCTATCACGACCGCGCCATCTTCACGGACCTGGACCAGAACCTGCTTGGCGACCCGGACGCCCTGGCGGACTTCATCCGCATCATCCGCGAGAACCGCAAGTGCACCAGCTTCGGCATCGCCACCGGGCGCCGCCTGGACTCCGCGCTGGCCACCATGCGCCGCTACGGCATCCCGCGCCCGGACGTGCTCATTACCGGCCTCGGCACCGAGATCTACTACGCGCCGCAGCTCACCCGCGACTATGCTTGGTCGCGCTACATCGACTACCTGTGGTATCCGCGGCGGGTGCGGGACGCGCTGGCGGACCTGCCCGGTATCGAGCGCCAGCCGCGCACCGAGCAGAGCCGCTTCAAGGTGAGCTTCTATATCGACCCGGAGGTCGCGCCGAGCCTGGACGAGATCGGCAGCCTGCTGCACCAGGCGGACCTGCACGTGCAGCTGAACCTCTCCTTCGGGCAGTTCCTGGACGTGGTGCCTGCGCGCGCATCCAAGGGGCTTGCGCTGCGCTATGTGGCCGACCAGTGGGGCATCCCGCTGGAGCACTGCCTGGCGGCGGGCGGCAGCGGCGCCGACGAGGATATGATGCGCGGCAACACCCTTGCCGTGGTGGTAGCCAACCGCCATCACGAGGAGCTGTCCAAGCTCATCGACACCGAGGGCATCTATTTCGCGGAGGCGCCCTACGCCGCCGGCATCATGGAGGCCATCGACTACTACCGCTTCTTCGAAGCCTGCCAGGTGCCGAAAGCATCGACGCCGAAGACGGGCAACTGAGCCACCCCGGCGGACGGCGCCCCATGCGTCCGCCGGCACCCACCATCCTCAACCGCACAGCAAAGGGGGCAGCATGTCCGCACCCGACAGCGCCATCCTCGTCTGCACCGACCTGGATCGCACTCTATTGCCCAACGGCTCCCAGCCGGAGTCCACCAGCGCCCGGCCGCGCTTTCGGGCGCTCGCGGCACATCCGGATGTGCGCGTCGCTTATGTGACGGGTCGCCACCACGCGCTGGTGGACCTGGCCATCAACGAGTTCGACATCCCGGTGCCGGACTTCCTCATCGGCGACGTGGGCACCAGCATCTACCGGGTGCAGGGCCGGGAATGGCTGCCGCAGCACGACTGGCAACGGCAAATCGCCGCCAGCTGGGGCGGGCGCGATGGCGACGCCCTGCACCAGCTCATCGCGGACGTGGACGGCCTGCTGTTGCAGGAGCCCGCCAAGCAGGGCCCCTGCAAGCTCAGCTATTACACGCCCGAAGAGTGGGACCGCCCGGCCCGGCTCGCCGAGATCGAAGCGCGCTTCGTCGCCGCCGGCGTCGCCGCGAACCTGGTCTGGAGCCTGGACGAGCATGCCGGCACCGGCCTGCTGGACGTGCTGCCGGCGGCGGCGAGCAAGCTCACCGCAGTGCAATGGCTGATCCAGCACGAAGGGCTGGAGGCCGGGCGCACCGTCTGCGCCGGCGACAGCGGCAACGACCTAGCCATGCTGACCGGCCCCATCAACGCCGTGCTGGTGGCCAATGCCACGGCGGACGTGCGCGCCGATGCCGCGAGCCTCGCCGAGGCCGCCGGCTACCCGGACCGGCTCTACCAGGCCAAGGGCGACTTCCACGGCATGAACGGCTACTACTCGGCGGGCATCCTGGAAGGCGTTGCCCACTACCTGCCTGAAACCGTGGCGCTTTGGGGAGACATCGAAGCCTGAGCGCACCGGGCCCAACCGGACGGGGCGGCGCCCGGCAGACGCTTGCCCCGAAAAAACGACCACCATGCATGACGACGACGACAACCAGCCCGAGCCACTACTGAGCCCCATCGAGGCGCGGGTCATCGGCGCCCTGATGGAGAAGCAGCGCACCACACCGGACCAGTATCCGCTGACGCTGAACGCCTTGGTGTCCGCCTGCAACCAAAAAAGCAGCCGCCACCCCGTGATGCACCTGACCCAGGGCGACGTGGGCCATACCGTGAACCAGCTGCGCGAGCGCGGTCTCATCCACGCCGGCTTCAGCGGCCGCACCGAGCGCTACGACCACAAGCTGGCCGGCACCTACATGCTCGACCGCCGCCAGCTCGGCCTGCTTTGCGCGCTGATGCTACGCGGCCCGCAGACGCCGGGCGAGCTGCGCACCAACGCCGCACGCCTCGCGGACCTGCCGGACCTCGCCACGGTGCACGAGACCCTCGACAGCCTCGTCGCCCACCAGCCGCCGCTGGTGCGCGAGCTACCCCGCCAGGCCGGCGCGCGCGAGCAGCGCTTCGCGCACCTGCTGTGCGGGGAGCCTAAGCTGGAGGCACTAACCACCCCCGCACCGAGCACCGGCGCAGCCAGCGATGCCGACCGCGGAGAGCTGGCCGAGCGCGTGGCGCAGCTGGAGCGGCGCATGGAGGACCTGGAGTCCGAGCTCAGCAGCCTGAAGGGCAGCCTGCCCTGACCCACGCGCGCTCACCCTGAGACCAGCCACCATTGCAGGATCAGCGTCAGCACCGACGCTAGGACCGCCGCCAGCGTGATCGGGATGCCGAGGACGATATAGCGCCAGACCGAGACCGACACCCCATGCAGGTGCAGCATCCGAAACCACATCAGCGCCGCGAGCGAGCCGACGGGCAGCATCTTCGGCCCCAGATCGCCACCGATCAGGGCCGCGTAGACCAGGAGGTTCTGCTGCAGCGCCGGCAGCGAAAAGTCCTCGATCACCCAGATCATCAGGCCCACGGTCGAATGATTGTTGATGAAGGCGGAGCTGACGGCGGCCGTTAGACTGGTCGACAGCAGCAACCCCGGCAGGGAGCCGCCGCCAAGCCGCGCAATGATGTCACCGAAGACATGGGTGATCCCGGCGTTGCGCAGCCCGACGGTGACGATCATGATGCCGCAGACGAAGACCAGCACGTGCCAATCGATACGCGCGAGGATAGGCAGCGGTGATTCACCGCGCCGAGCCAGCAGCGTCAGCAGCGACAGCGCGCCGGTGGCCGCCACCATCCAGGTGGGCAGCCCGGTCAACCGCTCGGTCAGGAAACCAAGCAGGGTCAAGACCAGAATGCCCGCCGTCGCCTGAAGCAGGCGCCGATCCGCGCTCTTCGGCAGCCCGAGCGCCCGCTCGGAACGCCGACAGCTCAGCGGCAGATCGCGGCGAAACGCAATCCGCAGCCCCCACCAGCTCACCGCCATGCTGACGACGGCCGGCAGCAGCATCCACATGCTGTATTCCACGAAATCGATGCCGAAGAAGCTCGCCGCGACGATGTTGATGGGGTTACTGATGACGAAGGCGCCAACGAGGTTACCGACATAGAGCACGGCGAAGTAATAGGGCAGGCGCTGGGATTCGCGCCATTCCGGCAGCGCGACGCGGTCCATCATGATCAGCACCATCGGCGTGAACAACAAGATCGCCGCGTCGTTGGTGAACAGGGCGCCTACCGCGGTGCCGGACCAGAAGATCAGCGTGAACAGGCGGCGCCCGTCGCCACCAGCCCCGCGGGCGATGGCCTCGCCGAGCAGCTCCAGCAGCCCGACGCGCGCCGCCACCAGCGTGATGGTCATCAACGACACGATGGTCGTCAGCGGCACCGCAAGGCGACGGACCGTATTCCAGGCAAGATCCAACGGCACGACGCCGCTCAGCAGCACCAATGTGGCCCCAATGAGCGCCGCCCCGGCGATGCCGATGCGCAGCGACGCAAGCTGCGGGCGCACCAACGCCAGCCCGATGGTTAAGGCCAGAATCGAGACCGGCATCGCGAATCTTGCAGCTTCGCCCATGACGCCGCTCCGTCAGGCGTCCGTCGCAGCGTCCACGCGCGAGAAGCGCGCCAGCACGGCGCCCACGTGTGTCTCGACGCCATAGCTCACGCGCACGGTGAGCGTCAGTAAGGTGCTGATCAGATAGCGGACAAGGCCGTAGAGCAGCGCGATGGTGGCGGACTCCGGAAAGCCCAGCCCACCGAGATAGAGCGCGGCCGCAAAGCCCCACTCGAACTGGCCGATGCCGCCCGGCGTCAGCGGGATCATGCGCGCGATATAGCCGCCCACAATGGCCATCACCAACAGGGAGAAGTCCACGTTGAGGATGACGTTCTCGGAGGTGAAGGCCATGACCGTCAGATAGGCGGCGAGGTGCTCCAGCGAGAACGCCAGGATCGACAACAGGCACCACTGGGCCAGATGCAGCGGGTCCCGCGCCAGCGCGGCCAAGGCGTGGCCCACCTCCGGCCAGATGCGCTGCCGGGTGCCGTCGTCCTCTGTCGGCCGGGTACCGCGCATGAACAGATACAGCACAAAGAAGATCACCAGCCCCCAGAACACCTGCGTCAGCCAGGTGCCCCAGCCCAACGCGATCAGGCCGACAAGGGAATAAAACAGGATCTCGAACCCCAAAAAGAGCCTGAGCATGAACAGCGCGTTCAGCGCATCGCGCAGGCGCTGCCCCTGCCCCGCCAGGGCCTGCGCGGTGGCCAGCTCGCCGATGTTGTACGGCAGCAGGCTGTTCAAGCCGACGCCGTAATAGAAGGCGCGGGTATGCTCGCCGAAGCCGCCGCCGACGCCGGAGAAGCGCGCCAGGCCATGGAATTGCACCGCCTTGACGAGCCAATAGATCAGCAGCAGCAGCACAACCACGAGCATGAGCCGCCAATCCACCGGGTCCTGCGAGAGCAGATAGAGCTCGACCTCGGGTATCCCGTGCACGAAGCCCATCTGCATGTCGTGATACTTGATGAAGCCGCCGGAGATCAACGCATCCAGCAGGCGGGTGTTGGCGAGTACGTTCCAAACCCCGGCTACGTCCACCAGGGCGACGATCAGCGCCGCCGCGATCAGATAGGACAACAGAAAGGTGCCGATCAGGTCGCCGACGCGGGTGACGGCGGCGGGGCTGCCGGTCGAATTCATTGCTGTCATGGCTCAATCCTCTGCTGCACGGTGCGGCACGCCCGCGGCCGGCCTCGGTGCCGCCGCAGCGCCATCGCCGCGCGCGGGCGGCAGGGCGGGCGGTGCGAAGGGCGGCCGGGCGTAGGCCGGACCATAGGCGCCGTGCGCTCTCGGCACAGCATAGCCGGGCGGGAGATGACGGCCATAGCCGGGCGCGGGTCCATAGCGGCCGGGATAGGCCGGCGCCGCCGGCCGCCGCGCCGGTGGTGGCGCAGAGGTCTCCTGTGCCGGTGCTGGCCGGGCGGTGCCCGGCGCCAGCTCGGGTGCAGGCGTCGGCGCAGCAGGCGTGAACGCCTGTGCACCCGGCGCGGGCATCGGCGCAGACGGTATCGCCGCAGCAGGCGCGGGCGTCGGTGCAGCGGGCGGTGCGGGCATCGGTGCCGTCCGTCTTGGCTCGCCGAGCCCGCTCCCTGCCCCAGCCCGGGGCGCCGCAGCATGCGCCGGCGGGCCGCCCCTCTCCGGACCCGCACCGCCGCGGTGCAACGCCAGCACCTCGCGTACGCCGTCCGCCAAGGTGTCCCCGAGCGCGACCTTGTCGCGGAACACCACCGCGACCTTCTTCATCTGGCTCACCGGGTTCTGCTCCGAGCGCAGGAAGATCGGCTCCACGTACAGCACCTCGTCACCGCCCGCATGGCTGAGGGGCAGCAGGATGGTATGGCCGCGGATCACCTCCATGCCGCGGCGGTTCCACCACGACAGCTTCTGCGAGATGCTCGGCTCCTGGTCGATGATCGCGTCCGCCTGCTCCGGCCCCATCACATAAGTCCCCTTCGGCACCTGCAGGACCATCTTCTTGCCGTAGTCCGGCCAATCCTGATAAACGATCGGGATGGCACGCAGGTTCAGCGCCTTCTCCGGTGTGAACACCATGGCCATGGCGTATTGAATCGACTCCGCCGACGCGGGCAGCGCACCGCCGGTCTCGAGCAGCAGCGGATAGGGCTCGATGGAGAAGGTAATGGCCTTGCCGCTGTCGAGCACCGGCCCGAGCACCTCGTCACCGTCGTCCCACATGTCCTCCAGGTTGAAGAAGTACATCGGGTCGGCCATGTGGTAGTAGATGTACAGGTCGTCAAACTGAAGATGGAACAGGTGCAGCGGATAGGTGAGCTGCTTGCGCACCCCCTCCGGCATCGCCTCCGCGGCGGCGAACAGCTCCGGATAGACCGTCGCCCAGGTGCGGACCACCGGCTGATCGCTGATTCGATACAGTCGGATGCTGCCGTCGAAGGCATCGACAGTCGCCTTCACGGAGTCCTCGACGTAGTTGATCCAGCGCGTCGGGCGCGGAAAGGCCGTGCGCTCGTCGGACTTGTCGCCGAGCTCGCCGCGCATGCTGTAGGGGTAGCGGTCCGAGGTGCTGAGCGCATTGACGATCCAGGTCAGCCGCCCATCGGCCACCACGGCGTAGGGATTGGTATCGAAATACAGAAAGGGCGCGACCTGCTCCAGGCGCTCGATGGGCGTGCGGATGTAATGCACGCGGGTGTTGTCCTTGATCAGGTCGCTGAACAGGAACTCGCTCAGGCGCCCGCTGCGCCAGCCGAGCACCAGACGCTTCAGGAATGAATCCAGATAAATGCCGGTGTGCACGTCTTCCGGCAACAGCAGCTCGGCGCGGTCCTGCTCGGTGGGATAGTCCAGCTCCTGCATCCGGTCCACGTTGCTGAAGGCCATGGTCTCGGCGCCCTCGCCGTAGTAGACCCGCTCGTTCTCCAGCGCCAGCGCCGGATCGGCCACCTTGGACGGGATGTCGAAGGAGACGAAGCGCGGGGTGCCTTCCACCGTCACGGCACCGGCCTCGGCGATGGCGACACCGAAGCCGTGCGTGAACAGCATGTAGCGCTGGCCCCAGTAGTTGAGCCAGGGCACCGGCTCGAACAGCGGCAGCTCGCGCACGGCGCTGACCAGCATGCGCTTCTCACCGTCCAGCTCATAGCGCACGTTGTCCACGCTCAGGAATCGATAATAGGTACGGAGCTTCTGCTCCTGCTGAAAGATGTCCAGCGTCGGGCCGTAGATCATCGGGTCGCCGCCCGTCACCAGGATGCGTTCGGCGTGCTGCGGGTCCAGCAGCCGCTCCAGGTAGGCCTGGAAGCCCGGCCACAGCGGCGCGTTGCGCAGCGTCGGGCTCGCCAGCAGCGCCTCGGCGTCCGGCAGCGGCGCATCCTGGCCGTTGGGCATGAAATCGATGGCCTCGATGTCCTCCAGCCCGTAGGCGGCGCGGGTGGCATCCACGTGCCGGGCAATGTAGGGCAGCTGCACGACCGGCTCGTTGGGCTTGACGGCCACGAGATCGCGCACCTCCACGCCGACCTTGAACGCGAAGTCGAGCGCCAGCAGGGCCGCGATCAGCCCGGCCGCCAGCCCCCAGCGGACCTTGCCCCGGCCGGGCGCCCCGTCGGGCTCGGCAGCACCGCACACCGCCTGCGCGAGCTGGCCGAGCAGCAACACGAACGCCAGCGCGATGCCGATCACTACCAGCGAGGTCACGTTGATGTAGTTCAGATTCGACAGCACCCCGGCCACGTCCAGCACGTCGGCGCCGACATAGACGCTGGAGTCCGTGTTGTCCCAGACGAGCATGTCGTAGCGCCTGAGCCAGACGCCGGCCGCGGCCACCAAGCCCACCAGCAGCACGCCCAGGCGCACAGGCGCAGTGGCGATGCCGCCGAGGAAGGCGCCGAGACGGCTCAGGTGCGCCGGCGGCTCGCCGCGCGGGCGCACGGCAAAGGCGCAGGCCACCGCCGAGCCGAGAAAGAGCAGCGTAGCCCCGAGCAGGAAGCGCCAGATGACCCAGAAGTAGGGCAGATCGAAGACGTAGAAGCCGAGGTCGTGCCCGAAAACCGGGTCCTCCTCGCCGAAGCCGACGGACTGGGTCCCGAACAGGAAGTCATGGTAGTGCAGCGCGAGCAGGTAGGCGGCGACCGTCGCGAGCAGGAAGCCCGGCGCCATGATCCAGCCGCGGGTCTTCAGCGGATGCAGAAAGGCCGGGATCCAGGCCGCCGCCGCATAGACGAAGAGCGCCAGCAGATACAGCACCGCACCCATGCGGAAGTTGGTCCAAAAGACCGATTGCAGGTCCAGGCTCTCCAAGAGCCAGTAGTGCGCCATCAGCACGCTGAGCTTGTCCAGCGTGAACAGGATGACCAGAATCGAGGCCAGGGTCACGGCCCGGGTCCAAAGCTTATGGCCGGACGGAGCCACAGGCGCCGCCATCAGCGGCACATCGGTGTCGAACGAAGACATACTGCTCATGGGGTCAGCGAGTGGGCTTGTTTTTCTGATCGGCTCCGGTCCAGCATCGGCCACAGGCGCGAAGGGCGCTGCTGCCACCACGTCCCGATGAGCCCGTAGACACGACAGGCGCGAGTCTTGAAAGGATTCCGGTGAAGATTCAACGTCGTCGTGCTTAGGCTGCGGGATGGCACGCGAATGGCGCCGTCTTCAGTGGCCGGCGGCAGGCGCCGATGCATCGCGAGCTGCTCCCTCAGCGATCTTGATGCAGCCCGGCTCAGGCCGGGGAGTCACCGTTGCGTCGACCAGCCGAAAAGGCGAGCGCCTCCGCCGGCCGGCTCAGCCGCCATCCCTGGCAAATTCCTCGAGCTGATGATCGATCTCAAGGCCGGATGGTCCAGACCCAGGGGAAGACTCGCCTCGTTCGCCTCAACGGCCGGCAGCAAAACGCCGCCAGCCCATCAGCCAGACGGCTCCGATCAACAGCAACGCCGGCGTTGCCGGGGCGGGCACCGCCGCTTCCGTGATCTCCAGAAGCGAGCCGGTGTAGTCGGTCCCCTGGAAGCGGTAATTGAAAACGGGACCGACAGCACCCGGGTTCAAGGTGCCGAAGCCCGCCGAGAAGGTAAACGCGAAGTCAGGGTCGCCGGACCCGACTTGGTAGGAGATTCCGGTGAAGGCGCCGCTGGCCAGCAGACCACTTTCGGCTGTAGGCCTCGTATCCGCATCGAGAAGACCGTAGCTCGCCGCAGCCCCCGCACTGTCGACGAAGCTGAACGAGAAGCTGCTCAGGTCGGTCGGGAACGGGAGCGACCCATCAAAGCTGAAGCTGCCCGTGAACGGGTTTCCGGGATCGGTGGCGAGGGCGCCGGCCGCATCGACGGTGAAGTCATAGTTGACGATCGCCGCCTGTGCGCTCCCGAGCCAGGAGCATGCGGCGATCAACGAGACAGCGAAGCGATGGCGAATCGGGCGGAGTTGCATGGAAGTTCTCCAGACAGTTGGATGAGAACCAGAGAATCAGGCAGTTGCGAGGGCTGCGGAGCCGTCAACAGACATACAGGCCGCGAAGACAGTCAGGGCCGCGCAGCCCAGGGCCGTCACGGACGCGACATCGGCTCAGGCGCTCTCGAAGACCCGTCAAAACACGAAGTTGTCGGCCACAACGGACCCCGATGGAACATTGAGCAGCGTCAGGAAGGGGGTAGCCGGAGCCGGCCCGGCGCTGCCGTCGGGGTCCACCAACAAGACCGTGCTGCCCGAGAACGGGAACAGCACGACATAGCCCTCGCCGAGCGGGTCGGCGGGGCTGCCGAACCCGGCAATGATTGCCGAGAGATCGAGCAACTCCGGTGCACCGGGGTCGAAATCGGTGATGGTCGTCCCGTTCAGCGTCAGGGTGTCGTAGACGAAAGTGTCGGTCCCAGGCCCGCCGGTCAGCATCTGCGCGGCACCGCTCGGGCGGATGATATCGTTCCCCGCAGCCGCATCGACGACACGATTGCCGGGTACGGCCTGCATGTCGTCATCAAGCTCGGTGCCCGGGAAATTTTCCTCGTCCGCACTGCCGTTGAGCACCGTCGAGCCGGTCACGCCGCCGCTGACGTCGGCCAGATCGGCGTCGCCGCCGGTCGCGTTGTTGCCCGACAGATCGACATCGCTCAATGAGGCCGAGACGATCCCGACCATCCCGTCGTTGAATATGCCACCGCCGGTGTCCCCAGCGCTGTTGCCCGCAACGCTTGTATTGCTCACGCTGAGGTTGCCGGTGGCCGGGAAGAGCACCGCCAGGCCATTGCTCAGCGCCGGGTTGAACCTGCTGTACTCGAACTTCTCGCCCGACCTCGGCAGGCTGCCGGCGCCGCCCCGGACGCCGACCTCGGCGTCGCTGCCGCGGGCGCGGTCGCTGTCCTCGACATCGGCGTACTGCATCAACACGTCGTTGCTGCCCTCGTATAGGATCATCTGGAAGGTGACGGCGCCGGCGTCCAAATCGCCCACGAATCCCATATCCTGATACTGGACGATGAAGCGGCGGTTCGGCGCGGTGCCGCGGGTGTCGTAGTAGAGCGTGCCCGTGGTCGGGTCCAGGTCATCGTTGAAGCCGAAGACGCTCGGATCAGTAGCGCTGCCGCCGAAGTAGAGCCGGCCGTCGTCGCTGATCCAGACATCCCCGGTCGTCACCTCGAAGGAGCGGAAGGGGAAGCCGATGGCGACCTGTTGGTCGCTGCCGTCGGCGAGCGCCAGCGGCGTACCGGTGGTCGAGATATCCTCGAAGCTGAAGGTCGGCCCCAGCGAGCTCTTGCTGTCGATGACGCTGTAGTCGGCATAACCGACGTTGGCGATGCCGCCGCCGCTCGCTGCCCCGGCGTCGTTGTTGCTGACGGTGCTGTCGGCGACGGTCAGGTTGCTGCTGATGACGCGGAAGCCGCCGCCGAGGCTGTCCGTCACCTCGGTCGGGGAGATGGTGTTGTTGACGTTGCGCGAGACATCGCTGGCATTGCGCACCTCGACAACGCTCTTGACCGCATCGATGCCGCCGCCGGTGACGCCGGTGCAACAGCCCGGTGGGCGTCCTTGGTCCGTTACATTGTCGGTCACCAGGCTGTTGTCGACGAGCACGGTGCTCATGCGCGCCATGATGCCGCCGCCGGCGCCGTTGCTCTCGTCCTGGGTGAAGACGTTGCCGGAGACCTCGCTGTCCTCGACTCGCACGGTGCCGAACAGGGTCATGATGCCGGCGCCGGAGGCATCGCAGCCGTCGCCGTCGAGGGTGTTGTTGATGATCTGGCTGCCGTTGACGATGGCCAGCTCGCCGCGGCGGTTGGCGGCGCCGCCGCCGTTGGGCTCATCACCGCAATACACCGTGTTGCCGGACACGACCGTGTCGTCCAGCGTCATGGTGCCGCTGCGGTTGCTGACGCCGCCGCCGTTTTGTCCGGCCGTATTGTTGCTGATGGTGCTGGCGGTCACGGTGATCGTGCCGCCGCGGTTGGCGAGGCCGCCGCCGTTGCCGGAGGTGTCGAGATCGGCCGGGTCCTCGCCGAGGTTGTCCGTGAAGCTGCTGGCATCGATGCTGGCGGTGCCGGTGTTGTAGAGCCCGGCGCCTTCGACATCGTCGCTGTTGCCGGTGGCACCGAAGGTGCTGTCGTTGTTCTGCACGGTCACGCTGCTCAGCACCAGATCGCCGGTGGCCGGCGCGAAGCGGATCGCGAGCGTGTCGCTCAGCACCGGCTGATCGACGCTGTACTGCACGCCGTCGAGCTGGGTCTCCGGACCGGAGATGCCGACCGTGGCCCCGCCGCCTTGGGTACGGGCATCGGTCGCCAAATCGACGTATTGGAACAGGATGTTGTTGGTCCCCTCCTCCAGGATCACCTGGAAGGTCGCAGCATCGGTGAAAGCAACGCAGCTGAAGCTGTCATCGCAGACCCGGATGCCGTCGTATTGAACGACGAACCGCCGGCTTGGTGCCGAACCGAGCGTCTGCACATAGACGTTGCCGGCGCCCTGGTCCAGGTTGTCCCAAAACGGGAACACGGCATCGTGGGGGTCGTCCTCGTCGGGGATGGGGTCGTTGAACCGGTTTGTCGTCCGGTTGTCGGTAAAGGTCAAGTAGCCTTCGCTGGAGACGAACACCTGCGTGTGCGTGCGGCCATAGAAGCTGAAGTCGAAGCCGATGGGCTCAAGCGAGCTGCCGGAAGGACCGAGATTCAGCGGCGTACCGCTCCCGGAGATGTCGGTGAAGCTGTAGGTCGGGCCGTCCGGTGCGTTGCTGTCGCTGATGCTGTAGAGCCCGTTCATGATGCCGCCGCCGTAGCGGCCGACGTTGTCCTCGATGATCGCGTCAGTGAGGGTCAGGTCGCCGGCGTTGCGGATGCCCCCGCCGCTGCCGACGGGCGGATGGCCGCCGCGGACGGTGACATCGTTGATCGCGACCGTGCCCTGCTGGATCTCGAAGACGCGATCGGTCGCGGCGCCCGCATCGTCCAGCGGCCCGCCGCCGCCGTCGATAACGGTGCTTGCCTGCCCGGCGCCGTTAATGGTCAGGTCATCGGTGATGTCCAGATCCCCGGTCAGCGCGCCCTCTTCCGGCGTGCCGGTGAGCGTCAGCGTGTAGGAGCCGACCGGCAGCGTGATGTCGTCGGCGCCTGGGTTGGCATTGGCGGCGATGATCGCCTCACGCAGCGAACAGTCTGTATCGCAGACACCGTCGGCGGTGTCGGCGGTCTTGGTGACGGTGAAGGTGGCGGCGCCGACGGTGCCAGCGGCGAGCAGCAGCGTCACCGCGAGCAGGCCCGGGCCTGCGAGTCGGAACCGAGAAGCAGTCGAGCTGGCGATTGCGGGGGTCGAGCCCCAGGTGGTCACTACTGCACGCATGGCGGTGACTTCCTCCGAGCGGGAACGATGTAGGGACCTAGCCGGCGGCTCCCGGCTATCGGGGCGCACTGGCCTGATCGCTCGGAAGTATACCCAGCGGGCGACTCAAGTAACACTCATCAGGGAACCGCAGCCCGACATCCTGACGCAGGCCCGTCGGAAGTGGGCCGGTTTGTACGTCAAAACCGGACGGCCCGCGGACCGCTTGCCGGTCAGCGGCGGGCCGCGGGGCGCCACGCTCCGGTGACTCTGCCGATGGGCATGCCCTGTCGCACGCTGCTCGCGGGCCAGTCGACCCGCGCTGCGGCGGGCACCGGGGACACGTCTCGGCTCATTCCCAGACGGGTGGCTCGGACAGCGGCGTGCCGGCCGCCGCGGGCCGGCCGGACCAGGGCGACGGCCCGGTCGCCGGGCGGATGCGCAGCACCGCGCCGTCCTCGCGCGTGACCTGGTGGATGTCGATCTCCGGCGGGTCCCCGTCCTCGACCTCCACCTCACCGTCGATGATCAGCAGCTCATCGGCGGGTAGGCCGAAGCGGTGATACCAGGCGGGGCCGCCCTCAACGATGATCCGGCCGGTGGCGTCCTCCACCAGGAACTCGTTGTCGCCGAGATCCTGGACAAGGCTGGCCGAGATCCGCACCCGCTGTTCGGGCCGCGGATCATCCAGGATGGCCGCGATGGGCAGGAAGTGAGCGGCGGGCGTCTCGGCGGCGGCGGGCACGGCGGCCAGGCCCGAGAGCGAGGCCGGCGCCGAGAGCAACAATAAGACAACGCGGCGTAACCGAAGCATGGCTCTTATCTCCAGAGGTTGACGGCATGGAGAATGTAGTGTCTCGGAGAGGCCGGCGGAAGGCCGACGGCAGCGACCGCAGCGCCTCTGCTGAGGTCGGTGCTCCGGGAGCCGGTCACCGAGCCGTTGCGCGCGGCGTGACGGGGGCAGCGGCGGTCGCCATCAACTGAGCTTGGTCGTGCGCCGAATCCAATCCCGGTGGTGGATGGATCACAGGCTCGATCATCGCGGCAGTGAGGCGGGGTCCAGGGGCCCGAGCCGTATGGTATCGGGCGCTGGGTCTGTGGCGCGGGGCGACGGGTATGCGTGCAGGATAGAAAAACGGCGGGCCTGGTGCGTCCCTCAAGATGGGGAGCAACCAGGCCCGCCGTTTTCATGAGATTTTGGAGCGGGAAACGAGACTCGAACTCGCGACCCCAACCTTGGCAAGGTTGTGCTCTACCAACTGAGCTATTCCCGCCTGAGAGCGCGCTAGTATAGCGCTGCTGCCGAGACTGTCAACCCGGTGTTTCGGTGCTGTGACAGAGCCTCTTGGCGTCGAGCTTCCTGCGCCGACCAGAGCGACACGGTGCTGCCGGCCCGTCGCGGCCCCAGGCCGCTCCCACGGGCAGGAGACCGGCCGCGGTCAGGCAACCGACGGCGGTCAGTCCTCGCCGGTGTCGACGGACGTGCGTGTCAGACTCGGCCAGGCCGCACGCAGATACAGCACCATGGACCACAGGGTCAGCAGTGCCGCGATATAGAGCAGCACCAGCCCAAGCCCCGTGACCGGCAGCCCGAGCACCGGTCCGCCCAGGACCAGGAGCACGATGGCCACCATCTGCGCCGTCGTCTTGAGCTTACCGGCCATGCTCACGGCCACCTGGGCGCGGGCGCCGATCTCCGCCATCCACTCGCGCAATGCGGACACGGTGATCTCCCGGCCGATGATCACCGCCGCCGGCAGCGCCAGCCAGACCGTGGCGTCGGCCTGTACCAGCAAGACCAGCGCCACGGCCACCATGAGCTTGTCCGCCACTGGGTCCAGGAAGGCCCCGAGCGGCGAGGTCTGCTCCCAGCGCCGGGCGAGCCAGCCGTCCAGCCAGTCCGTCAGGCCGGCCAGCGTAAACACCAGCGCACACACCGTCCGCGCCCAGGGCACGGGCAGGTAGAAGATCACCACGAACACCGGGATCAGCGCGATACGCAACAGCGTCAGGGCGTTCGGGATGTTCCAGACCAAGGCAGGGCTCCTACAGCGAGGTATCTACGGTGTGCTGCCGATCGATGAACGGCAGACGCAGTCATTCTAGCGGGAAGGGGCCCAGGCCGAGTCGAAACCATCTGGGGCGCGCGTTTCAATACGCAGTGCGGAGTGGGAAGTGCGCAGTGCGCAGTGCGTGGGCGCCACCCCGCACTGCGCACCCTTCCCCCGCACCGCGCACCTTCTTCCCGCA
>NZ_NRRV01000073.1 GCF_016583825.1 Thiohalocapsa halophila | reverse complement strand
GCGAGCCACGCGAGTGGCGCCGGGTCGAGCCGCCGGTGTGGACGGAGCGGATGTTGGCGGCCCTGGCAACGGGGTCCACGCGACGCCTGCGGGCGTCCCCTGCGCTGGCCCGGAGTCGATCACCCGACATGCTGCTCCTGCCGGCGAGCCAATCCCGATGAGGAAACAACCGACTGGAGAGCCGTGTGCGGGAGAACTGCACGCACGGTTCGGAGGGAGGGGAGGCGCAAGCCTTCCCTACCCCTATCGACCGCCCTCGCCTGTGGGAGCGGCAACCTTGCCGCGACGTGCAGCCGCCGGCGCCCTGGAAGTCATCGCGGCCAGAGGCCGCTCCCACGGTCGCCCTCGGCATGTGGGAGCGGCATCCCTGCCGCGACGCGCAGCTGGCGGCGCACTGGAAGTCATCGCGGCCAGAGGCCGCTCCCACGGTCACCCTCCCCTGCGGGAGCGGCATCCTTGCCGCGACGCGCAACTGCCGGCCCTTTGGAAGTCGTCGCGGCCGGAGGCCGCTCCCACGGGCGCCCTCAGATGAGGGAGCGGCATCCTTGCCGCGACATACGGTGCGCCACAGCGGCACGGAGCCTGCTTCTATAGGCCCAGAGCAGCGGGGGCCAGCCGATGAGCGAGCACGACCAGCACCATAACCACCAGCAGCAAGACCAGAACCACCAGTACGGGGATCACTCGGAGGACCACCCCAAGGACCACCAGGCACACCACCGCGCCATGATCGCCCACTTCCGGCGGCGCTTCTGGGTCTCGCTGGCGCTGACGGTGCCCATCCTGCTGCTGTCGCCGCTGATTCAGGCCTTCCTCGGGGTGGCGGACATCCTCGCCTTCCCGGGCGACGACTATGTCCTGCTGGCGCTGGCCACCGCGGTGTTCCTCTACGGGGGCTGGCCCTTCCTCACCGGGCTGGTGTCGGAGCTGCGCGACGGCGCGCCGGGCATGATGACCCTGATCGCGCTGGCGATCACCGTCGCCTACGGCTACTCGGCGGCGGTGGTGCTGGGGCTGGAGGGCAAGGTCTTCTTCTGGGAGCTGGCCACGCTGGTGGACGTGATGCTCCTGGGACACTGGATCGAGATGAAGTCCGTCATGGGCGCGTCCGGGGCGCTGGAGAGCCTGGTGCAGATGCTCCCGGACCGGGCGCTGCGTGTCGGCGACGACGGCGCGACCGAAGAGGTCCCCGTCAGCGAGCTGCGCAAGGGCGAGCGCGTGCGGGTGCGCCCCGGCGAGAAGGTGCCCATCGACGGCACCATCGTCGACGGCAAGACCAGCCTGAACGAGTCCATGCTGACGGGCGAATCCCGGCCAGTGGAGAAGAGCGCCGGCGACGAGGCCGTCGGCGGCGCCATCAACGGCGAGGGCAGCATCACCCTCGAGGTGCAAAAGACCGGCGCGGACACCTACCTTTCTCAGGTCATCGACACCGTGCGCCAGGCGCAGGCGTCGCGCTCGCGCACCCAGGACCTCGCCAACCGTGCCGCCGCCTGGCTCACCTATATCGCCCTCACCGCCGGCGGCCTCACGCTGGCGGCCTGGCTCGGTCTCGGCCGGGCCTTCGACTTCGCGCTGGAGCGCATGGTCACGGTGATGGTGATCACCTGCCCGCATGCGCTGGGCCTCGCCGTACCGCTGGTAGTGGCCGTGAGCACCAGCCTCGCCGCCGGCCGCGGCCTGCTGATCCGCGACCGCGCCGGCTTCGAGCGTGCTCGCAAGCTCGACGCCATCGTCTTCGACAAGACCGGCACCCTCACCGCCGGGCGCTTCGGGGTGAAAGGGGTCGCGAGCTTCGGCAGCCTGGCCGAGGACGAGCTGCTGCGCCTCGCCGCCGGGCTGGAGTCCCACTCCGAGCACCCCATCGCGCAGGGCATCGTCGCGGCGGCCAAGGAGAAGGGCATCCAGATCCCGGACGCCGCCGAGTTCGAGAACCTCTCCGGCCGCGGCGCCAAGGCCCGAATCGAGGAGCGCACCATACGCGTCGTGAGCCCGGGCTATCTGCGCGAGCAGGAGATCCCGGTGGACGGTGATGCGGTGGCCTCGCTGCGCGAGGGCGGCAACACCCTGGTCTATGTGCTCGCGGACCAGCGCCCGCTGGGCGCCATCGCGCTGGCGGACATGGTCCGGGACGAATCCCGCGAGGCCATCGAGCGGCTCCAGACGATGGGCATCGACTGCATCATGCTCACCGGCGATGCCGAGGCCGTGGCCAAGGCCGTCGCCGGCGAGCTGGGCCTGAGCGACTACTTCGCCGAGGTGCTGCCCAACGAGAAGGCCGAGCGCATCCAGGAAGTCCAGCGCGGCGGGCGCACCGTGGCCATGGTCGGCGACGGGGTCAACGATGCCCCGGCGCTGGTGCAGTCGGACCTCGGCATCGCCATCGGCGCCGGCACCGATGTTGCCGTGGAGTCCGCCGACATCGTGCTGGTGGAGTCCGACCCGCGCAACGTCGCCGATGTCATCGAGCTCTCCCGCGCCACCTACGCCAAGATGATCCAGAACCTGTTCTGGGCCACCGGCTACAACGCCGTCGCCATCCCGCTGGCGGCGGGGGTCGCCTACGGCGTCGGCGTCGTGCTGAGCCCGGCTGTGGGCGCCGCGCTGATGTCCCTGTCCACGGTCATCGTGGCCATCAATGCCAAGCTGCTCGGGCGCTTCAAGCCGTCGGCGGCCTGATGCGTATTTGCACGACTTCGGCAGGCTCACGCGTGTCCGTGGGAGCGGCATCCCTGCCGCGACACGCTGCCGGTGCCCTGGAAGTCATCGCGGCCAGAGGCCGCTCCCACAGCGCACAGCGCACAGGACGCAGCCGCCCGTAGCTGATGGGTGACCCATGACCGATCCCCTGCTCCAAATCCGCGGTCTGCGGCTCGAGCGCGCCGGGCGCCGCCTGCTGGACGACATCAGCCTCGCCGTGGGCGCCGGCGAGATCCATGCCCTGCTCGGCGGCAACGGCTGCGGCAAGACCAGTCTCGCCAAGAGCGTCATGGGCTGCGACGGCTATGCGCCGGACCGCGGCGAGATCCGCTTCGTGGGGCAGCGCATCGACACACTGCCGCTGCACGAGCGCGCGCGGCTCGGCATCACCATGGCCTGGCAGGAGCCGGCGCGCTTCGAGGGCGTGCCGGTGCGCGAATTCCTGACCCTCGGACACCCGGAAGCCGACCCCGCCGAGCGCCTGCGCCGGGTCGGGCTCGCGCCCTGGCGCTACCTCGGCCGGATGCTCGACAAGACCCTCTCCGGCGGCGAGCGCAAGCGCGTGGAGCTGGCTGCGGTGATCGCGCTCGCGCCGCGCCTGGCGCTGCTCGACGAGCCCGCGGCCGGCATCGACCTGCGCTCCCTCGATGAGATCGTGCGAGTGGTGCGCGAGCTGCGCGATGCGGGCACCGCGGTGCTGCTCATCAGCCACCGCGAGGAGATGGGCCGCATTGCCGATCGGGCGTCGCAGATGTGCGGCGGCCGGATCATCGTCTCGGGCAGTCCGCAGCACGTAGCGGCCCAGTATCGCGAGCATCACTGCGTCTACTGCGACGGGGAGCTGACCCATGACACGCAGCCCGCCTGACGGGTCCGCCCTGGCCCGACTCCAGTCTGCGCTGGATCGGGTGGGCGTCACAGACGCCGCGCTCCAGGACGCCGACACCGCACACCTGCTGGTGGACGCACACCGGGCGTTGTCCGTGCATGACGTGCCGGGGGTCGAGGTGCAAGTACGCCGGCGCCTGCTCGGCATCGCCGTCGACGTCCGGGTGCAGCCGGGCGCGCAGATCGCCAACCCCGTGCACCTCTGCTTCGGCCTCTCCAACCCGTTCGGCGCGCAGCGGGTGCGGCTCGACGTGGACATCGGCGAGGGCGCGTCGGTGCGCTTCCTGGCCCATTGCCTGTTCGCCCGCACCCGCCATGCCAGCCACCGGATGCGCGCGCGCATACAGGTGCGCCGCGATGCCCAGCTCAGCATCGAAGAAGGACATGTCCATGGCGCCGCCGGCGGCATTGTGGTCACGCCCCGGGCGCGGATCAGTGTCGGCCCGGGCGCGCGTCTGTTCTCGGACTTCAGCCTGCTTCAGGGCCGCGTCGGGCGGCTGCGCAGCGACTACCGCGTCGACGTCGCCGAGCAGGGCCTGGCGGAGCTCGCTGTGCGCGTGCGCGGGCGCGCCGAAGACCGCATCGAGCTCAATGACCACATCCGGCTCAACGGCATCGGCGCCCGCGGCCTGGTCAAGACCCGGGTCGCGCTCACCGACCGGGCGCAGGCCGTGGTCCGCAGCACCACCGAGGGCAACGCCGCCGACGCCCGCGGCCACATGGACTGCACCGAGATCGTCAAGGACCAGGCGCAGGGCGAATCCGTACCGGTGGTGCGCGTCGGCGACCCAAAGGCCCAGGTCACCCACGAGGCCGCCATCGGCACCGTCGACCAGACCCAGCTGGAGACCCTGATGGCCCATGGTCTGACCCCGGACCAGGCCATCGAGCTGGTCATCAGCGGCATGCTGCGCCCGGCGGCGACGGAGCCGGCCTGAGGCGCGGCTTTCGCCCCGGTTGCCACGGGCTATCGAAGCGCCCGTGGGAGCGGCATCCTTGCCGCGACGATGGCTGCTCGCGCTCTGGAAGTCGTCGCGGCCAGAGGCCGCTCCCACGGCGCTCCGGCATGTGGGAGCGGCATCCTTGCCGCGACGATGCCTGCTGGCGCTCTGGAAGTCGTCGCGGCCAGAGGCCGCTCCCACAGCGCTTCGGCATGTGGGAGCGGCATCCTTGCCGCGACTCTGGCTGCTGGCGCTCTGGAAGTCGTCGCGGCCAGAGGCCGCTCCCACGGCGCTTCGGCATGTGGGAGCGGCATCCTTGCCGCGACGATGGCTGCTCGCGCTCTGGAAGTCGTCGCGGCCAGAGGCCGCTCCCACGGCGGCTTTGGCATGTGGGAGCGGCATCCTTGCCGCGACGATGGCGGCTCGCGCTCTGGAAGCCGTCGCGGCCAGAGGCCGCTCCCACGGCGCTTCGGCATGTGGGAGCGGCATCCTTGCCGCGACGATGCCTGCTTGCGCTCTGGAAACTTCGCGGCCAGAGGCCGCTCCCACAGCGGCTCCGGCATGTGGGAGCGGCATCCTTGCCGCGACGATGCCTGCTCGCGCTCTGGAAGACTTCGCGGCCAGAGGCCGCTCCCACAGCGGCTCCGGCATGTGGGAGCGGCATCCTTGCCGCGACGATGCCTGCTTGCGCTCTGGAAGTCATCGCGGCCAGAGGCCGCTCCCACAGCGGCTTTGGCATGTAGGAGCGGCATCCTTGCCGCGACGATGGCGGCTCGCGCTCTGGAAGCCGTCGCGGCCAGAGGCCGCTCCCACAATGCCGCGCGGCGTAATGACCGGCTTTGGTCGGCGCCTTACGCCACCGCGTCCAGAAACAGCTCCCGCAGCACTTCGGGCCGCTCCTGGGCGACGCGAATCAGCGACCGGGCGGCGCCGCTCGGCTCGCATGCGCTCTGCTCCCATTCCTGCAAGACGCGGACGGAGACGCCGAGCAGCTGCGCGAACTGGCTTTGCGACATCTGGACCCGATGGCGGGCGATGGCGACCGGACTGTGCACGGCCGCTGCCTCGCCGGCGGTCATTTGACCGATGGATTCGAGCAGCTCGGCTCCGATGTCGCGCTCGGCATCGCGGTCCAGCAATTCCTGTTCAGTCTTCGGCATGATGGAGCATCTCTTTTGCAGCCTTCAGGACGTGGGCTGGAAGGTTATCCTGGGCACTCTTGGCGTATATAAGAAGCAGCCAGATACGCCCCTCAGCGACTCGATTGTAGTAAACGACGCGGACGCCGCCGCGCTTGCCGCTGGCCGACCTCGTCCAACGCACTTTGCGTACGCCTCCGGTGCCTGGAACCACGTCTCCAGCCAGCGGATTCGCAGCGATCCATGCACAGAAATCGCCATGTTCGTCCGCCGACCAGTAATCCGGCCAGAGCTTGGCGAAAGCCGGCGTTTCCGCGACTGTCAGCATGTAACGAGTATACGTTAGCGCCAGATAGTACGCTGACCGCAGGGAACGCACGGTGACTAACGCATTAATACTGGAGTCTTGAGACCGGCCCATCTCGTGACGGCACAGGAGCGGTGTCACGAGATGAGCGAGATTGATCGGCCTCAGCCCGCCCCGCGGCGCCGTTGCAGAAAGATCCTCAGCAGCGCGGGCTGGGCGGCGCCCAGGGCGCGGCGTTGGTCGAGGTCATCCGGTGCGCTTGCGAGTGCCTGGGCCGCGCGGTAGGCCGCAGCTCGATCCGCGTCCGCTGCGTCTATATCCGCTGGGGCGTCCGCCGCCAGGGCCGGGTCCACGAGCAGACACCAGGCCGGGAAGTCCTCGGTCGCGAGGGCCGAGGCCGCATCCGCCTCGGCGTCGAGGTCCAGATCGCAGAAGACGCTCCAATGCGCGGCGAGCCGGCCGTCCGGACAGTCGCCGGCGGAGAGAATGCGCTCGGCCGCCCGCGGATGGGACCAGCAGGCTGCGAGCAGAGCGCCGCGGGCCGCGCCGGTGTCACCGCTTCGCTCACAGGCGCGGGCATAGGGCGCCAGCAGACCGGGCTCGTCCCGCCAGCCGGGCTCGGCCTCGATCGCGGCCCGCGCCTGCTGCCAGCGCCCGAGCTGCGCCAGGGCGAAGCTCGCGTGCAGCCGGGGCTCGGCCGGGTCGAAGGCCAGGCCGTCTGCGGCGTGCGCCAGCGCATCCCAGAGCAGCGCGAGGCAGTCCTGCGCCCGGGGGCCGAGCAGCGAGGCGGCGGTGGGATTCATGGCGTCGATGTCCCGCAGCAGCACCGCCGCATCCGTCCCGCAGGGCTCTGCGCCGACGGCCTGGGACGCCCGGTCCAATCGGTCGATCAGGCACCGCCAATCACCGATCCGCGCATGCTCCGGATCGTGACGCTGGAGCTTGTCCACGGCCTCCCGGGCGGCGGCGAAGCGCCGCGCCAGCACCTCCTCACGCAACGTCTCTTCGAGCATGACGCTGGGGCTGTCAGAGAAAAGATCCAGCTGCCGGGGCGCCGGCGCCGGCGCCGGCGCGTCGGGGTCGGGGTGGTCGGGATCACTCGCCATGGCTGCCTCAGGATCGGCGTGCGGTTTCAATACCAGTCCGGTTTCATGGGTTTACTTGACAGCAGACAGGGCCCTGCGTAGCGTCCGGTGGCGAAGATCGTCGCGCAGTCGGGAGGCCATTGCATCGTTGCGCACGGACCATGACGCACAGCAGTCCCCAACACGCGGCGACCCACGGCGCTAGCCATACAGCCCAGTGTGTCCTCGCCAGGACGCCCACAGGCGGCGCAGGCCCCGCCTCCAGCGGCGCGACACCCCCTCGCTCGCATCTCGGCGCCAAATCCCTTGACCCCTCCCCCCCACCACCAACGCCGAGCCGGTGGCGCGGCAGTCCAGAGCATAACCGGGAGACCACGGTGTTAACGCAGTCCCTCACACCCTCACAGCTTCCAGATCGGGTCTACAAGCGGCAAGGCTCCTTCCGCGGCGCACCGCGGTACGTGGAGATCGGCATACCCCAGCCCGAGCAGCTGCCCTGCGAGGTCTACGTCATGGACGGCGACACCTATGTCGCCGTGCAGGTGGTCAACGAGCCCGACTGGGCGAACGAGGCCAACCTGCCGCCCATCGACGATGCGGTCCAGGCCAAGCGCGAGCGGCTCGCGACCATGCAGTCCGCCGCCTTCCATTACCTGGATGCCGCCGCGGTGCGCGAGGTCTACCGCCAAGAGGTCGCCGCAGGCGGCCCGGCGTCGGACGCCGCCGCGCATCCCATGGACGAGCCCTGGATGGAGCCGCCGGCGGGCACCGGCGCAACGGGCACCGAAACGGCCCCGGCGGAGGCGACCGCCGCCGAGCCCAAGGCGAGCGACGAGCCGGCGCCGGAGGCCATGTTCCTGGCCTATCAACGCCGCATCATCGCCAAGCACGAGGCCGTGCTGGATCTGGAATTCGAGCACCGCAAGCCGGAGGCCCTGGTGCAGTTCGACCGCGTCCTGCGCTGGCTCAAGACCAAGTACCCCTCGGCCCTGGCGCCGGAGGCCGCCATCCGCCGCACCCGCCAGCGCATCGCCCGCGAAGAGACCGGCGAGCAGATGGACCGGCTGCGCTCGGGCGGGCGGGCGGTCATCCACGCCGCCTTCAGCATCGACCATCCCAAGCCCGAGGTCGTGCGTCTGTCCCTGCTCTGCCCCGCCACCTTCGCCTTCCCGGAGACCCTGCGGGTAGAGGTCAACGTCAAGGCCGAGCGCATCGCCGAGAGCTGGCGCGATCAGTACGCCATGGAGTCCACCATCACCGCCTACGTCATGGGCACACCGCTGAACTGGGAGAAGCAGACCGTCGGCGAAGAAGACGCGGCGGAAGAGATCTGGGTGGTGTCCATCAAGCCCTTCGCGATTTACAGCTGACCCAGGCGCCCCTCGTTCTCGGGCTCTGCCCGGGAATGCGGCCGCGAGGCTCTGCCTCGCATGCGTGCTCTCGGGAGGCAGAGCCTCCGGGCCGGGTTCCCAGGCAGAGCCTGGGAACCAGGTTGCGCGGTGCGGCGCTCCCGCTGGACGAAAACCCCCGCCAGCGGGTGGATTACAACCATCGGCTCCAACCCCTCGCCGTCGGGCGGCGACAGGTCGCCACGCGGGTCATCATTAGGCGACGGCGTTCAGGGGTAAGCCATCCCGCGCTCGTGATGCGGTGGCGTCGCTGGCCTTGGCACGATCTCTGCTTTAAGCGTTGGATAGAGGCCCGCCAGCCAACCAATCGAGGGGAGCATGCCAAGGGAGCAGATCGATCTGCGCTACCAGGTGCCGCGACTGTCCGTGCTCGATGAGGACGGCGGCTTCGATGAGGACGTGGCCCCGGAGGTCTCAGACGACCTGCTCACGCACATGCACCGGGCCATGCTGCTGGCCCGCCGCTTCGACGAGCGCATGCTCGAGCTCCAGCGCCAGGGCCGCATCGGCACCTTCGCGCCCGTCTCCGGCCAGGAGGCGGCGCAGGTGGGTGCCATGGCGGCGCTGACGGACGATGACTGGTTCGTGCCCTCCTTCCGGGAATTCGCGGCGGCCATTTGGCGCGGCACCCCGCTGACGCAGATCCTGCTCTACAACGCCGGCTACAACGAGGGCGGCGCGGTGCCGGACGGCGCCCACGATCTGCCCATCGCCATTCCCGTCGCCACCCAGATTCCGCATGCGGTGGGCCTGGCTTACGCCGCGCGCTACCGGGACACCGGCGCGGTGGCCATCACCTTCTTCGGCGACGGGGCAACGTCTGAAGGCGATTTCCATGAGGCCCTGAACTTCGCCGGCGTCTTTACGGCGCCGGTGATTTTTTTGTGCCAGAACAACCAGTGGGCTATCTCGACGCCCCGCGACGAGCAGACCCAGTCCCGCACCCTGGCGCAGAAGGGCCTCGCCTACGGCGTGCCCGGCGTCCAAGTGGACGGCAACGACGTGCTCGCAGTGCTCGCCGCCACCCGCGAGGCGGCCGAGCGCGCCCGCGACGGCGACGGCCCCACCATGATCGAGTGCGTCACCTATCGGCTGTCGGTGCACACCACCGCCGACGACCCCTCCAAGTACCGCAGCGACGAGGAGGTGGAGGCGTGGCGCCGCCGCGACCCGATCCCGCGCTTGCAGCGCCATTTGCAGTCGCGCGGGCTGCTGTCCGATGAGGACATCGACGCGCTGGAAGACACCCTGAAGGGCGAGATCGACGACGCCTGGTCCGAGACCCAGGCCGAAATGGAGCGCCTGGACGGCCCCGAGACCATGTTCGAGCACCACTATGCGGAGCTGCCGGAGTATCTCCGCGAGCAGCGCGACGGGCTGCGGCGCGACGGCGGGCAGGAGGGCTGAGCCATGGCGGAGCACAACGCGAACGGCGGCCCCGAGCGCACCATGGCCGAGGCGCTCAACCTGGCGCTGACCCAGGAGATGGAGCGGGACGACGCCATTGTCGTCCTCGGCGAGGACGTGGGTGTCGACGGCGGCGTCTTCCGCGTCACCGAGGGGCTGCTCGACAAATACGGCGAGGCCCGCGTCATGGACACACCGCTCGCCGAGGCGGCCATCGTCGGCGTGTCCGTCGGCATGGCGGCCCACGGCCTGAAGCCCGTCTGCGAGGTGCAGTTCTCCGGCTTCAGCTATCTCGCCATGCACCAGCTGGAGGCGCATGCGGCACGGCTGCGCTGGCGCTCGCGTGGGCGCTTCCCGGTGCCCATGGTGGTGCGTATGCCCTACGGCGGCGGCGTGCGGGCGCTGGAGCACCACTCGGAGAGCAAGGAGGCCTTCTTCGCCCACACGCCGGGGCTCAAGGTGGTCATACCGTCGGGTCCGCGCAATGCCCGGGCGCTGCTGCTGAGCGCCATCCGCGACCCGGACCCGGTGATGTTCATGGAGCCCAAGCGCCTCTACCGCGCCTTCCGCGAGCCCGTGCCGGAGGAGCCCGAGACCATCGCCATCGGCGAGTCCCAAACCCGGCGCGACGGCGACGACCTGACCCTGGTGGCCTACGGCGCCATGCTGCGGCCCACCCTGGAGGCCGCCGAGCAGCTCGCCGCCGAAGACGGCGTCGAGTCGGAAGTCATCGACCTGCTCAGTATCTCGCCGCTGGACGACCGGCGCTTCAGCGCCTCCGCCCGGCGCACCGGCCGGGTGGTCATCGTGCACGAGGCCCAGCGCAGCTTCGGGCCCGGCGCGGAGATCATCGCCCGGCTGGTGGAGAAGTCCTTTTGGTATTTGGAGGCGCCGGTGGTGCGCGTCACCGGCTATGACGTGCAGGTGCCCTACTTCGCCCGCGAGGGCGATTACCTGCCGGACGTCGAGCGCATCGTCACCGGCGCGCGGGAGGTGCTGAGCCATGCCTGAGCCGATCCAGGGCGTCAGCCAAGGGAGGACCGGCGCATGAGCCGCGAGATGCGCTTCACGGACCCCGGCGAAGGCATCCACGAGGCCGAGGTGGTCGAGATCATGGTCGATGCCGGGAGCAGTGTCGAGGAAGGCGACAGCGTGCTGGCGGTGGAGACGGACAAGGCCACCACGGAGCTGCCGGCGCCCCATGGCGGGCGCGTGGAAGACATTGCCGTCGAAGTCGGCGACCGGATTCAGGTGGGAGATCTGCTGCTGACGCTCGCCGGCGATGACGCGGGCGACGCGGGCGACGATCACGGCAAGTCAACCGGCGGCGCGGAAGACGATGCCCCCGGCACCGAAGAGACAGGCGATCGGGACGGCGCGTCAACAGGGGACAAGGCAACCGAGCAAGACCGCAAGCGCCGCCGCAAGGGCCCGGTGCCGGCGGCACCCTCCACGCGCCGGCTCGCGCGCGAGCTCGGCGTCGCTCTGGAGACCATCGACGGCACGGGCCCCGGCGGGCGCGTGCTCGACAGCGACGTGCGCGCCGCCGCCGAAAGCGAGGAGACCGAGCCCGAGCCGCAGAGCGCCGAGCGCGACGAAGCAGCGCAGGCCGAGCAGCCCGCCGGCGAGCGCAAGCCGGCCCCACAGCGCCGCCCCGTCCCGGCCTACGAGCCGCCGGACTTCTCCCGCTGGGGCGAGGTGGAGCGGGTCCCGCTGCGCTCGGTGCGCCGGGCGACCGCCTGGGAGATGGCGCGCGCCTGGGCCGAAATCCCGCACGTCATGCATCACGACCGCGCCGATGTCACCGCGCTGGAGCACTTCCGCCGAGACAATGCCGAGGAGGTCGAGGCCGCCGGCGGCAAGCTCACGCTGACGGTGCTGGTGCTCAAGGCCGCCGCCGCGGCGCTGCGGGCCATGCCGCGCTTCAACGCCAGTTTGGATGCCGACGGCGAGACCGTCGTGCTCAAGCACTACTGCCACATCGGCGTCGCTGTGGCCACCGAGCAGGGCCTGCTGGTGCCCGTGGTGCGCAACGTAGACCGCAAGTCCGTGCGCGAGCTGGCGGTGGAGCTCACCGAGCTGAGCCGGCGCGCCCGCGACGGCGAGCTCACACGCGAGGAGATGCAGGGCGGCAGCTTCACCGTCACCAATGTCGGCGGCATCGGCGGGCGCCTGTTCACGCCCATCATCCGCCACCCGGAGGCGGCCATCCTGGGCCTGGGTCGGGCAGAGCTCACGCCCGTCGCCACCGGCGACCTGGATACCCCCGCCGTCTACGCCCGGCTGCTGCTGCCGCTGTGCCTGGCCTTCGACCACCGGCTGAACGACGGCGCCGAGGCGGCGCAGTTCGTCAACCGCATGCGCGGCAGCCTGCAGGACCCCGAGTCCCTACTGCTGGCGGTCTGATGCTGACCAACCGCACAACAGAGCGATCCGCCGCAGATCGGGCTGAGGCACGAAGCCCGACACCGCGCGGGCTGCACCCGCCGGATTGTGCGGCCTCCCGGCGTCGGCACGACCGACACGCTCAGCCCAACCGACGGCGAACGGCCGTTGGAGAAGCAGCCAAAACGAGGATCGGGGTCGATTCCGCTGGCGCCTCCCAGATTCTTGGAGCCTGGACATGGTAATGGGTGATCTGCCCGTGGAGACGCAGCTTCTGGTGCTCGGCGACGGACCCGGCGGCTATGCCGCGGCCTTTCGCGCCGCGGATCTGGGGCTGGACGTAACCCTGGTGAGCCCCGAGGCCCGCATGGGCGGCGTCTGCCTGCTGCGCGGCTGCATCCCGTCCAAGGCCCTGCTCCACCTGGCCGAGGTCGGCGCCATGGCCGCCGAGGCCGAGCAGATGGGCCTGGACCTCGGGCTGGAACAGGACCCGCCGGTCTGGGACCTCGAAAGGGTGCGCAACTGGACCGACGGCGTGGTCGAGCAGCTCGCCGACGGGCTCGCCGAGCTCTGCGAGCAGCGCGGTATCCGGCGTATCCGCGGGCGCGGCCACTTCGCCGGACCCAAGCGGCTGCTGCTTTCGGACGCCGACACCTCCAGCATCGACTTCGAGCACGCCATTATCGCCACCGGCTCACGGCCGATGGCGCTGCCCGGCATCGAGCCGCGCGCCGAGGGCCGCATCATGGACTCCACCGGCGCGCTGGCGCTGGCGGACTTGCCGGAGCGGCTGCTGGTGGTGGGCGGCGGCTATGTGGGGCTGGAGCTCGGCAGCGTCTACGCCGCCGCCGGCAGCCGGGTGACCCTCATCGAGATGGCGGACCGGCTGCTGCCGGGGGCCGATGCGGACCTCATCGACCCCCTGCACGCGCACCTGGAGCGCCTGTTCGAGTCCATTCGGCTTGAGACCCGCATCGAGTCCGCCGAAGAAGACAGCGATACGGTCCGGGTCTCCCTCAGCGGTCCGGACGGCAGCGAAGCCGCGACCTTCGACCGCGTCATGGTCGCCGTCGGCCGGCGCCCGAACAGCGATGAGCTGGGCCTGGATGCGGCCGGTGTGGAGACCGACGACGCCGGGCACATTCGCGTCGATGCGAAGCGGCGCACCAGTGCCAAGCAGATCTTCGCCGTCGGCGATGTCGCCGGCGGCCGGCAGCTCGCCCACGAGGCCATGGCCGAAGGCAAGGTGGCAGCGGCGGTCATCGCCGGACAGGCGGCGGCCTTCGACCCGCGCGCCGTACCCGCCGTGGTCTACACGGATCCGCAGGTGGCTTGGTGCGGGCTCACCGAGACCGAGGCCGAGGCGCAGGGGGTCGAGGTGCGCATCAGCCGCTTCCCGTGGCGCGCATCCGGGCGCGCCTTGACGCTGGGCGCCGCCGACGGGCTGACCAAGCTGGTGCTGGCGCCGGACACCGGCCGGGTGCTCGGCTTCGGCGCCGTCGGCCGCCACGCCGAGCAGCTGGTGGCGGAGGCCATGCTGGCCGTGGAGATGGGCGCAGTGGCCGAGGATCTGGCGCTGGCCGTCCATCCGCATCCAACGCTGGCCGAGACCCTCGGCGAGAGCGCCGAGCGGTTTCTAGGCCATGCGACGCATCTGGCCCCTAAGAATGGGTAGGGGAAAAGCTTGTTCGTTTTCGGTTAGATGGCTGTATACCCCGCCGGGATGCCCGGCTCTACGCTGAATGCATCTCAGCGAAAATCCAGACCGATGTCCGGGCCCGTGGGAGCAGCACTGGCCGTGCCCGGGAGAGAAGCTCAATGCAAGCGCCGTGGTGCAGGGGTGGACTGCGCTGCGCTTGTACGCCCTACGCCGCTTGTACGCCCTCCGCGTTGCCGATCCCGTCTCGGCCAATGCCGAATCGACACGCGACTTCTGTCAATGCCCGCGACCTTCTGCGTCGCAGCCCCTAACCGCCGATCGAAGTGACCCATGAGAATCCTCGTCGCCGAAGACAATCACATCCTCGCCACCATCCTCGCCGATCATCTCGCCGCCGCCGGCCATGAAGCCGTACCCGCCTATGAGGGCCGACTCGCCAGCATCTTCTGCAAGAATCGGGACTTCGATGCCATCGTCATCGATTTTCTGATGCCCGACATCTATGGCATCGACGTGCTGGAGGACCTGCACGCCCGGGGCCGCATGCCCCGACCCATCATCATCACGGGCTTTCCGGAGCTGCTGGAGGAGGTCTCACCGCGCTTGGCCGCGATCGGCGCGGACACGGTGATCCTGAAGCCCTTCATCTTCGCGGAAGTGGACGCGGCCTTGGCGCGCATCGCCGAGCCGGATGCGGCTTGACTGCTCCTATCCGCGTTGGCACCGAGCACACTGCCACTGGCTGAGCCCGGTCGCCGCCTCCCGGCATCTTGTACCTGAGTCCATGTGCCGAGCATGTCTTGTCGCGGCACTCGGCTTGGGAACGCCCGCAGTCGTGGAGGGATTGGCTGCAATCTGCCGACCGAGTGTAGAACCAGATGCGCAACCCGGCATAGGGGCCTTTCGCTGGCAGCTGGGTGCTGGCTATCATGGACCAACACCGAGCGTGCCAACGACACGGGGCTCGCCGCCGATTTACGAGCAACACCGGAAAGTGCCATGTCCCCAGCGTTGACATTGATCCCATCCGGCATCCCAGGTCTGGACGACATCCTCGGCGGCGGGCTGCGACCCGGCCACCTGTACTTCGTCGAAGGCACGGCCGGCACAGGCAAGACCACACTCGGGCTGCAATTCGCGCGCGAAGGCCTGCACCAAGGAGAGTCCGTGCTCTTCGTCTCCTTGGCCGAGAGCGTCGGTGAGCTTCACAGCATCGCCGAGTCCCACGGCTGGGACCTCACCGGCCTCGAGATGCGTGACCTGGCAGCCGCGGGCAGCGTGCACTCGACGGCCCTGTTCGAGCTCTCGGAAGTAGAGCTCGGTGATCGCGTGGAGGCGTTGCTGGCGGAAATGGACGCCATCAAGCCCCAACGCCTGGTTCTAGACACCCTGGCCGCACTGCGTGCGCTCAGCATGCAGGGCGGTGAGTTCCGCCGCCATGTCGAGCGCTTCCGCAGCAAGGCGCAAGCGCTTGGCACGACCATGCTGGTCACCGACGAGCTCACCGGCAGCGCTGAGCTGCACCCGCGCAGCCTCGCCTGGGGCGTGATCCAGCTGGAGCAGCGTATCGGCGACTACGGGCCGCCCCGGCGCCGGCTCTGGCTGCCGAAGCTGCGCGGCCAGACCTACCGCGGCGGCTACCACGACCTGCGCATCCTCAGCGGCGGCCTGCAAGTCTTCCCGCGTCTGGATAGCAGCACGGTCGCCGGCGGCAGCGAGCCCGGGCAGATCGCAAGCGGCGTCGACGCGCTGGATACCCTGCTCGGCGGCGGCGTGCAGCGCGGCACCAGTCTCGGCATCATCGGTCCGCCCGGCTGCGGCAAATCCACCCTCGTGTGCACCTATGCGCTGGCGGCCGCCGCCCGCGGCGAGCGGGCGGTCCTCTACTTGTTCGATGAGTCCATCGAGACCCTGAAGCTCCGCGCCCAGAGCCAAGGCATGGACCTGGATCAGGCGTTGGCCTCGGAGCTGTTGCTGCTGCGACAAGTCGACCCGGCCGAGCTGTCGCCGGGAGAGCTCGCCCAGGAGCTGGCGCTGGAGGTCAGCGAGCGCGGCACCCGCATCATCGGTCTCGACAGTCTGAACGGTTATCTCCAGGCGATGCCCGACGAGCACTTCATGAGCCTGCACATCCACGGCCTGCTCACTTGGCTCGGCAAGCACGGCGTGCTGACACTGGTCACCTTGGCCCAGCCGAGCCCGCTGACCCGCCAGGAAGGTCTGGCCGTGGACCTGTCCTACATCACCGATGCGGTCATCGCCCAGCGCTACTTCGAGGCCTATGGCAGCTTCCGCTACGCCCTCTCGGTGATCAAGAAGCGCTACGGCGACCATGAGCGCGCCATCCGCGAGTTCCGCATCGGCAGCACCGGCATCGTCGTCGGCGAGCCGCTGTCGGAGTTCCGGGGCATCCTGAGCGGCGTTCCGGAGTACGTCGGCAAAAGCCAACCGCTGCTCTGACGGCGTTCGGGAGATCGCGGCCATGCCCGAGCGCATCCTGGTGCTGACCCCGACCCCCGACGACGCCGCGCTGTGCCGCCGCTTCTTGGACGAGGCCGGATTCCAGAGCGAGATCTGCCTAGGCCACGCCGACCTCTGCTGCGCCCTGGCGCGGCCGGCCGCCGTGCTGGTCATCGCCGAGGAATCGTTGCACGGCCAGGCCGGCGACTGTATCCGCGAGCACCTCGCCGAGCAGCCGGCGTGGTCGGCGATGCCCATTGTCGTCCTGGCCGGGAAGCAGGCCGGGCACCGCCTCGGCGTCCTCGAAGACTATGACGCCTATGGGCGGGTCACGCTGTTGGAGCGGCCCGTGCGCATGGCGACCTTCATCGGCACCCTGCGCCTGGCGCTGCGCGAGCGCCGGCAGCAATATCGCATCCGCGACCTGCTCGCCGAGCGCGCCGAGGCCATCAAGCAGCGCGACGAGTTCCTGGCCATGCTCGGCCACGAGCTGCGCAACCCCCTGGCGGCCGTGCTGATCTCCACGGATGTGCTGGAGACCGTCCCGCCGGACAGCGAGCGGGCGGTGTATTGCCGCAACGTCCTCGGCACCCAGGCGCGGCAGATGAAGCGGCTGCTCGACGACCTCTCGGACATGTCGCGCATCAACCGCCGCAAGCTCTCGCTGGAGCGCGAGCGCATCGATTTGCGGCAAGTGCTGCTCGATGCCGTCGATCAGGTGGACGACAAGCTCAAGGTACGCGATCAGTGCCTGGACCTGGACCTGGATCCGGAAGGCCCAACGCTGCCGCTGCTCGCCGATCCCATGCGCCTGCGCCAGGTGTTCGCGAACCTCTTGACCAATGCGAACCGCTACACGCCCGAGGGCGGGCACATCTGGCTGCGGCTGGACACCGGCGACGGCCTGGCGCGGGTGTCGGTCCGCGACGACGGCGCCGGGCTGAGCGAGGAGGCGTTGGCGCACATCTTCGAGCCCTTTTATCAGGACCGCAGCGAAGGCCGCCCGCAGGCCGGTCTCGGCATCGGCCTGACCCTGGCCACCAGCCTGGTGAAGATGCACGCCGGCACCATCGCCGCCCACAGCGCCGGGCCGGGCTGCGGCAGCGAGTTCATCGTGACCCTGCCGCTCGCCGAGGCGGATACAGGGGATGCGGCCGCCGCAGCCCGGCCGGTGAGAGAGCCGGCGACAGGGCCGGCGACAGCTGGGCTCGCCGGCCCTGATTCCGACGCTGCTCCCGACGCTGATGCCGGCGAGACCCGCCAGCCGGCGGCCCGGGGCGGGGAGCCGCGGCATATCCTGCTCATCGAAGACAACCAGGATTTCGCCGTGGGGCTGCAACAATTGCTCGAAGCGCGCGGCAACCGGGTGTCCGTCGTGCATGACGGCACCGACGGTCTGCGCAAGGCGCAGGATGACCCGCCCCAAGTGGTGCTGCTGGACATCGGCCTGCCCGGTGTAGACGGCTACGAGGTCGCCCGCCGGCTGCGCCGCATCGCGGGGCTGTCGCAGGTGCGCGTGATCGCCGTGACGGGCTTCGGCCGCGCCGCCGACCGCGAGCGCTCCCGCCAGGCGGGTATCGACCGCCACTTGGTCAAGCCCGTGGCCATGGCCGATCTGGAAAGCGCCATGGCGTGACGGCCCTGCCGCCGCGTTGTTGCCTCGGAGTGCTGTGGGAGCGACGTCTCGCGACTCACCCCGCCCGAGTGTCGTGTCGCGGCCAGAGGCCGCTCCCACAGGCTCCCTAGCTCCGCCCGGGAGCAAGGCCCGGAGGCTCTGCCTCCCGAGCGGGTCAGGCGAGGCAGAGCCTCGCGGCCGCATTCCCGGGCAGAGCCCGGGAACGAGCGTGACGGGCGTGGGAGCGGCGTCTCGCCGCGATCACGCAGCCGGAGCAACCTGTCGCGGCCGGAGGCCGCTCCCACGGAGCCTCAGGCGCCGTGGAGCGCCCGCAGCAGCTCGGCGGACTCCACGGGCTTGACGAGATGGCCGTCGAATCCGGCCTCGGTGGAGCGGCGGGCGTCGCTGTCCTGTCCCCAGCCGGACAGCGCGATGATGCGCAGGCGCCCGCCTTGGGGCAGCGCGCGAATGCGGCGGCAGGCGGCATGCCCGTCGAGCCCCGGCATGCCGATGTCCAGCAGCACGATGTCCGGCTGCTCGCGCTCGGCGGCGGCCACCGCCTCAAGCCCGTCATAGGCCTTGATGACATCAAAGCCCGAGATCTCCAGCAGCATGGTCAGCGCCTGGACCACGTCGTCGTTGTCGTCGGCCACCAGGACGCTGGACTGACCGCCCCCGCCGCCCCCGGGCAGACCGGATGACGACACCGACTGCCCCGCCGCAGCAACGCATTGGGCCGCGTCGCCCCCCGGCGGAACGGCAGTCCCCCCCGGCAGGTCTAGCTCGGGCATTGTCACGGAAGGCCAGTCCGGGCCTTGCGGACTGCGCCGGATGGTGCATCGAGCCCTGACGCCATCGAGCGGAGCGCCGCTGCGCGCCAATGGCTGTCCAGGTTGTCTGAGCATATGAACCTCTCCACAAGTCCACGGCCGGAAGCCGCTGCGGAACCGTCACCGGGTTTCTGCCCCGTCGTCTCCCGCGTAGTCTCCTCCGCGTAGTCTGCCTAGAGAAGCATCGCCCCGCGCGCTCGACCGGCTCCCGCACGGCGTCTCTGCGATACCGCTTAGCAGCGGATGCCCACCCGAGCCAGTGTCTGCTGCAGCGTCGCCAGATTCACTGGCTTGGTGAGGTGGTCGTCGAATACCGCTGCCAGCTCCCGCCGATCGGTGTCGTCCTGGTGGCGTCCGGTCAGAGCGACCAGGCGGGGCCCTTCGCCGCCCTGGATTTGTCGGATTCGCCGCGCCACCTCGACGCCGTCCATGCCCGGGAGTCCGAGGTCGAGCAGGACCACGGCCGGCTGGAAGCGCTGCACCCCCTCGAGTGCGGCGGGTCCGTCGTATGCGGTCTCCACGACATGGCCGATCCCTTCCAGCAGCATGCGCGTCGTCTCGGCCAGATCGACATTGTCTTCGACCACCAGCAAGCGCCGTGGCGGGTCGCCTGGACTCGCGGCGGGCTGCGCCGCGGCCGCATCAGCATGATCCTCGGGCACCATGGGTAGGCGCACCACGAACTCGCTGCCCTGGCCGGGCCCGGCACTGGCTGCTGTGACCACCCCGCCATGTAGCTCGACCAGCTGCTTCACGAGGGCGAGCCCGAGCCCCAGACCGCTGGTGTCGCGGCCTTTGGCGGTCTGCTGGAAGGCCTGAAACAACAGCCCGAGCTCCTCGGGCGCGATGCCGATGCCCGTATCCCGCACCCGAATCACCGTTTGCTCGCCCTCCTGCACGGCCGCCAACGTGATCTGCCCGCCGGGGTCGGTATAGCCGATTGCGTTCCGCAACAGGTTATCCACCACCTGCAACAGGCGGTCGGGGTCGGCATTCACCCGCAGCGGCTGCTCCGGGAGCTGCAACCTCAGCTCCAGCCCAGCCGCATCCAGTTGTGGCTGCACGGTCTCGACTGCCTCCCGGACACATCGGCAGACATCGGTGGGCTGGCGGCGCAGCTCCAGCTTGTTGCGGGCGATCCGGGTGACATCCAGGAGGTCGTTCACGAGACGCGCCATGTGGCGGCTCTGACGATCCAGGAGAGGGATGACACGCTCGACGATGGCTTCGGTGGCGAGACCGGTGTCCGTCTCCGCGCTGTCCTTGAGCAGCTCGATCGAATTGCAGATGGCCGCGAGCGGGTTGCGCAGCTCGTGGCTCAGCATGGCCAGGAACTCGTCCTTGTGCTGATCCGCCTGGCGCAGCGCCATTTCGGCCTCCTTGCGCTCGGTCACATCGATGTTCATGGCGACCCAACCGCGCACGCTGCCGTCACCGTGCAAGAGCGGTACGGCACGGACGCTGGTCCAGCGATAGCCGCCAGTCGGGCCGTGATAGAGCCGGTATTCGGTGTCGAGCGGGATGGTGCTTGCCACGGCATGGCGCCACTGGTCCTCCACCGCGGACCGGTCGTCAGGGTGGACGGCATCGAGCCAACCGTCAGACAGGAATTGCTCGAGGCTCTGGCCCGTGTAAGCCCGCCAAGAGGGGGCGTCCTCCTGCACCTTGCCCTCGGCGTCGGTGGTCCAGACGATCTGGGCGGAGGCGGCCACGAGCGCCCGGAAGCGCTCTTCGCTCTCGCTCAGCACCGCTTCGGCGCGCTTGAGTCCGGTGATGTCCACCAGCGTGAGGACAACGCCGTCGATCTTGTCCTCGGCGGTGCGGTACGGCCGCAATCGGATGATGAAGCAACGTCCATCGGTGGCGTGGACCTGGTGCTCGATGGGAACCAGGCCGGAGAGGACCTGCTGCGCGTCCTGCTCGAGCTGGTCGTACTCCAGGCAATGGGTGATATCGCCGATGGACCGCCCTTGGTCGTGGGACTTGACCTTGAAGATCGCCGCCAGCGCCGGCGTGAAGCGCTTGATACAAAGGCTGCGGTCGAGAAACAGGGTGGCGATGTCCGTCGCGGCCATCAGGTTCTCGAGATCGTCGTGCGCCCGGGAGACCTCCTCCAGCTTGGTCTTGAGCTGCAGATTGACCGTTTGCAGCTCCTCGTTGATGCTCTGTAGCTCTTCCTTGCTCGTCTCCAGCTCTTCGGTGGTGGAGCGATACTCCTCGTTGAGGCTTTGCAGCTCCTCGTTGGCGGCGCGCAGATCCTCTTCGGTGCCGTTGTGCTCGCTTTGCAGATGCTCGATGTGCCGCTCTGCCTGGTGCAGCTTCTCCAGCAGGAGCCGCTCCCGGTCGTTGCCGGGCTGGCTCTGCTGCTCCGCGTCGTCGGCTGCGCCGAGCTCGCCCGCCTCCAGAAAGGTCACCAGCGCCCGCTCGGGCCGCTCCTGCGCGCCGGCGTTGGGCGCCACCAAGACTCCGACGCGGCGTGGTGTGCCGTTGAAGCGCACCGGCACGAAGGCGGATAGCCACTGCTCTTTGCTCTCGAATGCGTGGCGCAGGGCCACCGTCAGCTCGCCGCGCAGCTCCGGGCGCACCAATTCCACGATCGCCTGGCTCGCCGGCCCCCCGCGGGGCTGTAGATAGCGGCCGGCCAGCTCCGAGAGATGCAAGGTCTCCCAGTTGCTGTCCACCAAGATACTGGGTGGGGCATAAGCCTCCAGCGCCGCTTGGTGGGCCTCCGCGGCGAGGTTGCGTGCAGGCGGCGTTGGCGTGGCTGCCCGTGCCGGGGGCGGCCCGGGCGACCCCACCGGCAGGTCCGGCAACAAGCGCCGGCGCACATCGGCGTTGTCGACGGTTTGATAGATGCAGTGCTTCTTGTCGATGGAGCGAAAATAGGCCGTGCCGGCGGTCTCGGAGGTGCCGAGAAACAGATAGCCGCCGTCGCGGCAGGCATACCGGAAGATGCCCATCAACTGGTCCTGAAGCTCGTGATCGAGATAGATGAGCAGATTGCGACAGCTCACCAGGTCCAGCTGCGAGAAGGGCGGATCGCGCTGCACGCTGTGGTGGGCGAAGACCAGATGATCGCGCAGCTCCCGCACAACGATGTAATGCTGGTCCACGCGCTCGAGCCAGCGCTTCAGCCGTGCGTCCGACAGGTCGGCGCCGATGGACAGCGGATAGCGGCCTTGGCGGGCGACCGCGAGGGCGCGCTCATCGACGTCGGACGCAAAGATCGTGAATTCGCGATCGACCTTTCGGCGCTCGATTTCCTCGGCAATCAGCATCGCGAGCGTGTAGGCCTCCTCGCCGCTGGCACAGCCGGCCACCCAGCAGCGGATGGGCTCGTCTGGGTCGGCATCCTCCACCAGCGGGCCGATGACCCGCTCTTGCAGTGCCTGCCAGGCGTCCGGGTCGCGAAAGAAGCTGGTCACGGTGATGAGGAAGTCGTCGAGGAGGTGCTGTACTTCCTCGGCGTGCTCCTGCAGATAGTCCAGGTAGTCGGCAATGGAATGCAGATGATGCAGCTGAATCCGACGCAGCAGCCGCCGCAGTACCGTGGTGCGCTTGTATTTGGAGAAATCGTGCCCGGTGCGGCGCCGCAGCAGATCCAGCACGCGCGCCAGGGCGGCCGCCTGTGCCTGCTCCACCTGCGGCTCATGGGTCTGCTACCGTCGCCAGGGGTGCCACCGCATCGCCGTCGCGGATCAGCCGGGCGAGGCGTTGCGCGAGCTCGGCCACCGGCAGCACGACATCGGCGGCACCGCGGGCGATCACCGAGCCGGGCATGCTCTCGTGCAAGGCTTGAGCAGTATCCTGCACCAGCACCAGCCCACCCGCTTCTTTGACTTGCTCGGCGCCGGCTGCACCGTCCGAGCCGCCCCCGGACAGCACCACAGCGAAAATCCTGCCGGGCGCCGCAGCCAAGGAGCGAAAGAAGAGATCGATGGCGGCACGCTGGCCGCGCGGCTGCTCGAAGGGCGAGGCGCCCACCGCGGTATCGGTGATCTCGAGCTTGCGATCCGGTGCGATCACATAGACGCAATCGGGACGCAGCGGCTCTTGCCGATGGTCGCCCACCTGCACGACGGGCATCTTGGTATGGTGCGCGAGAATCGCGTCCAGCTCGCTGTCGTGGTCGGGCGCCAGATGCACCACCACCACGTAGGCTGCGCCCAAGTCATCCGGGACGGTCTCGAAGAACCGCTTGAGTGCCTGAAGGCCCCCGGCGGAGGCACCGATACCGACGAGCGGCATCCTTGCGCGGTCGGCGTGCTCAGTCGTCATCGTGTGTTCTGTCGGCGGCGGGATTCATGCTGATCGGCAATACCTGATCGGCAATAGGGGGGCAGGCTTGCCAACGCACACGCAGGCGGCCGTCGATCTCGTCGACCGCGAGCATGCAATGATTGGCCGGCACCGAGGCGCCGGCGTGCGCGAGGACGATCTAGGCAAACGCCGATCCCATGGGGTCCACCTCAAGTTGCCGGGGCGGGGCAGGATGCCCCGCGACTTTCAGCGACGCAAGTCGTCCGGTAGCTGCAACGCAGCTGTTAGCCGCCCTGGGCGGATGCGACCTCGCGCTCGGCGTCGAGCCAATCGTCCATCTCGTGGCCCGGCTCGAAGCCGCGCTGCTCGGCCTTCTGGTAGGCCAAGCGTGCGATGGCGTCCTGTTGCGGATCGGCGGAGGCCGACGGGCTCTCGGCCGCGGTTGCCTGGACCGCGTCGGCAGTGGCCTGCGGGGTCGCCTCGGCCTGCGGTTGTTGCTCGGGGGTGCCTTTGCTCTTGGCCACGTGTTTCCTCCGTCTCGACTCGTCGAATTGGGATGTGCACCGGTGGCCGCTTTGCGCGGTGCTCGCAGAGCAGCCGTCGGTAGGAGGGATTCCTTGGCATCTGCATCACCGCGGAATCCCTCGGTGACCAACGCAAGAGATGCACCAGGACGGGAAGCCCCTAGCCCGCGCCAGCCAGCGCGCGAGGCCGTCGAATCGGCGCCTGCCCGGATGCGGTATCGCGGCCGAGGGGTGATCACTCATCCCTGAAGACTCGCCACCCGTCGGACTGGCCTTGCATTCCGCGATCCGGCTTCTGCCACAGGGATCACATCCTTGTTTTTCGGGGTGTGTCTTATGCCCCATTCGCGGGGGCAAAAGACCCACCATGGGCGTTGGCAAGCGCAATGCTCTGCCAGCGCCGCGAATGCGGTGAAACCCTGGCCCCGCGCGATCCATGGATCCGAGCAAGACCGACGTGCAGAGGTCGACGCCCTGACACGGTCTGCGCGGCAGCGAGCCGAGTACGCCCTGCGCCGGCTGGAAGCCGGCGATTTCGGTGCGTCGAGCGCGGCGATCGGCGAGCCAGCTGGAAGCCTGCGCTCCCAGGACACCGCCCAAGGGGCGCGAGCCGGGCGATACCTGGCAAGTCATAGCAAGGCCGCCCTGGTGGTACAAGCCTTGCTGGAGTCGACGACAGGGCTGCGAGGTGCGCCGGCTTCAGGCCACGCCCCCCGAGGTCGGACGCCATGCGCACCACGGAGCCCACCAAACACGCACGCGCACCGGCCGCCGCCGTCAGCATGGGAGCTCCGCCGTGACAGCCACGCGGTTCCTGCCCCGGGAACGCCTCCAGACACTCTTCGACCGCATCGGCGATCTCGGCTATCGCTGCATCGGCCCGCAGGTGCGCGACGGCGCCATCGTCTACGACGACCTGCGCGACGCCGCGGCCCTGCCGGTGGGCATCGGTGCCCACCAGGCGCCGGGGCGCTACCGCCTGGAGCACTACGCCCACGCCCGCTGCTTCGCCTGGGCCAATGGCCCGCAGGCGCTGAAGCCCCTGCTGTTCGCGCCGCAGGAGACGCTGTGGCGGGTGACACGGGACGCGGCCGGCGGACTCAGGTTCGCGGCGGAGCAGCCGCCGTCGCAGCGCCGCGCCGTCATCGGGCTGCGCGCCTGCGACCTCGCGGCACTCGCCCTCCAGGATGCCCATTTCGCAGGCGCGCTCGCCGACCCCGGCTACTGCGGCCGCCGCCGCGACCTGCTGCTGGTGGGGGTGGACTGCGGGCATCCCGCTGACACCTGCTTCTGCGTCTCCACCGGCGACGGCCCGGCGGTCACCGGCGGCGCCGATCTGGCGCTGACAGAGCTGGATACAGGCTTTCTGGTGCGCGCCGGCAGCGAGGCCGGCCGCGCGCTCTGCGACGCCCTGCCCCTGCGCGCGCCGAGCGCCGCCGAGCTGCACCTGGGGGAGGCCGAGATCGAGCACGCCCGCCAGAGCCAGCGCCGCAGTCTGCCGGGGCACAACCTGCGCGATGCGCTGTTCGCGAATCTGGATCACCCCGAGTGGGACGACGTCGCCGCCCGCTGCCTCGCCTGCGGCAACTGCGTCGCCGTCTGCCCCACCTGCTTTTGCTCCACCGAGCGCGAGCAGCCGGCCATCGACGGCAGCGAGGCCGCGCGCGTGCGCCTGTGGGACAGCTGCTTCTCCGCCGAGCACAGTTATGTCCACGGGCGGCTGCTGCGGCCGGACACCCGCACGCGCTACCGCCAATGGCTCACCCACAAGCTCGGCGGCTGGCACGACCAATACGGGCGCTCCGGCTGCGTCGGCTGCGGGCGCTGCATCGCCTGGTGCCCGACGGGCATCGACATCACCCGGGAGGCCAGGGCCGTCTGCGCCGAGGTCGCCGACCAGCCGGAGGGCGAGGCATGAGCACGGCCCCAACCCCAACC
>NZ_NRRV01000072.1 GCF_016583825.1 Thiohalocapsa halophila | reverse complement strand
GGCACCCGGCTGCATCGGCATCGTGCCGCTTCCCATGCCCGGTGCCATACTCGGTGCCGTGCGCTCCCCGGCCCCGGGTGCGGCCCCGGCCGAGCCGGTTTGAGCAGCGGCGAAGGTGGCGCAGGCGACACTGCCGACGAGCAGGATCAACGCGGGCCATTGGGTGCGAGTTGGGGTGATCATGTTGTGAGCCTCTTGGGTCGTGGTGGATGGTTCCGGTGTTGGTGGACGGCGCCGGCGTCGGCGGTCGCGGCCTGGTGGACACCAGCGCGGCGTCAGCCGCTGCGCTCCACCTCGGCGATGGACTGCTTCACGGACAGGAAGCTGTCCGGATTCACCGAGACGGAATCGATGCCGGCGCGTACCAGGAAGGCTGCGAAGTCCGGGTGATCGCTCGGCGCCTGGCCGCAGAGGCCGACCTTGCGCTCGTGCTCGTGGGCGGTCTGGATCACCGAGCGGATCATCTGCCGCACGGCGTCGCTGCGCTCGTCGAACAAATGGGCGAGCCGGTCAGAGTCCCGGTCGACGCCCAGCACCAGCTGGGTCAGATCGTTGCTGCCGATGGAGAAGCCGTCGAAGCGCGCCGCGAATTCCGCCGCCAGGATGACGTTGGACGGGATCTCGCACATGACATAGACCGCAAGCCCCCGCTCGCCGCGCTCCAGGCCGTGCTCCGCCATCGCCGCCAGCACCTGATCCGCCTCCTTGGGCGTGCGGCAGAAGGGGATCATCACGACGATGTTCTCCAGCCCGATCTCCTCCCGTGCCTTGCGGATGGCGCGGCATTCCAGCGCGAACCCGTCGCGGTACGCGTCGCTGTAGTAGCGGCTCGCGCCGCGCCAGCCGAGCATCGGATTGGACTCGGCGGGCTCGAAGGCGCGCCCGCCGATGAGATCCGCGTACTCGTTGGTCTTGAAGTCGCTCATGCGCACGATGACCGGGTGCGGATGGCTGCCGGCGGCGATGCGCGCGATGCCGCGGGCCAGGCGCTCGACGAAGTACTCGGCCTTGTCGTCGTAGCCGGCGGTGAGCGCGTCGATCTGCTCGCGGGCGGCGTCGTCCTCGATCCGCTCCGGGTGCAGCAGCGCCAGCGGGTGAATCTTGATGTGCTGGTTGATGATGAACTCCATGCGCGCCAAACCGACTCCGTCCGCCGGCAGCCGCCACCACCGCATGGCCGCCGCCGGGTCGGCCAGGTTCAGCATGACCCGGGTGCGCGTGTCCGGAATATCGCCGAGGTCCATGTCCTCGGCCTCGTAGTCCGCGGTGCCGGCGTAGACATTGCCGGTCTCGCCCTCGGCGCAGGAGACGGTCACCTCGACGCCGTCGCCGAGCCGCTCGGTGCCGTCGCCGGTGCCCACCACCGCCGGCAGGCCCAGCTCGCGGCTGACGATGGCCGCATGGGAGGTCCGCCCGCCGTGGTCGGTGACGATGGCCGCCGCCCGGCGCATGATGGGCACCCAGTCCGGGTCCGTCATGGATGTCACCAGCACATCGCCGCGCTCGAAGCGCTCGCTGTCGTCGGGGCTGTCGAGCCGGCGCACCGGGCCGGCGGCGATGGCATCGCCGATGGCGTAGCCGCTGGCCAACACCTCGCCGGCATCGTTGAGGCGATAGGTCTTGAGCGTGCCGGCGGCGCGCTGGGAGTGGACGGTCTCCGGGCGCGCCTGCACGATGAAGAGCTCGCCGGTTTCGCCGTCCTTGGCCCATTCCATGTCCATGGGCTTGTCGTAGTGACGCTCCACGAGCACGGCCCAGCGGGCGAGGGCGAGCACCTCGTCGTCGCTCAGCACCGGCGCGCGGCGCTCCTCCGCGCTGGTCTCCTTAAGCCGGGTGGGCCCATCTTCGTCAGCGTCACCGTCGCCGGCGTAGACCAGCTTGCGCGCCTTGCCGCCGATGCTGCGCGCGACGATGGGCTTGAGAGAATCCTCGTGCAGCAGCGGCTTGAACACCAGGAATTCGTCCGGGTCCACGCTGCCCTGTACCACGGTCTCGCCCAGGCCCCAGGCGCCGTTGATGAGCACGGTGCGCGGGAAGCCCGTGTCCGTGTCCAGGCTGAACATGACGCCGGCGGCGCCGAGGTCGCTGCGCACCATGGTCTGCACCCCGACCGACAGGGCGACCTTCAGTTGGTCGAAGCCGTGGTCCTCGCGGTAGGCGATGGCGCGGTCGGTGAAGAGCGATGCGTAGCAGCGGCGCACCGCCGCCAGCAGCGCGTCCTCGCCGCGGATATTGAGATAGGTCTCCAGCTGACCCGCGAAGCTCGCCTCCGGCAGATCCTCGGCGGTGGCGCTGGAGCGCACGGCCACGTCCGGCGTCTCCTGCCCGCGCTCGCCGGCGAGGGCGCGGTAGGCGCCGCGGATGGCCTCACTCAGGTCCGCGGGCAGGTCGCTGTCCAGGATCAGGCCGCGGATGGCCTCACCGGTCTCCCGCAGGGAGCGCTCGCCGCTGCGGTAATCCTCGATGCGCTCGCGAATGCGCGGCGCCAGCTCGTTGGCGGCGAGGAACTGCCGGTAGGCGTCGGCGGTGGTCGCGAAGCCGCCGGGGACGCGCACCCCTTCGGCGCTCAAGGCACCGATCATCTCTCCGAGGGAGGCGTTCTTACCGCCGACACGGGCGACATCATCGTTGTCCAGGTCCGCGAGCTGGACGACCAGCAGGGCCTGATCAGTGTGGGAGGCAGCATCGGGCATAACGGGCTCGGCATCGGCTGTGGGGCGCGGGGCGGTGTTCTCGCCCTCCCGAGAGCAGATGACGTGCCAGCTGTGATGGGCGGCTGTATAGGCGCGCCGGTTGGGGCCCGGACGCTTCGGGCTGCATGCGCTCCCGGCAGCGACGGGCCGCCCGTTGTCCGCTGCTGCCGGCAGGCGGTGGCCCGCCTCATCCGATCCGGCTCAAATGCCCCGTCGCCTTGGGGTAATGCACCGCGCGAGCATGCCCCCCGCCCCCCGCAGCGGGGCAGTCACTGCCCATCCGGCGGCGGCTGACACTCGGGGCAGACATAGGCGGTGCGCCCGCAGGCCTTGATCTGCTGCACAGGGCCGCCGCAGCGCGGACAGGCGGCGCCAGGCTTGCGGTGCGGCAGCAGGCAGTCCTTCGGCATCCGGGCCGGGTCTGCGCCGGCCTCGATACTGATGCGCAGCACCTCCGCGACGGCGTCGAACAGGCGGCGGCGGTCGTCGGCGTCCAGCGCCGCCACCGGCGTTTTCGGGTGCAGCCGGGCGCGGAACAGGATCTCGTCCGTGTAGACGTTGCCGAGCCCGGCCATGGCCGCCTGGTCCATGAGCCAGCATTTGGTGCCGCCGCGGCGGCCTTCGGCCAGGGCCGCGAAGCCTTCGCGGTCCAGCCGGAGCACGTCCGGGCCGAGCCCTTGGGCGGCGACGTAGGCGTCCGGGTCGTCGATCACCCCGACCCGCCCGAGCTTGCGGGGTGCGACATAGGCGACGGCGCTGTCGTCGGCCAGCACCAGCGTGAAGTCGGTGTACTCGGGGGCTTGTGCGTCCTTGCCGATTTGCTCCAGGTGGCCGGTCATGCCGAAGTGCAGCAGCAGCCAGGGGGCACCGTCGGTCTCCAGGAAGAGATACTTGCCGTGCCGGCGGCTGCCGGTGACCCGGCGCCCGTGCAGCCGGCGCCCGAGGGCCGCGGGGGAGGTGTCTTCCAGAATCTCTGGCTCCGGCACATGGACGTGCCGGATGGCGCGGCCTACCACCCAGCGCTCGGCGTGGCGGCGCTCGATCTCGACATCCGGCAGCTCGGGCATGGGTCTGTCTCCCAGCGGTGAAGCCCGCACGGGGCCGCGCCGGCGCGCGGCGCCTGGTACCCAGCCAGATGCGAGGGGCATGCCAGGGCGGGCGCCTTGGGAAGACGCCGATTGATCGGCGGATTCCCTTGCCGCGTGGCATGCCGACTGCACGGACATTCGCTGAGCTCAGCAGTCCGATCAGCCGCAAGGCGCAAGCCATGACCGTTCACAACCGCGAAATCGCCGAGCAGTTCTCCCACCTGGCCGATCTGCTGGAGATCGAGGGCGCCGACGCCTATCGCGTGCGCGCCTACCGGCAGGCGGCGCAGACCATCGCCGGGCTGTCGGAGAGCCTCGCCGACCGTGCCGCGGCCGGTGAGGACCTGAGCGCTCTGCCGCACATCGGCGAGAGCCTCGCGGAGAAGATTCGCACCATTTGCGAGACGGGCCACTTACCGCAGCTGGAGGAGGCCGAAGAGCGGCTGCCGGCGGCGCTGAGCGACCTGCTCGAGATCTCCGGCTTGGGCCCGAAGCGCGTGAAGGCCCTGCACCAGGATCTGCATATCGACAACCTCCAGGACCTGAAGCAGGCGGTGGCGGAGCACCGCGTCCGCGAGCTGTCCGGCTTCGGGGCCAAGAGCGAGCAGGCGCTGGCCGACAAGCTGGCACAGTGGCAGGGCCCGGCGGAGCGCCTGCCGCTCATCGAGGCGGAGGAGATCGCCCGGCCATTGGTGCACAGCCTCAGGGGACTCGACGGCGTGGACCAGGTCACCATCGCCGGCAGCTTCCGCCGCCGCAAGGAGACCGTCGGCGACCTGGACATCCTGGTGACCGCCGCGGAGGGCACGTCGGTGATGGAGCGCTTCACCGGTTATGACGAGGTCAGCGAGGTGGTCTCCCAGGGCGAGACCCGCGCCACCGTGCTGCTGCGCGCGGGCCTGCAGGTGGATCTGCGGTTGGTGCCGGCGGCGGCCTACGGCGCCGCACTGCACTATTTCACGGGCGCCAAGGCGCACAATATCGCCGTACGCCGGCTCGGCGTGCAGCGCGATCTTAAGATCAACGAGTACGGTGTCTTTCACGGCGACGAGCGCGTAGGCGGGCGCACCGAGCAGGAGGTCTACGACGCCGTCGACCTGCCCTTCATCGAGCCCGAGCTGCGCGAGGACCGCGGCGAGATCGAGGCGGCGCAGGAGGACCGTCTGCCGGCGCTGATCGGGCTCGATGACATCCGCGGCGACCTGCACGCCCACACCAAGGCCAGCGATGGCCACGACAGTCTCCGGCAGATGGCCGAGGCCGCCGCCGAGCGCGGCTATGCCTATCTCGCCATCACCGACCACTCCCAGCACGTCACCGTCGCCCATGGCCTGGACCCGCAGCGGATGGCGGCGCAGATCGACGCCGTCGATGCGCTGAACGAAGAGCTCGACGGGCGTATCCGCGTGCTCAAGGCCGTGGAGCTGGATATCCTGGCCGACGGCTCGCTGGACCTGCCGGACGATGTGCTCGAGCGCCTGGACCTCTGCGTCTGTGCCGTGCACCACAAGCTCGACCTGCCGCGGCAGAAGCAGACCGAGCGCATCCTGCGCGCGCTGGACAGCCAGCACTGCCACATCCTGGCCCATCCCCGCGGCCGGCTCATCGGCAAGCGCGCGGGCTACGAGCTGGACCTGGAGCGGGTCATGCGCGCCGCGGCGGAGCGCGGCTGCGCGCTGGAGGTTAACGCCCAGCCCAAGCGCCTCGACCTCGACGACAGCGACTGCCGCCTGGCCAAGGAGCTCGGCGTGCGCATCGCCATCTCCACCGACGCCCACAGCCAGGGCAACCTCGACTACATGCGCTTCGGCGTCGACCAGGCCCGCCGCGGCTGGCTCACCGCCGACGACGTGATCAACACCCGCGGCCTCGACGACCTGCTGGCGCTGCTGCGCCACTGAGCACCGCGGCACCTCGTTCCCGGGCTCCGCCCGGGAATGCGGCCGCGAGGCTCTGCCTCGCGAAACGGGAGGCAGAGCCTCCCGTCCGGGCTCCCGGGCCGAGCCCGGGACCGAGGAGACCGACGATGCCCCGCAGCCGCTACCGCTTTGTGGGCGACGACGCGCCCTACTTCATGACCATGACGGTGAACCACTGGCTTCCGGTCTTCACGCGCCCGGACACCGTGGAAATCCTGCTCGACTCCTGGCGCTGGCTGCAGCAGCACGAGGGCCTGCGCCTGCACGGTTATGTGATTCTGGAGAACCACCTGCACCTGGTCGCCGGCGCCGCCGGCGCCGCCGGCCTCGCGGGACTCATGCGCCGGTTCAAGTCGCACACCGCCCGGCAGATCATTGACCTGCTGGAGACGGCCAGGGTGCAGACGCTGCTGGATCTGCTGGCGCTCTTCAAACGCCGCCACAAAGCGGACGCCACCTATCAGCTCTGGGAGGAAGGCAGCCACCCCAAGCGCATCGAGAGCGAAACGGTCATGCGCCAGAAGCTCGACTACATCCACCACAACCCGGTCAAGCGCGGCTATGTGGACCTGCCCGAGCACTGGCGCTGGTCCAGCGCGCGGAATTATGCAGGCGAGCCGGGCGTGATTGAGATCGACAAGGGTTGGTAGAGCTCGCACCCAACTGATCCATCTGGTTCCCAGGCTCCGCCTGGGAACCCGGTTTGGAGGCTCTGCCTCCCGTGAGGCATCAGGCGAGGCAGAGCCTCGCGACCGCATTCCCGGGTGGAGCCCGGGAACGAGGAGCCGGGTCCAACTGGCTCCCCGGCTCCGCCTGGGAGCGCGGTCCGGAGGCTCTGCCTCCGGTGAGGCATCAGGCGAGGCGGAGCCTCGGGGCCGCATTCTCGGGCAGAGCCCGGGAACGAGGGGCGAGGGACAGTGGCTCAGCCTGATCCGTCGCCGGCGCCCGTCAGCAGTGCCTCGAAACCGTCCTCGTCCAGGATCTCCACGCCGGCTTCCTCGGCGCGCTCGCGCTTGCTGCCCGGGTCGGCGCCCACCACCAGGTAGTCCGTTTCGCTGCTGACGTCGGAGGCCGCGCGTGCGCCGCGGGCCTCCACCGCCGCCTGCGCCTCGTCGCGGGTGTAGCCGCTCAAGGTGCCGGTGAAGACAAAGGTCTTGCCGGCCAGTGCCTCGGAGCGCTCGCCGGTGTCCGCCGGCTGTACGTCGACGCCGGCCTCGCGCATGCGCGCCAGCACGCGGCGGTTGTCCTCGGCGGCGAAGAAGCCGGCCACCGAGCGGGCGATCTCCGGGCCGATCTCCGGGATGCGCTCCAGGCGGTCTGCATCGGCGTCGGCGGCGGCCTCCAGGCTGCCGCAGGCTCGGGCGATGCTGCCGGCGACCCGCCTGCCCACGTGCCGAATGCCAAGCGCGTACAGGAAGCGGGCCAAATCCGGCTCGCGGACGCCCTCGATGGCCGCCACCAGCTTGCGTGCGGAGGTGGCGGCGAAACCTGGCAGCGCCTCGATGTCATCGGCGCCGAGGCCGTAGAGGTCGGCCAGGTCGTGCACCAGTCCGCGCTCCACCAGCAGCCGGGCGGTCTCCTCGCCGAGGCCCTCGATGTCCAGCGCATCGCGCTCGGCATAGTGAGTGATGTGGCCGATGAGCTGGGCATTGCACGCGAGCCCGGCCGGGCAGCGGTGATAGGCGCCCTCGCGCACGATCCCGGTGCCGCACACCGGGCACTCCTGCGGCATCGAAAACTGCTCGGCGCGGCCGCTGTCCGGCGTGTCGACGCGCTCGGCGATCTCCGGGATCACGTCGCCGGCGCGGACCACCCGCACGCGGTCGCCCGGGCGCACGTCCTTGCGCGCGACCTCGTCGGCGTTGTGCAGCGTGGCCCGGCTCACGGTGACGCCGCCGACGTCCACCGGCGCGAGCAGCGCGATGGGCGTGAGTATGCCGGTGCGGCCCACCTGCACCGCGATGTCCTCCAGCTGGGTGACCTCCTCGCGCGGCGGGAACTTCCACGCCAGGGCCCAGCGCGGACTGCGGGCGCGCGTGCCGAGCTCCGTACGCGGGCCGCGCGCATCCAGCTTGATGACCACGCCGTCGATGTCGTAGTCCAGGCTGTCGCGCTGCTCGGCCAGCTCGTCATGATAGGCGCGCACGTCGTCGAGGCTCTGTGCGGCGCGGTTGAGCGGGCAGGTCGGCAGGCCCCAGTCCGCCAGCAGCCCCAGCATTTCCCGGTGGCTGTCGGGCGCATCCCGGCCCCTGAGCTCCAGCACTTCGTAGCAAAACAGCGTCAGCAGGCGGCCCGCTACCTGCTGCGGGTCCAGCTGGCGCATGAGCCCGGCGGCCGCGTTGCGGGGATTGGCGAAGGTGTCTTCGCCGCGCTCGACCCGCTCGCGGTTCAGGGCCGTGAAGCCGGAGCGGGGCATCAGTACCTCGGCCCGCACCGCGAGTCGCGTCGGCAGGCCGCCGCCGTCGCGCAGCTTGAGCGGCAGGGCCCGCAGGGTGCGCAGGTTGTGGGTGATATCGTCGCCGGACTCGCCGTCGCCGCGGGTGGCGCCGCCGGTCAAGGCGCCGTCTTCGTAGACCAGCTCCACCGACAGACCGTCGAGCTTCGGCTCCAGCGCCAGCTGCGGCGCCTGCGTGTCCAGTGCCTTGGCGAGGCGGCGCAGAAAGGCGCTCACGTCCTCGGCCTCGCGCACGGATTCCAGGCTCAGCATCGGCGCACTGTGCTGCACCCGCGTCAGCTCGTCCACGGGCTCCGCGCCGACGCGCTGCGTCGGTGAATCCTCGGTGCGCAGCGCCGGGAAGGCGGCTTCCAGTTCCTGGAGGCGCTCGAACAGCCGGTCGTAGACCGCGTCGCTGATCTCCGGGCTCGCCTTCACGTAGTAGAGATAGTCGTGGTGGCGGATACCCTCGCGCAGCGCCGCAGCCTCCTCGGCGGCCGCGTCCTCGCTCAGTGCGTCGACGGGACGAAAGTCGGTGTCGGGATCGTGCTTGAAGTCCATCGGCCCTTGCCTGCGGGATCTGGGGCCGGATGTGGGGCCGGCTGTTGGGCGGCGCGGTTCTGCGCCGGGGACGGGTGGTCGGGGCGGCCCGCCACCCGCGGATACCGGATATGCAGCAGACACCGTGCCAGCGGCGTACGAAACACCCCCAGTTGACACCGGATGGGCGGGCTCTCTTCCACGCTGGGCGCCGGCACGCTGGCGGTGTCAATGCCCCGCCGCTCGGGGCATAGGCACCGACAGACCCTCGCCCTGCCGCCTTGGCCACCGGTGCCGAGGCACAGCCGCGCCCGGGAGCAGCCGCCGGCGACTGGCATGGCGGCTGCACAGCCGTGAGCGTCGCCAGCGCCGGCGCTCGGGCGGCCAGGCGCCGGCGGCTGGGCCCGGGTGACCATCCGCGGGCCGCCGGGCCGCCTCGATGCCTCACACCCAACCATCGTCCGGCTGCTGTCAGACCTTCGCCGTTGCCCGGCCCGGTCAGGTCGTGTGCGGGCGAAGCGCAGCAGCCTGGACCGGAGTCCAGCGAGCATGAAGATCCACGTTTTCGAGACCGAGGGCTGGGAGCGGGACCCCTTCCGCAGCCTGGAAGACAAGCACGAGCTCAGCTTCACCAGCGACGCCCTGAGCGCCGACAACGCCGCCGAGCATGCCGATGCGGAGGCGGTCTCCACCTTCATCTACTCGGCTCTGGGCGCCGATGTGCTGGACGCGCTGCCGGCGCTGCGCTCGGTGGCATCCCGCTCCACCGGCGTCGACCACATCGACCTCGGGCGCTGCCGCGAGCGCGGCATCACCGTCTGCAATGTCCCCACCTATGGGGCCAACACCGTCGCGGAGCACGTGTTCGGGCTGCTGCTGATGATCAGCCATCGGCTGGAGGAGGCGGTGCAGCGCACCCGCAGCGGGCGCTTCGACAGCCACGGCCTGCAGGGCTTCGATCTCAAGGGCAGGGTCATGGGCGTCGTCGGCACCGGCGACATCGGCCGCGAGACCATTCGCATCGCCACCGGCTTTCGCATGCAGGTGCTCGCCTACGATGTTGCGCCCGATGAGGAAGCGGCGCGCAGCCTGGGCTTCGACTATGTCTCGCTGGACGAGCTGCTGGCGCGTGCCGACGTCATCAGCCTGCATGTGCCGGACATCCCGGAAACCGAGCATCTCATCGACCGGCCCCAGTTCGACCGCATGAAGAACGGCGCCGTGCTCATCAACACCGCCCGCGGCAGCATCGTCAATACCCGCGCGCTTGCGCGCGCCCTGGCGGAGCAGAAGCTCGCCGCCGCCGGGCTCGATGTCCTGCCGGAGGAGCCGGTGATTCGGGAGGAAGCGGAGCTGCTGCGCTCGGTCTACGAGCAAAGCCACAACCTGGACAACCTGCTCGCCAACGAGGTGCTCGCGCACCTGCGCAATGTCGTCATCACCCCGCACAGCGCCTTCAACACCCGTGAAGCGGTCGGTCGCATCCTGGACACGACGGTGGAGAACCTGCGCGGCTGTGCCGAAGGGCGGCCGCGCAATGTGGTGACCTGAGCGCTGGGCTGCCGCGCGCCGCCCGGTCGTTGCGCCCGCTCGGCACGCGGAATGCGAGGGTTCTTCAGAGGCGGGCGCATCCGCCCGCCGAGGATACGGAGGCCAGTCATGACCGATATCAGGCAAGTCATCGAAAACCCCGACACCTCGAGCCCCGTCGAGGCGGATCGCGAGCGCGACCTCGCCGACTGGAGCCCGGAGTGGGCCAAGCAAAAGGCAGAGGCGCTCGGCGTGACGCTCACCGACGAGCATTGGGCCGTGATCGACATGCTGCGCGAGTACTACCGCGAGCACGGCCTCGTCCACGACGGCCGCGAGCTCGGCGACATGCTCGATCAGCGCTTCGCCGACGTGGGCGGGCGCCGCTGGCTGCGCAAGCTCTTCCCCGAGGGCCCGGTGTTTCAAGGCATGCAGATCGCCGGTTTGCCGGTGCCGCGGCACACCGAGGACGAGGGCTTCGGCACCGCGCGCTGAGCGTACCGGGCTGGACTTTGCCGCGGCTCGTGGGAGCGACGCACCGCTGAGCGAGACGACCTTGCTGGCTCGGCACCAGCCTTGCAGCGCGCCTTTAGAGCCGGGGCGCTCATTGCGTCGTCCCTGCGCCGGTGCAGACGCTGCGCCGGCCGAATCGAAGCACAAGCCGCTGCGAGGCCCACATGATTCCCGCGAATGCCCTGCTGCTGACGGACCTCTACGAGCTCGCGATGCTGGAGGCCTATCACGCGAGCGATATGGACGACGAAGCCGTGTTCGATTTCTTCGTGCGCGATTTGCCGCCGGGCTATGGCTACCTGGTGGCCGCGGGCCTGGCCCAGGTGCTTTCGACCTTGCGCGACGCCCAATTCAGCGACGAGGAGCTGGCTTGGGCGGCTGACAGCGGACGCTTCGGCGACGACTTTCTCGATTACCTGCGCGGCTTCCGTTTTACCGGCAGCGTGCACGCGATGCGCGAGGGCACGCCCTTCTTCCCCGACGAGCCGGTGCTGCGCGTCACGGCACCGCTGCCGCAGGCGCAGCTGCTGGAGACGCGCATCATCAACCTGCTCCAGTACCAGACGCTCATCGCCACCAAGGCCACGCGCTGCGTGCATGCGGCACCGGACAAGCTGCTGGTGGACTTCGGTCTGCGCCGTGCGCACGGGGCCGAGGCCGGCCTAATGGCCGCCCGGGCGAGCTGGCTCGGCGGCTTCGCCGGCAGCTCCACGGTGCTCGCTGCGCCGCGCTTCGGCGTGCCCATCTACGGGACCATGGCGCATTCCTTCATCGAGGCCCATGACGACGAGCTCGTCGCCTTCGAGCACTTCGCCCGCGCACGGCCACAGAGCCTGGTGCTGCTCATCGACACCTACGACACCGAGGGTGCGGCCAGGCGCCTGATCGGCCTCGCCGAGCGCTTGGCCGAAGACGGCATCCAGGTGCAGGCGGTACGCATCGACAGCGGCGACCTGGGCGAGCATGCGCGGCGGGTGCGCCGCATCCTGGACGACGGCGGTCTGGGGGATACCAACATCTTCGCCAGCGGCGGGCTCGACGAGCATCGCATTGCGGCCTTGCTCGCCGACGGCGCCCCCATCGACGGCTTTGGCATCGGCAGCAAGCTCGACACCGCCGCCGACACCCCCTACCTGGACTGCGCCTACAAGCTCTGCGAATACGCCGGCGAGCCACGGCGCAAGCACTCCGAGCACAAGGCCACCTGGCCGGGGCGCAAGCAGGTGGTGCGCCGCTACGACGCCAGCGGCCGCATGCGCGGCGACCGCGTGCAGCGCGAGGACGAGCCTGCGGACGGCGAGCCGCTGCTGGAGCTGGTGATGGAGTTCGGCGAGCCCGTCGCGCCGACGCCGACCCTCGCCGACTCGCGGGAGCACTGCGCCGAGCAGCTCGGCCGCCTGCCCGATGCGCTCCGGGCACTGGACGCGCAGGCGGGCTATCCCGTGGACTTCTCCGATCGCATGCATGCGCTGGCCCGCGAGGCGGACGTGCACATCGAGAAGCAGCAACTAAAGAGCAGCGGGGGAAATGGCCCCTGAGCTGCGGCAAAAGCACCGTGGGCGTGCAGCCCGGCGCCGGAGACGGCCAGCCGCGCGAGGAGCCCGTCGCGGAGCGCTAACAGACCCAGTGGCAGCGACTCTTGGCATAGGCGGTGCAGAGGCTGTTAGACCAACCACAGCCCACACGAGGTATCTGCATGGACCGTCTCGACTCCCACTCCCGCACCGTCGGCCCCGCCGCCGCCCTCGCCCTTGCGTTCGCCGCGGCCTTCATCGTTGTCGCCGTCGCCGAGGACATGCCCTATGCGCAGCCGGACGACGCCTGGGTCAGCATCAACGGCAAGGTGGAAGCCGTGACGCCGGACAGCTTCACGCTGGACTATGGCGGCGGTCTCATCGTCGTCGAGATGGATGACGGTGATCGCGATGCCGATGCCTACAAGCTCATGGAAGGCGATCAGGTGAACGTCATCGGCAAGATCGACGACGACTTGTTCGAGACCACCACCATCGAGGCGAGCACCGTCTACGTCGAGAAGCTCGGCACCACCTTCTTCGCCAGCGCGGTGGACGAGGAAGACGTGGTCTTGTCGGCCGAGGTGCCGCTGGATCTCACCGTCACCACCGTGCGCGGCACCGTCGAGAGCCTCGGCGACGAGCAATTCACCCTCGACACCGGCCCCACGGACCTGACCGTCGTGACTGGCGGCCTCGGCTATGATCCCTTGGACGACACCGGCTACCAGCAAGTGGATATCGGGGACCGCGTCAGCGTCAGCGGCGACATCGACGAGCAGTTCTTCGGCGGCCCGAAGATCCTGGCCGACTCGCTCATCGTGCTGCAAGAGGCGCGTCCGTGACGCCCTCGAGCAAGCGCCGCCCGGCGCTTGCCCACACGGGCGTCGACATACCGACCATCTGATCGCAGAGGCGAGGCAGAGCCTCGCGGCCGCATTCCCGGGCAGAGCCCGGGAACGAGCACCCCAGCATTGTCGCGGCAAGGATGCCGCTCCCACATGCCGAAGCGCCGTGGGAGCGGCCTCTGGCCGCGACGACTTCCAGGGCGCAAACGCACGCCGGCGAAAGGCTCTCAGCGCGCCTGCTCGCCGGACTCGTCCGTGCCGGCGAAATGGCTCCGAAACCAATCCCTGGCCAGCAGTCCGACGTTGTCGAGCCTGCCGGCTTCTTCGAAGAGCCGGGTCGCGCCGGGGACGATCTCCAGCCGCGACTCGCCGGGGATCGCGCCGGTGGCCCGGCGATTGATGTCGACGGCTTGCGGGTCCAGTCCAGCAACGATCAGCAGCGTCGGCGTAGGGAGGTCGGTCATCTGGATGCCCCATCCGAACAGCATGAATGTCGCAGCCCGCAGCGGCACGCCCAGCGGATCGCATCCCGGCGCAGACGGCCGCCGCGATGTCCGCCGATCAGGCACGCACGAAGAAAGCCCGCCGTGGTGCTCGGTTGCCACAGGGTCTTGCTCCTCCTGGTCGTGGTCAGCGAGGTCAGTCCGCTGACTGTTGTTCGTCTGGTCGACGACTGGCATCGGGCATCCTCGGCACCCAACCTAAGAGCGCCACCGGCAGTGCTTGCTCCAGCGCACCGCAGAGCCTAGCCTTGGCGTTGAGAGGCCTTGATTTCAGTTGCCGCGTCGAACGGCGAGCTGTGCAGGAGAAGCGCACTATGAGTTGGCGGGACCACATTCACACAGATCCAAACGTTTGCCACGGTCAGGCCTGCATCAAGGGCACACGGATTCCTGTCTCAGTCGTGCTGGATAATCTGGCTGCGGGCTTGGCTGAGGACGAGATCATCCGGAGCTACCCGGCTCTGACCAAGGCTGCCATACGCGGGGCTGCCGCCTATGCAGCGGAGCTAGCCCGCGAGCGAATCCTGGAGCTGCCGGGCCGTAATGCCGCGTGAGATTCAAAATTGACGAGAACCTGCCCCAAGAGGTCGTGGAACTCCTCTGCGAGCATGGGCACGCTGCGGTCAGCGTATTCGATCAGACACTGAGCGGGGCGCAGGACCCAACCGTGTTCGAGGTCTGCCAGGAAGAGTGCCGTGTACTTGTAACCCTGGATCTCGACTTCGCCAACATCCAAGCCTATCCACCTGGCGAAACTTCGGGCATCGTCGTGCTCCGGTTGGTGCGTCAGGACAAATCTCGGGTTCTACAAATCATCGAGAAGCTCATGCCGGCTTTTGCTGAGGCTGCGTTATCTCAGAAGCTCTGGATCGTTGAGGAAGACCGAATCCGAATCCGGGACTAGGGCAACTGGTCAAACTGATCGCAGAGGCGAGGCAGAGCCTCGCGGCTGCATTCCCGGGCAGAGCCCGGGAACGAGGACCCTGAGGTCGCGGCAGGGATGCCGCTCCCACATGCAATAGCCGCTGTGGGAGCGGCCTCTGGCCGCGACGGCTTTCAGAGCACCGCCAGCGACCGTCGCGGCAAGGATGCCGCTCCCACATGCAATAGCCGCTGTGGGAGCGGCCTCTGGCCGCGATGACTTCCAGAGCGCTTCCAGCGGCCCGTCGCGGCAGGGATGCCGCTCCCACATGCCGAAGCGCCGTGGGAGCGGCCTCTGGCCGCGACAACTTCCAGGGCGCAAACGCACGCCGGCGAAAGGCCCTCAGCGCGCCTGCTCGCCGGACTCGTCCGTGCCGGCGAAATGGCTCAGAAACCAATCCCTGGCCAGCAGTCCGACGTTGTCGAGCCTGCCGGCTTCTTCGAACAGCCGGGTCGCGCCGGGGACGATCTCCAGCCGCGACTCGCCGGGGATCGCGCCGATGGCCTGGCGATTGATGTCGACGGCTTGCGGGTCCAGTCCGGCGACGATCAGCAGCGTCGGCGTCATGACCTGGGGTAGGGCGCCCGTCGCAAGATCCGTGCGCGCGCCGCGGCACACCAGCGCCTGGAGCTCGCGCCTGCGCTCGGCGGCGGCGCCCAGAGCCGCGGCGGCGCCGGTGCCGGAGCCGAACAGCCCGAGCGGCAGTGCCCGGACTCGCGGGCTGGTGGCGGCCCAGTCCAGGGCACGGATGACGCGCTCGGTGAGCAGCGCGATGTTCGCACCCGGACCGTCGTCGACATCACCGGTGTGAGGATCGCCCGCGGCACCGTCGGCGGCCTGCTCCTCGGGCGTCAGCAGGTCGAGCAGCAGCGTCGCCAGCCGTCCGCGATTGAGTATCTCCGCCAGCGCACGGTTGCGGCGGCTGTACTTGCTGCTGCGGCGCCCGTGGGCGAACACAACCAGCCCCGTTGCGCCTTGCGGCAGCAGCAGGAAGCCAGAGAGCGCGCCGTCGACCGGCACCTCCACCGGCTGAGGCTCGCGGGAAGGGATATCGGTCATCTGCTCAGGCTCCGAATTTGTTGAGGCGCCCGGCGTGTCCGAGGGCGAGGCCCATCAGGTCCACGCCGCGGCGCAGGCCCAGGGCGCCGGCCAGGCAGGCGGTCTCGTCGAAGCGCTCGGCGCTGCCGCGGCGGGCGTGCCGGGCGTGCAGCAGCACCGGCACCGGATGCCAGCTGTGGGACGCCATGGTTGCCGGGGTGGAATGGTCGCCGGTGATGACCAGCACGTCCGGGCGCAGCGCCAGCAGCCGCGGCAGCTGGTGGTCCACCGCCTCTATGACGTCGGCCTTGCGGGCGAGGTCGCCGTCCTCGCCCGCGGAGTCGGTGCCTTTCACGTGCAGAAAGAAGAAGTCGAAGTCGTCGCCGAGACGCTGCTCGGCGGCGTCGAACAGGCCGTCGATGCCGTCCGGCTTGGGTGCCACCTCCATGCCCAACAGGCGTGCTAGGCCGCGGTACATCGGGTACTCGGCGAGGCAGAGCCCGCGCAGGCCGAAGCGCTCCTCGAGGCCGGGCAGCGGCTCGTGGCGCTGGAAGCCGCGCAGCAGCAGGCCGTTCGCGGGCGACTCGTCCGCCAGCGCCGCATGGGCCTGCTCCAGGAAATCGGCCACCAGTGCCGCGCTCTTCTCTGCGGCATCGCTGTTCGGCGTCATGTCCACCGGCGGCCGGCCGGTGGCCTGCGGGTCGGTGTCCGGCAGGTCGTCGCTCAGGCCCTCGCCGCGCAGCACCAGCAGGGCACGGTGCTCGGATTCGGGCTCGAAGAAGAGCGTGCCGTCGAAGTCCAGCTGCACGGCGGAGGCGATCTTGTCGCAGAGCCGGCGGTTCAGATCCGTGGGGATGCGCCCGGCGCGGCGGTCGGTGATGTTGCCGGCGTCGTCCAGGGTGGCGAAGTTGACGCGGGCGGCGAGGTCCCCCGGCTCCAGCGGGAAGTCGATGCCCAGCGCCGAGAGCACACCGCGGCCGATGCGCCAGCGCAGCGGGTCGTAGCCGAAGAGCGCCAGGTGGCCCGGGCCGCTGCCGGGCGTGATGCCGGGGCCGACCATCTCCAGCAGCCCGCACGAAGAGTCTCGTGCCAGCTCATCCAGGTTCGGCGTGTCGGCGGCGTCGAGGGCGGTGCGTCCGCTGTCCGCATCCGCCAGGCCGCCGAGACCGTCCATGATCAGATAGACGATGCGCCTGCCGGGGATTGCAAGCTCGGTCCAGACGTCGGTGATGTCCATGAGGGCTCCATTGGGTTGGCGCTAGATGGATGCAGCTCTGCTCGAGCACAGAGAACGTGGCCCGCGAAGTGCGGACCACCGCTGGCGCGGGTAGGGCGGGCGATCACCATAGCATCGCGGTCCCGTCGAAGCGCACGAAGCGCACGAAGCGCACGAAGCGCCCGGTCTGCGCGAGGTCGAAGGCCGCCACCTGCCGGCGCAGGCCGTGCACGCTGTCCGCCGGGGTCAGGCCCTCGCGCGGGCCCATGCGGGTGGTCCCGCCGCCGGGGTGCAGCAGCAGCACGCCGATGCCCGCGGGCTCGAGCTCCGCGGTTAGGCCCTGCATGGTCGCGTTGAGCGCCGCCTTGCTGGAGCGGTAGTAGAGGCTGCCCGGCATGTCGATGTCGCCGATGCTGCCCATGTGACTGGTCGTGACCGCCAGTCCAAGACCGCGGTTGCTGCCGGTGACGAGGACGTTCATCTGAGCCTCCTGGGAATCCTGCTGCGGGGGGGGTGGCTTCACAATGCAAGCAGCCTTTGTTCCAGGTGTGCCCGTGATCAGCTGGCGGGCGCGGCCCCAGAAGCGGGTGATTTGGCCCGGTTGTCGGTTCAATTGCCGCGGGCACGGGCAGGGCTGGGGACCGGCGTTTCGATGCTTGTGTTAGCGGCGCGAATCGACTCGCCGCGGAGGAGAGCGGGCCGCTGGCGTGTGATTTGCTGCAAGCAAGCTTGGCACGCCGGCGAAAGCCGCCGCCGGCACGCCTGACTACACTGGGAGCTGTGGCGATGACGCGAAGCCTTTGGGAGGACACCTCAGCTGGCCCGCGGACGCAAGGCGATAATTGGAGACCCATCATGATCGACATTCCCGAGATCCTCGGCGACGAGGCCGAAACCCTGTTGAGGCATCGGTGCCAGGGCATCGATCAGGCGCTGTTGCACTTGCCAGGGCCGGACTTCGTGGATCGGGTCTCGCTCGCGGGCGACCGCAAGCCGAGCGTGCTGCGCAATCTGCAGGCGCTGTTCGGGCATGGCCGGCTGGGGGGCACCGGCTATTTGTCGATCCTGCCGGTAGATCAGGGGGTCGAGCACTCCGCCGGTGCCTCCTTCGCGCCCAACCCGCTCTATTTCGACCCGGAGAACATAGTTCGCCTGGCCATGGAAGGCGGCTGCAACGGCGTCGCCTCCACCCTCGGCGTGCTGGGCTCCGTCGCCCGCCGCTACGCCCACAAGATTCCGTTCATCGTGAAGCTCAACCACAACGAATTGCTCACCTATCCGAACAGCTATGACCAAACCCTGTTCGCCGATGTCGAGCAGGCCTTCGATATGGGCGCCGCCGCGGTGGGGGCGACGGTGTACTTCGGCTCCGCGGAATCGCGGCGTCAGATCGGCGAGGTGAGCGAGGCCTTCCAGCGCGCCCACGAGCTCGGCATGGCCACGGTGCTCTGGGCCTATTTGCGCAACAGCGCCTTCAAGACCGACGACGCCGACTACCACACGGCCGCGGACCTCACCGGCCAGGCCAACCACCTCGGGGCCACCATCGAGGCCGACATCGTCAAGCAGAAGCAGGCCACCACCGACGGCGGCTTCAAGGCCATCGGCTTCGGCAAGACCCATCCGCGCATGTACGAGGTGCTCACCGGCGAGCATCCCATCGACCGGGTCCGCTACCAGGTCGCCAACTGCTACCTGGGCCGCGTGGGCATGATCAACTCCGGCGGGCCGTCCGGCCGGGACGATCTGCACCAGGTGGTCCGCACCGCAGTGATCAACAAACGCGCCGGCGGCATGGGCCTGATCACCGGCCGCAAGGCCTTCCAGAAGCCGATGGAGGACGGCATCGCATTGTTGAACGCCGTGCAAGATGTCTATCTGTCCGACGCCGTGACCATTGCCTAGACGACAGCCTGGACCAGCTCGGTAGGTCGGGCTGAGGCACGAAGCCCGACGCGGCGCCGGTGGTAACCGCCGGTTGTCGGGCCTCCTGTCGTCGGCCCGACCTACGCCGGGGCGGCTGCGAGCTGGCGGCAAACGGGCTGACCACGGGCCGGGGGACGAGGCTCCAGAGCGGGTTGCGCCGAATGCGGCCGTCCCCGTGTGGTAGGTCGGGCTGAGGCACGAAGCCCGACGCCGAGCTAGACCAGATTGCGGCGGATGCAGCTGTCCCAGTTGCGGGAGTAGACGCGCTGGTCCCCCTCCCAGGCGTCGAGCTCGGCGCGGAGGTAGAAGCACTCGCTGTCGCAGGTCAGCACGGTGCGGGTGCGGGTGCGCACACTCCAGTCGCCCCTCGCCAGCGCACGCTCCCAGAGGGTCTCGCCGCGGGGGGAATCGAACTCGTCGCCACGGTAGCTGTACCACTCCAGTGCCTTGACGCTGTCGGTCAGGGCCGGGCCCGCGAGGTGGCGCGTGCCGTTGTCGTTGATGACTTCCAGCGTCGACACGTCGGTCTCCAGGTCCCGAATGACCCGCCAGGTGTGCTGACCCGGCGTCAGCATGCGGCTGGCCGAGGGCGCCGCGCCTTCGGCGGGCTCGAAGGGCCGCAGCTCGGCGTCGTCGGCGGCCGGCGGGCGCACCGGCAGGCTCAGCAGGCTGCTGCCGGGGTAGAGGGTCAGGCCGACCGATTCCGGGGCGGGCCAGGCCATGGGCCAGTAAGAGGTGGACACGGCGATGCGCACGCGATGCCCCCGGGGGAAGGCGTAGCCGATCTCGTTGAGCGCCACCTCCACGCGGTAGCGCTTGCCGGGCTCCAGGGGTGTGGGCGCACTGCTGGACTCGCGGTGGGTCAGATTGAGCAGCCCGAAGGTCACCCGTGTCGCCTTGTTGTCCGGGGCGATGTCGGACAGGCGTACCGCCACCATGGCGACGGGTCGGTCGGCGGCGAGCTCCAGTGTGAGCGTTGGCCGGCCGAGGATCTCCAGCGGCTCCGCCAGCGGCGCCGTGTCGTAGGTGAGCGCGCCGCCGTCCTCCTGGCGCTGATCATGGGGCAGATCCGGCGCCGCCGCATAGGAGCACCACTTGCCCGCGAACAGCCCCAGCCCGAGCGGCGAGTGCAGGTACTGGGAGGTCTGCGGCGCTTCGGCGTCCGCCCCCAGTAGGCGGTGCGGCGCCAGGCGCAGCGTCAGCGGCTGGATGCGCGGTGACGGCCAGCTCTGCTCGCCGACCCAGCGGCCCGGGCGCTCCTGATAGCGGGTCGTCGGCGGCACGCTTTCCTGGAGCCAGGCGCGCAGCATGGGGGCGTCCATGACGTCGTTGTCGATCCCCTTCAGCCAATGGTCCCACCACCGCAGCGCCTCCTGCAGGAAGCCAATGGCCGGGCCGGGTATGCCGATGTGGGGGTATTTGTGGGACCAAGGGCCCACCAGGCCGAGACGTGGCACCTGGAGGTTCGCGAGCATTCGAAAGACGGCGTTGCTGTAGCCGTCCGCCCAGCCGCTGACCAGCATCACCGGGCAGCGCACGGCCGCATAGTCTTCGCAGATGGAGCCGTGGCGCCAGTAGGCGTCGCGGTGCTGGTGACGCATCCATTCATCGAGCCACAGCCCGCTGTACTCCAGCCGCTGCAGCCACATGTCCCGCCAGCGGGTCCCGACGGTGGCGGGGTCGGGCGGCAGGCTGTTGTAGGCGAACATCGTGGAGGCCCAGGACAGATTGTCCCCGAGCAGGCAGCCGCGCATATGGTGGACGTCGTCGGCGTAGCGGTCGTCGCTGGAGGCGACGCTGACGACGGCCTTCAGCGCCTCGGGCTGCAGGGCCGCGATCTGCAAGCCGTTGAAGCCGCCCCAGGAGATGCCGATCATGCCGACGCTGCCGTCGCACCAGTCCTGCGCCGCGATCCACTCGATCACGGCGACGCCGTCGTCGAGCTCCTGCTCGAGGTACTCGTCCCGCAGCAAGCCCTCGGAGTCGCCGCTGCCGCGCAGGTCCACGCGCACCGCCGCATAGCCGTGGCCGGCGAAGTAGGGGTGCATGGTCTCGTCGCGCAGCCGGATGGAGTCGCGCTTGCGGTAGGGGATGTACTCCAGGATCGCCGGGACGGGATGGCCCGTGGCGTCCTCGGGGAGCCAGATCCGTGCCGCCAGGCGGGTGCCGTCCGCCATTTCGATCCAGGTATGCTCAATGTCCCGTACTCCGTTCGGGAATTCGGTGACCGTGCGCAATGATGCCTCCTCGCTGTGCTGGGGTCGGTCTCTGGGGGGTGCTTCGCAAATCTCGCTTGCCGCCCCGCTCGGGCGCGCCTCTCGTAGGTCGGCGCCGACGCCAGGAGGCCCGACAATCGGGCCAGCGTCGGGCTTCGTGCCTCAGCCCGACCTACCGAGGCTATCGCTTCCCGACGCGCTTGTCGTAGGTCGGCGCCGACGCCAGGAGGCCCGACAATCGGGCTAGCGTCGGGCTTCGTGCCTCAGCCCGACCTACCAAGGCGATCGCTTCCCGACGCGCTTGTCGTAGGTCGGCGCCGACGCCAGGAGGCCCGACAATGGGCCCAGCGTCGGGCTTCGTGCCTCAGCCCGACCTACCGAGGCTGTCGCTTCCCGACGCGCTTGTCGTAGGTCGGTGCCGACGCCAGGAGGCCCGACGATCGGCCTATGAGCCGGCGGCTTGCACATCGCCCAGCTTGAGCGGCAAAGCCTCGACGATGCGGTCGTACTTCTCCAGCAGCTCGTGCTGGTCGTGCGCTGCCGTGAAGATGTGGGCGATGTCGTAACTGTAGCTGTCCTGCTCCATCATGTCGGACAGTTGCATGCCGGGCTCGACGGCGATGTCGATGAAGGTGCCCGGGTTGTCCCGCTTGATCTCCCGCAACTGCGCGTCGCTCGGCACCTGCTCCACGGTGGCGTCTTCGAACTTGCGCAGGTGGAACTCCGCGGCACAGCCGAAGGGCCCCTGCCGGCGCGGCACGCAGGGCTCCTCGCCGAGGGCCAGCTCCACCATGATCTGGTGATTGGGCCGCCCGTCCACTTGCTCATAGAGGTGGCCGTGGGACTGGGAGATACGCGGATTGACCTCCAGCAGGGAAATGGTATCCGCACCCTCGTCGTAGAAATATTCGATGTTGAAGGCCGCCTGGTCGTAGCCGATGCCCTCCATCAAGGTGATCGAGGCCTCCTTCAGCCGCGCCTTCACCGCCTTCGGCAGGCGGGAGGGATACTGATAGCGCTGGAATGACATCCCGTTGGGATAGTTGATGGAGTCGATGATGCCGTAGACCCGGGCCTTGCCCCGATAGACATAGCCGGACACCGTGCATTGGCGCCCCTTGATGAGCTTCTCGGCGATGCAGTAGCGCCCGCTGGTCTCCGCCATGGCCTTGGGTAGCTGCACATGGGCGAGGAAGGTATCGAAGGCCTCGGCGATGTGGACAATGCCCTCGCGGATCTTGCTCAGCGCGTCGTCGAGCTCCGCCCGGTCATGGATGCGGAAGCCGAGCAGCGAATCCGTGCCCTTCACGGGCTTGAGCCAGAAGGGAAAGTCCAGCTCCACCTTGGCGGCGGCATCCGCGTCGAAGGGGTCCACCGACGCGAACCCGGGCACCATGTCCGGCAGCAGCCGCTGCTGCTCCAGGCGGCTCCAGTACTTGTGCTCGCAACAGGCGACGCTCTCCACCGATGGTGACGGCAGACCCAGCTCCCGGCACAGCACCGGCACGATGGAGGTCACCGGAAAGTCCCAGTAGCCGACGATGGCATCGATGCGCCCGGCGAAGCCCTCCAGCCGGTCGCGGGCGTGGTCGAGGATGGACTGGAAGGGATAGGTGCCGTGGGCCTTGACCTCGTCGAAGCTCAGCAGCGAATGGAATTGGTAATTGTCGGCATTGCGAATGGCGCGCAGCTGCTGGAGATTGAACTCGTCGATGCCGAGCACGAAGATGTTGCGGTCCATGGGGTCCTCCAATGAGCTCCTTGTGAGGGGTGCTGAACAGGTGGGTGGACGAGCGACTCGGGTAGGGTGAGCTCGGGTAGGGTGGACGAGCGACAGCGAAGTCCACCCGGGCCGCTGAATGGGCAGCCGCGCGGGACTGAATCGGCAGGGCCGCTGAATCGGCAATTGGGGTGGACTGCGCTTCGCTTGTCCACCCCACGGCTTCGCTTGTCCACCCCACGGCTTCGCTGGTCCGCCCTGCGGCTTCGCTGGTCCACCCTAGGGCTATCCGAGTCGGTCGTAGTCATGATCAATGCCGCCAATGCTTACCGGGTCACGCCATTCTCCGGGTGGTCCAGCGTGCCGGCGACCACCGTCGTCGCCCGCGAGCCGACGACAAATGGCGTCGCGGAGCGGGCCCACGGCGGCGGCCACCGCCGGCGTCAGGTCACGGCCGCTCTGCTGCGTCTGCGCGGGGTCGATGCTGACGATGTAGATGTCCAGCTCCGGCGGCAGCATGCCCAGGTTGCGGCCCAGGCTCAGCGCGTCGGCGAGCCCGAAGCCGTGGCTCGACGCGGTGCTCGAGCCGCTCGCCAGCTCGGTCAGCGGCAGGACATGGAGGCTGCCCGGCGCGGCGCCGGTGACCGCGGCATCCACCAGCATGACGCGATGGCGTCCGGCGATACGGTCCAGCAGACCGGAGCCCGGGCGGTCCAGCTTCAGGATCCTGGCCCGAGCAGGGCCCAGGCGCTCTGAGAGCGCATCGGCGACGCACCAGCCGACTCGGTCGTCGCCCCAGGGCGAGCCGAGGCCGATGATGGTCACTGGTGCAGGGTCAAACGCAAAAAGTGGGTGGCGCATGAGATACAGGGGTCGTAGTTGCGGATGACTTGCTCACCGGCCCGGCGCAGCCGCTCGGCGTCCGCATCCAGGCCGATGGCGGTGAGGGTGTGGGCGAGGTCCGCTTCGATGCGGGCCTGGTTCTGGCTGGTGGGGGGCACGATGCGCGCGTGCTGGATCATGCCGTGCGCATCCAGGTCGTAGCGGTGCCACAACAGCCCCCGCGGGGCCTCGCTGGCGCCGCGGGCAATGCCGGCACGGGGTGCCGCCTCGGCGTGGGCCGGGGTCTCGGGGCTGTAGTCGGCCAGGATCTCCGCCGCCTCCAGCACCGCCTGCAAAATCTCCACTGCGCGGGCGATGACGCTCTGGGCCACGTCGTGGCTCGGGAATGCGACGCCGATCTCCGTCAGCAGGGCCTGCACCCGCGGATGCAATCGGTCGTGATTCAGGTTGACCCGGGCCAGCGGCCCCACCAGGTAGGGCGCGCCTGCCAGCAGCCCGTGCAGTGCCGTGGAGTGGGGCACCTGGTGCTCGGTAAAGTGGGCCTCGAAGTCGTCCACCGAGATATCCAGCCCCGACTCGGCGACGATGCGCTCGGCCATCATCGGGTACTCGGTGGGATGGCGCAGGGACACGCAGTCGAATGCCTGCGGCGGCTCGGTCACGGGCAGGGGCAGGGCGGCGGTCCAGCGCAGCAGCGCCTCCGCCGCCGGCAGTGCGCGCTCGGCCTCGGCGGCGACGGCGGCCACGTCCTGCGCCGACGGCGCCCGCCAGAAGCCGCCGACCCGGGCGCCCACTGGGTGCACCGAGCGGGCGCCGAAGAGCTCGATGATGCGGTTGCCGAAGGCCTGCAGCGCCAGGCCGCGGCGCAGCTCCTCGCCGTAGGCACCGGCCATGGCCATGGCGCTGTCGAAGCCCAGAAAGTCCGGCGCCGCCAGCAGGTGGATGTGCAGGGCGTGGCTCTGGATCCATTCGCCGCAGTAGAACAGCCTGCGCATGCGCCGCACCCAGGGCGCCGGCGCCCTGTCCGGGTCCCAGTTCGGGTCCAGGTCGAACAGCCGCTCCACGGCGCCGATGCCGCTCATCTGGTAGGCCACGGGGCAGATGCCGCAGATGCGCGCCACCAGCTCCGGGATCTCGCCGTAGGCATGGCCCACCAGGAACTGCTCGAACAGCCGCGGCGGCTCGAAGATGCGCAGCGCCAGGTGCTCGATACGGCCGTCGCGGATGGTCACGTCCAGTCCGCCTTCGCCCTCGACGCGGGCGAGCACCGGCACCTCGATGCGGCGCGTGGCCTGCTCAGTCATGGCCCTGCTCCGCGCTGTCTGCCGCGCTGTCTGCATGGCCGGGCGCATTTGCCGAGGTCGCCGCTGCACCCTCTTGCGCCCGCCGGCGCCAGTCCTGCACCGCCTGCTGGAAGGGCTCGGCGCCGCTTTGCTGGAACATGAAGCGCCGGGCCACGGCCTCGGGGGCAAGCCCCAGGTCCGCGAAGCGCTGCGCCAGTGTGGCCACCTCCGGGCTCTCCGCGGGGCCGTAGCAGCCATAGCACGCGCGGCCCAAGCCCGGGCACAGCGCCCCGCAGCCGGTGACGGTGACCGGGCCGAGGCAGGGCGCGTCCCGGGTCACCAGCACGCATACCTGGCCCCGGCGCTTGCATTCCATGCAGACCTTGTCCTGCTCGGCGAAGGGGCTCGCCCCCGCCAATAGGGTGGCGAGGGCGTCGAGCACCTGCTGGGTGCTCACCGGGCAGCCCGGCAGGGACAGCTCCACGTCCACATGTGCCGCCACCGCATCGGCGGTGGGCAGGGCTTGGATGTGCTGCGGCTCGGGGTAGACGGAGCCGATCCAGACCCGGGCATCGGCCAGATTTCGCAGCGCCTGCGGGCCGCCGGCGGTGGCGCAGGCGCCCATGGGCACCACCCAACGGCTGCGGCTGCGGATGGCCTGGATGCGCGCCTGCTCTTCCGGCGTGGAGACGCTGCCCTCCACCAGGGCGATGTCCGCCTCGGCCTCGGCGTCGACGACACCCGCCTCGGCGAAGTGCACGATGTCGCAGCGCTCGGCCAGCGCCAGCAGGGATTCGCCGGCGTTCAGCAGCGCCAGCTGGCAGCCGTCGCAGGACGAGAGCTTGTGCACGGCCAGCCGCGGTCGGCGGCGGCCATCGGCCGGCGGCAGCGGGGCTTTGGGCGGGGTGGTCATGGATGCCTGCTCCAACGGGGTCAGAAGCCCTTGGTGCCCAACAGCCAGCCGATCTCCGACCAGCGGAAGACGGGGCCGTCGCGGCAGACGAGCCAGGGCCCGAGCTGGCAGTGCCCGCAGTGGCCGACGCCGCACTGGAAGCCGCGCTCCAGGCTGAGCCAGATATGCTCCGCCGGGACGCCCAGCGCCACGAGCCGCTCGGCGCCGGCGAGCATCATGGGCTCGGGCCCGCAGACCAGGGCGACGCTCGCCGCCGGGCGAAAGCGCACCTCGTCCAGCAGATCCGTCACCAGGCCGACATGGTCCTGCCAGTGGCGGTCCGGCTCGTCGGCGGCGAGCCGCACCTCGGTGTCCGGCAGCTCGGCCCAGGCGTCGTAGCGCTCGCGCCAGATCAGGTCCGCCGCGTGCTTGACGCCCTGCAGGATCACCAGCCGCCCGAAGCGCTCGCGGCGGGCGGTGGCGTAGCCGATAGCCGCCACCACCGGCGCGCAGCCCAGGCCGCCGGTGAGCACGATCAGGTCCCGGCGCTCAGCCTGTCCCTCGGCCGCCTGCAGGGGCCAGCCCCGGCCATAGGGACCGCGCAGGCCGACGCGCTCCCCGGCCTCGAGCGTCGCCAGCACCCGGGTGACGCGGCCCACCGCGCGGATGGTGTGTGCCAGGTGCTCCGGCTCCGCCGGGTCCGAGGCAATGGAAATGGGCACGCCGCCGACGGCGGGCAGGTAGAGCATGTTGAACTGACCCGGCTCGAACCGGAACGCGGCACGTGCCGCGGGGTCCGTCAGGCGCAGGTGCAGGGTGCACATGCCCCGGGCCTCGTCGTCGCGGGAGACGATCTCCGCCTCCTGCGGCGGGGTCATGGCCGCCGGGCCCGGGGCTTGGGCGGGGTTTGG
>NZ_NRRV01000071.1 GCF_016583825.1 Thiohalocapsa halophila | reverse complement strand
GCCGGGGGTGGCCAGCGCCCGCCATCTGAGGCCGCATGCGCGGGCAGAAAACCGGGCTCGCACGCCGCTGGATACGGCCAAGATCCCGGGGCCCGGTGGTACACTTGCGCGCTCGCTTGCTGGCGCCGTCCGACGCCCGCGATTTGCATCGAGCTGAAGGTCTTAAATCCCGATGGACGTGACAATCTTTGGTAGTGGCTACGTGGGCCTCGTGACCGGCGCTTGCCTGGCGGAGGTCGGCAACAACGTACTCTGCGTCGACGTGAACGCAGAAAAAATCGACATGTTGAACGCCGGCGCCGTGCCGATTTTCGAGCCCGGCCTGGAAGACATGATCCGCCGCAACACCCAAGCAGGCCGCCTTGCGTTCAGCACCGACCTCGCCAAGGGTGTCGCCCACGGCCTGTTCCAATTCATCGCCGTCGGCACCCCGCCGGACGAAGACGGCTCGGCCGATCTCAAGCACGTCCTCAGTGTTGCGACCACCATCGGCGAGTGCATGGAGACTTATCGCATCGTCGTAGACAAATCGACGGTGCCCGTCGGCACCGCGGACCGCGTTGCCGAGCGTATCCGAGAAGCCCAGGCCGCCCGCGGCGTGAATATCGAGCTCGACGTGGTCTCGAACCCGGAGTTCTTGAAGGAGGGCGCGGCGATCGAGGACTTCATGCGCCCGGATCGGGTGATCGTCGGCACCGATAACCCGCGCACCGGCGAACTGCTGCGGGCGCTCTACGCCCCCTTCAACCGCAGCCACGACCGGCTGATGGTCATGGACGTGCGCTCCGCGGAGCTCACCAAGTACGCGGCGAACGCGATCCTCGCCACGAAGATCAGCTTCATGAACGAGCTGTCCAACATCGCCGAGGCGGTGGGCGCGGACATCGAGCAGGTGCGCGTGGGCATCGGCTCCGACCCCCGCATCGGCTATCAGTTCATCTATCCCGGCTGCGGCTACGGCGGCTCCTGTTTTCCGAAGGACGTGCGGGCCCTGGAGCGCACGGCCACCGCCGTCGGCTACAGTGCGGAGCTGCTGCAAGCGGTCGAGGCGGTCAATTTTCGCCAGAAGGACCTGCTGTTTCGCAAGATCTCGGACTACTTCGGCGGCGCCCTCGAGGGCAAGGTCGTCGCCCTCTGGGGCCTGGCCTTCAAGCCGAACACCGATGACATGCGCGAAGCCTCCAGCCGCCGGCTCATGGAGCAGCTCTGGGAGGCCGGCGCCAGCGTGCGCGCCTTCGATCCCGTAGCCATGGGCGAGACGCGTCGCATCTACGGCGAGCGCTCGGACCTCACCTTGACGGACGACCTGCTCACCGCCCTGGAAGGCGCAGACGCCCTGGCCATCCTCACGGAATGGACCCAGTTCCGCAGCCCGGATTTCGACGCCGTGCGCCAGCGCCTGCGCCACCCGGTCGTTTTCGATGGACGCAACATCCTCGACCATTCCCAGGTCACCGCCGCCGGCATGACCTATGTCTCCATCGGCCGCAGCCCGATGCCGCCCGAGTGACCCGGCCCGGCGCCGCGGTCCACCCGCCTGATACGCGCACCGTCCTTCGGCCCTCATCACGGCAGGTCCTCACCCAGGCCGAGCGTGCCCCGTCGGCATCGAAACCGTCGCGCGCGGGCACGCACGCCCGGCAACAGTCAGGGGCGCGATACACCCACAGGCAGCCAGAAAATTGCTGCAACGTTGCGCCGCGGCAACATTCGCCCGGATAAGTCAACCATTAGTCAGCTGCATGTTTGACATTAATGCAACCGACATTAATCATTTACAACATCCCCCGTCGGGTTAGGGGCCGTCCGTCTTGCGCTGATCAACTCAAGCTCGACGGCGGATAACACACCACAAACGAGGAGCGACCATGACACTGCGAAGTCTGAGCGCGGCAGTCGCCGTTGCATGTTGCGTCGGCGCATCATCCGCGATGGCGACCAACGGCTACATGTCCCATGCCTATTCACCGACCGCCAAGGGCATGGCCGGCGCCGGCGAAGCGGCCCTACCCCAGGACAGCCTCTCCATCGTCGGCAATCCGGCCGGCCTGACCCGCGTCGGTCGCCGTGCGGACGCCGGTCTCGCCTGGTTCAGCCCGCTTCGCGAATACAGCGGCTTGTCGCCCGATCCGCTCACCGGCGCACTGGCGCCCATCGGTGCACCGCCTACGGGTCAGGGCGACGTGGACAGCGAGAACACAGACTTCCTGATTCCGGGTCTGGGCTACGTCCACCCCATCGACGACGTCAGTGCCGTCGGCATCGCCCTGTTCGCCAACGGCGGCATGAACACCGACTATCGCAGTCGAGACACCCTGTTCAATCTCGGCACTTTCGGTGGCAATAACCCGATCGCGAACCCGCCGAACTACCAGCCGCCGGACCCCCGCGCGTCGCTGCCGAACTCGCAGATTCCGGGGACGAACCGGATCGGCGGCGGTGATGCGGGTGTGAACCTGGAGCAGCTCGGCGTCTCCATCGGCTATGCAAGAGACGTCGCCGACAACATCTCCCTCGGCGCGAGCTTCCTCCTCGGTTATCAGAGCATCGAGATCAAAGGCGTCGGCGCCTTCCAGGGATTCACCCAGACCTTCACAGAGAGCATGCTGCAAAGCGGCACGACCCGAGCTGTATCACCCGACAGCCTCTCGGACAACGGCAAGGATTCCGCCTGGGGCTACGGGTTCCAGGTCGGCGGTCTTTGGGATGTCACCTCACAGCTCACGCTGGGACTGTCCTACCGGACCAAGATTTACATGGAGAAGTTTGACAAGTACTCGGACTTGTTCGCCGAAGGCGGAGACTTCGACATCCCGGCCGTGGGCACCATCGGCGCCGCCTTCCGGGCGACACCCGATCTGACCTTCGCACTGGACGTGCAGCAAATCTGGTACGGCGACGTGGACGCGGTGGCCAATGACAACGACCTCGCGACCCGCTGCGACCTCAATGCCGCCTTCGGCATGCCCAGCGCCCCCGGCGCCACCTACGACGCCCGCTATTGCCTCGGCGGCTCCAAAGGCGCGGGCTTCGGCTGGGACGACATGACCGTCGTCAAGCTGGGCGTGCAATATGCGGTCAACGACCAGCTGACCCTGCGCGCCGGCTACAGCTATGGCGACAACCCCATCGACGGCAGCCAAGTCGCCTTCAATACCCTGGCACCGGCGGTGATCGAGGAGCACTGGACCATCGGCGGCAGTTATCTGCTGCGCGACGACTTCGAGCTTAGCTTCTGGGGGATGTATGCCCCCGAGAACTCCGTCGACGGCCCCGGCGCCTTTACCGGCACCCAAGCGCCCGAGATCCGCATGTCGCAGTACGAGCTCGGCGTCAACTTCGCCTGGCTCTTCGACTGAGGCGTAGACGGCGCCCGCTGGGCGCCAAGCGGGACAACCGGCCGCCCTCTGGCGGCCTTTTCATTGGCGGCGCCGAGGCGCCGTCTTGCCTTCCCAAGCGCGCGGGAGAGGAGCCGCCGCCATTGGATGGGCGGGTCGGCTCAGCCTTGGGTCACGGCGTCGACGGCACGGCGTGCAAACGGTTCATCGCGAGCTGGAAGCGCCCCTCCACGAGGTCCGGCATCGCGCGCACCGCATCGTCGGCGACGTCGAGGATCGCCGCCGCATCCGCCTGCGAGGGACGACCCAGGACATAGCCGATAACGCGCGTCTTGTCGCCTGGATGGCCGATACCCATGCGAAGGCGCCAGAAGTCACGGCTGCCGAGTGCGGCGATACTGTCGCGCATGCCGTTGTGCCCGGCGTGGCCGCCGCCGTGCTTGAGCTTGGCGCGGCCCGGTGGCAGGTCCAGCTCATCGTAGGCGATGAGGATCTGCTCGACGGCGATATCGAAGTAGCGGGCGACGGCCGCTACGGACCGGCCGCTGTGATTCATGTAGGTAGTGGGCTTGAGCAAGCGCAGGTCATGCCCGCCGACAGAGACCCGCGCCATGAGTCCGTGGAACTTGGCCTCGGCACGGAGCTGCCCATGATAGGCCTCCACCAGCTTGTCCACGAGCCAGAAGCCGGCGTTGTGCCGGGTCAGCGCGTAGTCCGGCCCGGGATTGCCCAGCCCGATGACGAGCCGGATGCCTGGTTGGGACATGGGTCGTGCCTCGGTGGCGTGACTGCGGCGGGACAGCCGGCGTGCAGGACCGCGGAGAGGGCCCAGGGCGTGCAGTGGGAGCGGAAACCAGGAGCGGCGACCGGCCCGAGCGCGCAGCGTCGGGCGGATCACCGCTGTTGCGCTCACTCCGGTGTAATGTCGCCGCCGGCGCCTTCGCCTTCTTCGCCTTCGGCCCCCTCGGTTTCCTCACCGGCATAGGGCGCATAGATGCTCACAACCGTGGTGTCCGGCTCCATGGCATAGGTCAGCTCGACGCCTTCGGGCAGCTTCAGGTCGGACACCAGGATGCTGTCGCCCATGTCCACCCGTGCCATGTCCACGGCGATGTACTCCGGGAGATCCTTTGGTAGGCAGGTGATCTCGACCTCGGTCAGGTTGTGGGAAACGGCCCCGCCCGCCTTGACGCCGACAGAGGTATCCTCGTTCTCGAAGTGCAGCGGCACGCTCATGCGCAGTTTGTCTTTGGCGCTGACCCGCTGGAAGTCCACGTGAATGACGAAAGGCTTGGAGGGATGGCGCTGTAGATCCTTGAGCACCACCTGCGCGGTCTCGCCCTCCAGCTTCAGATCGAGCAGGCTGGAATAGAAGGCCTCGTAGTCGAGCTGGCGGTAGAGCTCGCTGTGCTGCACCGAGACCATCTGCGGGTCGCGGTGGCCGCCATAGACGATGCCCGGCACCAGACCCTGACGACGCAGGCGGCGGCTCGCACCCTTCCCCCCGTCGGTCCGCGGCTCGGCAACGACTTCGAACGTGTCACTCATTATCTTGTCTCCACACAAATCGGCGCCGCCACCCGCGACCAGGTTGACGGCGCCCCATGCCGTCGCACCAGGCAACGGCCCGCTTCGGCCCCGAGCGACGGCGCGCCCGGGGACCCGATGATTGGCTCGAGCAGCGGGCTGAGCCAACAGCCCGCGGGTTGACCTCAGTCCACGAAGAGCGAGCTCACCGACTCTTCATCGGAGACCCGTCGCATGGTCTCAGCCAGGAGCTCACCAATGCTGAGCTGACGGATCTTGGGGCAGGCCGCCGCGTCGGCGCTCAGCGGGATGGTATTGGTCACCACCAGCTCATCCAACTTCGAGGCGACGATGTTGTCCACGGCCGGCCCGGAGAGCACCGGGTGGGTGCAATAGGCCGCTACCATCGCGGCGCCGTTCTCCTTCAAGGCGCCGGCGGCCTGGCACAGGGTACCGGCGGTATCCACCAAGTCGTCGATGAGCACACAGCAGCGATCGCGCACATCGCCGATGATGTTCATGATCTTCGCTTCGTTGGGCTTAGGGCGGCGCTTGTCGATGATGGCGAGCTCGGCGTCGTCGAGCCGCTTGGCCACCGCGCGTGCCCGAACGACGCCGCCGACGTCGGGCGAGACCACCATCAGCCCGGGATACTTTTGCTTCCAGATGTCGCCGAGCAGAACCGGTGAGGCGTAAACATTGTCCACCGGGATGTCGAAGAAGCCCTGGATCTGATCGGCGTGCAGGTCCACGGTCAGCACCCGGTCGGCGCCGGCTGTGCCGATCATCTTGGCCACCAAGCGGGCCGTGATCGGGACGCGCGCCGAGCGGGGGCGACGGTCCTGGCGGGCGTAGCCGAAGTAAGGGATCACGGCGGTGATGCGCTTCGCCGACGCCCAGCGCAGGGCATCGATCATCACCAGCAGCTCCATCAGGTTGTCGTTCGTCGGCGCACAGGTAGGCTGCACGACGAAGACGTCGCGGCCGCGCACGTTCTCCTGGATCTCCGTCATCACCTCGCCGTCGCTGAATTGTCCAACCACGGCTTTTCCGAGCGGCAGGCTCAGATGCGCCGTGATCTCGGCAGCGAGGTCCGGGTTCGCGTTCCCGGTGAAGACCATCAGCTGGCTGTCGGGCAAGGCTCTACTGCGCAGGCGCTCGGCTATGCCGGGCGTGCTCCCGGATGCGGGCGTGGACTCGGCCTCGGGACGCGGCGTTGGACTCAGGTCTGAGCGCACGGCGTGCTCTGCAAGATCGGTTCAATGATGGCTGGGGCGGATGGCTGGGGCGCCAGGATTCGAACCTGGGAATGCTGGGATCAAAACCCAGTGCCTTACCGCTTGGCGACGCCCCAAAGGCTTCAGCGGGTGTCAGCGACGGGCAGCAAGCCGGGCCCTGCCGGAGCCGTCAGGACGCGCCTCGTCACTGCCAAGCGAACAGTGGCGAGCGATTGTGTCCGCGGGCGGCGAAGGCTCGATACTGCCTTGGCGCGCGCCCCGCGACGGCTTGCGCAGTCTCGGCCGACTCCAGGGTGGCGAAGACACAGCCTCCGGTCCCGGTCAGCTGCGGCTTCACCTCCATGGCGGCGAGCCAATCGAATGCCGCTGCGACGGTGGGATACCGTTTGGCGACCACACGCAGGCAGTCGTTCGGGCGCTCACCCGCAATAAAGTCCACCATTGTGATCGGCAGAGAATCCCGTGTCAATTCAGGATCGTTGAAGACCGCCGCCGTGGAGACGCTCTCCGGCGGTATCAGCACGACGTACCAGGGCTCCGGCAGCGCCACCGGCGTCATTTCCTCGCCGACGCCTTCCGCCCAGCAGGCCTGTCCGCGCACAAACACCGGCACGTCCGCCCCGAGCGCGAGGCCGATCTCGGCCAGGCGCTCGACCTCCAGGCCGAGACCCCAAAGCTGATTGAGCGCATGCAGCGCGGTCGCTGCATCCGAGCTGCCCCCGCCCAGGCCGCCGCCCATGGGGAGCACCTTTTCCACTGCGATCTCGACGCCGGCACCAGAGCCGGTGGCCGCCCGCAGGGCCATGGCGGCGCGCACCACCAGGTCCTGCTCAGGGGCAATCTCGGCACAGCCGCGTCCGCGCAGGACGCGCCCGTCCGACCTTGGCGTAAAGTAGAGCCGATCGGCCCGGTCGAGAAACTGGAAAACAGTCTGCAGGCTGTGATACCCGTCCGCCCGTCGGCCGAGCACCCGCAGCATGAGGTTCAGCTTCGCGGGGGCCAGCCAGGCGCCATCGGCATCGGGGCGCGGGACGATCTGCGGCATGCTCTGGATATGCGGCTCGCGTCGTCGTTGGGGGGAGGGAATCCCTCGGCAGGCGTGCTCGAATGCCGTCAGTTGGGCGTCTGGCTGTAGCGATGCTTGCCGAGAATGCGCAGCAGGTACTCGTGATCCGGATCCGCCTCCAGCGCCCGGTCCCAAATCTCGCGCGCCTCGTCCTTGCGCCCCATGGCCCAAAGCACCTCGCCCAGGTGGGCCGCGATCTCCGGGTCGAACACCGACTCCAGGGCATCTCGCAGGTAAGGCTCTGCGGCGGCGGGATTCCCCATACGGTAGAGCACCCAGCCCATGCTGTCCTTGATGGCGGGCTCGTCCGGCTTCAGCGCCAGCGCACGCTCGATGAGCGAGCGGGCCTCTTCCAGCCGGTCGGTGCGGTCGGCCAGAGTATAGCCGAGGGCATTCAAGGCATCTGCATGCTCGGGATCCTGCGCAATGATATGGCGAAGATCCGACTCCAGCAGCTCGACGCGGTCCATTCCGACCGCCGTCATGGCACGAGCATAGCGCAGATCCGGGTTGTCGGGCTGCGCGGCCAGCGCCTGGTCGTAGACCGACAGCGCCTGCTGCTCGGCATCGTGCTGACGCAACATCTCCCCCTCGATGAGGTAGAGGGTCGCAGTGTCGTCAGGCAGCTTGTCGCGCAGCTGCTGGAGCATGTCGCGGGCACGGCTCAGGTCGCCGTCGGCGGCGTGCAGGCGGGCGATCCGCACCGCCGCATCGGTGGCATTGGGACCGTCCACCCTGGCGTACCAGCCGAGTGCGGCATCCGGATTGCCGGCACGCTCCTCGAGCTGACCGAACAAGAAAGCCACATCGTCCTGGCGACGGTTCAGCTCGTCGAGCTGGGTCAAATAACCCCGCGCTTGCTCCAGCGCATCCACCTCCAGCGCCAACACCGCAGCGGTGAAGAGAACGTCCGGCTGCTTCGGGTCCTGTGCCAGCAAGGTGTCGAACAGCGCCAGCGCCGGCTGATACTCCTCGGCGTCGATATGCAGTTGCGCCCGCAGCAATTGCAGCTCCTTGTCATCGTCGGACTCGGCGAGAAAGCTGTCCAACAGCCCGGCAGCGGCCTCGCGCTCGCCGGCGGTGACCAGCAGCTGCACCTGGAACAAGCGGGGCTCCGTCCACTCCGGGCGCAGCTCCACGGCGCGGCCCGCGGCCTCGCGGGCGAGCGCCGTGTCGTCCGCGGCGGCGGCGAGGGTCGCCAACGCGAACTGGGCATCGGCGTTGTCGACGGCGTCCACGATCAGCGCGCGCATCAAATCCAAGCGCTCCTCGACATTCTCGATGCGCGCGAGCAGTTGCGCCGCTTGCATGTAGGGCTGCTGATCCGCCGGCGTCAGGCGTACCAGCTCACGCAGGGCCGCCAGCGTCGCGTCGCGGTCCTCGGCCTCGATCTGCACATAGGCGGCGATCTGCCGCGCCTTCAGCGACTCGGGGTCGAGCGCTTGCCACAAATCCACGGCCCGCTGGCCGGCCTCGGTATCGCCGAGGCCGAGCGCCGCACGTGCGGCCAGGGCGGCCAGCTCCGGGTCCTGCGCCAGCCGCGCCGCGTGCAGATAGTGGGTGAAGGCCATCTCCTCAGCCGAGCGCTGCGCGGCAACCTCCCCCACCAATACCGAATAGATCAGATCCGCAGTCAGCTCGGACGGCGCGTCAGCGACGGCCTCGGTGTCGGTGGCGGCGTCGGTGGCCGCAGGGGCGCTGGCTGCGGCTGCCGCGGGCTTAGAGGTGTCTGCGGCCGGCGCAGGGCTGTCGGCAGCGACAAAGCCTGGCAGGCTTGCGGCGAGCCACAGGACGGCGAGTCTGGCGTATGGGGTCATGAGCGTGCGGCTTCCCCGAGGCTGTTGACCGCGATCAGCGGTGCTTGAGTTTGATGGCAGTATACTAGGGCAGTTCCTGCGCCATAGGCGCAAGCGGGTGCCACCTATGTAAGACTGGTGTCCGCGACGGGCAAAACCAGCCGGCGGAGCTCGGCGCGGGGCTCGGCGCGGTCTGCGCATCGCCAGCAGCCGCTGGCGACCTTCGGCTACGCGCCGCAGCCATGGCGCCTGCTTGACTCCCCTGCTCGGGCCCACCGAGTAGGCGAAACTATCACGGCGGACTCAGGGGCAGATGGGGTCTCCCGTGCCCGGGACCACGACAACGGAAACGCTGCTTCGGCGACCCCCGCCGGGGGCAACCGAGCCGCAGCACACAGCCACGAGAACAACGGCCGAACCGAGACCATGACGATATTGACCCTCGGCTTGAACCACAAGACGGCGCCGGTGGATACCCGTGAGCGCCTCACCTTCGGGCCCGATGTCATCGTTGGTGCACTGCGCAGCATCACCGAGCAAACCCCCGCCGACGAGGCGCTCATCCTCTCCACCTGCAACCGCATGGAGGTGTATTGCGCGCTGGATGGCAGCGGCGGTGACGCCGTGCTGCGCAATTGGCTGGGCGAGTTCCACGGCCTGGAGCCGCAGCTGTTCGCGCAGCACCTGTACCACTACCAGGACCGCGATGCCGTGCGCCACCTGCTCAAGGTGGCCAGCGGGCTGGACTCCATGGTGCTCGGCGAGCCGCAGATCCTGGGCCAGGTGAAGCAGGCGTTCCAGACCGCCAATGCCGCCGGCGGCACCGGGCGCATGCTCGGCAAGCTCTTCCAGCACACCTTCTCCGTCGCCAAGCAGGTGCGCACGGACACCGCCATCGGCTCCAGCCCGGTGTCCGTGGCCTTCGCCGCCGTGAGCCTGGCGCGGCAGATCTTCAGCGATCTCAGCCGGCAGACGGCCCTGCTCATCGGCGCCGGCGAGACCATCGAGCTCGCCGCCCGCCACCTGCATCAGCACGGCATCGGGCGCATCATCGTCGCCAACCGCACCGTCGAGCGCGCCCACGGCGTCGCCCAGCAGTTCGACGGTTATGCCATCGCGCTGACGGAGCTCTCCAACCACCTGCCGGAGGCCGACATCGTCGTCTCCTCCACCGCCAGTCCGCTGCCGGTGCTCGGCAAAGGCACCGTGGAGCGCGCGCTGAAGAAGCGCCGCCACCGTCCGGTGTTCATGGTGGACATCGCGGTACCCCGGGATATCGAGCCAGAGGTCCGGGAGCTGCGCGATGTCTACCTCTACACCGTGGACGACCTCCAAGGCGTGGTGGACCAGGGCATGCGCTCGCGCCAGCAGGCCGCCGAGCAGGCCGCGGAGATCATCGACCTGCACACCGAAGAGTTCATGGCCTGGGTGCGCTCGCTAGATGCGGTGTCTTTGATCCAGGACTACCGCTCCCGCGCCCAGTACACCCGCGACAGCCTGGTGGAGCGGGCCCAGCGCCAGCTCGCCGCCGGCAAGCCGCCGGACGAGGTGGTCTGCCAGCTCGCGCATCTGCTCACCAACAAGCTGCTGCACAACCCGAGTGTGCGCCTGCGCCGCGCCGGCCGCGAGGGCCGCAACGAGCTGCTGGAGGCCGCCAACGAGCTGTTCCAGCTCAAGATCGAGAACGACGGCAGCCGCTGAGCCCGGCGTCTGCCGCCGAGTAGCCGTCCCCGAACAGCCTAAGCCGCGCCACCAGCACCCGCGCCACAGCACGCAAGCCACTGCATGAACCCATCCCTTCGGGGCAAGCTCGAGCAGCTCGCCGAGCGCCACGCTGAGGTCACGGCGCTGCTCGCCGACCCGGACACCCAAAACGATCAGGCACGCTTTCGGGACCTGAGCCGCGAGTATGCCCAGCTGGAGCCGCTGGTGGCGCGCCTCGGCGCCTATCGCGAGGCCGAGGCGGCCATCGCCAGCGCGGGCGAGCTGCTGTCCGATCCGGAAATGAAGGACCTGGCCGCGGACGAGCTCGCCGACGCCGAGGCCAGGCGCGAGGCGCTCGAGCCCGAGCTGCTGCGCCTGCTGGTGCCGCCAGACCCGAACGACCAGCGCAATGTCTATCTGGAAATCCGCGCCGGCACCGGTGGGGCCGAGGCCGCCCTCTTCGCCGCGGATCTGCTGCGCATGTATCTGCGCTACGCGGAGTCCCAAGGCTGGCGCCATGAGATCGTCAGCGCCAGCGAGGGCGAGCTCGGCGGCTACAAAGAAGTCGTCGTGCGCATCGCGGGCCACGGCGTCTACGCCCGCCTCAAGTTCGAATCCGGCGCCCACCGTGTGCAGCGGGTGCCGGAGACCGAGTCCCAGGGGCGGGTGCACACCTCCGCCTGCACCGTCGCCATCCTGCCGGAGGCCGAGGCCGTGGACGAAGTCGCCGTCGACAGCAACGACCTGCGGGTGGACACCTACCGCGCCTCCGGGGCCGGCGGCCAGCACGTCAACAAGACGGACTCGGCCGTGCGCATCACCCACCTGCCCACGGGCATCGTGGTCGAGTGCCAGGACGAGCGCTCCCAGCACAAGAACCGCGCCCGGGCGCTGGCGCTGCTGCAGGCCAAGCTACTGTCCGACGCAGTCGCCTCCCAGGTGGCCGAGCGCACCGAGTCCCGCCGGCTGCAGGTAGGCAGCGGCGACCGCTCCGAGCGCATCCGCACCTACAACTTCCCCCAGAACCGACTCACGGATCACCGCATCAACCTCACGCTCTACAAGCTCGACGAGATCATGCTGGGTCAGCTGGACCAGGTCGTCGAGCCGCTGCGCCATGAGCAACAGGCCGACGAGCTGGCGGCCCTCATGAGCGACGCATGAGCGACTGAAGCCCGCGATCCCGCTCGGGCCCGCGCCTTCGCCCACGGTGAGGCCACTTTGACCCCAGCGGGTCAGCGCGCGACCCCGCCGCCACCCAGAGGAACCCGTGTCCCGCTCCTCCCAGACGAGTCTGGCACAGGCGCTGCGCGACGCCGCTGCAAGCCTCGCGCAAGCCGGCCAGCCGGCGGCGCGGCTGGAGGCGGAGCTGCTGCTGTGCGAGGCAACCGCCCTGCCGCGCACCGCGCTCTTCGCGCATCCGGAGCAGCCGCTGACGGCGACCGAGCAAACCGCCTTCGATGCGCTCTTGGCGCGCCGGCTCGAAGGCGAGCCCATGGCCTACATCCTCGGCCGCCGTGACTTTCATGTGCTGACCCTGCACAGCGCGGCCGGCGCGCTGATCCCCCGCCCGGAGACGGAGCTGCTGGTGGACTGGGCATTGGCGGCGTTGCCGGCGGCGGCCCCCCTGCAGGGCACCGATCTCGGCACCGGCAGCGGCGCCATCGCCCTGGCCCTGGCCGCCGCGAGGCCCAATTGGACGCTGTATGCGGTGGAGCGAGACATCGCGGCACTCGACGTGGCCGCCGCCAACACCCGCAGGCTGGACGCCGCCAACCTACACCTGCTGCGTGGCGACTGGCTCGCCGGCTTTGCCCCACACAGCCTCGATCTGGTAGTAGCCAATCCGCCCTATGTCCGCGCCGGCGACCCGCACCTGCGCCAGGGCGACGTCCGCTTCGAGCCCTGTCAGGCGCTGGCGGCGGGTGTCGACGGCCTCGCTGCCACCCGCGCAATCGCTCCGCAGGCCGCGGCGGCGCTGCGACCCGGCGGCCTGCTCCTGCTCGAGCACGGCTGGCAGCAGGGGGCCGAGGTGCGCGCAATGCTGCGCGCGGGCGGCTGGTGCGCTATCGTCACGCGTCGGGACCTGGCAGGCCTCGAGCGCGCCACAGGCGCCCACCGTCCATCCTGCTGACCAGCCACCGGCCGATTGACACCGGCCACAACGCCGTTAGCATACTTTTCTCATGGACATTCCTGAGTCAGATCGCATCAAGCACCGGCAGATCAACTTCCGCGATCTGCACCCGGAGCGCAACGACGCCCGCACCGCAGCGGACTTCCTCGCCGCGGTGGACGGCGTGCTCGCCGCCGAGCCGCAAACGCCCATTTTGCTCAACATCAGCTATGACCTGACCCGCACCTGCCTCCAGGAGCTGGAAGACGCTTTGGACGAGCTGGGCCTGCACCTGGACAACGGCCTACTCTTTCGCCTGCGCCGGGGTCTCTACTACTACACCGAAGACACCTTCCGCGAGAACGCCGGATTCAAGCGCGACAGCAACTGCACCAAGCGCGTCTTCGCCAAGCGTTACAAAACGCTCGAGCACGGCTGCCGCGACCAGCGCCCGGAGCATTGGCGGCGGTATCTTTGAAGAAGGGCCTAGGGGCTAGGGGCGAGGGCGTACGTGACGCGCAGCCCTCGCGTGCGCTCACGGACGCCGAGCGGGAGCGGTACTCGCGGCACTTGTTGTTGTCGGGCTTCGATGAAGCGGGTCAGCAGCGCTTGCTGGCGTCACGGGTCCTCATCGTCGGCCTGGGCGGGCTGGGCTCGCCGGTGGCGATGTATCTCGCGGCGAGCGGCGTCGGTGAGCTGCTGCTCGCCGACTTCGATGCCGTCGACCTCTCCAACCTCCAGCGGCAGATCCTGCATACGACCAGCCGCGTCGGCGCGACCAAGGTCGACTCGGCCACGGCAGCCTTACATGCGCTGAACCCGGAGGTGTCCCTGGTGCCGGTCAAGGGCGCGCTCAACGCCGCCCGGCTCGGCGAGCTGGCGCGTCGCGTGGACCTGGTCTGTGACTGCAGTGACAACTTCGCGACGCGCGATGCCGTCAACGCCGCCTGCGTCGCCGCCGGCATTCCACTGGTGTCGGGCGCCGCCATCCGCAGCGAGGGGCAGATCGCCTGCTTCTCCGGCCGGCCCGGCGAGCCCTGCTACCGCTGCCTGTATCCGGACCTCGGCGACGGCGGCGAGACCTGCGCCCGCGAGGGCGTGCTGGCGCCGCTCACGGGCATCATCGGCAGCATGCAGGCGGCCGAGGCTATCAAGATTCTTGCCCGTCTCGGCGAGCCCCTGTTCGGCCGCCTACTGCTGCTGGACGCGCTGACCATGGAGTGGCGCAGCCTGCGAATACCGGCGGACCCGGCCTGCGCCGTCTGCGGGCCGAGCGCGGCCCACCCTGGCACCTGACGCCGAGGGGCAAAAGGCCGCCTCACCCTGTGCAGTGGCCTCTCTGGCGCGACGACCTCCAGAGCCATAAGCCAGCAGCCATCGCGGCGAGACGCCGCTCCCACAGCCGCTGGCCACCCGTGCGAGCGGCATCCCTGCCGCGACGTCTTCCAGCGCCACAGCCAGCACCCGTCGCGGCGAGACGCCGCTCCCACAACCACTGCTACCCGTGGGAGCGGCATCCCTACCGCGACGACTTCCAGGGCCACAGCCAGTAGCCATCGCGGCGAGGACGCCGCTCCCACAGCCCGCGGTGCCCCGTGGGAGCGGCATCCTTGCCGCGACGACTTCCAGAGCCATGAGCCAGCACCCGTCGCGGCGAGACGCCGCTCCCACAGCCAGAGCGCCACCCGTGGGAGCGGCATCCTTGCCGCGACGACTTCCAGAGCCACTGCCAGCAGCCGTCGCGGCGAGACGCCGCTCCCACAGCCGGCCGCAGCGAAATTCACCGACGCCGTGGCGGCGTATCACTCGCGCTCGCGCACCTCCACCATCACCTCGTTGCGGCGCATGAACCACAGCGAGAAGGGCGAGTTGTAGCGGGCATAGACAGGCGCACCGATGGGCTCGTAGCCCCGCTCGCGCACGGCTTCCAGCAGCTTGCGCTCCTCCTCCCGATAATTCTCTTTGGTCCAGCGCCCGGAATAGCGACGCACGGCCATGAGCCGCTCCGGCTCGCGGCGCAGCTCCACTCGCGGGTCGATGGGCTCCGGCAGCGTCTCCATGGTGAAGCGTTGCGGCATCACGAAGCTCACCACATAGCGCTCCGCGCCCACCGCCGACGCGCTGGAACCGCTATCCGCCGGCCGCTGGGTGACGGGTGCCGTCATCTCGATCTTCTGCCCCTGCGTCTGCCCGCTGGCCTCGCCGGCGCCCGCCGGCTGCTGCGTCACCGGCGCCGTCATCTCGATCTTCGTCTCGCCCCGGTTCTTGCCAAAGATGTAGTCCGCTAGGATGCCGAAGGCGCGGTTGCCGGCCTTGTCGAAGCCGGCATCCACCACCGTCTCCGCCACCAGGTGCGGCGCGTATCGGCGCAGCTCGAGCTCGGGATAGGTCTCGACGACACGATGGCTGGGCTCTTCGGTAGCCATAAGGGCAGTGGGGGCAGCGCAGATTGACAGGAGCAGCGCCGGCGCGATGAGGCGGTGCAGCCAGCCGCCGGCGCGTTTGGACAAGGGATCTCGCATGTTCATGGCCGGAGACTTCGGGTCTGCGAGGGTGAAGGCAAGTCCCCGCAGATCGGGCGGCGAACGGCAGCGGCCCAACGCAGCATAGAATGCGGCCAACGGCGCTGAAGCCGTCGCCGCTTCGAAGGCCACGTACACCATGTCCAGACCAACCCGCCGCACTGGAGCCATCGTCGCTGCTCTGCTCTGGGCGCTGCTGCTCACCGCCTGCGCCAGCCTGACGCGCGACTGGCTGCCGCCCGAGGTGCAAGTCACGTCCATCACGCCCGAGCGCATCGCGCTGGACCAGCAAACGCTTCGGGTCAGGCTGAGCCTCAGGAATCCCAATGACCGCATGCTCCCCATCAAGGCCATGACCTACAAGCTGTCGCTGGAGGGTACCCAAATCGCCGAGGGCGGCGGCGAGCTGGACAAGCAGATCCCGGCCTTTGGCGAGGCGCCAGTGGAGGTGACGGTGGTCGCCGATGCCGCCAAGGCGCTGGGTCTGCTGCCGAGGCTGGCGCTCAGGCGCGAGCCCATCGGCTATCGCATTGCGGGCACCGTCACCGTCGCCGGCGTGGTGCCGATTCCGTATCGCTGGAGCGGCGAGATCGAGCCGGAGAAGCTGCTGCGCTCGGCGACGCGCGGCCTGCGTTGAAGCGGTCGAGACGACGTCGGGCGGGAAGCGACGCACTGCAGGCCGCCTGCGGACTCAACGCGCGCGAGCCCGAGAGATCGACGCCGAATGCCCGTTCTGTATCACGTCCCCGAATGAGTACCCGAATTAATTCGGTATACCGTCCCCGAATTAGACATCCAGCTCCTTGGTGTACCCCTTCGGCGGCGGCGTCCAACCGCGCTCGGTGCGGTCGTGCAGTCGGCTGCGGTCGGCGGCGGTGATCTCCAGCTCAGCCGCCGTGCGGGCGCGCACGCGCTCCAGCAGCGCCCGGTTCTTGGAGAATTCCAGGTCGTGGTCCCAGAGCTCGTAGAGCTCGTTCAGGGTATCGAGGTCGTGGCGGCGGAAGGCGCGCTTGAGCTTCTCCACCTCGAAGGGGTGCTGGCCCACTGCCCGCAGGGTCGCGGCACCGGCTTCCAGCGACGTATCGAAGACCTCGCGCAGCGCCACATCGGCGCCAGCGGTGCGCAGCAGGTAGAGATGGTCCACGTCGAAGGCGCGGGCGACGATGCACAGATCCGGGTACTCCCGTTTCAGGTATTCAGCCAAGTCCACGGCGCGGTCGCGGTCGTCGATGGCGACGACGAAGGCCGCCGCCCGCTCGATACCGGCGGCCTGCAGCAGGTCCGGACGGGAGGCGTCGCCGAAGAAGCTGCGGATACCGATCTGGCGCATGCGCTCCACGTTGGCCGCCTCGTGGTCCAGCACTACGGTGCGCACACCGGCGGCCATCAGCAGCCGGTTGACCACCTGGCCGAAGCGCCCGGCGCCGGCGATGATGACCGCACCCTGCTCGTCGATGGTATCCGGCGGCTGGTCCGGCGCGCTGCGCAGCCGCGGCAGCACCAGGCGGTCGTAGCCGATGAAGAGCACCGGCGTCAGCAGCATGGACAGCGCGATGACCAGCGACAGCAGCTTGCCCAGCTCCGGCGGGATCACGGCATTCTGCGTAGAGAAGGCCAGCAGCACGAAGCCGAACTCCCCGGCCTGCGCCAGCGACAGCGTGAACAGCCAATGATCGGCCGCGCGCAGCCGAAAGAGCCGCCCAAGACCGAACAGGATGCCGCCCTTGATGGCCATGACGCCGACGGTGAGCGCCAGCACGGTGAACAGCTGCCCGAAGAGCACGCCAAAGTCGATGCCGGCGCCGACGGTGATGAAAAAGAGCCCCAGCAGCAGACCTTTGAAGGGCTCGATATCGGATTCCAGCTCGTGGCGGAACTCGCTGTCCGCCAGCACCACGCCGGCCAGGAAGGTGCCGAGCGCAGGCGACAGGTCCACCAGCGTCATCAACAACGCAATGCCCACCACCAGCAGCAGCGCCGCGGCGGTGAAGGTCTCGCGCAAGCGCGAGCTGGCGATAAACCGAAACAGCGGCCGGGTGAGAAAATGCCCGCCCAGCACCACGGCGGCCACGGCGCCGAGGACGACCCCGGCATAGGCCCAGCCGGACAGGCCGTCCACCAGGCTCAAGCCCGCACCCGCCCCGGGCCCGCCGTGCCCCGCTGCCTGCCCGGACGCCCCGTGTCCGGCCTCGCCCGCCGCGTGCCGGGCGATCTCCGAGAGCTCCGGCACCGCCAGCACCGGAATCAGCGCCAGCATCGGGATCACGGCGACATCCTGGAACAGCAGCACCGAGAAGCCGGCACGCCCGCCGTCGGTGGCCATCAGGCCCTTCTCGGTGAGTGTTTGCAGCACGATGGCGGTGGACGACAGCGCCAGCAGCAGCCCCACCGCCACCGCCGTCTGCCAGTGCCCCAGCAGCAGCCAGCCCAGGGCCGCAATGGCGCCGGCGGAGGCGAGCACCTGCAGGCCGCCCAAGCCCAGCAAGCGCGCACGCATCTGCCACAATAGCTGCGGCTTCAGCTCCAGCCCCACCAGAAAGAGCATCAGCACCACGCCGAACTCGGCGAAGTGCTGCAGCTGCTCTGTCTCGGCGCCGACGATGCCGAGCACCGGGCCGATGGCGATACCGGCGATCAGATACCCCAGCACCGAGCCGAGCCCCAGGCGCTTGGCCACCGGCACCGCCACCACCGCGGCGCAGAGGTAGACAAAGACTTGAAACAGCACCCCGCTCACGCACCGTCCTCCACGGGGCAGGCCGCCGTCGGATCGGTGCCGGCGAGCAGGGCGTCCAAATCGGCGTTGAGCCGCGGCAGCGGCTCCGCCCGGGCGATATCGAGCGTGCCGTCCCGCAGCGCGGTGAGCAGGCGCACCCAATCCGCCACGTGGGCGTCGATGCGCCCTTCCTGCACCGCCGTGCGGGCGCCGAAGAGCGCGAAGGGCGGCAGATAGGTCATGCCGCAGAGATAGGCTGTCTGCTCCAGGGGCTGGAGCAGCTCGCGAATGGTGAAGTGGTTGTAGCCCTCGGCGCAGTAGGCCGCCTCCGGGCCGCCGGCGGTGCAGGCGCAGAAGAATACCTTGCCGTGCAGGGCCGTGCCGCCGGCGCCGTAGGCGAAGCCGTGCTCCAGCACCAGGTCCTGCCACTCCTTGAGGATGGCCGGCGTGGAGTACCAGTACAGCGGGTGCTGGAAGCAGATCACGTCGTGCGCGCGCAGGCGCTGCTGCTCGCGGTCGATGTCGATCTCGAAGGCCGGATACTCGGCGTACAGGTCGACGCAGGTGACGCCGTCCAGCGCCCGGGCCGCCGTGAGCAGCGGCCTATTGGCCTCGGAACGGGTCAGCGACGGGTGGGCGAAGAGCACGAGGATACGGCGGGCCGGGGCCCCGGCTGCGGCGCCTGCTGCTGGATCACTGGACATGCGGATGCTCGGCACACAGAGGTGCCCGCAATTCTAACCAGGGGTCGTGGTGGGGCGGGCAACAGCCGTTGCCGCAGCGGCGGCCGGCGGCCACCGGCACGGCTCGTTGCGCGGCAGCGACCGTTCATCAAACGGCCAAGACGCCGGCGTCGGGCTCCGGGGCGATGGCGCAGGAGCGTCGCCGGCGTCGGGCTTCGCTGTCGCTCAGCGCCGACCTACTTGGTCTCGGGCGGCGGGCCATAGGCGATGCCTTCCGCATCCAGCGCGTCGCGCAGCGCCGCCATGGCGGCCGCCAGGTCGCCGTGGCCGCGGAAGCCGAGCAGCACGTAGCGATCCTGCGGGTCGTCGCCGATGTGCGGCAGGCTGAAGTGCTTGAGGCCGGGGAAGGCGCCGTCGAGCCGGCGCATCAGCGGGATCAAACGGCTTTCTGGCGCGTCATGCACCGCAAGCGCGGCCTCGTGGGGCGGGGTCGCGGCCGGATACTGCGTCTCCAACACCCACGCCGCCATGGGCCAGGCCATGCGCGGGAAGCCCGGCAGGAACCAGTGCTCGCGCAGCATGAAGCCGGGGATCTGATTCACCGGGTTCGGGATCAGCTGCGCGCCCGCCGGCAGATCGGCCATCAGCACCCGGTGCGGATGGGCCTCGGCGCCGAAGCGTTCCTCGATGAGGGTGAGCGCCTGCGGATGGCGCTCCAGCCCAACGCCGGCGGCCGCCGCCGCACAGGCCCGGGTGTGGTCGTCCGGCGTCGCACCGATGCCGCCGCAGCAGAACACGGACAGCCCTTGCGCCATGGAGGCGGCTAACTGCCGGGTCAGCAGCTCGGGCTCGTCCGGCAGGATCCAGCACCAGGCGAGGCCGTGACCGCGGGCCGCCAGCATGTCCTTGAAGGCCGGCAGGTGCTTGTCGCCGCGCTGTCCCGTGAGGATCTCGTCGCCGATGACGATGAGGCCGAAGCGGCGACCGGCTTGCGCGGTGTCGCTCATGCGGGCTCGTCCATGGTCGCCGGCGGCTCGCCGGTCGCGCCGCGCGATGGCCGCTTCGACCTTCGGCGCCGCAGGCTGCTTGAATCACTGCTGTGCATGGGCAGGCTCCACCCCGACGCGAGCACGAGGCCCGCATGATGCCGCTTTTCCATCCGCCTTGTCCGCACTGTGCGCCTGCGCCAAAGTGGCGCAAAATGACTCGGTGCGCACCGCCTGGGTGCGCCGGTACGTCGCCGTACGTCGCCGGGCTGACCCGTGTCGTCTCCCCGTGCCTGCACCTTTTGTCCCGTGGGCACAGAATGCAATGATCCCGCGCAGCAGGTTCTGCGGTCGGTATCGGTCGCACGGCATGCCCTTTGCATGCTCGTCTAGGGAAAACCCTAATCGCGGCTGCCAGATTGGGCCTTGCATGCAATCACAGCGCTCAACATCCGGTCTTGTAGTCGTCAAACAGGATCAGAAAGACCACGAGGACACCCTGCAATGAGCGCCGTCCCGCTCGAAGTCGTCGAAGAGGTTGCCAGTCGCCCCGAGACTACGCCCCAGCTCCAGCCGTACCCGCCGGCCGCAGCGCCGGCGCTCGCCGATCCGGATACGCTCGAGCGGCCGGTCCGGCCCCATGTGCACATCAGCCTGAACATCCGCGGGCTGTCACAATCCTCAACCCTCGCCATCAACGAGCGCAGCACCCGCCTGGAGCGCGAAGGCCGCAAGGTGTTCCGCATGGGGCTCGGCCAGTCGCCCTTCCCGGTGCCGCCGCCGGTGGTCGAAGCCCTCCAGGCCAACGCCCACCAGAAGGACTACCTGCCGGTGCGCGGGCTGGATGCGCTGCGCGAGGCGGTGGCGGTCTATCACCACCGCGCCCAGGGCATCGAGCGCAGCGCCAACGACGTGCTGATCGGCCCGGGGTCCAAGGAGCTGCTGTTCATCCTCCAGCTCTGCTTCTATGGCGACCTGCTGGTGCCCTCTCCCAGCTGGGTCTCCTATGCGCCGCAGGCGGCCATCGCCGGGCGCCAGCACCGCTGGATCGACACCCGCCGCGAGGACGGCTGGCGCCTGACGCCGGAGGCGCTGGACGCCGTCTGCCGCGCGGACCCGGACCGCCCGCGCATCCTGATCCTGAACTACCCGTCCAATCCCCTCGGCGTCACCTACAGCCCCGAGCAGCTCCTGGCCCTGGCCCGGGTCGCCCGCCGCTACGGCCTGGTGGTGCTCTCCGACGAGATCTATGGCGAGGTGCACCACCAAGGCCGCCACGCCTCCATCGCCCGCTGGTACCCCGAGGGCACCATTATCTCCGGGGGCTTGAGCAAATGGGCGGGGGCCGGCGGCTGGCGCCTCGGCACCTTCACCTTCCCGCCGGGGCTGCGGGGCATCCTGGATGCCATGGCCGTGGTGGCCAGCGAGAGCTACACCAGCGTCAGCGCCCCCATCCAGCACGCAGCCATCACCGCCTTCAGCGGCGGGCCGGACATGGCAGAGTATCTCGCCCGCTCCCGCCGGGTCTTGCGCCAGATAGGCCCCGCCGTCGCCGCCCGGCTGCGCGCCGCCGGCTGCGACCTGGACGACCCTGAGGGCGGCTTCTATCTGTTCCCGGACCTGAGCGCCTTCCGCGAGCGCCTCGCCGCCCGCGGCATCCACGACGCGCGGCTGCTCTGCGAGCGGCTGCTGGAGGACACCGGGGTCGCCGTGCTGCCAGGCAGCGACTTCGGCCGCGCGCCGGCGGAGCTGTGCCTGCGCCTCGCCTATGTCAATTTCGACGGCACCCGGGCGCTGGCAGGCGCCGCGTCGCTGGACGATGGCGCGGTGGCGGATGCAAGCTTCCTGGCCGAGTACTGCGCGGACAGCATGGCCGGCATCGAGCGGATGGCACAGTGGCTCGAGGCGCTTTGACGGGGAAGTGCGCAGTGCGTGGTGCCGAGTGCCGAGTGCCGAGTGCGGGCGAGGCTGCCACGGCGTCCTCTCCACAGCCTTCCCCGGCCAACGCGCTTTGCGTTAGGCTCGCGCCCGCATTGACCGCATCAACCGCGTCCAAGCCAAGCCTTGTCACCGCCCACACCCGCACGCCCGTCGCCGACGGCAGCCCGCGCGACGGTAGTCCTGGCGCTGCTGGCCGCGCTCTGGCTGCCGCTCGCGGCCACCGCCACCCAGCGCTTCGACGAAGGCGCCTGGTCCGCCGCGATCCCCGCGCACCCGGCCGAGCCCTGCGAGCTCACCACCGGCGGCTACGACCACGCGGTCGACGAGCAGGACCCGCTGCTGTTGATCGCCATCGCGCGGGACGACCCGCTTGCGACGCTGCGGGTCAACGCCATCACCGTCACCGAGCTGACCCAACCGGAGCTGCTCCGTGCGCGGGCAAAGCTGATTGTGGATGGCCCGGCCGCGCGCAGCGTCACGCTGATCCCCGCGGCCATCATCGAGACGGACATCGAGCGCCGGGTCACCTTCCGCCCGCGGCCCGCCGGCGGGGAGCAGGCGGGGCTGCGTGACTTGGTGGATGCCATGCGCCGAGCGGTGCGGGTCAGAGTGGAGATCAACGGCCTGCCACTGGAGCCGGCCTTCTCGATGCAAGGGCTGGATGCGATCTGGCAGCGCGCGTCGCCCGCCTGCGGCCTGCGGCCCTAGAGCCGCCCTCATTCCGAGGGTCCACAGGCTCGGCAAGCATCTCGTGTAGGCCGCGCTGATGAACGAAGCCCGACGCCGCGCTGCGGTAACCGCCTGATTGCCGGGCCTCCTGATGTCGGCCCGACCTACCCCGAGCCGCGCGCGGGCCGACGACAAGGAATACTTGCCCAGTCTCTCCAGCGTGGGAGTGTCGGGCAGCCACGCCCTCTGCTGACGCGCCGGAGCGCAAATCCCCAGCAGGCGGAGCAAGGCGCCGCCGTGGTATAGCAGCAATGCCCATCGGCCAGTCCTCCCGGACTCGCACCCTGAGCCCCTCACGGCCTATGCTGGGCAGCCGGCCAGCCACCCGCAACTCGCCGACATGCCCGCCGACCGCCTGGACGCCCGTTTCAAGCAGGAAACGCTCTATGTCTTCAAGGTCGAGGAGACACAGCTCATCAAGGCCTGGCCGGACCTCACCGCAGTGCGCAAGCACGACCGCAATGCCCGCTGGCTGGACTTCGAGCCGGACTATCCGCTGATTCGCCCCTACCGGCCCAGGCGCAAGCCCAAGCCCAAGCCGACCCCGGCGGACGCGCCGCAGCAGCTGGCGCTGGACCTGGTGCTGCCGCCAGACGCCCCGCCGCTGCCCGCCTCGCGCCCGCGGCTCACGCCCGCGCAGCGACGCAAGCGCGCCTTCGACGCCTTCCGCTTCAGCTGCCCGAAGCCCGTCGCCCGACGCATCGAGCCCTTCCGCGGCGATCACCTCCCCCTGCTGCGGCTGCTGCGGGCGCTGGGAGAGCGCGGCGACCTGTTCGACACCAACCCGGCACTCGGCTACTGCCTGGCGCTGGCCTTCCGGCAATCGCTGGCCGGCAGTCGACCCGAGCGCGACCAGCGCCTGGACCGCCTCAAGGGCCTCAAGCAGGCGGAGATCATGGCCGCCCTCGGCCTGCCGGACAGCAAGCGCGCCGTGAAAGCCATGGGCAAGATCCGCCCTGCGTCCATGAGCCGGGATCTGGCCAGCGGGTTGAAGCGGCTGCTCGCGGACGAAGCGGCTTTGCAGGTCATGGGCCACCTGTCGGCACTGAACCTGGGCGCCCTGACCCTGCTGCTGGACCCGCAGCTGCGGGCCCTGGCCACGCCGGTGCTGTTCGAGGCCATCGTGGCCGAGCCGCAGGAGGCCTACTTTCCGTTCACCGCCCGCCGGCTCGCGGATATTCAGCAGATGGCCGACGCCCTGGGGGTGGACATCTCGCGCCGGCGCTTTCGCGAGCGCCGGCGCCTGGACGCGCTGTACCAGGACCTGGCGCGGGATTACACCCGCCTGGAGGACGGCCGACTCCAGGCCTGCCGCTTCCCGCCGCCCCCGGTGCCGGGCACCGACCAGATCGTGCCCCTGCGCGCGCCGCAGGCCCTGGTGGAGGAAGGGCGCCGGCAGCACAACTGCGTCGCCGGCTATGCCGAGCGCGTCGCCGGCGGCGATACCTACATCTACCGGGTGCTGGCCCCGCAGCGGGCCACGCTGTCCCTGGTGCGCTGGCCCGGCGGGCGCTGGCAGGTCGGCGAGCTGCTGCGCGCCGGCAACCACCCGGTGAGCGCCATGACCCGGCGGGCGGTGCAGACCTGGCTGGAGACTCACATGCTCTGAGCTTTTCGGAGTATCGCTGTTGCACAGTACCGCGTCGGCGGTGTTCGGGACTAGAATACGTACAAATCATTTGTACAAATTGAGGTGGGAGATCATGCAGGAGATCAACGTCAGTGAGCTGCGCAACCACCTACCTGAGTACCTGGCGCGAGCGGAGTCGGGGGAGGAGATCCTGGTCACCCGGCGAGGAAGGGTCATCGCCCGCCTCTCGGCGGCACAGGACCAACGGGCGGCGGCAAAGCAGCAGCTTGCGGTCCTGCGCGGGCGGGCCCGCGTCGGTGATGTGGTAAGCCCAGCCGGTGAGCCCTGGGAGGCCGAGGGGTGATCCTGCTCGACACCTGTGCGCTCATCTTCGACGCACTGACACCAGAACGTCTGAGCGCGGCCGCGCGCGAGGCGCTCGGCCGCGGCGAGGCGGAAGGGACCTTGGCCTGCGCCGACATCAGCCTCTGGGAGATAGCGATGCTTGTGCGCAAGGGACGCCTCGATCCGGGCACGGACAGCGCAAGCTTCTGCCGGCTCGCGCTGAACGCCCGAGGCGTGCGGGTGCTGCCGATCACTCCGGAGATTGCGCTGGCCTCGACCGAGCTTGACCTGCCCCAGGGCGACCCCGCTGATCGTTTGATCGCCGCCACCGCGGTCGCGAACGGTGCCGACCTGATGACGATTGATGAGCGGCTGCGCGAGAGCGAAGCGGTGAAGACACTATGGTGAGGCTGTTCGGTGGCGCTCGCAGTCCCAGCGCAGCGAAGCCACCAGGCAACGCTTTCCTGCTCATGATTGCGCTGGCCCGGCGGGCGCTGGCAGGTCGGCGAGCTGCTGCGCGCCGGCAACCACCCGGTGAGCGCCATGACCCGGCGGGCGGTGCAGACCTGGCTGGAGACGCACCGGCTGTAGCCGCCCCGAAGCGCTGCGAACATTGATCCAGGACAATATCCCAGCATGGCACTCGGTCTTCCCGGGGTGTCCCGATTGACCCGGGCGGAGCGGGTGCTACTCTCCAAAGGATCATCTGTTGATCACGCTATCAACAGAATTTATGCAAATGCCGATGGACCCCCGGAGAGCCGCTATGTCCCCGCTCGCCGCCCAGCCGCAGACCAAACCCCGCTTCCACTCCATTCACGAGCCCCTGCCCGTGGACGAGGACGGCTTCATCACCGACCCGCACCTGTGGACCGAGACCTTCGCCTGCCTGGTGACCGCGCGCGACGGCCGCGGCACCCTCACCGAAGAGCACATGGCCGTCGTCTACTACCTGCGCGAGCACTTCCTGAGCTACGGCGCCCTGCCCCCGGTGAAGCAGCTCTGCCACGAGCAGAGCATGCACAAGGCGCGGGTCAAGCAGCTCTTCGGCACCTGCCGGGCCGCCTGGCGCACCGCGGGCCTACCCAACCCGGGAGCCGAGGCGCTGGCCTACATGAGCTGAGGACGCCGTGCGAGCGGCTTCCAGCCGCGATCGTCGCAGCGCGAGCCGGCGGACCCGCCCCCGCCGCACCTGCAAACGGCTTCAGCCGCGCGAATCCCCGCCGGCGCATCCATCGAGGCCGTCGCGGCTGGAAGCCCCTGCCACGCGCTGTCGGTGCAGGCTCGGCTCCACCACCGCGGCCATCGCCTGCTCGTCGAGCGGCCGGTCGCGGCTCGGCCCGCCCATGGGGCCGAGGAAGAGCGCCACACGCCGCGCCAGCTTCGCGGGTGCCGCCAGCACCGCGGCATGGTCCAGCCACAGGGTGGTGACACTGCCGTGCTGGCCGAGCAGCCGCTTCAGCGCGGCAATCTGCTGGGCATAGTTCTGCTTCATCTTGTCCTCGGGCAGCCGGGCGCCCTGCTTGTCCAGGTTCGCGAGCATCCTGGCCTGTGACGCGGCCACCTCGTCGAGATCGCGCTCCATGAAGATGACCTTGAACCGGTGTGGCTTCGGGGGTAAGTACGGCAGCAGCTGGGCGATGACCTTCACCGCCTTGCCGTCCGCCGCGGGCAGCCAGGTACGGTCCGTCATCAGCCGCTTGGCCGGCTCGTACTCGTAGTAGCCCTTGGGGTTGTCGTCGTCGGCGGCGCGCTCGCCGTCGGTGAGGGGGCTGATGCCGCCGGCTTGGAGCATCTGCATCATCATCGAGGTGCCGGAGCGCGGCAGGCCGGAGACCACCACGATGTCGCAGGGGTCTTGGGCCAACACCGGATCTTCGGGTCGCGGCGCATTGGGGTCATCCAGCGCGATGGGCTTCACATCCGCACCGCCGTCGACCTTGGCCACCCCGGCGGCGCGCCGCGCGCGGTGCTGCTCCATGCGCCGGCCGATCTCGGCGATGGCGCGGGTGTGCTCCTCCGCCTTGGCGCGATGGTGCATGAAATAGGGGCTGAACTGGGCTCGGCTTCGCAGGTTCAGGTACTGCTCGCGCTCCTTGACGCTCATCAGCGGCGGCTTGTCGGCGTCCGGCGCCTCCGGCGTCTCCAGGGACTGGCGCACCCGCTCCGCCTCGGCCTCGTCGGCGGCGGCCTTCTCCAAGGCAGCGTCGTCGGTGTCCGCCTCGCTGCGCTCGGCCTTGCGCTGCTTGAGCACGGCGTGGAGCTCCTTGAGCCTTGCACGGGCGGCCTCGGATGTCGGGTTGCCGCGGGTGCCGCGCTCGATCAGGCCCTTCATCACGGGCATGTCGCCTTGGTCGACGAGGCGGCCGCGATTACAAATCCAACCACGCGGGCAGTCGCAGGGTGGACAAGCGAAGCGCAGTCCACCAGCTTACGGGTGGCCCCGGGGTAGGTTGTTCACTTTACCGTGTCTGACGCCCAATCCGTTCATGCAGTTTTCGTGTCAGGCCTGAAGGCCCGCCGCCGTCGCGCGAGCATGGAAAGCCCGATGTTGTTCTCGACCCACTGCTC
>NZ_NRRV01000070.1 GCF_016583825.1 Thiohalocapsa halophila | reverse complement strand
CCGCGTCGCCCATCGCGTAACGCTGGTTGTTGCCGCCCTTGCGCGCGTCCGGCAGCTCGTCCAGCGCTCGGCGGATCCTCGTCACCACCGTTGCCGCCGTGAACCGCTGCGTAGTGGGCTCGGGCTTGGACTCCGGCTTGGGCTCGGGCTTGGGCCTCAGGACCATCGGACTCTCCAGTAACTTGTGAAGAGTCCTTCATAACATCATGCTTTTAAATTTGGAACTGCTGCAGCGTTCAACGAGAAATTGTGCTCCTCGCGAAAGCCCCGCAGCGCGTCGCTGCTCATGAGCAAGAACGCAATGGAGCCGCCCTCGACGCCGGCGGCGACGCCGAGATTGATGGCACCGATGTTATAGAAGGCAGGGCCGGACCAACCATCGTCGGTGCGGCTCATCAACACCCCTTGCCCACCAGCGGCACCGGCAATGAGGGAGGCACGCGCATAATCGGGTACGATGAAGACGGCCTGCGCTCGGTCCAATAAGCGACGCGCGTCGGCGTCGTCATTCAGCGTGTCCACGACTTCCGCCGCCTCATCGAGCGTCTCCGTCGCGCTCCGTAGCTCTTGCGCGCGCTCATTCATCTCTTCGGCGACCAGCGACGCCGGCGCGGCCAGTCCGAGACCCAGCGCAGCAACCACGGCCCTGATAGGCATGTTCATAAAGCAAGTCTCCGTAATCGGTCTGTGACTTTGGAATACCGCGACCAGCGCGAGCCAGGCGCAGTGCACTGTCGCGGCCGCATCGGTCCGGTATCGACCTTCGGGGTCAGCAGTCTGCATGCCACTCCGCCGCTGCCGGGCAGTCGCGCCTGCCAGCACGCCCATCGACCGGTTCGGCGGCGCCCGCAGCCAGCATTGCTCGACACCCACCGACCGGGCCTGCCGCGGTGCCTGTCAACCACCGGCGGTGGCATACCCACACCGAGGCGGGTGCGGCGCAGCCGCCGGGCCACTGCCCTACATTCGCTCGCTGGACCGACGCCGAGCTCGTCGACCACGCCCGCTCCCTCGGCGTGGCCGAGGCCGACGAGCGACCGGCTCGCGACGAGCTGGTACGGCGGCTGAGCACGGCCCTCAGCCGCAAGCCCTGAGCGCGCCCGAAAGCCCCGCGAGCAAGGTGTAGAGTGCCCCGCGGCCACGGCAGCGGGGCCAAGCAGCAATCATGGAGCCCGACGTCCCGAGGTTGCTTTGACCCAGCAATCGGTGCTTTCCCACCAGCACCACGCCGGTGCTTTGTACCGGCCATGGGTCGCTTAGCATAAAACCCCGATTCGGCGCCGGCGCCGGCGCCGCTTGGGCGCGCGAGCGCGCGGTCAGTCCCCCGCCTCCTCGGTCAATGCCAACACTCGGCGCCGGAGGGCCTCGGCGATGCGCTCCGCCGGCGTGTCGCCGCTGCCTTCTGCCTCCAGGGTCGCGACATCCGCCGCCGGACCCATCCGCAGCAGCAGCCGCCGGCGCTTCGGCCACCAGCCCCCCGGCGGCAGGGCGGCGCCGGTGTTGCGGATCAAGCAAGGTACTATGGCTGCCTGCTGTGCCCGGGCTAGGCTGCCGATACCGGGCCGGAAAGATCCGATCTCCGCGTCCGGGTGGCGGCGCCCCTCCGGAAACCAGACCAGCAGGCCGCCGCGGGAGAGCGCGGCGGCGCCATAGGCGAGGCTGGTGACCGGCCGTTTCGCCGGCGCCACCGGCAGCACGCGATAGGCACGGCTGACAAGTCGCATCCAGGGCGTGGCGAACATGCGCTCGGTGAATCCGCCCCAGAAGGTATGGCGCCGCTGCGCCGGCGAGAGAACGGCGGCGATGACGATGGGATCCAGCACGCTCTCGTGGTTGGGCGCGAGGATACAGGGCCCGGCGGCCGGCAGGTGCTCGATCCCGCGCGCATCCAGCCGGAACCACCGGCGCATCACCAAGCGCGCCAGCGCTTGCAGCACCGCCGCCAGCAGGGCCGCGCCGCGGCCGGGCGGCTCTAGGCGCTCGCGCTGATCGGCGTCCAGCATCGCCTGCGCGTCCGCGAGCCTGGCCTCCAGGTCTTCGCCCTGCCCGGCGGATGCGGCACGGCCTGCGGCGACAGCCTCCTGCAGCAGATCCCGGACCGTCGCCACCCGGCCGATGGCGTCCTCGTCCAGGGCCAGCCCCGCCGCGTCCTGAAGCTCCAAACCCATGGCGACCCACTCCAAGGAGTCCACGCCGAGATCCAGCTGGAGGTCCGTGTCCGGTGTGATGCGGCGGTCCGCGAAGCGCTCGCCGAGCCAGTCCCAGATCCGGGCCGCGGCGGGGTCGTCGACCAGGGCACGGTCGTCCCGCGCCAGCTCGGCACGCGGCAGCAGCCCGGCCGCCGCCGGCTCCGCTTCCCCGGCGCGCAGGGCATCGAAGCGCTCGCGCAGGCGCCCGCGGCGCAGCTTGCCGAGGCGGGTGCGCGGCAGCGGCCTTCGGTCCACCTGGATGTGGCTGGGCCGGCGCCAGCTCGGCGCGTCCGCGAGCGCCGCTTGCGCCGCCTCGCGCAGGCGCTTGCGCAGGGTTTCCGGATCCGCACCGCGCGCCGTGTCGGGGTCCGGCACCAACACCGCAGCGAGGGCGCCGTCGTGCCCCAGCACGCCCGACTCCGCGATGGCGGCGGCGTCATCGAGCCTGACCTCCACCGACTCCGGATCGACGTTCTCGCCACCGGCGAGCACGATGCGGGCCGAGGCACGGCCGCTGAGCCGCAGCCAGCCATCGCTGTCCAGAGTGCCGAGGTCGCCGGTACCGAGCCAGTGGTCGTCCGTGAAGGGATCGTCGGCGGCGCTCGACGTGCCGAGATAGCCGGAAAACACGTTGGGCCCGCGCGCCTGCACCTCGCCGGGCTGCGTCTCGCCTTCGGACGGACTGTCGGCGTTTTCGTGCCGGGCAGCGATGCGCAGCTCCACCCCGGGCAGCGCTCGGCCGGCGGTATCGAAGCGGCCCTCGCCGGGCCGCATGACGGTGAGAATGGGCGCCGTCTCGGTGAGGCCGTAGCCGGTTGCCACCGTCCAGCCGAGCACCTCCAGGCGCTCCCCCAGGCCCGGGTCCAGCGCGGCGCCACCGGACACCAGCAGCCGCAGCCCGGGTGCGATACGCCGGCGCAGCGCTGCGAACAACGGCCCGCCCACCGACAAGCCATGCCGGCGCAGGACGGTGGCGAGCCGCAGCAGCCCGTGGAAGGCCCAGCGCGCAAGCCGGCCGCCGGCGCCGATGCGCCGCTCCACGGCGTCGAGCAGGGCCGCATAGAGCCGCGGGATGCCGAGAACCAGGCTCACGTCGCCGGCCTTCAGCGCCCGCGCCAGTGCGGCGCCGGTGAGCGCCTGCGGCAGCACGATGGGCACACCCCGCACCAGCGGCGCCAGCAGCCCCAGCGAGAAGGGGTAGACGTGATGCAGGGGCAGCGGCAGCAGCAGCCGGTCGGCCTCGGTGACGATGTCCTCGGCCAGGATTGCCGCGAGGTTCGACAGCAAGTTGCGATGGGTCAGGGGCACGCCCTTGGGCGGGCCGGAGGTACCGGAGGTGAAGAAGAGCACGGCCTCGGCATCCGAGTCCGGCGCCTCGGGCAGAGCGCTTTCGTCCACCGGCTCCGCTCCGGGGGACTCCGGGTCCAGCGGACCCGCGAGCGCCGCCAGGGTCGCGGCGGGGCGGCTCGAAGCCGGAGCGACCGCCCGCCCGCCGTCGGACTCCGCCGCTATGTCCGCCGCCGCCGGCTTGCTGCCGGCCTCGTCGCCGCAGTCTTCTTCCGGGCCGTCGTCGGCATCCAGCAGGATCGCTTCCAACGCGTCATCCCCGGCGGCCTCGGCGAGCCGCGGCGCCGACTGTGCCGCCGTGAAGGCACGCCGCGCCCCGCTGGCGGCGGCGATATGCGCGAGGTCCGTCGCATCCGCCTGGTTGTCCACGGGCACCGGCACGGCGCTGAGGCGCAGCAGTCCGAGGCAGGCGATGACCCAGCGCGGCGAAGTCGGCGCATAGAGCAGGACGCGCTCCCCGGGCGCCACGCCTGCGGCTTGCAGACCGAGCGCGGTGCGGGCGGCGGCCTGCGCGAGGGCCGCACCGGACCACACCTCGGCGCCGCCGTCGTCATCGGCACCGGCAGCGGGCCGGGTGAATTGCACCAATGCGGTCTCGCCGCCGCGCTGGGCGAGCAGGCCCGACAGCTCAGCGAGTGTGGCCACCGGTGCGCTCCCGGTGCTGGAGGAGCCCTGTGACGGCCCCGAGCGCCTGCCGGAGCGGGCGGTATCCAACGCAGCCATGAACAATCCCCGTGTCGGTGTATCACCGCCCGCCGGCCGGGCAGCCCGGCGCATGCGCGAGCGGGCGAGCGCGCCCGGGGGCGTGCTCACTCGACGACGAAGGTGACCTTCATATCCACCCGGAAGGCGCTGATGCGGCCGTCGCTGACGACCACCTTGTGCTCCTTGACCCAGGCGCCCTGGACATTGCGCACACTCTTGTTGGCCTCCTCGATGCCGCTGCGAATGGCATCCTCGAAGCTCTCCACGGACTCGGCAGTGATCTCGATGACCTTGGCAATGGACATGATTCGCTCCTCAGCGTTTGCGGTTTGGCCTTGGGCGGGCGCATTGCTGCGTCCCGTCACTCGCTGAGCAGCAGTTCGCGTGCCAGAGAGAAACACTGCTTCATTGTCGCTCCCCGTCGGCGTCACGCCGGAGGATTGAACGGTAAGACAAAGTCTTATAATCTGTCATTTTCACGACTGGAGGAGGACACTATGGCCAGAACACAAACTGTTACACTCGGCGATCATTGGAACGACTTCGTGATCAGCCTCGTCGAAAGCGGACGCTATGCCTCCGTCAGCGAGGTGCTGCGCGAATCCCTGCGGCTTCTGGAAGAGCGGGAGGCGACCTCAAAGCTGGAAGCGCTGCGACAGGCCCTCATCGAAGGCGAGGACAGCGGCCCGGCTGGGCCTCTCGACATGGAGGCCATCAAGCAGCGAGCCAGGAAGGAGGCCGGCATAGGCCCGGATGATGGTTGAAATTCACAAGCAAGTCGCCGCCGAGGACGACCTGGTCGCGATCTGGCGCTACTCCTTCGAGACCTGGGGCGTCGAACAGGCCGACCGGTATCTCGACGAATTGAACAAGGGCATCGATGCCCTCGCCGGGAATCCAGGTCTTGGCAGCGACTGCGGGCATATCCGCGCAGGCTACCGGCGCTTGCGCATCCGCCATCACAGCGTCTACTACCGCCTTAAGGCTACTCGCATCGAGGTCGTCCGCGTTCTGCATGAGCGAATGGACGCAGACCGTCACCTGAGCAAGCACTGAGAGTCGGGCGCGAGCACTCTCCGGAAACCCCGCCGCTCTGCCCCGGATTCCGCCCCCGCAAAAAAGGCAAAGCTCCAGCGCCCCGGGGCGACGGCGGGGCGGTTGGGCACGGCTCGCTGCGCGCGTGAGCGCGATTCATCCCAGTAATGCGGTCAGCCTTTAGGGTAGAGTGTCGGCTTCGATTCTGGGCGAGGGCACCTCAGTGAAGGCGTTGTTCAAGCTCCTCTACGATCGGCTGCTGCTGGCGCTGGTGAGTCTGCTGATCATCGTCCTGATCACGCTCAACTCCCTGCTCAAGCGCGTGCGCATGTCGCACGAGAACGGCATGGCACTGGCCGGGCGAGTGCGCATCGTCGACAACCCGCAATTCCCGGAGGACGGCTTCTTCACGCCTGGGCGGGTGTTCCCGTGCCGGCTGCGCCACGCCAGCGTCTCCTACATGGACGACGCCCGGCTGGTGGCGCGGGCGGCGTCGCTCAAGTTCACCGACGCCCCCTACGACAGCCCGCTGGACCTGATGATGAACAGCGGCAACGCCGGGCCCTTCGAGGACGCCTACACCTTCCTGCAATTCATGTGGGCCACCATCCGCGGGCGCGATCCCTACATCGTCCCCTATCTCAAGCGCTATCCGGACGAGCTCGCCGGCATCCGCGGCGCCCTGCGCTATCCCGACAGCTACACCCGGCTGCGCTACTACTCGAAAACCCCGCTCGCCTTCCGCTCCGCCGACGGCGTCGACTACTACGTGAAGTTCCGGCTGCTGCCCGAGGGCCGCGAGCGCGACCACGGCCGCGCCACCGACGACGAGCTCCAATGCCTATGGCGGCAGCTGATCCGCCCCGGCGAGACGCGCTCGCGCAACTACCTGAAGGACGACCTGGAGCGGCGCATCGCCTGGGGCCCCATCCGCTACCACCTGGAGTGGCAGCTCCACCGCAGGCAGCCGGACGACAGCCGGGACCTGCTCAATTGCGTGCACCCCTGGGACGAGGAGACCCATCCCTGGCTGCCGCTTGCGGAGGTGGAGCTGGAGCGCACGCTGGACTACGAAAGCGGCCAGCGCATGTGGTTCCACATCAGCAACCTGCCCAAGTGCATGGGCGTGCCCAAGGCCCGCTCCATTCACGACCCGGCGTCGCTCAACCACCTGCGCAAGCTCGACATCTGGACCAAGCGGGCCAGACTGCTGTCCTACCGGCTCTTCACCATGCCGAAGCCCATCCCGGACGCCCGCGTGGTGCCGGAGCCAAACACCCGGCCGCGGCCGCTGTGCCTGCCCCAGGACGCCGACCCCGACGCGCGCCGCCGCCGGCAGGAGACCCTGGCGGTGCGCCGCAGCCTCTACCGCTGGGCGCATCCCGCGGGCGCCCCGCCCCACGTGGCGGCGCTGCCGCAGCGCGAAGCCTTCGATCTCCAGAAGCGCTGGCGCATGAACAGCGACCTGGCGGTGACGGCGCTGGACCTGGTGCTCGGCTGGCTGCGCTGGACCTTCGGCACCCTGCGCGGACTCAGGCGCTACGAGGTCTTCTACTCCGTGCGCAAGAAGCCCATCACGGCTCGGCGCTGGATGGAGGACGCCGAATTCGCCCGCCAGCGCCTGGCAGGCATCAACCCGCTGATGATCCGCCGCTGCGAGGCCCTGCCGGAGAACCTGCCGGTGACCGACGCAATGGTCGCCGGCCTGCTGGACGACGGCGACAGCCTGCAGGCTGCCCTCGGCCGCGGGCGCCTCTACCTGCTGGATTACCCGCTGCTGGAGGACGTCAGCACCAAGAACGGCTATCTCACCGCGCCCATCTGCCTGCTCTACGTGGACAAGCTCGGCCGGCTGCTGCCCATCGCCGCCCAGCTGCGCCAGATGCCGGGGCCGCAGAATCCGGTGTTCACGCCCAAGGACTCGGCCTGGCTGTGGGTGACCGTGACGCGGTTCCTGCAAAGCGCCGACGCGCACATGCACGAGATCGTCTCGCACCTGCTGCGCACGCACCTGGTGGCGGAGGTCTTCGCGGTGGCCAGCGCCCGCCAGCTGCACCCGGACCATCCCCTGAGCGCCCTGCTGACGCCGCACTTTCGCTACACCCTGGCCATCAACGATACGGCGCGGCGCAAGCTGCTGGCGCCGGGCGGCCCCATCGACAAGACCCTGGCAGCGGGCGCCGCCGGCAGCCTAGAGCTGCTGGCCAAGGCCTGGGCGCAATGGTCCTATGCGGACATGCACCCCATCGAGGACCTGAAGCGCCGCGGCGTCATGGACGAAGACGCCCTGCCCCGCTACGACTACCGCGACGACGTGCAGCAGATCTGGGCTGCCCTGCATGACTTCGTCAGCGGTTATCTGGCGCTCTTCTACGCCGACGACGCCGGCGTCGCCGCCGACACGGAGCTTAAGGCCTGGGCCCGCGAGCTCGCCGCCGCCGACGGCGGGCGCATCCGCGACTTTCCCGGTGCCGAGGGCATCCACACCCGCACCCTGCTGGCGGACACGGTGACCCGGATCATCTACACCGCCAGCGCCGGGCATGCCGCCGTCAACAACGGTCAATACGACATGTTCGGCTATGTGCCGAACGTGCCGGGCGCCCTGTACGCGCCGGCACCCACCAACAAGTGCAGCGCGAGCGAGGACGATTTGATGCGCGCGCTGCCGGGCTTCGGGGCCTGCGCCCAGCAGATCCTGATGGTGCATTTGCTGAGCGAGCCCACCGCCGAGCCCCTCGGCGGCTACGGCTTCTCCGCCTTTGCGGACCTGCCGGCGGTGTGGGCGCTCATCGGCGAGCTGCGCAAGCGCCTGGATGCAATCGCCGCAACCATCCACACCCGCAACCAGGGCGAGCAGCGCGCGCGGGACTATCTCCTGCCCAGCGGTATCGGCGAGAGCATCGAGATCTGAGCCCTCCAAATCGACACCGAAATCGTTATCCCTATCGGGATCGGGATCGGGATCGGGATCGGGATCGGGATCGGGATCGCTATCGGGATCGAAACGGCAATACTCGTTGTCGTAACCGTCGTCGCAATCGACTTGAACGACGCCGGAGACAACCCAGGAGCACCGAAAACCGGCCAAGCTCCGCATTCACGCCGGCGCATCACTCCAACGACGCCGCCGCGGCCATGGCATTGAGATGGCGGTGCCAGCCGGCGGCCTGCTGGGCGTGCGCACAGGCCCGTGCCCGGCGCAGCCAGTCGCGCGCCTCGCTCTCCCGGCCCAGGTGCTCCTGGAGCCGGGCCATGACCCGGTAGACCTCCGCTTCCTCCACCTGGGTGCCGACGCGCTCGATGTTGGCGACGGCCTCCGTGAGCGCTGCCCCGGCGGCTTCGGCATCGCCCGCGTCCAGCGCCGAGTCCGCCAGCAGCGCCAGAAACCAGGCCCGGGAGACGCCGTGGCCGATGGCCTGACCGAAGTCCAGCCCCTGGCGCTGGACGTCCAGCCCGGCGGCATGCTCGCCGCGGGCGACGAGCGCCCAGCCGAGCAGCCCCTGGGCCATGCACTGCACCGCCGGAAAGCCCTGGCGCTGCGACAGGCTCACGGCCTCCTGCGCCAGGCGCTCCGTGCCCGCCGCATCGCGCTCCTTCTGCCGCACCCTGGCCGCGAACACCAGCCCCAGCGCCAGGCTGTAGGGATGCCCCAGGTCCCGGGCCCAGCCTAACGCCTGCTCGGCCATGGCGTTCGCCGGCGCCGACTCGCCCAGGCACCAGAGGGTGTTGGCCAGATACACGCCGGCGGCCACCCGCGGGTCCTGGCCGAAGGTATAGGCGTGGTGGCCGTGGCGCTCGGGGTCATAGTGGTCCACCACATGACGCAGGTGGCCCGCGGCTTTCTCGAGCTCCGCCATGTGGAAGGTGGTGGAGCCGAGCACCACGTGGGTCTCCAGGATCAGGTCCGGGTCGCCCGAGGCGGCGCCGACGGCGAAGAGCTGCTCGCCCATGCGCCGGCATTCGGCCAGCTCGAAGCGGGCCGCGTAGTGGATCCAGAGCCCGAACAGCGCCGGCACCAGCAGCGGCGTCTCGCCCACCTGGGAGCAGAGCTCGCCGGCGCGCTCGTAGGCCCGCTGCACCTCCTGCGCGGTGTAGCCGCGGGCCATCATCAGCGCCGGGCCCAGGCTCGCATAGAGGCCGAGCTCCAGCTGATTGCGCTCCAGGGACGCCGGCAGGCGCTCCACCATGGGTAGGGCCCGATTCAAGTAGGCGATGGCCTCCTCGTTGGCGGAGCGCTGCAGGGCCCGCTCGCCGGCGCGCTGCCAGTAGGTCGCCGCCCGGTCCGGCTGATCCGCACCGGCGTGGTGATGGGCGAGCAGCTCGGGCTCGCCGGTGACCACGTCCGGGAGCTCCGCCTCCAGCACCGCCGCGACCCGTTGGTGCAGCGCCCGGCGCCGGCGCCGCAGCAGGCTGTTGTAGGCGGCGTCCTGCACCAGCGCGTGCTTGAAGCTGTATTGCCGGTGGTCCTCGCCGCCGCTGGCGAAGACCAGCTCCGCCTCGGCGAGGCGCCCGAGGCCCGGCGCCAGCTCGGCTGGGTCGCGCGCCAGCACCCGGGCGAGCAGGGTATGACTGAACTGCCGGCCGATGACTGCCCCCACCTGCGCCAGCTCCCGGGTGTCCGGCAAGCGATCCAGGCGCGCCATCAGCGAGTCCCGCAGGGTGTCGGGAATCGCCAGCGCGGCGTCGCCGCCGGCGGCGGCGAGCTCGCCGTTGCGCTCCGCGAGGGCGCCGCTCTCCAGCAGGTTTTTGGTGAGCTCCTCGACGAACAGGGGCACGCCGTCGGCCTTGGCATGGATGCGCTGATAGAGCGCCGGCGCCAGCGGCTTGCCGGCCAGCCCCACCATGACCCGGGCCGTATCGCCGGGCGACAGCCGCGCCAGCTCCAGCACGCGGGCGGCGGGATGGGCCCCATCCGGCGCGAACAGGGGCTCGAACGGCGGCTCGCGCTGCTCGGGCCGAGCCGTCAGCACCACGAGCAGGGGCAGCTCCGCCAGCATGTCCGCGACCTTGCCCAGCAGCTCCAGCGTCGTCGGGTCCACCCAGTGCAGGTCTTCCAGCACCAGCAGCACGGGCGCGCGCTCGGCCACCCGCCGCAGGCGCTCCAGCAGCACGCGCAGGGTCTCGGCCCGGCGCAGCTGCGGCGTCAGCTCGAGGCTGGGCCAGCGGTCCGTGGGCAGGGAGAGCACGTCGGCGAAGAGCGGCAGCACCGCCGGGTGGTCCTGGCCGGTTTCGGCCAGCAGGCGCGTCAGCTTGTCCAGGCGCGTGTCGGTGTCGTCGTGGCGGTGGAAGCCTGCGGAGCGCTCCAGCTGAGCGATCAGCGGGTACAGGGCCGTGCTGCTGAAATAGGGGGAGCCATAGAGCCGCAGCGCCACGTGCGGGCGCTGGGCCACCGCCGCGCGCAGCGCCTGCACGAGCCGCGACTTGCCGATGCCGGCCTCGCCGCGCAGCAGCACCAGGCTGCCGCGGCCGGCCTCGCACTGCTGCCACAGGGACAGGAGCTCGCTGAGCTCAGCGTCGCGGCCGATCATCGCCGGCCCCTCGCCCGCCTCGCCGCCCGCCTCGCCGCCGGGGTTGTCGAGCTGGCGTCGGGCCTCGAAGCGGCTGTCCACCTGCCGCTCCCCCAGCGGCTGCCAGGCCGGCACCGGCGCGTCGAAGCCCTTGAGCACCTGCGGCCCCAGATCCCGCCAGTCGAAGAGCCCGCCGGTGAGCCTGCGGGTGCTGTCGGCGACGACGACAGCGCCCGGCGCCGCCAGGGATTGCAGCCGCGCCGCGAGGCTCGGCGTCTCCCCAACCACCGAGCGCTCCCGGGCGGTGCCGAGGCCGATGAGCCGGCCCACCACCACCGGGCCGGTGGCGATGCCGACGCGCGCCTGCACGCGAACGCCGTGGATATCCGGCTGTGCGCCCAGGCGCCGCATCAGGTCCAGGGCCGTGTGCACGGCGCGCTCGGCATCCTGCTCGCTGGCCTTGGGATAGCCGAAGTAGACCATGACGCCGTCGCCGAGATAATTGGCCACATGGCCGCCGAAGCGCTCGATGGCGGCGCCGCAGCAGCTGCGGTAGGCGTCGAGCACGTCCTGCAAGTCCTCGGCGTCCAGGCGCCGGCCGAGGGCCGTGTAGCCGACGAGATCCGAGAACAGCACGGTCAACAGCCGCCGCTCGGCGTCGTCGGCCGCCGGTGCCACGGCGGCCGGGGGCGCCGCGCGCAGGCCGTCGATGCCCTGCAACAGCCGCTTGCGGTGGCCCAGCGGGATGGCCAGCTCGCGCAGGTCGGCCTCGCCCAGCTCCGGCAGCAGCTCCCAGTCGATGCGCTCACGGGCGAAGACGTCGGCGAGCTCACTCAGTCCGAGCTCATCGAGCCAATGGTTGACGCGCTCATCGCGCTCGGGCGGAAAGGTCATGGTGGGCCTTACGGGTGTCCTCGCAGCGACAGACCTGGCCCAAGGATCGCATGGATTCCCGCCCATGACGACGTTTTGCGCCGTCAGGCTCTTGCTATCAGGGTGGCTGCGGCGCTGGTCGGCCCGCAAGCCATGACGCGAGCTGCGCCGCCGGCATGGGGCGGCCGAGGAGGAAGCCCTGCCCGTATTCGCAGCCCAGGGCCCGCAGGAAGGTCAACTGCTCGGCGCTGTCGATGCCTTCGGCGATGACGCTGATGCCGAGCGCACGCGCCATGGCCAGCACGGCGGTGGTGATGGCGCGGTCGTTGGCTTCCGCCGGCAGCGACTGCACGAAAGACTGATCCACTTTCAGGCTGTCCACGGGCACCTGCTTGAGATAGGCCATGGACGACCAGCCGGTACCGAAATCGTCCACGGCCAGACCGACGCCCAGGTGGCCCAGACGCTCCAGGGCGGCGTGATCCGGGCGCCCGTTTTGCATCAGCGTGGTTTCGCTGAGCTCCAGCTTGAGCCGTGCCGGGGTGACGCCCTTGGTGAGTAGCAGCCCATGGAGGCTGCGCGCGAACGCTGCCGAGCGCAGCTGGCGGGCGGACACATTGATGCTGATCCACTGCAGTGGTGTCGCCGCCAGGGTGTCGACCAGGTCGGCTCCCGCGAGCCGCAGCACTCGCTCGCCCAAGGCTGCGCTCAGGCCCGTCGCCTCGGCCACGCCGATGAAGGCCTCCGGCAATACCAGTCCGCGCTGCGGGTGCTGCCAACGCACCAGCGCCTCCGCGCCCACCACCGTCATATCCGCGAGGCGCAGCACCGGCTGGTAGAACAGCGTCAGCTCATCCTCGGCGAGGGCAGCGCGGAGCTCCTGCTCCGTTTGCACCCGTGCGGACAACGACCGATGCATGTCCTCGCTGAACACCCGATACTGTCCGCGGCCGGCGCTCTTGGCGCTGTACATAGCCAGGTCCGCATTGCGCAGCAGCTGATCCGCGTCGGCACCATCTCGGGGCATCAGCGCGATTCCGATACTCGCCCCCAGGGGGCGCTGCAAGCCCGGCAGCTCCACGGGCCGCTCCAGCAGGCTGAGTACCTTGGCGGCCACCGCCTCGGCGTCCTCCGCCTGCCGCAGACCCGGCAAGAGCACCGCGAACTCATCCCCGCCGAGCCGGGCCAGGGTGTCGCCATCGCGCAGGCCGTCGCCGAGTCGCTGCGCCACCTGACACAGGACCCGGTCCCCCACCTCATGGCCCAGGGTGTCGTTGATTTCCTTGAAGCCGTCGAGGTCCAGGAAGAGCAAAGCCGCAGGGGGCGCACCGTCGCGGGCCGCCGTCACCGCCGCCGTCAGCCGCTCCGCGAACAGCCGGCGGTTGGCGAGTCCGGTGAGCCCGTCGTAGCGCGAGAGCTTCTCCGCCCGTTCATGGGCTTCCTTGAGGGCCGTCACGTCCTCGCTTACGCCGACGTAGCGATGGATGCCGCCGGCGGCGTCCTTGATCGGCGCGATGGTGAGCAGCGTCCAGTAAAGGGAGCCGTCCTTGCGCCGATTGTGGACCTCACCACGCCAGACATCGCCGGCGGCTATGCTGCGCCAGAGCTTGGCAGACACCGCAGGCGACATATCCCCGGCACCCAGCATGCTGGGATTGCGGCCGTGGACCTCATCGGGGGTATAGCCCGTGAGCCGGGTGAACTGCGGGTTCACGTATTCGATGCGCCCATCGGCGTCGGTGATCATGACCGCGCTGCCGCTGTGCTCCATGGCGCGCGAGAGCTTTTCCAAGGAGGCCTGGACGCGCTTGCGCTCGGACAGATCCGTGACGAAGGCGAAGCAGCCACGCGCCCCCAGCTGATCCGGCAGTGTCGCGAGCACCAGCTGCACCGGCACCGAGCCGCCGGCGCCGTGGCGCATGCTCATCTCCAGTGCCGGCACCGGTTCCTGCGCCGCCGCGTCCAGGCGGGCGCGAAAGCCCGCTTGCTCGCAGGGGTCCAGCAATTCGGCGGCATCGCGGCCGATCAGCGACTCGCGGCTGTGGCCGAGCATGTCGCACAGCGCGGCGTTCAACTCCCGGATCTCGCCGTTGGCGGCGAGCAGCAGGAACCCGGCGGGGCTGTGCTCGATGAGGGTGCGGTAGGTGCGCTCGCTCTCGCGCGCGGCATCGTCACCGGCCGCTTGCGCAGCCGGTGGGCGGGCCTCTGCCAGGACGAGCAGACGGCCGTCGTCGAGGCGCACGCCGGAGCAGGTGCACTCCAGGGTCTGTGGGCGACCGCCGGGATAGCAGGTCCATTGCTCCAGCAGCGGCTCGCCGGCGCGAAAACGGCGCAGATGATCGCGCAGACGCGCGGCGGTGACGTCGGACATGTCGGCGGCGAAGTCGCGAGCGAGCAGCTCGTCCAGATCGGCGGCATTCCATAGGGTCAGGGCCGCCCGATTGGCCCACCACATGCGCCGGCGCTGGGTGTCGAACACCCACACCGGCGTAGTCAACAAATCCAAGACCGCCAAATCGCTCTGCGTGAGCCCGCCGGACCCGCAGGCGCACGATGCCGTTAGCTCATCCTCTCCCATTGGCGTCATGGCTCCATGTCAAGCAGACGAATCGGACCTTTACAGGTTACCGGCGCAGCCAGCGGGCCGACCTCGCCGAGAACGACCGCCGGGCAGCGGCGAGCCCCCGCTCGTCACACCCAGGGCGAGTCCTGGCTCACCGACAGTCGTGAGCATACCGTGGACTGCGCCTTATGGCCATGGTCCGTGGACAAGGCGGGCCAATTTGTCCGCTACTGTGTTGGGCTGTCGCCGCTTGACAGTGGTGGCGGGAGGGGAACCGCCGGCAAATCCGGCGGGCGGCGCGCGGCGGCGGTTTGCTCGAAGGCACGGCCGAGGGCGAGCAGATGTGCCTCGGAGAAGGGCCTGCCGACAAGCGAGAGTCCGAGGGGTAGGCCGGCATCGGTCCAGCCCATGGGCAGGGTCAGCTCCGGCAGGCCGGCGACCGACGCGAGGTAGGCGGGTTGGAGCGGATCATCCGCATCGCAGTCGTAGCTGCTGTCGTAGTCGTGCAGCAGCGAGGAGGCCGGGCAGAGCATGGTGGGCAGCACCAAGGCATCCAGCTCGCCGTCGGCGAAGACCTTGGCGACGGCGGCCCGCGCCGCCGGGAGCCGGCTGGAGAGGATATGCAAATAATGCAGATCGGCGAGTCCCGGACTGCGCAAGGCCGCACGATAGGCACCGAGGCGCGCTGGCTGCACGGGCGTCGGCGAGCCGGCGATGAGCGGCGACTCGCTCATGCGCAAGAGCTCCGCCAGGCTGTGCGGCATGCCTTGCTCAGTGTGCAGCAGATAGGCGTTCACCTGATCCCGAAACTCGGTCTCGATGAGCCGATCCAGAATATCCCTGCCCGCGTTCAGAACGCTGTCGGGCAGGGTCACGTCCACCAGCACCGCGCCCTGAGCGCGCAGCAGCTCCTGCGCGCCGGCGAAGACGCGGTCCACCTCGCGGTTGCCGCCGCGATAGTCCTCCGCGACGCCCAATCTGACCCCTTCCAGCGTGGCCTCCGCGAGCCCCTCGGCGTAGTGCTCAGGGCGCTCGGGCGGGTCGGCGGTGCGCGGGTCTGCGGCATCCTCGACAGCGATGGCCTCCAGGGCCAGTGCCAGATCGGGGACACTGCGCGCGAGCAGGCCGGTGACTTCGACGCTGAGCGCCGTCGGCACGACTCCCGCCCGACTGGTGAGTCCGAGGCTGGGCCTGAGGCCGGCCACAGCCGACACGGCGGCGGGGCCGCGCAGGCCGCCGATGCTGTCCGTGCCCACCGCCAGCATGCCCAGGCTCGCCGCGACGGCGACGCCGTCACCCGCGAGCGACGGTGCGCGGCGGGCGTTGTACGGGTTGCGGGTCTGGCCGCCGGCGGAGCTATAGCCGGGTCGGCCGACGGCGAGACCGAGCTCGCTCAGATTCGCCTTGGCGAGAATCACCGCACCGGCCGCCCGCAATCGCGCCACCACGAAGGCATCGCGCAGGGGCTCGTGGCCGCGCAGCGTGGCCGAGCCCGCCGTGGTAGGCAGCTCAAGGGTATCCAGGTCGTCCCGAACGATGACGGGAATGCCGTGCAACGGCCCGCGCGCCCCGGATTCGGCGCGCTCTGCGTCCAGCGCGGCGGCGTCCTCGGCGGCGTGGGCGTTGACGGCGATGAGGCTGTTGAGCTGCGGCCCGACCCGATCCAGGGCCTCGATGCGTGCGAGATAGGCGCGGGTCAGGGTCTCCGCGGTGAGCTCGCCCGCGGCGAAGGCCGCCTGCACCTCGGCGATGTCCGCCTCCATGAGGTCGAGCGCCGCCTGCGGGGGCCCGGGCGCAGCCGGGTCGGGCGGCGCGGCGGACAGCGTCCCCAAAACAGCGCCCAGACAGACGCCGGCGCAGAGCGTCGACGCCCAGCGTTGCAGGGCCGCACGCGCTTTTCTCATTCTTCGACTCCCCTAGCCCGCGCCGGAGAATACCCGAAGGCGTCGGCGGCGGGTACCGCCGGCCCAGCGCGGCACAGCGCCCGCGGCCGTCAGCCCTGCGGCAACAGGTCTTGCAGAGAGAAACCCTCGGGCGGGATCAGCACCGGCCCCAGCTGGTGCAGCATCAGCACCGCCAGCGCCAGCAGGAAGGCGAAGCGCAGCACCCAGTGCAGCTGGTGATTGAGCCAGGCAGCGCGCTCGGAGTTGCCCTCGTCGAGCGCGATAATGGACTGTAAGTAGATCCCGAATTGGGCAATGATGAAAATCAGCGTGAAGACTGCGGCGAGCACGGCCGCAGCGCTGCTGTGCAGCGGCAGCGGCCCATCCACCCGCAGCAGATCGTAGAGGGCCGTAAGCCACAGCACCCCGAGACCGAGCCAGCCCCACAGAAACAGGCGTCCGAAGCTCGCCTTGCGCAGCGCCAGGCGCGCGCGCGCCGATTTCAGCCGCGCGATGGCCGGCAGTTGCACGAACAACAGGAAGAACAAGCTGCCGAGCAGCACCACATTGGCGACTTCGCGCACGGCAACCACGGCGGCGTACAGCAAATTGGCGGTCATGGCGGCGTCATGTGGGTTACACGACCTTAGATAAGAGCTTAACAGCTGGCCCGACCACAGGCCTGCGTTAAGCGACGGTAACGCCCGTTCAGCCGCCGGCTGCGCCGGGCGCTGGGCTCATCGGCTGCGGGCTCACCGCCAGTGCATCAGATCGTCGCCGCCAGCAGCCCGAGCCTCGCTTGCGGCCAGGGTAGCGGCAGCCGCACCCGCCAGCCGTCGCCAGGGGCCGTGCGCAAAGGGGCGCCGTCCGGCCCGAGCATCGCTTCCAGGCGCCAGCGCCGCAGACCCCCGGGCGTGATCAGCTCCAGCTCGTCGCCCACGGCGAACCGATTCTTAACGGCCACCTGCACCAGGCCGGTCTCCGTATCCGGCCCGATCACTTCGCCGACGAAGATGCGGCGGTGGCTGCGCGAGGCACCGTCGCTGTAGTTTTGCGCCGCCGACCCCGCCTGACGGCGATAGAAGCCGTCCGTGTAACCGCGGTTGGCGAGGCCCTCCAGCTCATCCATCAGCGCATGGCGGAAGGGCCGCCCGGCAGCGGCATCATCGATGGCCTGGCGATATACCCGCGCGGTCCGTGCCGCATAGTAGTGGGACTTGGTCCGGCCCTCGATCTTGAGACAATCGATGCCCATGGCCGCGAGCGCCGCCACATGCTGCACCGCGCGGAGATCCTTGGCATTGAGAATGTACGTGCCCTGCTCGTCCTCGAGCACGGGCATGTACTCGCACGGGCGGCGTGCCTCTTCGAGCAACCAGACCTCGTCTGCGTTGCGGTGGCGCTCCTGCGCATGCGCCCCCTCGGCGCCGAGCGCGGCGGCCGCGGACAGGGACGCGGCGCTGGGGTCCGACTCGGTCGTTCCCGGAGCTGCGGGGCTGGCGCTGTCGTCGGCGGCTGCCATCGGTTGCACCAGCCGGTATTCCCAGCGGCAGGCGTTGGTGCAGCTGCCCTGATTCGCGTCCCGATGGTTGAAATAGCCCGAGAGCAGACAGCGGCCGGAGTACGCGATGCAGACGGCGCCATGCACGAAGACTTCCAGCTCTATCTCCGGGCAGGCCGCGCGGATCTCGGCGATCTCCGCGAGCGACAGCTCCCGCGACAGGATCACCCGGGTGATGCCCTGCTGCTGCCAAAAGCGCACCGCCGCGGCATTGGTGGTATTGGCCTGCACCGACAGATGCACGGGCAGCTCGGGCCAGCGCTCGCGCACCAGCAGGATGAGCCCCGGATCGGCCATGATGAGGGCATCCGGGCTCAGCGCCACCACCGGCGCCATGTCGTCCAGGAAGGTCTTGACCTTGGCGCCGTGGGGCAGCGCATTGGCGGCGACATAGAAGCGCCGATCCTGACCGTGGGCCGTCTCGATGCCGGCACCGAGGTTGGCGAGGTCGAAGTCGTTGTTGCGCACCCGCAAGCTGTAGCGAGGCACGCCGGCGTATACGGCATCGGCCCCATAGGCCAGCGCATACTCCAGGGCCTTCAGCGTGCCGGCAGGCGCGAGCAGCTCGGGTTTGCGCGGCGTGGTCGCGGTCATGGCAGTATCAGCGCAGCTGGGACGACGGTGTTCACGGCGCGGGGGACCCGGGAAAGGACATGCAACGCAGGGCGCCTCGCACCACGCACTTCCCACCCCGCACCGCGCACTTCCCCCTCCGCACTTCCCCCTCAGCCCTTCCTCAATGCAGCTCCACGTCGAAGGTCAGGCGCTCGCTGCCGCCGATCATCTTCTCGCGCAGCACTTCCACGGGCAGCGTCTCGCCGGGGCGGCTGTCCATCAGGGCGATGCGGATGTCGGCATAGCTGTCGATGGCGCTGTCGCCCACGCTGACGATACGGTCGCCGGCTTCCACGCCGGCGGCCTTGGCACCGCTGTTTTCGCTGAAGCCGTCGATGCCGAGACCCTCACCGCCGGACTCGGTGTCGAGCATGACGCCGAGCAGGCCGGTCGCCGGCAGCTCCACCCGCTGCGGGTAGAGGATGAAGTCCGCGAGCGCCGGGTCGAAGGGGCGCATCTTGCCGCTCACCACCGTCGCCGCCGGGACGTCGATGCGCCGCGCCACGCGGTCGGGGATGCCGTGGCCGTACTCGACGTGGCCGGTCCCCGCGAGCACCACCAGGGTCTTGTCCGGATGCCCGCGGAGATACCCGGCGGCGCGCGCGGCCATACCCTCGTCCCAGAGCAGCTGCACATCCAGGAAGTGCTCGAAGTCCGCGTCGTCGTCCTTGGGGTGCATGGCGAAGACGGCCTCGACACGCTCGCGGTACGCCGGGTCGTCGCGGTCGATGTCCGCCGGAATCAGCGCCGCATGCTCCGGGATCAGGGAGTCGATGCCGCCGTCGCCGGCCTGATCCGTGATCTCTTTGGGCAGATTCAGGGCGATGAGCGGAATATCGTGCTCGCGCGCGAAGCGCAGGATGGGGCGGTAGAGCCGATAGTCGAAGCGCCAGCGCGTGAAGTACTCGGTACGCTTCAGCAGCTCCGACTCGCTGATCTCGCCGGCGACGAAGGCATCCAGCGCTGCCTGGAAGGGCTGCTGGAAGAACTCCATGCCGATGGCGAGGTCGTGCCCCTGCTCGTGCAGGCCCCGAATGATGCGCAGCTGGTTCAAGTGATCCTCGTAGCGATCATGCGACTCGCCGATGTAGATCACGCGCTTGTCGCCGAGCCGCGCCAGCAGATCGTCGATGCCGGCGACGCGGGCGGTGTCCACCACGGCGGTGGCCGTGTCGCGGATTTCGTCTTGACCGGGCAGCATGCCGGCGCTCGGGGCTTCGGTGTCCGGCGCACTCGCCGACGCCGCGGTGAAGGCCGCGGTCAGGAGCGCAGTCGTGGATAGGAAATTAAAGACGCGTTGGATCATGGCACCAGCTGTGATTGTCTGTTCGATATCTCCATTATGGGGGCGCAGCGGGCTGCCGTCCCGGGCGGGTCCCGACGCAGTGCGCCCCAGCCCGGACACGGCAAGCGGCCGTGACCACCGAATCGGCGCGGCCGCGCAACGCAGCCGCGCCGGCTCACCGCCGAAGCGACCACGGAGCGACCATGCGCCGACCCCCGAAGTTCCCCGATTTCACCCCAGCAGCGATTGCGAAAAGGTCTCCCGACGCGTCACAGCTGCTGGATGGGCCCAGGTCGTCGGCGCCGCCGCCCAAGTCCTTGCCCGGGGTTGCGCTGGTGCTCATGGTGCTGGCGGTGCTGCTGTCGACCCCGCTGCCCGGCGGGGCCGTCGAGCAACAGCCCGTCATTGGCCATCGTATCGACGCCGTGCTCGGGCCGGAGGCCGGTACCCTGCGCGCCACCGATACGCTGACGCTGCCCGCGGACACAAAGCAAGTCGTGTTCCTGCTGCACCGTGGACTGGAGCCGCGTGTGGTGGACGGCGAGGCCGTGCTCGAGCGCATCGGCCGGGACGGGCATTTTGAGCGCTTCCGGTTGACGCCTGGCGCGGGCGACACCGTCACCCTGGGTTACGGTGGACGCATCCGCCATTCGCTCACCAGCGTGCGCGAGGGCATGGGCCGCGAGCGCCAGCAGCTGGTGGGCACCATCGACGCCGACGGTGTGTTTCTCACCGGCTACACGGGCTGGTATCCCAATGTGCCCGGCGCGTTGAACCGCATGCAGCTGGACGTGCGGCTGCCGCCCGGCTGGCTCGCGGTCTCCCAGGGGGCCGGACCGGAGCGCATCGGCGACGACGGCGCCCGTATCCGCTGGACCGAGGAGCAGCCGCAGGATGAGCTCTATCTCATCGCGGCGAGGTTCAAGCTGTATCGGCAGGAGACGCCCCATGGTGAAGCCCAGGCCTATCTGCGCCTGCCGGATGCCGACCTGGCTGCACGTTACCTGGACGCAACAGCGGACTATCTCGCCCGGTACAGCGAGCTCATCGGCGAGTACCCCTACGTCAAATTCGCACTGGTGGAAAACTTCTGGGAGACGGGCTATGGCATGCCCTCCTTCACCCTGCTCGGCTCGCGGGTCATGCGCCTGCCGTTCATCCTGCACAGCTCCTACCCCCACGAGATCCTCCACAACTGGTGGGGCAACAGCGTCTATGTGGACTATGCCGCCGGCAACTGGGCCGAGGGGCTGACGGCTTACCTATCCGATCATCTCAACAAGGCGCTGGCCGGCGAGGGCGCCAGCTACCGCCGCGACCAGCTCAAGGCCTATGCGGACTATGTCCGCGACGGCAAGGACTTCCCACTGACCGAGTTCCGCGGCCGCCATGGCAGCGCTTCCCAGGCCATCGGCTACGGCAAGATGCTGATGACCCTGCACATGCTGCGGGTCATGCTCGGCGACGACACCTTCCGCAGCGGGCTGCGCCGCTTCTACCACGAGAATCGCTTTCGCACTGCGGACCTCGACGACCTGAAATTCGCCTTCGAGCTGGCGAGCAACCGCGATCTGGGAGACTTCTTCAGCGACTGGACCACCCGCACGGGCGCCGCCCAGCTCAAGCTCGGCGACGTTCAGGTCGAGCAGGCCGAAGGTGGGGGTTATCGCGTCGCCGGCAGCGTCTACCAGGTGCAGAGCACGCCGGCCTTTCCCATGCAGGTGCCGGTGGTGGTGAACTCCGAGCGCGGCACTGCGCGGCGGGTGCTCGCGTCCTTCGACGAGCGCGCCGCGCGCTTCGCGGCCAAGCTGGCATCCGCGCCGGCGCGCGTGGCCGTGGACCCGCAGTTCGAGACCTTCCGGCAGCTGCTGCCGGAGGAGTCACCGGCGTCGCTCAGCAATCTCTTCGGCGCCGAGCAGGGGCTGATGGTCCTGCCGGCGGCGGCACCGGCGCCCCAACGACGGGCCTATCGCAATCTGGCGCAAGCCTGGCAACGGGGCCACAGCGGCTGGGACATCGCCGTCGACGACGCCCTGGACGCCTTGCCGCAGGATCGTGCCGTCTGGCTCTTCGGCTGGGAGAACGCCTTCGCCGACACCGTCGCCAGCCAAGCGCCGGGACTCGAAATCGATGCCGACGCCCGTCAGCTGACCCTGGAGGGGACAGTGCACGACGATGTCAGTGCGGCGCTTGCCGTGGGCGACGCGACGCGCCCCATCGGCTGGGTGGCCGCGGCCACGCCGGCAGCGGTGCCCGGTCTGGCGCGCAAGCTGCCCCACTACGGCAAATACGGCTATCTGACCTTCAGCGGGGATGCACCGGACAATCGGGTCAAAGGGCAATGGCCTCCCGGAGATTCCGCCCTCACGCAATGGCTCACGGACGCCCGCCCGGCGCTCGAGATGCCGACGCCGAGCACCCTGGTCGAGCGGTAAGGAAGGGGCTCTGGACGCTAGCGGGTGTGCACTAGGCCGACTGGCCCACCGGCGCCGCCGACCCACGCACCCCGGTGCCGACGCCGCCGTGCAGGGCCACGGCGTATTTGACCAGCTCCGCCTGGGATACGAGCCCGAGCTTGGACATCATGCGCCGACGGTAGGTATCCACGGTCTTGGTGCTGATGCCCATGACCTCGGCCACTTCCCGCGCCCGCTTGCCTTCGGCGAGCTCTTTGAGCACCAGGCGCTCACGCCGCGACAGCAGCCGCTTCTCGGGGCCGCTCAGGATCTGCGTGGGCTCGGGCAGCCAGGTCTGACCGGCGGCGACGGCCCGCACCGCACGCGCCAGCGTGGCGACGGATTCGTCCTTGAGCACATACCCCTGCACGCCGGCCTCCACCATCTGCGACACGAAGGGCCGCTCGCCTTGCGCCGACAGCGCGATGACTCGGGTCTGAGGCAGTTGCTTGACGATGCGCATTGCCGCTTCGATGCCGTCGACGACCGGCATGCAGACATCCATGAGCACGATATGCGGCTTCCAAGCCTGTGCCAGGGTGATGGCTTCGGCGCCATCACCGGCGTAGGCGACGACCTTGATGTCCGGCTCGCTGGACAGTAGCGCCCCTAGGGACTCCCGGATCATTTTATGGTCGTCGGCGAGAACGACTTTGAGAATGGTCATGCGTGGCCTCCGGTCGCAGCGACTTGCCCACCGAACACCCGGCGCGAAGAGAGGGCGCAGACAGGGGGCGCGGACAGCGGTCGACGATTCACCCACCTTTATACCGCCATAGACCCCACAATCGTCAATGACATCTATCCGCTCATTCAATCAAGTCAGGGTGCGGGCCTAAATTGCCTAGCGCCTTGTCCATCAAACGCCGACAGCGATGCTCGGTGTCCGGCCCGGCCGGCAGGGCTCGGGCATAGGCCAGTGCCCGCCGAGGGTCCTTGGCGCGATGCTCGTAATGCTTCGCCAGTGCCTCCAGTGCGCCGGCATCGCCGTCGGCAGCGAGTGGCTCCCACAGCGACACGGCTGCGCGCCAATCGCCAGCCCGCAGGTGCAGTCGCGCCAGCAGGTGCCGCGCCGGCGCGTCCAGTGCCGGCGCAGCGGCCAGCAGCTGCCGGGCGCCGGCACTGTCCCCCGCCGCGAGCCACCAGCGGGCGATGCGCAGCACGTCACCGCCGTGGGCGGCCGGAGTCCGGTGCGCCGCGGCCAGGCGCGCCGGCAGCGCCGCGACGGAGAGCAGATCCACGCGGTTGTGCGCCAGCACCGCCCCCAGGCGGCGGCCGTCGCCGCGGCGCAGCCAGTCCAGCCAAGCCGCCGGCGCCTCGGCGCCGGGCAGGTCGTCGGCACGCTCATGGCCGAGCAGGAAGCGCTCGACACTGGCCAGGCGGCAATCGGGCCAGACCCCGGCGAACGCCCGCCGCACCGGGTGCAGCAGGTCCAGATGGAGCAGATCGGAGGCCGTATCGGCGAGCCGCGCCAAACGCAGCCGGGCGGCGAGCAAGGGCACATCGAAGGTCTTGCCGTTGTAGCTGAGCAGCAGCTCGGCCGCCGCGAGGTCCGTGTTGAGCTGCGCCAGCAGGTCCGCCTCCGCGTCGAGGCGCGTTAGCAGGTACTGCACCAGCTCCAGGCGGTCCGTGCGCCAGCGCGCGAGCCCGACGACGAAGACCCAGGTGCCGGTGCCGCCGGCGAGGCCGCTGGTCTCGGTGTCCAGCGCGACCCAGCCCGCCGGGTCCGCGGGGGCATCCGGCTGTAGCAGAGTCACTGCAGCCGGGTCCGGGTGCAGCGCGCACCGCCCGTGCGCCAGGGCGAGTGGACGGCTGTGGGTCACCCGCAGCACGCCGGGGGCGAGGCGCTCGGCGCCGAGCGCGGCGGCCAGGGCCGCCTCGTCGTGCGCCCGGTCCGGTGTGGCCGCAGCCGTCGGTGGTCGGGCCGACGCCGGCGCCGGCTCGGGATCAGGCTCGGGCGCGTTGGCGCGGGCCGCCCCCAAGCGTTTCAGCCGCTCGGTCAGGCTCGGCCGGGTGCGGCTCGCCTCGGTGGGCGCGCCCGCGCCCGGAGCAGCCTCGCCACGCACCCGCCGCAGTCGCTCACGCAGGCTGCTCATGCGTCGCTCCGCCGCTGTGGCGACGACCCTGCGGCGACCAGGGCCTCACTGCCCGCCCCGTCGCCGTGGTCGCCGGCGGCCCCGCCCGCGAAGAGCGCCAGCACCGACAGCGCCAGGGCGTTGGGCGGCAGTACCCGCTGCTCGTCCCCCGGCAGAATCGGCCCCACGCAGGCCGGACAGCCGCCGGTGCAGGCGCAGTCCCGCACCAGGGCCAGGGCATCGGCGACCAGCACCGCCGCCGCATCGAACAGCGGCGCCGAGAGGCCGACACCGCCCGGGTAGTTGTCGTAGAGAAAGAGCGTCGGCTCGAAACCGCCCGCCGGCGGCTCGTCCAGGGGCTGGTTGTCCGGCCCGCGCAACTGCCCGCGACCGTCCGCCCCGACCGTGGCGAACCAGCGCCCCTGCCCGTCGCCGACGGCACGGCCGAGGTCCTGCACCTCAGCCATGGCCCGCAGCGCCGCGACATGGTGCAGGGCGTAGGCGGCGCCGAGGAAGCCCTCCACCAACCGCTCGCGGCTGCCGAAGGTGGCGGCGACGGCCTGCGCCAGCACCCGCGGGTGCAGCTGCCACCAGACCGCGGTGGTGTGCATCTCCTGGTCCGGCAGGTCGATGTTGCCGTAGCCGATGTTGTCGTGACTGTAGTAACGGATCTTCTTGTAGCCCGGATAACGGCGCACGAGATGCACCTCGCCGTGCGCGACGGCCGCGGTGGCCTCGGCGCCGGAGCCGGTCTCACTATCGCTGTCGCTGCCGGGATCGGTATCGGTATCGGTATCGGTATCGAAATGACGACGGTCGGCAGCCGCCCCGCGCTGCCCCGCCACCATCCCGCGCCGGTCGAATTCCGCCAGGATCTTGAGCTTGGTGTAGTCGATGGCGTCGGTGTAGTAATCCGCCCGGGTCTTGGTGACATAGGCCTTGCGGCCGGTCCAGTCCAGCTTCTCCACCTGATACGGCTGGGACTGCACCATGTAGATGGCGCCCTCGTAGACGGTGCCGGGGGCGCCCGAATAGTCCACCTCGGCGATGATGGTCTGCTTGCCGTCGGTGGTGTCGATGACCACGAAGTTGCCCTCGGCCACCGAGCGCAGGGACACGGCGTTGGCCGGATAGCTGTCCGCCACCCAGAACCATTGCGGCCCCTGGCGCTGCAGCAGCCCCTCATCGCGCAGGTAGCCGAGCATCTCGCCCAAGTCCTCCGTGCAGTCGCCGAAGCCCTCGCCATCGCGGAAGGGCAGCTCGAAGGCCGCGCAGCGCACATGGTCCATCAGGATCAGGAGCTGGTCCGGGTGGATGCGCGCGTGCTCCGGCGAGCTGCCGAGGAAGAACTCGGGGTGGCGCACCATGTACTGATCCAGCGGATCGCTGGTGGCCACCAGCACGCCCAGGCTGGGCCGGTTGCGCCGCCCGGCCCGGCCGAGCCGCTGCCAGGTGGCGGCGATGGTGCCCGGGTAGCCGTTCAGCACGGCCACGTCCAGGGCGCCGATGTCCACGCCCAGCTCCAGCGCCGAGGTACTCACCACGCAGTCCACCCGCCCCGCCCGCAGCGCCCGCTCGCCGCTGCGGCGCTCGCTCGGCAGGTAGCCGCCGCGGTAGGCCAGCACCCGCGGCGGGCGGCGCGGGTCGCGGTCGAAGACGTCCTTCAGGTACTTGGTGATCACCTCCACCATCAGCCGCGAGCGGGCGAAGACGATGTTCTTGAGCCCCTGCCGGGTGGCCGCCCGGGCGATGCGCGTGGTCTGCGAGCGCGCCGAGGCACGGATGCCGAGATCCGGGTCGATGACCAGCGGGTTCCAGAGCAGCAATTGCCGCTCGCCCCGGGGCGCGCCGCTGTCGGTGACCGCATGCACCCGCTCGCCGATCAGCCGCCCCGCCAGCTCCGCCGGATTGGCGATGGTGGCGGACGCGAAGATGAACACCGGCTTGGCCCCATAGAACCGGCAGATGCGCAGCAGTCGCCGGAAGACATTGGCCACATGGCTGCCGAACACGCCGCGGTAGCCGTGCAGCTCGTCCACCACGACGAACTGCAGCGACTCGAAGAACTGCGCCCACTTGGTGTGATGCGGCAGGATCGCCTGGTGCAGCATGTCCGGGTTCGACAGCACGATGTCGCCGCGGGTGCGCACCGCCTTGCGGGCATCCCCCGGTGTGTCGCCGTCGAAGGTGAACGCCTTGATACCCAAGGACCCCCGGCGAGTCACGCAATCGCCCTGACGGCAGCGGTCGGAATCGAGATCGAAATCGGGATCGGGATCGGGATCGCTGTCGGTATCGCTGTCGAAACCAGCTCCCCCACCCCCTTTGCGCCGTTGTCCACCGCCATCATCCGAGCGAGCATCCGAGCGAGCGATCGATTGCGACCCCGATCCCGACGGCGATATCCCTCCCGATTGCTGCGCAGCCCGCTCCATCCCCGCCAACGCCTGATTCAGCTCCGACAGCTCCGCCACCTGATCCTGCGCCAGCGCCTTGGTGGGAAACAGATACAACGCCTTCGCCTGCCGCGACAGCACCGCATCCAGCACCGGCAGGTTGTAGCAGAGCGTCTTACCCGAAGCCGTCGGCGTCGCCACCACCAGATGCTCCCCCGCCTGCACCCGCTCCCAGGCCTCACGCTGGTGGGCATACAGCCGCGTCAGCCCCCGCGCCGCCAGCGCCGCCCGCAGCCTTGGGTGCAGCCCCTCCGGCAGCTCGGCAAAGCGCGCGGCCTGCGCCGGCATCGCCAGCTCGCCGGTGATGCGCGCGCCGTATTTGCGCTTGAGCCCCCCGAGCAGGCGGTGGACGCGGTCCTCCTGCGGCGTGGTGGAGGCGCCCTCACCGACGACTGCCGGTCCAGCGGGCGGCGCCGGATCGAGCCCAGAGGGACCAGGACGGGCAGACGAATCATCGAAGACAGCAGACATGGCAGGCTCCGGGTGGGTTTCCCGGAGCCTACCGCAGCACAGGCTCAGCCCGTGAGCCTGTGCCGCGATGGGCTTGCGCCAGCGCAGCCTGAGCCGGCCCCTGGACATGGCTCGCGCAGCACGGCCGAGCTCGCGAGCCCGCCCCCGGGTACGCCGACTTCAGTCGCCCCCCCGGGGACAGGCGGACTCAAGTCCGCCGCCGGCAAGTAATCGCGGGATCTCAGGGTTTCCGCAGCGCTGCACTGGAGCCTCCCCACGGGCCCCCGAATCGTTGGAATCCGCACGCCAAAGCCAGAAGCCGCGGCAACAGCCCCACCCCATCAAGGCACCGGCGCAGCGAGACCGACGATCCGCTCACACCAACCCATCCACCGGGCTGCGCACCGGCAGCACGCCCGGTCGATTCATCACGTGCGTATAGATCATGGTCGTGGACACATCGTTGTGCCCGAGCAGCTCCTGCACGGTGCGGATGTCGTAGCCGTGCTCCATGAGCCGCATGCCGGTGCCGTCCACTTAGGTGATTTCCGCTTTGGAATATACCGATATGTGAGATACTTCGCGCAGTTTCTCAGATATCGATCCAAAGCCCATGATTCCGGATTCCAGCAGCATCCCGGTCAGCAACCTGAGTGCCGAGCACATCGAAGATATCAA
>NZ_NRRV01000069.1 GCF_016583825.1 Thiohalocapsa halophila | reverse complement strand
CAGCTAGGCGAGCAGCCAGTCCAGCAGGCGCACGAGTCCGGTGACGGCGCCGATGGCGCCGATGATCCATACCGTCTGGCGGTGCATGGCGGTGCGGAGGTTGGTCTCGGTGGATTTGAGGTCGACCCGGACCTGCTCGAGGTCGACCCGAACCTACGCGATCTCTTTCTGCAGCTTCAGCTCGACTTCCTTCATTTCCTTGCGAACGACTTCGATCTCTTTCTGAAGGCGCAGCTCGACGTCCTTTATTTCCTTGCGGACGGCTTCGAGCTCCTTGCGGACGACTTCGATCTCTTTCTGGAGGCGCAGCTCCGACTCCCGCACGTCCGCACCACGGGCGATCTCGCCCGGCCGCGGCCAGCCTTCCTCCAGCTCGCGGATGGCGTCCACGATCAGGCGAAACCGGGTGCGATCATCCGGCGCCTCGTTGACCTGTTCGTAGAGCTTGAAGGCGAGTGTCATGAGACTGGGGTGAGGGCTGCGTCGGAGGCTGGGACGGGACGCACCCTGAGGGTTGAACCTTCCAGGTTCCGTTAGAGTCCCTTTTGGGGCTACTATGGAGCCTTGCAGAGGAGGTCCACATGTCCATCAACGTCAAGCTGTCAGAGCCGCTTGTTGAGAGCGCCAAGCGCCACGGCGCGGTCGAGCATCGTTCGGTACCCAAGCAAATCGAATACTGGTCTCGGATCGGTAAGATCGCGACGGAGAATCCGGATTTGCCCTTCAGCGTTATCCGCGAACTCCTGCTTGCCGATGAAGAAGAACCCGTCGGTGAGTATCAGTTCGGCTGATGCGCATTCTGATCACGCCAACCTTTGCGCGCGCGGTCAAGAAAATGCACCGCGCGCACAAAGCGAAGCTCGATGAAGCTGTGCGTACGATCAGCCGCCAACCGGACGCGGGTGAAATCAAGGTTGGTGCCCTTGCGGGTGTAAGGGTCTGCAAATTTCACATGGGCAACGGGCTGGCCCTGCTCGCCTACCGGGTGCTGGACGAAAACACGGTCAAACTGTTGATGGTTGGACCACATGAAAATTTCTATCGCGATCTCAAGTGCATTGACTAGTGCAAACGGGACGCTGGGGCCAGGTAGATGCGCTGACCCGGCCATCAGCAGGATCAGCCAGTAGATGGCTTGATACGGCTGCGTTACGGCCTTGTGCCGCATGGTCTGCTGCGCGACCTAGGCGCCGGGCGAGCCGCCGCAGAGCTCCACGAGGTGCGGGGAAGACGTTCGATGGCTGCCCGCGGGTTGAGTACGTTGGTGAAGACCATGCTGGGGCCGCAGAAGACGTCGTCCTCCAGCGTGACGGCGTCGTAGATGCTGACGTCGTTCTGGACCTTGCAGTTGTCGCCGATGACGACGTCGTTGCCGACCTAGCAGTTCCGGCCGAAGGAGCAGCCCGCGCCGATGCGCGCGCCGGCGCAGATGTGGACCCCGTGTCAGATGCAGGTGCCCTGCCCGATCTGGGCGCCGGGGTCGATGATGGCGGTGGCGTGGGCGGTGTAATCCATGCACAGCCCCTCAGCGTGCCTTTTTGCAGAAGGGATGATCGGCCCCTTGCTGGTCGCGATAAAGGCCAGCGGGCATTGGCATCAGCAAATGCGCAATTCGGGGCGCTTGCCAAGGAGGTGGAGTGCGCGCTCAAGTGCCGGAATCTTGGTGCTATGTTTCGGGTCGAGCATTCGACGCGCCTCTTTTTCGTCCACTCCCAGGCGGCGAGCCAGCTCAGACTTGTTGACCCCCTGCTCGCGCATGGCGAGATACAACGCGGCTTTCATCGCGGTGCCGATCGGCACGGCGACCAGTACCTCGCCCCGCTGCGCCTCACTTGCCGCCGGAATGTCTTCGTCATCCTGAATCCGCATTTCGGTGGCCGCCTGCAATGCGCCCTCGGCAGCCTCTAGGGCATCTTCGCGCGTATCGCCTTGGGTGATGACCTCTGGCAGGTCACGACAGGTGACGATGGAGCCGCCCTGCGGGTCCTCAGCAAGCGCGACGGGGTAGACAAAGCTTTGCATGGTCAAAGATCCTGTTCGCTGAGGCCGAGTTGTTTGCTGTGGGAGCGGCCTCTGGTCGCGATGCGTTTGGGGGTGGCGGTGCGGCATCGTCGCGGCAGGGATGCCGCTCCCACGGGGCGTGCGTGTGCGTGTGTGGCAGCGGCCTCTGGCCGCGATACCATCAATGCCGGGACAGGGCGCGCTGCCGCGGGCTCATTGGGCGGGGCAGCTAGGCAAGCAGCCAGTCCAACAGGCGCACGAGTCCGGTGACGGCGCCGATGGCGCCGATGATCCATACCGTCTGGCGGTGCATGGCGGTGCGGAGGTTGGCCTCGGTGGATTTGAGGTCGACCCGGACCTGCTCGAGGTCGACCCGAACCTGCGCGATCTCTTTCTGCAGCTTCAGCTCGACTTCCTTCATTTCCTTGCGAACGACTTCGATCTCCTTGCGGACGACTTCGATCTCTTTCTGGAGGCGTAGCTCGACGTCCTTCATTTCCTTGCGGACGACTTCGATCTCTTTCTGGAGGCGCAGCTCCGACTCCCGCACGTCCGCGCCGCGGGCGATCTCGCCCGGCCGCGGCCAGCCTTCCTCCAGCTCGCGGATGGCGTCCACGAGCAGGCGGAACCGGGTGCGATCGTCCGGCGCCTCATTGACCTGTTCGTAGAGCTTGAAGGCGAGTGTCATGGGACTGGGGTGACGGCTGCGTCGGAGGCTGGGATCGCCGGGGAGATTGGATCGAGCATAGCAAATCTGCTCGGTAGATCGGCGTCAGCGGCGTGCGTGCTGTTGTCGATTGACGGGGCCTTCTGAGGGACGGAAACCTTGACGCCGTTAGGCGTCGGATCGCTGTGAGCCTGCCCGTCTGGGGCTCGGTGTCGCGGCAGGGATGCCGCTCGCACGGGTCCGGGCACTTTTGCGGCAGTCCGGATGGCGGCAGGGGCTCAGTTTTTGCGGAAGCGGCCTCAGTCCTGCTGCTCCGGTCCGATGAGTGCTTCCAAGCGGTCGGCGTCGAAAATGCCGTCGAGCCAGGCGTCGAGCTGGGCGATGGGCGCTGCTTGGATGCGGGCGACGGCCCAGTCGGGCAAGGGGCCGAAGCGGCGGGCCAGCAGCCGCCCAAGATCCTCGGCCTTGCCTTCTGCCTTGCCTTCCGCCTTGCCTTCCGCCTTGCCCTCGGCAAAGATGCTCTGGTATGCGCGGGTCTCTTGAATGGGGGTGGATGGGTTCAGCATGGCCCAAATCTCCTGCGCGGACAGGCCGCGAAAGCGTTCGCGCTCCGGAAACTGCTCGCCATACAGCCCCATCTTGGTGAGCAGGTTATACCAGGCCTTGGCCTGCGGCTGCCCTTGAAATTCGACCACGTACACTGGCCCGGCGTGCCCATCGGGCTCGAGAATCCCGTCCAGGCGCCGCTCCAGGCTCTTGATGGTGAGGGAGCTGAAACGGTAATCACCCGAAAGCCTGTGTCCACCGGTCAGCACCCGAAAGGCTTCGGGGCCGGCCGTCAGGAAGATGTAGATGGGGTGGTCGGTCTTCATGGCCAGGGCCACGTATGAGAGGCAATGGCTGTTACGATGTCGGCGAATTGCGAGGAAATCGGACGATACCGGCACGCGAGAGCTCCATATAACAGCATCCCTGCTCCGCGAGCTCGCACAGTATGCGCATCAGGCCACTTGACGGGCGGGCTCGCCGGACACCAGCGTGCGCGCGTAGTGCAGGCACGCAATGATGTCCTCGCGCTCCAGTTCCGGATGGTCGGCCAGGATGTCATTGATCGACATCCCGGATGCGACCATGTCCAGCACGACCTCCACCGGCCAGCGCATGTGGCGCACGCAGGGCTTTCCGTGGCAGATGTCCGGATCGACGGTGATGCGGGAAAGGTCGGACATGATGGCGCTGGCGCAAGGAGACTTACCTCGGAGGGTAGACTCGGTATGGCTGCGTCGCAACCAGATCACACCGGCGCGGGAGACCCAAGGCCGGCGTGACACGGCAGAGGAAAGCAGCGGGAAACGGGGAAACGGAGCTCGGTGACGTGGACACCGGCAATTACGGGGACGGTAACCTTAATTGCTGCGCCCTTCGGCTTGTGGCTGATGCGTCCGTGGCAGGCTGAATGCCGCGGTGGGGATGGCACTGCCGCAGTGCTCGGATGGCTGCGCAAGCGCCGTCTGCTGCGAAGTGATCGGCATGGGGGTGCGGCGTCGTCGCGGCAGGGATGCCGCTCCCACGGCGCCTGCGGCGCTAGCGCTTGCTCCGCGTGTTGGCGGCGGCGTTTTCGTCCAGCGCAGGTGTCTTCGGCTTGGGCTTCGGCCCTGGCTTCTTGCGTTGCAGTGGGCGGCCGAGGCGGGCCTCCAGGGTCTGGACGAAGGTGTCCTGCCCCAGCGGGCGGCCGGTGCGCATGTGGGCATGGATTTGCCTTGCGAAGGGGTCCTCGTCCGGCTCGGCGAGCAGGACGTCCCACTGCGGCATCCGATCCAGCAGCGGCTGCACGTCCACCAGCTCGTCGTCACGGCCGGCGAGGTGGGCGCGGGCGCTGGACCAGGACCAGTCCTCTGGGCGCTCGCAGAGGCCGGCGCGCACGGGGTTGCGCTCGATGTAGCGGGCGGCGGCGACGAGATGCTCCTCGTCCATGACGAAGGAGTGGAAGCGCTCCTGCCAGAGGTGGCCGCGCCAGTCGTTGCGGGCGTTGATGCGCCGGGTGTAGCGGCGGTGGGTCTCGGCTACGGCGCAGCGCAGGCCGTCCTCGTGCTCCGGCACCAGGATGAGGTGCACGTGGTTCGGCATCAGGCAGTAGGTCCAGACGCGGCTGCCGCAGCCGGCGGCATGCGTGGCCATCAGGTGGCGATAGGCTTTGTAGTCGTCATCGTCGAAGAAGGTCTGCTGGCCGCGGTTGCCGCGCTGGGTGATGTGGTGCGGCAGGCCGGGGGCGACGATACGGGCGATTCTGGCCATGGCAGCAGAACGGATGGGATCTAAGAAGGGTTCAGTATACTGTCACCATTTTAAATGGGCAAGCGATGCGTTTTGGAACTGACTTAGGGGACAGTACACTTAATCCACATCCGGCGTCTTGAAGCCGATGCCGTGGATGTCCAGCGCGAGCCGGTAGGGGTTCTCGCGCACCCGCTGCACGGCCTCGTCGCCGTGGGTCTTGTAGATGCGCACGGCCCACGCCGTGGGATTGCAGGAAGACCATGATCTCGCGGATCGCCTTCTGCTCCGCCCAGGCGTCAGCGACCCGCTGTCGGGGCGGGATTGGCCCGGTGCGGGCATGGTGGTGGCTGGCCGGCTCGCGGGGCTGACGGGAGGCCCTCTGATGATAGATGGTCAGTCGCCGTTCGAGGCCGGTTGGGCCGCTTGTCGCAGGCGCCGCAACGCGGCCCTGGCCTGACTGCCCGGAAGCCGAGTCCGCGCCCGGCGGAGCCCGTGCTCAGGACCCGGTTTCATCGAGGCCCGCGTTCAGCGCCTTGTCCGGCCAGTAGCGGCTGCCGGTGAGCCCGGCGGCGACCTTCCAGCCCTGCTTGGTGAGCACGAACACGGCACGCCCGTCCTCGAAGCCGAGGGCCAGGCGCTCGTGCTTGTCGCCGGTCATGCTACTCGCCTCGGCGCTGGCGTCGAGCCCTTGGGTGACGAACTTGTGATAGGCGAAGGGCGTCTCGAACAGGATCACGAACTGGGTGTCGAAGCCGCCGAAGCCGAGGCGCACGCCGACACCGGCGCTCGCCATGCGCATGTAGGTGCGCTCGCCGGTGGTGTTGTCCACGGCGACGCCGCGGCCGTAGCCCCCTGCCAGCCCGAGCTTGACCTGCCGGGTGTCGAATACGGCATAGCCATAGCTTGCGCCCACCAGCGGCGCCACGTCGGGGCGCTCCGCCAGCAGCCGGTCCAGGGCTTGGCTTGCCATCACGTCCAGCTTGGCCCGGGTGGCGGCGGGGGTGTCGGCATCGCCCAGGTCCTCGGCGGTCTCATTGACCGTAGTCTTGACTTTGTTGACGGTCTTCTCCCCCAGCTCCCCTGCCGCACGGGCGGCGTCGCCGGCGGCGCGGCCGGCCTTATCGGTGACTTCACCCGCCTTGGCGGCGGCGGCTGACGCCTTTTCCTTGAGATCGTCCAACAGGGACTGCGCGGGCAGGGGCGGCGACAGTCCGACACAGGCCAAGGCGAGGACCAGCCCCGACAGCATTAGTGTGCATCGGCGCGCGCTTGGGTATGGAGGTGCCTGCATGCGTCTATCCTCTAGTGATCGTCGGTGCCATCGACGCGAGCTTAACCCGTCGGGATGGGGGCTGCCTGCATGCTCGGGTGCTCGCCGCGGCCAGGCAAAGCTGGACGCGGGGCGTGTGTGCCTGCGTGCTCGGACGAGTTCAGTATAACGTCCCCAGAATTGCGGGTGGGTGCCTGCTGGTGTTGCCGCGCTGGTCCCTGGCATCATGCCGGCGAGCAACGGGAGGACTGAGACTTGATTGATCGCCTTGCCGACGAGCTTGGGCTCGAAGACGGCCTGATCTACTTGAATCACGCGGCCATCGCGCCCTGGCCGAAGCGCGCGGTGGCCGCCGTGCAGGCCTTCGCCGCCGGCTGCGGCAGCGCCGGCTCACAGGGCTATCCGCAATGGCAGGCCACCGAGCAGCGCCTGCGCATGCGCCTCGCCGAGCTCATCGGTGCAGCCCTGCCGGAGGACATCGCCCTGGCCAAGAGCACGTCGGAGGCGCTGTCTTTCGTGGCCCAGGGGCTCGACTGGCAGCCGGGGGATAACATCGTCGGCATCCAGCAGGAGTTTCCGTCCAACCGGATCGTCTGGGAGGCGCTCGGCGAGCAGGGCGTGGAGTACCGCCGGCTCGACCTGAGCGCCAGCAGCGACCCGGAAGCGGATCTGCTTGCTTTGTGCGACGCGCGCACGCGTCTCGGTGCGGTGAGCTGGGTGCAGTACGCCGGCGGCCTGCGACTGGACCTGGCCCGGCTCGGCCAGGGGCTGCGCGAGCGCCGGGTGTTGTTCTGTGTGGACGGCATCCAGGGGCTCGGCGCCCTGCCCTTCAGCCTCGCCGACGTGCCGGCGGACTTCATCGCCGCCGACGGCCATAAGTGGCTGCTGGGGCCGGAGGGGCTGGCGCTGTTTTGGGTGCGCCCGACGCTGCGGGACTCGCTGCGGCTCACCCAGTACGGCTGGCACATGGTAGAGGACATGGGCAACTTCGACCGCAAGGACTGGCAGCCCGCGGACAGTGCGCGGCGCTTCGAGAGCGGCAGCCCGAACATGCTCGGCATCCATGCGCTGGAAGCCAGCCTGTCACTGCTCTTGGAGGTGGGCATGGACGCCGTCGCCGACGCCATTGCCGAGCGCAGCGCGCAGCTGGTGGCGCTGGTGGACCGGCACGGCCTGGAGCTGGTGAGTCCGCGGGAAGCCGGGCGCCGTGCGGGTATTGTCACATTCCGGGTGCCGAAGGTGGATAATCAGGTGTTGTATCGGGCGCTGATGCAGCGCGGGCTCATGTGCGCGAGCCGCGGTGGAGGCTTAAGATTCTCGCCGCACGCTTGGACGCCGCCGGAGCAGTTGGAGCAGGCAATGGCCCTGACGCTGGCGACGGCAGAGACTTTGAAGCCCGGCTGAGCGCGTCCTTCAGCCCGAGCAGCCCGCGACCCGGCGCGAGCGCCCGCAATCGGATCCGCCGGGGTCCAACCCAACCCGATTTCGGCAGGCGTGCGACATGGCGGCGCCGCCGGGGAGAACGCACATGTTCGAGGCAACCAAAGTGGGCCGCACCGTGAGCAAGGGCGAGTTCAAGGCCCAGCGCGACGAGCTCCGCACGGAGCTGCTGGACGCCCAGCGGCGCCTGAAAGAGAGTGACATCTCCGTCATCGTCGTCGTCTCCGGCGTGGAGGCCGCAGGCAAGGGCGGCGTGGTGAACGCGCTCAACGAATGGCTGGACACCCGCGGGGTGCAGACCTTCGCATTCTGGGAGATGAGCGACGAGGAGCGCGAGCGCCCGCGCTACTGGCGCTTCTGGCGGGCGCTGCCGCCGCGGGGCGAGATCAGCATTCTGTTCGGCGGCTGGTATCTCGGGCCCATCGAGCAGCGCTTTCAGGGCCATTGCGACGATGCGGCGCTGGACGCGGAGCTGGCCCGCATCGTGGACTTCGAGCGCATGCTCACGCAGGACAACGCACTCATTGTCAAGTTCTGGTTCCACCTGAGCGAAAAGGACCAGAAGAAGCGCCTCAAGGAGCTCTCCCGCGACGACCGCAGCCGCTGGAAGATGCTGCCGGAGAAGTCCAAGTTCTCTGAGCAGTATCAGCACTTCGAGCACGTCGCCGAGCGTGTCATCCGCCAGTCCGACCGCGGCATCGCGCCCTGGTATCTGGTGGAAGCCGAGAACACCCGCTACCGCGACCTCACGGTGGGCAAAACCCTGCTGCAGGCCATCCACGCCCGACTCGGCGAGCAGCAGGTCGTCACCGAGCCGGCCACGCCGTCCGATCCGCTACAGCTACCGGAGTCCGAGAGCGCCCAGGTGACGCTGCTGGACCAGCTGGATCTCAGTCAGTCGCTGGAGAAGGACGCCTACAAAGAGAAGCTGAAGCAGCTCCAGGCGGAGGTCAACGAGCTCGCCTGGACCGCCTATAAAAAGGGCCGCACCACGGTGCTGGTGTTCGAGGGCGTGGACGCCGGCGGCAAGGGCGGCGCCATCCGCCGCATCACCCAGGCCGTGGATGCCCGCCTCTACCGCACCATTCCGGTGGCGGCGCCCACGGACGAAGAGAAGGCGCATCATTACCTGTGGCGCTTCTGGCGGCATATCCCCCGCGCCGGGCACATGATCCTCTACGACCGATCCTGGTACGGCCGGGTGCTAGTGGAGCGCGTCGAAGGCTTCGCCACCGAAGCCGAATGGCGCCGCGCCTACAGCGAGATCAACGAATTCGAAGAGCAGCTGGTGGAGAACGGCGCCATCCTGATGAAATTCTGGCTCCAGGTGAGCGATGAGGAGCAGCTGCGCCGCTTCAAGGACCGGGAAGATACCCCCTACAAGCGCTACAAGATCACCGAGGAAGACTGGCGCAACCGCGAGAAATGGTCCGAGTACAAGGCCGCCATCAACGAAATGGTGGCCCGCACCAGCACCGAATACGCGCCCTGGACGCTGGTGGAAGGCGATGACAAGTACTTCGCCCGCGTCAAAGTGCTCCAGACCGTCTGCGACGGCATGCGCGAGGCGCTCAAAAAAAAGAAGAGCGAGATCGGCACCGGCGTCTTGCGCTGCGGGGATCTGCTGCGGGCTGACGACGACTGAGCCGCACGCCCCGGCCGGGGGCTTCTGTCAGCCGGACGCGGCCGCGGCCGCGCCGAACAGGTGGAAGTAGTTCTCGGCCGTCAGCTCGGCGACGGCCTCGGGGGACAGGCCGCGGAGCTCGCCGATTTTTTCGGCGACGTGGCGCACGTATTTGGGCTCGTTCTTCTTGCCGCGGTGCGGGACTGGGGCGAGGTAGGGGGAGTCGGTCTCGATGAGCAGGCGCTCCAGCGGCACGCGGCGGGCGACCTCGCGAAGGGATTCGGCGTTCTTGAAGGTGACGATACCTGAGAAGGAGATGTAGAAGCCGAGGTCCAGGGCTTGCTCGGCCATCTCCCAGGTCTCGGTGAAGCAGTGCATGACGCCGCCCGCTCGGTCCGCACCGGCATCGCGCATGATGGCGATGGTGTCCTCGCGGGCGTCGCGGGTGTGGATGATGAGCGGGAGCTGGCTCTGGCGGGCGGCGGCGATGTGCACGCGAAAGCGCTCGCGCTGCCACTTGAGGTCGCCCTGGTTGTAGTGGTAGTCGAGGCCGGTCTCGCCGATGGCCACGGCACCGGTGGCCGCCGCCAGTTGCACCAGCTCCTCGGCGGTGGGTGTGCGGGCGTCCTGCTCGTTGGGGTGGACGCCGACGGAGATGGACACGTCCGGCTGGTCCGCGACCTTGGCGCGCATGGCGTCGAAGTCTTCGAGGTCGATGCAGACGCAGAGCATGTGGTGCACGCCGCTGTCGCGGATGGCCCCCATCAGCTCCGGGAAGCTGCCGCCGTAGGGGGTCAGATCGACGCGGTCGAGGTGGCAGTGGGAGTCGACGAGCATGGGTCTCGGTGTGGCGTTTTGCGTGGATTTCGGGGCGCCGGTGCTGGCGCAGGTGTCGGCGTCGCGCTCTGAGGGCACTCAACGCATGCTGCGGGGAGCATCCCCTTGAGCAGCCACCTGGATGCTGGCAGCCGCAGCAGGCGGTAACCGTCCGTTGGCTCACATGGTGTGGGTGGGGCGCTCGGCTTCCAAACCGCCGGCGAGATATTCCTCGATCTTGCGGCGGGCGTCGCCCTTGTCGTGCTCGCTGAACTGGATGCCCACGCCGATCTGGCGGTTGCCCTCGGCGCCGGCAGGGGTGATCCAGACGACGGTGCCGGCCACCGGGATGCGCTCTTGCTCATCCATCAGCTGCAGCAGCAGGAACAGCTCATCACCGAGGCGATAGCGCTTGCTGGTGGGGATGAAGAGCCCACCGTTGCGCACGAAGGGCATGTAGGCAGCGTAAAGCGCCTGCTTGTCGCGGATAGCGAAGCTCAGGATGCGCTGGCGGCCGCTTTGGGGTTCGGGATCCATAGCAAAATTGGCTGTAACGCTGGTCGAGGCGCCGATCAGCCGGCGCGCCCCTGGGCCCTGGGCCTGGTCAGCGCCGCCCAGCGCAGCAACAGGGATTCGAACAGCAGCTGTTTGTTGACGCTGGACTGGGCCTCGCTTCGGGCGGCGTAGAGCTGCTGTAGAAAGCGGTGCCCGCCTGCCGCGCCGACGCCCGATGCGATGCCGGCCAGCCTGCGGCGCTGGTCCGGATTGATCAGGTGTGCCGCGTGCGGGTCCATCTGGAGCCGCAGCCAGTCACTCACCCAGCCCACGAGCCAGTCCAATACTAGCCGCGGCTCCAGGGACTGCCAAGCCTTGGCGACGGCGATGGGGTCCGCTTTGCCGGCGCTGACCTGCTGGAAGGCCGTCAGGCATTGCTCTCGGGCTTGCAGGTCGGTCTCGCCCGCCAGGGCCAGCGCCCGCAGAGGCGCGCCTTGACCGAGGACCAGCAGTTGCTCGGCATCCGAGCCGGCGGCCGGTCGGTCGCCGCCGCCCTCGCCCCCGGCCAGCTCGCCGCGCAGCCAGGCCAGGGCCTGCTCGGCCGCGGGCGGGGGCATGGTGAGCTTATGGCAGCGGCTGCGCACCGTCGCCGGCAGGCTGCTCGGCGCCTCGGCCACCAGCAGCCAGAGGGTCGCAGAGGCCGGCTCCTCCAGGGTCTTGAGCAGGCTGTTGGCGGCGACGGGGTTCATGGCCTCCGCCGGGGCGATGCGGTAGACGGCGCGGCGCCCGCGGCTGGAGGTCATGGTCTGGCTGCCGCAAACCGCGCGCACCTGCCCCGCCAGGATCTCGCCCGTCTTGCTGTCGGCATCGGGGACCAAACGGGTCAGGTCCGGATGGTTGCCGGCAGCGAGCAGTTGGCACTCCGCACATGCACCGCAGGGCAGTCCGTCGGCGCCTGGCTGTGCACAGAGCACCGAGGCCGCGAGCAGGTCCGCGAAACGGCGCTTGCCGATGCCGGCCGGGCCCTGGATCAGCAGCGCATGACCGAGCCGATCCGAGCGCACGGCGGCCTGCATGGACTGCCATTGGTCCTGCTGCCAGGGCAGCAGCACGAGTGGGACGGGCTCGCTGAGGATCATGTGTCGGACACCGGACCGCCCTGCCCCGGGCGCACCCGCGCCAGATAGCCCTGCACCGCTGCGATGCTGGCGGCGCCGACGGCGGCGGGGTCCTGGCTCGCATCGATGGTGACGAAGCGCCCGGGCTCGGCAGCGGCGCGGGCTAGGTAGGTGTCGCGCACGCGCTCGAAGAACTGGCGCTGCTCGGACTCGAAGCGGTCGGGCTCGGAGCGCCCGCGCGCCCGCGCGAGCCCGACCGCGGCGGGTAGGTCGAACAGCAGCGTGAGATCGGGGCGGCGCTCGCCCTGCACCAAGCGCTCCAGGGTCGCGATCTGCTCGACGGGCAGACCGCGGCCGCCGCCTTGGTAGGCGTAGGTGGCATCGGTGAAGCGATCGCAGAGCACCCAGCTGCCGGCGGCCAGTGCCGGCAGGATGCGCTGGTGCAGGTGCTCGGCGCGGGCGGCGAACATCAGCAGCAGCTCGGTGTCGCCCTGCATGCAGGTGTTGGCGGGGTCCAGAAGCACCGCGCGGATGCGCTCGGCGATGTCGCTGCCGCCGGGCTCGCGGGTCACCAGCACCTGGAGACCGGCGTCGCGCAGGCAGCCGGCCAGGGCGTCGCGCTGGGTGGTCTTGCCGGCGCCTTCGATGCCTTCCAGCGTGATGAAATGCCCGCGCATTGGGTCTCGCGTCATGGGGTGGGCGGCCGGCGGGGGCCGGGTCAGGCGTCCGCCGCCGCGGTCTCGGGATCATCCGCCGTCGGCGCCTCGGGCTCGCCGGCTGCCTCCTCGCGCAGGTCGGCACAGGGCTGGTTCAGCTGATAATGCCGCACGGCGCAGTTGTGCTCGTCCAGGGTCGCGGAGAAATAATGGCTGCCGTCACCGCGGGCGACGAAAAAGAGCTCGTCGCCGTCCGCCGGGTGCAGTACCGCATGAATGGCCGCCCGGCCGGGCAGCGCGATGGGCGTCGGCGGCAGCGCCGGGATGACATAGGTGTTGTACGGTGTCTCCCGGCGCAGGTGCTCGCGGGTGATGTCGCCGTCGAACTCATCGCCGAGGCCATAGATGATGGTGGGGTCGGTCTGGAGCTTCATACCCTGCTCCAGCCGGCGGGTGAAGACGCCGGCGATGCGGGGGCGCTCGCCCGCCCGGCCCGTCTCCTTCTCGACAATGGAGGCGAGGATCAGAGCCTCGTAGGGCGTCTCGATGGGCAGCCCGTCGCTGCGCGCGGCCCATTCCTCGTCGAGCACCTCGCGCATGCGCTGGTAGGCCCGGGTCAGGATCTCGACATCCGTGGTGTCGCGGTCGAAGAGGTAGGTATCCGGGTAGAGCCAGCCCTCGGGGTGCTCGGCCTCGATGCCGAGGCGCTCGAGGATCTCGGCGTCAGACAGGCCCGTCAGCGCCGTGTCGAAGACTTCGGCGTCCTCGACCGCCGCCAGCGCCTCGCGGAAGGTCATGCCGGGCACGATGGTCACTGGGAATTGGATGGATTGGCCGCTGGTCAAGCGCGCCAGCACCTCGGGGGGCTTCATGCCGGCCTCGAGGGCGTATTCGCCGGCCTTGAGCGCATTTTGCTGCTCGCTCTCGTAGGCATGCATGGTGAACAGGAAGCGGCTGCGTATCCAGCCGCGATCGGCCAGCTCATGGGCGACGCCGCGGATGGTGGCGCCCTCGGGCACCCGGTACACCACGCGGTCTTCCTCCAATTGCACCGGGGTGGCGAGGAAGTCCTGGTAGAGGCTCCAACCGCCCCAGGCCAGGGCACCACCGGCGATGGCCAGCGCGAGTAGGGTCGTGACAAGGGTCTTCACGCGTGCGTCTCCGGTTCGAGTGCGATCTGGCGCACCCGTTCGATCAGTTCCGCCGGCACCATCTCGGGCGGGTAAGGATGCCCCCCGAGGTCGGCCACCGGCACCGCACCGCGCAGGGCATTGGTGATGATCAGCCCCCGGGCGGCGAACAGCTCCGCCGGGCGCAGCACCCGCTCGGTGACCGGGATGCCCAAGGCGTCGGCGCATTCATACACCACCGCGCGGACGGTGCCGGCGACACCGCAGGTCGTCAGCGGCGGGGTCGCGAGGCCGTGGTCGTCGAGCACGAAGACATTGGACATGGTGCCGCAGACCACTTGCCCCTGCGCATTGCACATCAGGCCGTCCAGGATGGCCGGGTCGGACCACTCCGCACGCGCCAGCACCTGCTCCAGGCGGTTCAGGTGCTTGATGCCGGCGAGACGGGGATTCTCGCCGAGGCGGGCTTCGCAGAGTGTCAGCCGGACGCCGGCTTCTGCACCGGTGGAATGGCCCGGCAGTCCCGGCGCAAAGGACAGGATACATCGCGGCGTCGGCGCCGGCGGCGGCGCATAGCCGCGTGGACCGCTGCCGCGGGTGAGCATGAGCTTGAGCACCCCGTCGCCGGCGTCGGCACCGATCAGCAGCCGCTCGACATCGGCAATTACCCGGGCCGCGTCTGGCAACGGGATATGGAGTCGCGCACAGCCTGTTGTCAAGCGCGTCCAGTGGCGGTGCCAGAGGCAGGGTCTGCCGCGGCGAACGGCAATGGTCTCGAACAGACCATCGCCGTAGTGGAGGCCGCGGTCGCTGGCCGGGACCCGGTCGTCCTTGCGCCCGTCGATGAGCGTGAGCGCCCGACTCATGACGCGGTATCCGTGGTTGCGCAACCCCCGCGCCGGCCAGCGCAGCGCCGACCGACGGCGGCTAGACCCGCTTGAAGATCAGGGTCCCGTTGGTGCCGCCAAAGCCGAAGGAATTGCTGAGCGCATAGTCGATACGCATCTGTCGCGCTTCGTTGGGCACATAGTCCAGGTCGCACTCGGGGTCAGGCGTCTGGTAGTTGATGGTGGGGGGCGCCACCTGGTCGCGGATGGCTAGGACACTGAAGATGGCCTCGGCACCGCCGGCTGCTCCGAGCATGTGGCCGGTCATGGACTTGGTGGAGCTGATGGCCACCTTGTGGGCGTGATCGCCCAGCGCGAGCTTGATGCCCTTGGTCTCGGCGATGTCGCCCGCCGGCGTGGAGGTGCCGTGGGCGTTGATGTAGTCGATGACCTCGGGGCTGATACCCGCGTCTTCCATCGCGAGCTGCATGCACTCGGCTGCGCCCGTGCCGTCCTCCGACGGGGCCGTCATGTGATAGGCGTCGGAGTTCATGCCGATGCCGACGATCTCCGCCAGGATAGGCGCGCCGCGGGCCACGGCCGCCTCGTACTCCTCCAGCACCATGACGCCGGCGCCGTCGCTGAGCACGAAGCCGTCGCGGTCCTTGTCGAAGGGTCGGCTCGCGGCTTTCGGATCATCGTTGCGCGTGGACAAGGCCCGGGCCGCCGCGAAGCCGCCGAGGCCCACCGGTGAGGTGGCCATCTCAGCGCCACCGGCGAGCATGGCGTCGACGACACCGTGGCGGATCATGTACGCCGCCTCGCCGATGTTGTGCGTCGCCGTGCTGCACGCAGACACGATGGAGAAGTTCGGGCCCTTGAGGCCGTATTTGATGGACAAGTCCCCGGCGACCATGTTGACGATGTTCGCGGGCACGAAGAACGGCGAGATCTTGCGCGGCCCGCCGGCAGCATAGGCGGCGTAATTGTTCTCGATGCCTGTGATGCCGCCGATGCCGGAGCCCACGGCCACGCCGACGCGCTTGCGCGTCGCGTCGGTGATGGGCAGTGCGGAGGCCTCGATGGCCTGGGTCCCCGCGGCCATGCCGTAATGGATGAAGGCATCCATCTTGCGGGATTCTTTCTTGGAAATGTACTGGGTGACGTCGAAGCCGTAGATCGGCCCGCCAAAGCGCGTGCTGAAGGGCTCGACGTCGAAATGGGTAATGGGCTGGATACCACTGTGCCCGGCCAGAATATTCTCCCAGGCGGAGGGAATGTCCAGCCCGACGGGCGCCACAATGCCAACCCCTGTGACGACGACCCTTCTACCTCTCATGCTTCACCTCTCGAAGACCTGTCGGGGCGGTGCCCAGCTGCGCTGGCACCCGCCCGGCGCTGACCTACCCCTGACGACGCCGGCGCTGGTGTCGGCGCGGCCCGGGGTGCGCTCATCCCAGGTGCTCGTTGATGTAGTCGATGGCCTGCTTGACCGTGGTGATGTTCTCGGCGTCCTCGTCCGGGATCTCGGTGTCGAACTCCTCTTCGAGCGCCATCACCAACTCGACCGTGTCCAGCGAATCGGCGCCGAGATCGTCGACGAACGAGGCCTCCGGCGTGACCTCCTCTTCCTTGACGCCGAGTTGCTCGACGACGATCTTCGTGACTCGATCTTGAACGCTGCTCATCTGTTGAATCCTCGTGCCGTGTCTGGCTTGACGTGTATAGGCCGCGTGGGCACGCGACCGCGGTATTCTAGTGACAAATCACTGCCGTTAAAAGCTCGAAAAGACATTAGCAGATTTTTATAACCTACTGCTTTTGTTTGCTTTAACGCATTGCATGTCAGGCCATATACATGCCGCCATTGACGTGCAGCGTCTCACCCGTGATATAGGCGGCGGCGGGTGACGCGAGAAAGGCCACCGCCGCGGCAACCTCGTCGGCGGCGCCGAGCCGGCCGAGCGGAATGGACGCCAGCAGGCCCTCGCGCTGCTGCTCGCCGAGGCCGCGGGTCATGTCGGTATCGATGAAGCCGGGCGCCACGCAATTGGCGGTGATGCCGCGCGCACCCACCTCCCGCGCCAGGGACTTGGTGAAGCCGATCATGCCCGCCTTGGCGGCCGCATAGTTGGTCTGCCCGGCATTGCCGCTGGCAGCCACCACCGAGGCGATGTTGATGATGCGCCCCTTGCGGGCCTTGGTCATTGGCCTGAGGCAAGCCTTGGTGATGCGATACACCGAGCTCAGGTTGGTGTCGATGATGGCGTCCCAGTCGGCGTCCTGCATGCGCATCAAGAGCCCGTCACGGGTGATGCCGGCATTGTTGACCAGGATGCCGGGCGCCGCGCCCAGCCCGTCGCTCACCTGCGCCAGCACAGATGCTACCGAGGCCGGATCGGTGACATCGAGGCGCAGACCGAGCACACGCCGCCCATCGCCGGCGAGCTCGTCGCGAATGCGTACCGCGCCACCTTCGGTGGTGGCCGTGCCCGCCACGGCCGCCCCCTGCGCCAGCAGGGCCTCGGCGATGGCGCGGCCGATGCCGCGGCTCGCCCCGGTTACCAGTGCCACTTCCCCGTCAAGCATTCGCCGTTGCCTCCAGCGCTTGGTCCAGCCCGGCCGGGTCGAGCACCGGCAGGGTCGTGAGGGTCTTGTCGATGCGCTTGCCGAGGCCGGTGAGCACCTTGCCGGGGCCCGCCTCCACCGCGGTGGTGATGCCCATGGCGGCCAGCGCCCGGACGGTCTCCACCCAGCGCACCGGGCTGTGAATCTGCTGCGCGAGCAGCTGGCGCAGGGTTTCCACGTCCGCCGCCGGTGCCGCCGAGGCGTTGTGCAGCACGGGCACCGCGGGCGCGCGCAGGGGCGTGGCCGCCAGCCGCTCGGCGAGCTCGGCGGCGGCATCCTGCATCAGTGCACAGTGCGAGGGCACGCTCACCGCCAGCACCACGGCCCGCTTGGCACCGGCGGCCTTGGCGGCGGCGGCCCCCCGCTCCACGGCGGCCTTGTGGCCGGCGATGACCACCTGGCCCGGCGCGTTGAAGTTCACGGGCTCCAGCACCTCGCCGCCGGCCTGCTCGGCGCAGACGGTGCGGACTTGGTCATCGTCGAGGCCGAGGATGGCGGCCATGGCGCCGGTGCCGGCGGGCACCGCCGCCTGCATCAGCCGGGCGCGCTCGGCCACCAGACCGACGGCATCGGTGAAGTCCAGGGCGCCGGCGCAGACCAAGGCGCTGTACTCCCCGAGGCTGTGACCGGCCATGGCCGCCGGCACAGGGCCGCCGCGAGCCTGCCAGCAGCGCCAGACGGCAACACCGGCGGCGAGCATGGCGGGCTGGGTGTTCTCGGTGCGGTCCAGGGCTTCGGCCGGGCCCTCGGCGGCGATGGACCAGAGGTCGCGGCCGAGCACCTCGGAGGCCTCGGCGAACGTGGTGCGCACTTCGGGCTGAGCGGCGGCCAGGTCCGCCAACATGCCGACGGACTGGGACCCCTGGCCGGGGAAGAGCATGGCGAGTGTCGCTGCGGTCATGCGAAACGTACTTGGTCGAGATGGAATGCGTCTGGGTCAGGATCGAGCGGACGGCGCATCGGCGAACGGGCTTAAAGGCGCGGTGGCGCTCAGTAGCGCAGCAGCACGGAGCCCCAGGTGAAGCCGCCGCCGAAGGCCTCCATCAGTACTGTTTGGCCCCGCTGGATGCGGCCGTCGCGCACGGCCTCGTCGAAGGCCAGGGGCACGGAGGCGGCGGAGGTGTTGCCGTGGCGCTCGACGGTGACCACCACCTGCTCCATGGGCAGGTCCAGCTTGCGGGCCGTGGCCTGGATGATGCGAAGGTTCGCCTGGTGCGGTACCAGCCAGTCGATGTCGGCCCGGGTCATGGCGTTGGCATCAAGGGTCTCGTCGACAATGCGCCCGAGGGTGGTGACGGCGACGCGGAAGACCTCGTTGCCCTTCATTTCCACGTAGGGCGAGCCATGCTGGCCGTTGCCCACGCCGGCCGGGACCTGCAGCAATTCCCGGTGGGCACCGTCGGCATGCAGGTGCGAAGAGATGATCCCGGGCGCGTCGGCGGCCCCCAGCACCACGGCGCCGGCGCCATCGCCGAAGAGCACACAGGTGCCGCGGTCCGTCCAGTCGATGATGCGCGAGAAGGTCTCGGCCCCCACCACCAGAGCCTTGCGGGCTGCGCCGGTGCGCATGAACTGATCAGCGACGCCCAGGGCGTAGACGAAGCCGGTGCACACGGCCTGAATGTCGAAGGCGGCGCAGCCGCGAATGCCAAGGCGGTGCTGGAGCACGCAGGCATTGCTCGGGAAGATCTGGTCAGGGGTCGTCGTGGCGACGATGATCAGGTCGATGTCGTTGGGATCGACGTCGGCGGCCTCGATGGCGCGCCGGGCGGCGCCCTCGGCGAGGTCGCCGCAGGTTTCGCCGTCGGCGGCGATGCGTCGCTCGACGATGCCGGTGCGCTCACGGATCCAGGCATCGGAGGTGTCGACGATGCGCTCGAGATCCTGATTGGTCAGAACCTTCTCCGGCAAATAGCCGCCGGTACCGAGGATGCGGGCGTAAGCGGTCATGCGCTCGCCCGCACCGGCGCCGGGGTGAGATGCGCCGCAACCTCGTGCTCGATGCGGGCGATGACCCGTGCGTTGATCTCGTGCTCGGCGATGTGGATGGCGTTCTCGAAGGCCTTGGCATCGGCGCCGCCGTGGCTCTTGACCACGATGCCGCGCAGCCCGAGCAGGGTGGCGCCGTTGTAGCGCCTTGGATCGGCTTCTTCTTTGAACGCCTTCAGCGTCGGGAGCGTCACCAGCGCGGCGATGCGCGACCACAGGCTCTTGCGGAAGTGGCGGCGCAGCATATGGCCCACCAGCTTGGCCACGCCCTCGCTGGATTTGAGCGCGACATTGCCGACGAAGCCGTCGGCCACCACGACGTCGACTTCTCCCATGAAGATGTCGTCGCCTTCCACATAGCCGGCATAGTTGAGGCTCGAGGCGGCAATCAGGTCGTGCGCGCGGCGCACTTGGTCGTTGCCCTTGATCTCTTCCTGGCCGATGTTGAGCAGCCCGACCTGCGGCTGCTCGATGCCGGTGACGGCCTTGACCAGCTCGCTGCCCATGACCGCGAACTGAAACAGATGCTCCGCCGTGCAGTCGACGTTGGCGCCCAGGTCCAGCATATGGGTGCTGCCCCGCACCGACGGCATGGCGCTGATGATGGCCGGGCGGTCCACATTGGGCAGGGTCTTGAGCACGAAGCGGGCGGTGGCCATGAGCGCTCCGGTATTGCCGGCGCTGACGCAGGCGTCGGCCTCGCCGGCCTTCACCAGGTCGATGGCCACGCGCATGGACGAATCCTTTTTCCCGCGCAGGGCTTTGGACGGCAGCTCGTCCATGCCCACGCTCTGGCTCGCGTGGTGGATGTGCAGCCGTGCGTCTTGCTCTGGCTGCGGGTCACTGGACAACAGCGCTTCGATGACCTCGCGCTGGCCCACGAGGGTCAGGTCGATGTCCGCCACCTTGGCCAGGAAGGCGCGGGCGGCAGGCACCACCACCTCGGCGCCGTGGTCACCACCCATGGCGTCCAGCGCAATGATCGGGCGTCGGCTCACGATCCGCTCCCGGGCGAGCGTTGCGGCTGCGCTCGGCGCGCTCAGTCGGAGCGGTCCACGACCTTACGGCCGCGGTAGAAGCCGTCGGGCGTCACGTGGTGACGACGATGGATTTCGCCGGTGGTCGGGTCCTCCGAGAGCGTCGGCTTGCCCAGCGCGTCATGGGAGCGGCGCATGCCGCGCTTGGACGGGGTCTTGCGGTTTTGCTGAACGGCCATGGTCGGTCTCCGATGTTCTGAAGCGTCTCGCGCGGGCGAGCAATGGCAAATTTAGGCCGGCCCCTCGCGGCGCCGGATACGAGTTAGGATTCGACGCTTTGCTGTCAGTGGCGGCGCTTGAGCGATTCCAGCACGGCGAATGGGTTGTCGTCAGCGGACGCGCCGGCCTGCTCGTCATCGGCCTGCTGCTCCGCCGATACATAGCGCGGGGCGCGACAAGCGCCTTCGGCGTGTCTGGGTGCCGCCGGCACGGCCAGCAGCAGCTCGTCTTCCACCAGCGCCGCCGGATCCAAGGTCGCCTCCTCGGGCAGCAGCGGGTCGTAAGCCTCCGGCAGCTGGGCCGCCTCGTCGAGCCCGTCCACCACCGCCAGCGTGAAGGCGCTTGCGACGGGCAGCGCCAGGGCTTGGTTACAGCGCTCGCAACGCAGGTGCAAGGTCGCTGCGACTTCGCCCTCCACCAGGTCTCGACCGCTCGCGTCGCGCCGGAACCGCAGCCTGTAGCTCGCGTAATCCGCAGCGGGGTCCGCGGGCGCCACCACCGCAGCCAGGCGCGGCAACCGTTCGAGCGCCAAGGTGCCAACGAGCTCGCGGCTCAGCTCGGCGAGGCGGCGCGGATCGACAGAGTGCGGCAACGCTTCGCGCATAAGCGTTCAAGTGTAACCTGCTCCGATACCGATCACAAGGAGCGGTTTCCTCGCCGACAGCGGCTGCGAACACGCGCCCTGCCCTGCGCACGCCTGCCAGGGGCGAGGAGAATCAGGGTCCGGTGAGGGCGAGCAGGACGCCGGCGGCCACCGCCGAGCCGATGACGCCGGCGACGTTCGGGCCCATGGCGTGCATGAGCAGGAAGTTGTGATGGTCTTCCTCCAGCCCGACGCGGTTCACCACCCGCGCCGCCATGGGCACCGCCGAGACGCCGGCGGCGCCGATCAACGGGTTGACCTTGCCGCCGGTGGCCCGATGCATGATCTTGCCCATGAGCACGCCGCAGGCGGTGCCGATGCAGAAGGCGAGCGCCCCCAGCACCAGTATCCCCAAGGTCTCCAGGGCCAGGAACTTGTCCGCCGAGAGCTTGGAGCCGATGGCGAGCCCGAGCATGATGGTGACGATGTTGATGATCTCGTTCTGTGCCGCCCGGCTCAGGCGCTCCACCACCCCGCATTCGCGCAGCAGATTGCCGAAGGTGAGCATACCGATGAGCGGCGCCGCCGAGGGCAGCAGCAGGGCGGTGAGCATGAGCACCACGAACGGAAACAGAATGCGCTCCAGCTGCGACACCGGGCGCAGCTGCTGCATCACCACCCGGCGCTCCTTGGCCGTAGTGAGCGCGCGCATGATGGGCGGCTGGATGATGGGCACCAGCGCCATGTAGGAATAGGCCGCGACGGCAATGGCGCCCAGCAGCTCCGGGGCCAGCCGCGAGCCGAGGAAGATCGCCGTCGGGCCGTCGGCCCCGCCGATGATGGCGATAGCGGCGGCGTCCTGGAGCGAGAAGTCGAATCCGGGAACGAAATTGAGCCCGACGGCGCCGATGAGGGTCGCGAAGATGCCGAACTGCGCGGCCGCGCCCAACAGCAGCGTCGACGGCCGCGCAATGAGCGCCCCGAAGTCCGTCAGCGCCCCGACCCCCATGAAGATCAGCAGCGGGAAGATCCCGGTCTCCACGCCGACGGTGTAGATCATGCCGATCATGCCGTCCGGCCCGCCGATGCCGGCCACCGGGATATTGCTCAGCAGCGCCCCGAAGCCGATGGGCACCAGCAGCAGGGGCTCGAACTTCTTGGCGATGGCGAGATAGACGAGTCCGCAGCCCACCGCCATCATCATGGCCTGGCCGATGTCCATGTTGGCGATGCCCATGGACTGCCAGAGCTTCAGCAACTGATCCATTGGTGTTGTCGTGCTCGTCTTAGGCTACGGACAGGAGCGGCGCGCCGAGCGCCACCGCGTCGCCTTCCTTGACCCGGATCTCCACCACTTGGCCGGCGGTGGTGGCGCGGACCTCCGTCTCCATCTTCATGGCTTCCAGCACCAAGAGCACGTCGCCGATGCCCACCTGCTGACCGGGCTGTACCTGGATGCGCACGATGTTGCCGGCGAGCGGCGATTCCACCATCTGCGCCGCCGCGGCGGGCGTCGGTGACGGGGCGGACAGCGCAGGCGCGGGGGCGGCGGTCACCTGCTCGATACCGCCCTCGGGGGAGACGGTGACCGAGTAGCTGCGCCCGTCCACGTCGACCCGGTAGTGCTCGGGGCCGCCGCCCGCGGCCGGTCCCGCCGACGCCGGCGCCGGCGCAGCTGCGGCCTGCGCGGCGGCCTCGCGCTCGGCCTGCTCTTTCGCATCCAGCTCCCAGGGCGGCGGCTCGAAAGCGGCGGCGTCGCCGCGGTGCTCCAGGAACTTGAGTCCCACCTGCGGGAACATGGCGTAGATCAGCACGTCGTCGATCTGATCCGTCGCCAGGTCCAGCTTGCGCTCGGTGGCGATGCCCTCCAGCTCCGCGGTGAGCCGGTCCAGCTCCGGGCTCAGCTCGTCGGCGGGCCGGCAGGTGATGGGCTCTTCGCCGTCGGCGAGCACCCGCGCCTGGAGTGCCTCGTTGACCGGTGCCGGCGTTTTGCCGTAGGCGCCCTTGAGCACGCCGGCGGTCTCGTTGGTAATGGACTTGTAGCGCTCGCCCATCAGCACGTTGAGCACCGCCTGGCTGCCGACAATCTGGCTGGTGGGGGTCACCAAGGGGATGAAGCCCAGGTCCTCGCGCACCCGCGGGATCTCCTCCAGCACCTCGTCCAGGCGGTCGGTGGCGCCCTGCTCGCGCAGCTGGTTCTCCATATTGGTGAGCATGCCGCCCGGCACCTGGGCCACCAGGATGCGGGAGTCAACGCCGCGCAGCGAGCCTTCGAAGCGGGCGTACTTCTTGCGCACCTGGCGGAAATAGGCCGCGATCTCCTCCAGCAGATTGAGGTCCAGGCCGGTATCGCGTGGCGTGCCCGCCATGATCGCCACCACCGATTCCGTCGGCGAGTGGCCGTAGGTCATGCTCATGGAGGAGATGGCCGTGTCCACCATGTCGATGCCGGCCTCGGCGGCCTTGACGATGGTGGCCGTGCTGAGCCCGGTGGTGGCATGGCACTGCATGGCGATAGGGATGCTGCAGCTTTCCTTCAGCCGGGAGACCAGCTCCTCGGCGACATAGGGCCGCAGCAGGCCGGCCATGTCCTTGATGAACATGGAATGACAGCCCATGTCTTCCAGGCGGCGGCCGATGTCTACCCAGTAGTCCATGTCGTGCACCGGGCTGACGGTGTAGGACATGGTGCCCTGGGCATGGGCGTCGGTGTTGAGCGCCGCGCGCACCGCCTGCTCCAGGTTCCGCAGGTCGTTCATGGCATCGAAGATGCGAAAGACGCCGATGCCGTTGGCCGCCGCACGCTCGACGAATTTCTCCACCACGTCGTCGGCGTAGTGGCGGTAGCCGAGCAGGTTCTGCCCGCGCAGCAGCATCTGCTGGGGCGTGTTGGGCATGGCCGCGTGCAGCTGGCGCAGGCGCTCCCAGGGGTCTTCGCCGAGGTAGCGAATGCAGGCATCGAAGGTGGCGCCGCCCCAGCTCTCCAGCGACCAAAAGCCCACTTGGTCCAGCTTCTCGGCGATGGGCAGCATGTCCTCGATGCGCATGCGCGTGGCCAGCAGCGACTGATGCGCATCGCGCAGCACGACATCGGTGATCCTGAGCGGCTTCTTATCGGTCATGTCGACTCCCCAACGGAAGGACGCGGATGCGGGGTGAGGGTTGGTGGTGGCGCTGGGCCTCAGCGGCGCCGGCCGGCGCGGTAGCGGGCGATGGCGGCGGCGATGACGGCAATGGGGACGCCGTCGCCGCTTCCCGGGGCGGCTGGCAGCGCTGCCGGCTCTGTCTGCGGCAGGGGCGCCAGGCGCAGCGCGGTCCAGGACATCAGCCGCAGGATACCCACGAGCAACAGCAAGAAGCTGAACACGATGCCCATGCCGATGAGCATCAAGCGCAGGCTCTCGTACAGCAGTACCGTCTCGCTCATGGTCTGCGCGTTCCTGTGCGGAATATGAAAGGGAAGCCTGGAGCGGCGGGGTCGCGGGGGCCCCGACGCGACCCTTAGAGCGGCCGGCGGGTGTCTGCCTCAGCGGGCGTCGAAGGGATGGCGCACGACCAGGGTCTGCGCGCGGTCGGCGCCGGTGGAGACGATGTCGATGGGTGCTCCGCCGAGCTCTTCGATCTTCTCCAGATAGGCGCGCGCCGTGGCCGGTAGATCCGCCAATGACTCCGCCCCCACCGTGGACTCCTGCCAGCCCGGCAGCTCGATGAAATGCGGCTTGCAGCGCGCCAGGGCGTCGGCGCCCACCGGCGGCGCCTCCAGCATCTCGCCGTCCAGCTCGTAGCCGGTGCAGATGCGGATGGTCTCCATGCCGTCCAGCACATCCAGCTTGGTGATACAGAGCCCGGAGATGCTGTTGACGATGAAGGCGCGCTTCAGCGCCACCATGTCCAGCCAGCCGCAGCGGCGCTTGCGCCCGGTGGTAGCGCCGAACTCGTGGCCCTGCTCGCCGAGGCGATCACCGTCGGCGTTGAACAGCTCCGTCGGGAAGGGGCCGCCGCCGACGCGGGTGGTGTAGGCCTTGACGATACCCAAGATGTAGTCGAGATCGCGGGGGCCGACGCCGCTGCCGCTGGCGGCGCCGCCGGCGGTGGTGGTGGACGAGGTGACAAAGGGATAGGTGCCGTGGTCGATGTCGAGCAGCGCGCCTTGGGCGCCCTCGAACAGCACGTTGCCGCCGTCTCGGCGCATGCGCGAGAGGCGACCCGCCACGTCGTCCACCATAGGCGCGAGCTGCTCGCCGTAGGTGAGGGTGGCGTCCAGCACTGCCGAGAAGTCCACCGGATCGGCGTGGAGGAAGTGCTGGAGGGTGAAGTTGTGGTAGTCCAGCACCTCGCGCAGGCGCTCCTCGAAGTGCGACGGCTCCAGCAGCTCGCCCAGGCGGATGCCGCGACGGGCGATCTTGTCTTCGTAAGCCGGCCCGATGCCGCGGCCGGTGGTGCCGATGGCCTTGGCGCCGCGGGCCTGCTCGCGGGCGATGTCGAGCGCCTTGTGATAAGGCAGGATCAGCGCGCAGGCGGGGCTGATGCCCAGGCGCTCGCGCACCGGCACACCGCGCGCCTCCAGGGTTGCGGCCTCCTCCAGCAGGGCCTCGGGCGAGAGCACCACGCCGTTGCCGATGAGGCAGGTGACATTCTCGTGCAGGATGCCCGACGGGATCAGGTGCAGGATGGTCTGCTCGCCGCCGATGACCAGCGTATGGCCGGCATTGTGGCCACCCTGGAAGCGCACGACGGCGTCGGCACGCTCGGTGAGCAGATCCACGATCTTGCCCTTGCCCTCGTCGCCCCATTGGGTGCCGATGACAACAACGCTTTTGCCCATCTCGGTTCGCTCTCCGCTGGCAGCCGATCGGATGATCGGCCGACACGTTAACACGATGTTCATGCGCGCGGGGCAAAGCCCGCGCCCCTGCCGCGATCCAAACGTCGCAGCCCAGATGCCGCAGCTCGGACGCCGCAGCCCAGGTGCCGGTGGGGCGCGGCGACCCCCTGCCCGCTCGCTCGGGCTTAGGCCTCTGCGGCGGGCCTGAGCACCCAGCCGTCGCCGTCGGCCACCAGCACCTCGGCGTGCGGCCCGGCCGTGTCCGCGGCCCCCGGCAAGCGGTAGACCACCCGGCGACCGGCGCCGCGCAGGCGCGCGACCGTCGCCTGCAGGGCCGGGTCGGTGCTCCAAGGGGCGAGGACCGCCGGCTGCGGCGCTGCCGCGGGCGCCGGCGCCTGGGCGATCAGGCCCTTGAGGTCGGTGCTGAAGCCCACCGCCGGGCGCGAGCGCCCGAACACCCGCCCGATGTCGTCGTAACGCCCGCCGCGGCCGATCTCCAGCCCCCAGCCGGGCACGAAGGCGGCGAAGACGATGCCGGTCTTGTAGGTGTAGCCGCGCAGCTCGCCGAGGTCGAAATGCACCGACAGCTCCGGCAGCCAGCGCGCGGTCTCGTCGGCCACCGCCCGCAGCCGCGCCAACGCCTGCTGCACAGGTGCGTCTGCCCGGGCCAGCGCTGCATCGGCGCGCGCCAGGGCGTCATCACCGTTTAGCTCGGGCAGCGCCAGCAGCATGTCGCCGACCGCGCTCGGCACGCCGGCGCGCTCGATGAGCTCGCGGATCTCCGGGATCGCCTTGCGCTGCAAGGCCTCGAACAAGGCCATCTCCTGTACCCGGTCCAGCTGCGCCTGGGCGGCCAGCGCGCGGTAGATACCGACATGCCCGAGGTCCAGATAGGCGTTGTCGATACCCGCGGCGGTCAGCGTCGCCACCAGCAGGCGCAGGATCTCGACATCGCTCTCGACGCCGTCGTGGCCGAAGATCTCGGCGCCGATCTGCAGCGGTGCGCGGGTGCCGGCGAAACCGTCCGAGCGCGTGTGCAGCACCGTGCCCAGATAGCACAGGCGCGTCGGCGCCGCCCGGCGCAGCCTGTGGGCATCCATGCGCGCCACCTGCGGCGTCATGTCCGCGCGCACGCCGAGCAAGCGTCCGCTCAGCTGATCCGTGAGCTTGAAGGTTTTCAGGTCCAGATCGCTGCCGGTGCCCGTGAGCAGGCTCTCCAAGTAATCGATGAAGGGCGGGATCACCAGCTCGTAGCCCCAGCTGGCGTAGAGATCCAGCAGCGTGCGGCGCAGGCTCTCAAGCTGAGCCGCCTCGGGCGGCAGCACCTCGTCGATGCCGTCCGGCAGGCGCCAACGTTCTTCACTCATCAGCCAAACCAGGGAAGCTCGGAAGTTGCGGTGAGCGGACGTACCGGCTCAGTTGATCAGGTACAGGAAGGCGACGCCGGCGAGCATGCTGAGCAGCCCGCTCACGCGCAGACTGCGATTGTTCTGCTGGGCGACCTCCAGCAGCACGCGGCGCATCAAGCTCGGTGCCAGAAAGGGGAGCACGCCCTCGATGACCAAGAGCAGCGCCAATGCCACCAGGAGCTCGTGCCACATGAAACATCCAGGAGAATGCGCGCGGACGCGACGCTGGTCTGCGGCGCCCGCTGATCGGCCCCGACCGGCCAACAGGCGAAATCATTGCAGATGCCGCGGATAATGTCTAATGCCCGCCGGGCGGCGGCAGGGCGGAACCGTTCTGGCGCAAACCCACTACCGGGAGCACGGGTTATCCCCGGATCTGGACATCGCTCCCGGCGCGGGGTATCTTGCAAGGCAAGCGTGCGTTGCGAGAGAGATGCTTGAACCTGCACGAGATCATGCTGCGGCCGGTCGTGCGCGAAGAAGAGCCGCGCTTCAAAGCGCTGCTTGAGGCGCACCACTACTTGGGCGCGGTGGCCAAGATTGGCCACACCATCTGGTACGTGGCCACTTGGCGGGAGCAGTGGTTGGCGTTGCTGGTGGTGGGCGCGGCGGCGTGGAAGTGCGCCGCGCGCGACCGCTGGATCGGCTGGGATCGGCGTTACCAGTACGATCGCCTGCATCTGATCGGCAACAACGTGCGCTTTCTCATCCTGCCGGAGGCGCATGTGCCCAACCTCGCCTCGCGCGTGCTTG
>NZ_NRRV01000068.1 GCF_016583825.1 Thiohalocapsa halophila | reverse complement strand
AATCACTGTGGTTTGAATGCGAGCCCCTTCACTGCCAAAACCAACCCTGTAGTGCCATAACCGCCATCTGTGTACCACTAAGATACTGTTTATAGGGCCCATTTTTCCGCAGCATGTCAAACATGGGCTGGGTGCGGCGGGTGTCGGCTTCGGCGAGGCGGGCCTCACGGCGCCAGGCTTCGGCATCGTCATCCAGGGCTGCGGGGCCGATGGTCTCGGGCAGGGGATCCAGCATCTCTGCCCGCTCGGCGGGGTCCAGCTCGCCGGCGCGCTCCCGGGCCTCGAGCTCGGCAACCAAGGGCAGTAGCTCCCGGGCCGTGCGGGCGAGGGCGTCGGAGGCATCGGCAACGCGCAGGGCCAAGGCGTGGAAACGCTCCAGTGCGCTCAGGCGCTCCTCGCCGACGCGGGTTTGGATGTCGGCCGCCTCGGCGCGCTGGACCCACTGATCCACCAGGGCATCCGCTGCCGCCAAATCCGCCGGCGGCGTGGTCATGTCGGGGCGCTGCGGCAATGCATTGGCCTCCCGCCGCACCGCCAGCCGGGCGAGCTCAGTCTCCAGGACGCGGGCGTCGGCGAGCAGCGGCTCGCGCTCGGCGAGCAGGTCGGCGAGCACAGTGGCGGTCCGCTCGGCGGTTGCGGCGAGGTCCGTGGTAGGGGTGTCCTGGAGCTCGGTCGCCAGCGGCCTGGATGCCGTAGGCTGGGCGGCGATCTGGGCGTCCTGGGCGACCGCCATGCCGAGGCAGGCCAACAACCCGAGCGCGAGGATGCACAGCAGGCCGAGGTTTCTCATGCAATCCGTCCGCGACGCATCCGGAGTAGGTCACGGCGCCTACGCTTGGCGCATGGTTGTGAGGGTAGCGTCGCGCGGCTGCGGGTGAGCGACGTAGACGCTGTCAGTCGGAAGAGGCAAAGCTGAGGTGAGTGGCGCTGCGCAAGCGCTTGCGTGCATAGTCCCGATCATCCCGGATATGGAGCAGCGATTCCCGGATCACCCTGACCTCCGCGCCCTCGCCGACACGGTTGTAGAGGTCTACCACGTCCCGAATCCCCATGCGGATGCACCCATAGGAGGCTGGACGGCCCAGCCGCCACTCTTCCGGCGTGCCGTGGATGTAGATGAATCGGCTGAAGGTATTGCTGTTGTGCCGATCCTTGCCGTTGAGCCAGAGGATGCGACTGACGATCGGGTCGCGACCGGGCGCGTTTGCCTCGAGGATTTCGCCGGTCGGGCGCCGGCCCTTGAAGACCATCCCCATGGGTTGGCCGTCGCCGATCTTCCTTGCGATCTCCATGGTACCGAGCGGTGTTCGATTGCTGCCCGCCCGTGAACCGAGACCGAACTTCGAGGTGGAGACCGGGTAGAGCTTGACCGGCTTGCCGTCGCGCAGTAGTAGCATCCGTTGGTCTTGGACGCTCACCAACAGCTTGTTGCGGGTATCCTTGCCTGTGGCATCGTGGCCGGTGCTGCTGCACCCGGTGAGTGCTAAACCAACGGCGGCCACGAGCAGGCCCAGAAGTCGCTTTCTCAGGATGGTTGGCTTCATGGCTGATGGCGAAATGATGCCAACGCATCTGCAACAAGTGGCCGGCCGGCTAACTGGCTAGGTTAGGGAGTGGTGGAAGGCTGGTCAAGCCGCCAGAATGAGCGGGCCGACCTTGTACACTCGAATCAACGGTAACCCCAGGCGAGGAGTCCGAAGTCCTCCGGGGGGTGGCGTGCGCGCGCGACACGATGGTCGACGGCTCACTCCCCCGGCGCCCGCCGCAACGCCTAGTCCCGACGCTTACGGCACTTGACTGCTCTGGCTCTGCGCCTAGCGCTTCGCGTCGGCAAATGCGCCGTTGTCAGGAATTTCCGCCCGCCGCCTCTAGCACGGCATTGAGCCGGGCGAGCTCTTCTTTGGCGCGCACCTGCTCGGTCACGTCGTACTGCACCCCCAGGTAGTAGATCAACCGCCCGTCGCGGTCGAACAGGGGCCGTACGGTGAACCGATTGTAGAAAAGCGTTCCATCCTTCTTGTAGTTGCGCAGCGTCACGGTGACCGGCTCATCGGTGCGCAGCGCTTCGCGGATGCGCTCGATCTCAGGCTGGTCGCGGTCTTCCCCCTGTAGGAATCGACAGTTGCGGCCGATGATCTCATCCTGCTCGTAGCCGGTGATCATCTCGAACGCAGCATTGGCGTAGACCATGGGGTTATCCGGCTGGTCCGGGTCAGACAGCGTGATGCCGGTGACCACCGTGTCCAGGATCTGCGACAGGACGAACGGGATCAGGCCGGGGTCCTTCTCCGCAATAAATTCCATGATGCGTTGCTCGTATCGGGTTTATTGAGCGTTCAGGCCGACCGGGTGCGGTCAGGGCGCCGATGCCTGTGGGTCGCTGCTGGCGGGAACTTCCGCCTCAACCAGCCGCTTCACATTGTCCACTGTGCGGTTTGCACCTTCCTGCACCGCCGAGCGGATGAGCTTCTCGAACGGCCGCATGTAGAGCTCGACGCGGGTGAGCTGAAAGCCGAAGGTGAGGCGGCTGAAATCACCGTTCGGTTTGTCGTGTACTCTCTCCAGTACATAGTCGATGCGGAACTGGTCACGGGTCTCGGCGAAGCAAAGCCGGCGGGGCCGCTCCAGGGCTCGCACCCGGAACGTGGTTTCGGTGCGCCGGCCCTGGTCCACCCGCACTTGGCGTGCCCGGCTGCCGACCCGAAGTGGCCCTGGGGTCAGCAGCTCGAGCCGCTGGACCTCTGGAGACCAGCGCTTGTAGTTGCGCGCAAAGTCGTCGGCGATAAATTCGTATATCGCCTCGGCCGGTCGCGCAATAACGATACTCGCTTGGGCTTTCACCATCAGGCTCTTCCCCCGAGTCAATTGCATGGGCTGCCACGTCGATCCTTGGCAATTGCCAAGCCTAGCCGCGGGTCGTCGGAGCGAGCCGGTTACCTCACCCGAGGCGCGGATCCTTGGCGCGAACGCTGAGGCTGCGTAGCACCGTGCCTCGTCTCAACGATGAACTGGTGACGGAGTCCCGTGCCGAGCGCAGGCGTCTGCGACAACGGAAGCTCAAAACTGGGCAGTGGCCCGCGCAGTGCTCGACGCGCCGCACCACCGTATCTCCCAGGCTCTCAATCCATCAAGTCCTTGTTGTTGCCCGTCTGCTCGCAGAGACTACACCGATTCCGACCCTGTTGGCGGGGTTTGTCGCCGCGCAGCGGTCTGAGCGGAGTCGCCCAGACCGCCACAGGGTTAGGATTCGCCGTCGGTAACCATCGGCATGGCGTCGGCGTAGGCCTGCGCAGTCTCTTCACGCTGGGCGGGGCTGGCGACCGCCGCCGGCATCTCGCGACGCTTGATATTTTCGGCCCCAGCTTGGGCTCGCGCGAAGGTCTCCTCGTCAGCGTAGCGGGAGCCGAGCGACAGCGCGGTCAGCGGCCCGAGCGCCATGGCGAGCCCCAGGACGATGAGCGGCGTGTGGTTGGTCTGGTGCGTGGCTTGGGACATGTGTCGGTACCTCAGAGTATTGGACAGAAGTTCGAAGATCATGGACGACGGCGCCGGTGCAGCAAGACAAAGTCTGTTCACAGCGCCGCCATGACTGAACAAATGCGCCTGAGACGACACTTCGCAAGGATAACCGCTCGAACTCCAAGCTTTCGCAGCACGCAAGCCCGGTGTTGGTGTCAGGTCACGGTCCCCGAGGCATCGATGCCATCTGCGTCATCGTCCTGACCGAGCGGGATCACCGCGTCGGTCACCCAACAACCCTTGCAGGCGTCATCCGTCTGCCGGGAGAGCACCCAGAGGAAGGCTCGGCTCTCGTCGTTGCGGGTGACGATCGTCACGCGCTGCCGTGCCTGCGTTGCGGTTATGGCGATGGCGCCGAATCGCGCTTTACGGTGACCCAGCAACGCGGCGTACGGCGCAGCACGCACCATCGCTGTGAAGCGGTCCAAGGGGCCCGTCTGCGCGCGATTGGCCGGCGAGGCAAACGCGAACACCTGCGCGATGCCCTGGTCGCCTGCGTCGTTTGTACGCAGCCATTCAACCTGCATCCGTACCACCTCCTCCGGCGCGAGGTCGGGCGACGGCGCCGTCGCGTCAACGGGTGGCGTTGTCGCCAGCACCGTCGTCGTCAGCACCAGCAAGGCAGCCGTCGTCGTGGTTTTGAGGAGCCTTGGCATCTTCAGAATCCTGCGCTGCTTGAAGGGAAATTGTGCGAGCCACCGTTGGCCAGCGCATTAGAGTCGTACGCCCTCATCCGGTTGCGTCTCACGGCGACCGTCCGTACGGCCTGCATGCTGCGCCGGCGCGCGCTGGAGAGACGCCAACCCCGGAGGCTAGTCTAGCCACCGGCGCCCTAGCCTTGGTCGCCGCGCGGTCAGCATAAATCGGCAAGACACAACATGGACAAACTGAAAGGATATCGGAAAGCATTCTTTCATTAGGCAGACATTGCCTTCCCACAACCTGGACAAACTGTCTGCCGCGACGAGAAGCACCCGTCACCCTACGGTCACACCCTCGACGCTCGGAGAATCCCAAATGACCCTTCGCAAGACGACCATCACCGTCGGCGCCCTCCTCACCCTCGGCCTCGGCGTGGGAACCGCCGACCAAGCCGCCGCCGGCAGCCACTGCGGGCGCATGGCTGGCTACCACGGCCAACCCCAGGGCCCCATGATGATGCACCCTGGCGGCTACCGGTCCGGCTACGCGCCAGGCCCGGTGCGGATGATGCGGCCCATGGCGCCGCACCCGGCGATGTACTGGGGCGCACAACAGCCCAAGCCAGTGAAGGTCGCCAGCACCGAAGCGCCCGGCGATGCTTCGGGTGATATCGTCGACGTCGCCGTCGCTGCGGGCAGCTTCAAGACCCTGGCCGCGGCGCTGCAGGCCGCCGAGCTCGTGGACACGCTCAAAGGCGAGGGCCCGTCCACGGTCTTCGCGCCAACCGACGAGGCCTTCGCCAAGATCCCGCAGGCGCAGCTAGAGGCGCTGCTCGCGGACAAGGAGCAGCTGACAGCGGTGCTGACCTACCACGTGGTCCCGGGCAAGGTCATGGCGGCGGATGTGGTCGGCCTGGACAGTGCGACGACGGTGCAGGGTGGGACCCTCACGATCGACACCACAGACGGCGTCAAGGTCGATGGCGCAAACGTCGTGAAGACCGATATCGAGGCCAGCAATGGCGTCATCCACGTCATCGATACGGTCCTCATGCCCAAGTAGCGCGGTGGCGCCTATTGCCCCGCGACCGCGATACGACTCGTGCGGCTGCCCGACGGCCAACCCGGCCGTCGCGCTCCGGCGACCACCACCGTTGCCCGCAAAGTAATTCGCGAGTGACGCTGCAACCAGGAGCAAGAGACCATGAGCGACGACATCACCACCTGGCCTGAGCTGGCCATTGCACTGTATGACAAGCTGACGGGCCGCGGCGCAGAGATCACCTACGAGTTCGACCAGCTCGACGTCTACGTGCCGTCGAAGGTCGACGCCGACCCGAAGTCGGCGAAATGGACCCTGAACGGGACGTTGAAAATCCGCACCCGGGACGCCGGCGCGGCGTCATAGGTGGAGCGCGCATCGCCGACGGGCGAGCCGGAATCGATGTTAGAACTCGATCAGCTTCTGATCACAGGGACCGTCACGCTGGCCGGTCCGAATGGCGAACGGATCCAAGTCCGCGGTGCCGGCGAGCGCATCGAGGCCGACATCGCGCGTGCTTCATTGAGCCTCGGGCTCTTCTCGCGCCTGCCCTCACGGAGCACGCGGCGCCGCTGGCTGCTGGCCGGTCAGCCGGTCCTACGCCAGGCCGGTCTGTCGATCGAGCTTCTGGTCGACGGGCGCCTGATTGGTGTCTACGACGGGCAAGCGAAGGGATCTTTGCTGGCGCACGTCCTTGGCCTTGATCCCGTCAATCTGAAGCTGCTCCAGCTGTTGCTGGTCTGGGCAGTGCGGTGGTGAGAGAAAGGAAAGACCTAATCGGAACTGCACCAGGCCAAGGTGTTTGGCCGCCATATCGGACAACCTGCGTCTGGTGCTCAGCAACCACAACCAACACCACCGAGGAGGGCTCGTGCACAACACATCAGGCTATGTCGGCGTGGACTGGTACAAACTCACCGGAAAGTGGCGCGCTCGAATCAAGATCAACGGCCGAAAGACCCATTTGGGCTACTTCGAGTGCCCGAAAGCGGCCGCCAGGGCCTATGATGCAATGGCGCGATACCTTCGTGGAGAACATGCCGCTACCAATGCGTCACTAGGACGCCTTGGGCACCACGGCGAATCCGAGAGAGCCATCCAGATCAAGGCGCCCCGAAGGTCCGCGGGCCCTGCCGCTGTCGACACCTGCACACGCAGCGCCGAGGCGGCATAAAGTGGAGGGATGTCGACCGCAAAAGTCCCGTTGGATGCCGGGCAAAACAGTCTAAGGTTTAGGACCCTAGAGCGCCCCCGCCGGCTTCACTTCTCTGAGGCGCAGCACCAGACCCGTAGCTCCGAGACTTTGAAAGGTTGGACGTTGCGACGACAGCGAGGAAGCCGCGCCCTCAACGCATCTCCGGATCCTGTTGCCCTACTCCGATAACGTCAGTTGTTGTCGCCGCCGAACATCTGCATCGGACTTGGCATCATCTTCATCGGATTGAAGCCGCCGCCGTTGGCATCCTGTTCGTCATAGCGCGGCCCGTAGCCGTACTCGGGTCCGTAACCATAGCCCGGGCCATAGCCTTGGCCCGGACCGTAGGGCCCGTAGCCGTATCCCGGCATGGACCCAGGGGCGTAGGCAGGCGGGTAGGAGCCGCCCGGATGTCCTTGAAAGTGGCGTAAACCCGATCAGCTCGGGAAGTCTGAGGCACGGTGCCGCCGTTGAGTTTACGCGCGATCGAGGGCACGCGCCGGGCCGGCACGTCCGTGCGGCCGGTGGCACGGGCCCTCGGACACTGGAATGGCTGCCGGGTGCAACAGGCGCTGCCGGGCGCAGCGCCGATAGCTGGCGCTAATTCTCGATGGTCTTCGGCGGGGTTGGGTCCGTGAGCCGTCCTTGCCTCGATTACCAGCCCGCCCCTTCAGCGATCAGGATGATCAGGAACCTAAGGAACAAGGTCGCCACCACCAGCGACGTCCGGTGTCTGATATTGAAGATGCGCTGCGCCTTGCCGGTCATCACCGCCTTCAACATCCTGCCCAGCGCGTAAACCACGCCCAGCACCGCCGGAGACGCCCCGAAAGCCCTGGCTGAGCACACCGACGGCGATCATCAGCAGGTAGACGAGCCCCAGAACGATCAGCCACTGCATTCCCCGCTGTATGCCGCTGACCTCATCCGCTCGGTCCGTCACCGAGTCCCCACCGATTACATTACCTTCCGCACCTGCCGTGTTTGTGGCCATAGAGCCCCCTGCGTCGTGATTGCAAATGCAAGCGCACGTCACAATCGCAAACGGAGGTGACCCCAAGGTTAAATTTTTTTGATAGAAAGGATCATGTCCTCCGGCGCCCTTTCCGCTGTCGTCGGAGCTTCCAGTCCCGTAATGTCAAGCCGAGCCGGTGACGCGCAGCGGGCGCCGAGCGTGCGCCTAGTCCGGATAGCCCCGGACCTGCCAATCGGCGAACAGCCGCTTGAGATTCGGCGGTTTGACGCTTTGCTCCGAGACAAAGCCCTCGATGTAGCCGCGGTCGATCAAGTCCTGCTTGTCTTCGAGGTTGTCCAGCCTGACCCCGCCGTCCGCGCGCCCGGCCCAGTGACAGGCCACGCATACCTGCCCGTCCGGGCGCACCGAGCAGTGCTCACCGGTGACCACCTGCTCGAGGCTACTGAGCAGCACACAGCGATCCGGCAGATTGAAATGCTGCTTGGCCGCTTCGCCGAGCGGCGAGCGCCAGCCAAAGGTGTGATCCGCGACCTCGACGACGGCTTCTGGCGGGCGCGGGAATGCGTGACAGAGACCGCAGGTGTGGTTGCCGAAGGTTTGATGATTCGCCGGCGACTGGAACCGTGCACCGCGCGCATGACAGTTGGCGCAATCGGCGAAGCGCGGGCCGTCCACCGGATGCGGCACCGGGTAGACCTTGCGCGCCAACGCCTTGATCGGCTCTTGTGCGCCCACGGCGACACCACTCAGCCGCGGCGTGTAGGAGACCACCAGCGCAAAGCCGAGCGCCGCCAGGAGAACGGACAAGGTCACCAAGAACACCAGTCGCCGAACCAACCTATGCGTCATGCATACCTCCACAATGACCGCGCCGGGCCAGCATGTTTCCACCCATCTCGCTGAGACCAACAACCCTTGACGAACTAGAGAACCGCGAAAAATCCGCTTTCCCCTAAACCATATCGAAACGCTCGGCAAAGACTTGCTCCGGCGGCACCTCGATGGTGCCCAGCACGGACTCCATGGCGTTGATCATGGGGTTGGGCCCGCAAATGATGTACATCCAGCGCCGATATCCCTTGTCCGGCAGATACCGCAGGAGCATCTGCGGGGTCATGTGCCCGGTCTCCCCACTCCAGTCGGGCGGCGGATCTGTGAGGGTCATGACCACTTGGAGGTTCATCCTGGACTGCAGCGCGAGCACTTCTTCGCGCAGCGTCAGGCTTTCGGCGTCTTTGCCACCGAAGAACAGCAATACTGGACGCGGGTCACCGCGGTCCGCCATGGTCGCGAGCATGGAGTGGATGGGCGTAATCCCGACACCGCCGGCAATAAAAACATAGCCGGGTCCCTGAATACGGTCGATGGTAAACACGCCGTGCGGGCCGTCCAGCCATACGCGATCGCCGGCTTGGGCGGCCGGCACCCGCCGCCCGGACCAATCACCCAGATCTTTGATGGTAAAGGCCACCTCGCCTGTCTCCGCGGCACGCTCACCACTGGATGAGAATGAAATCGGATGCTGCGCGTAATTGAACGGCCAGCGCCCGAGATTGATCCAGGCGAACTGCCCGCCCTCGAAGCCCCAGCCCTGGTAACTTTCCGGCGCTAAACGCAGGGTGCGGGATCGGCCGAGCTCGGAGCGGTTCTCGATCACCCGCCAAGGCCGCGACAGCGAGCGCAGCGGCCGCGCAATACGGAAGTGGAAGAACAGGATCACCAGCACTGCCAGGTAGAGCACCACGGCGATGCGCATGGGCAACAGCTGCGAATAGCGGCCCGCCGTAAGGATATGGACCGCCGCCAACACGAGGACGGCAATGGCGAGAAATCCATGGGTGATCTGCCAAAGCTCATAGGGCATGCGCAGCGCCTTGCGCCAGATGGAGAGCAGGATCAGCAGCACCGTGGCGATCACCGCCAGGGTGCCGAGCATGATCGCCCACGGCACATCGGGCCCCAGCAGCAGCATCTGCCACGGGTAACCCGCCGGCAGGAGCACCAGCGGATGTGCCACCACCAAGAGCAGGGCGACGAAGGCGATCTGCTTGTGCACGAGCTGCAGCGCGTCCAGCCCGAAGGCGGCCGTGGCGCTCTTGACCCGCGACAGCAGGGTGAGCTCCATGGCCATGATCGCGAAGCCGACGTAGCCGAGCGCCACGGAGAGGTTGATGAACAGCGAGTCCGAGGCGTCCACGGGCCGGAAGACGGTACCCGCGGCCAACGGGAACAGGATCAATGCAACATAGAAGCCGAGCCAGGTCGAGCCACTGAGCGCCGTTCGCATATGATCAACCTCGTGGGCGTGACTTTTGTGAATTTTATGTCAGAGCGCATGCCGTGCTCTTTGAGCTGCCAAGGAGGGCTCCCAAGGGAGCGACAGGGTGGACTACGCTTCGCTTGTCCACCCTACCCTGCTGCCGTGCGCCGCGGCGGCTGCCTTGATGCGAAAGTGTCTCGCCGAACACCCATCGACGGAGAGCCAAAAACTGTGCTTGATCGGCAAGAATCTGTGCAGCGAGGCACCACGCCGGTTGGAGCCTGTTCGCAATGGGGAGATTCCCCAGGATGAAAGACCAAAACCATGCACCTCAACAGGAAGCCCGACGCTGCCTTGACCGGCATCCGCGACCTGTATAGTCTCGCGGTCTCCCAAGCTCGGGCTCCGACTGGAAAGCCGTATCTGGCTGGCGTCTAAGCTCCCTTCGGCGCTTCCCGTACAGCGTTATCAGCTGATTCCGCGCTCGTTGTCGTTTTCGTAATCGAGGCCGGGGGTCTGCAGCATTGGCTGAACCGGGGTGTAGAAGATAGAGCGAGCGTCCGGGACCGATATTGCGTGGTATCCTGCGGGGCGCCGTTAACACCGATTCGGTCACGCGGGCGAGCACACGTCCATTTTCAATAAGCGCGGCGAAGGAGGCTGTATGGCCCAGACGCTGACACGCTATACCGACGTCATCGAAATCGTCGGCGATATCCTGAAGGTGCGCATCGGCTCCGCGGGACAAGACACCCCGGCCATCGCCTACGACGACCTCGCGCTGGTGGAGGGCGTGGACGGCTTCCGCTCCCTAGCGCGGGTCATCAAGATCGACCGCGACGTCGCCTCGCTGCAGGTCTTCTCCGGCACCAAGGGCGTCGCGACCTCGTCCACGGTGCAATTCCTCGGCCACGCGATGCGCGCGACCTACTCGGCCAACATCCTCGGCCGGGTCTTTCGCGGCGACGGCGAGCTGCTCGACACCGGACCGGAGCTCACCGCCGAGCCCAAGGTCGCCACCGGCGGACCGTCGGTGAACCCCGCACGGCGGGTGCTGGCATCCAAGATGATCCGCACCGACGTGCCCATGATCGACATCTTCAACTCCCTGGTGGAAAGTCAGAAGATCCCGATCTTCTCCGTCGCCGGCGAGCCCTACAACCAGCTGCTCGCGCGCATCGGCATCCAGGCCGACGCCGACATCATTGTCTTCGGCGGCCTGGGGCTGATCTTCGACGACTACTACTACTTCCGCCGCGCCTTCGAGGACGCCGGCATCTTCCCGCGCACCGTGATGTTCGTGAACCTCTCCGCGGACCCCGTGGTGGAGCGCCTCCTGGTGCCGGACATGGCCCTGGCCGTGGCGGAGAAGTTCGCGCTGGAGGAAGGCAAGCGCGTCCTGGTGCTGCTGACGGACATGACCGCCTACGCCGACGCCATGAAGGAGGTCGGCATCGCCATGGAGTCCGTGCCATCCAACCGCGGCTACATGGGCGACCTCTATTCGCAGATGGCGCGGCGCTACGAGAAGGCCGCCGACTATCGCGAGGGCGGCTCCCTGACCATCCTGACGGTCACCACCATGCCGGGCGGCGACGTGACCCACCCGGTGCCGGACAACACCGGCTACATCACCGAGGGGCAGTTCTACCTGCACGACAGCGTGCTGGACCCCTTCGGCAGCCTGTCGCGCCTGAAGCAGCACGTCATCGGCAAGGTCACCCGCGAGGACCACGGCCAGGTCATGAACACCATGATCCGCTTCTACTCCGGCGCCCGGGACGCGCAGCAAAAGCAGGCCATGGCCTTCGACCTGAGCGACTTCGACCACAAGCTGCTGCGCTTCGGCGAGCTCTTCCGCGAGCGCTTCATGGACATCGACGTGAGCCTGCCGCTGGAGGCCGCGCTGGACCTGTGCTGGCAGACCATGGCCGAGTGCTTCGAGCCCGAAGAGCTGCTCATGAAGCAGCAGCTGATCGACCGCTACTTCCCGCGTCCTGCCGCATCGCACGACGCCGACGTGCCGGATGCGCCGGGGCCGGCGGCGGCCGTCGCCTGATGTCGGCCGCTTGGCCGTTTATAGGGAGGACAACTTGGTAGGGTGGACAAGCGAAGCGCAGTCCACCGACGAGCTGAGCGTGCTGGGTCGTTCCGAAAAGGAGCCCCGGCACGTCCACTGACATTCAACAGCAACACAGGTCCAGCCAGACGTGGCCAAGGTCTCCCTCAGCAAGTCATCGCTGTCGCAGCAGACGCAGCAGCTGAAGAGCTATCAGCAGTTCCTGCCGTCGCTGGACTTGAAGCGCAAGCAGCTGATGGGCGAGCGCGCCCGCGCCCGGGCGGAGCGCCTGGCCCTCGACGAGCGCTTGGCGGCGGCGCGGCAACAGATCACTGCGAGCCTGCCGATGCTCGGCAACGAAGAGCTGGACCTGAACGCACTGGTGCGGGTGAAGCACGTGGAGCTCGGACGCGAGAACGTCGTGGGCACCTGGCTGCCGACCCTGCAAGCCATCGAGGTGGACGTCCGGCCCTACGGCTACATCTCCAAGCCGCAGTGGCTGGAGCCGCTCATCGAGGCCCTCACCGCGAGCGCCCGGCTGCGCATCGAGGCCATGGTGGCCGAGCGCCGGGTGGCGCTGTTGAACGCCGCCGTACGCACCGTCACCCAGCGCGTCAACCTCTTCGACAAGGTCTTGATTCCACAGACCCGCGAGAACATCAAGCGCATCCGCATCGCGTTGTCCGACGCCGAGCGCGCCGCGGTGGTGCGCTCGAAGATCGCCAAAAAGAAGCGCGCCGCCGAAGGGCTGGCGCAGGGGCAGGTCTGACATGGCCATCGAGCGCCTGAAGCGCATCTCGCTGGTCGGCAGCGGGCACGACAAGCCCGCGGTGCTGGACCGGGTCCAGGCGCTCGGCTGTGCGCACCTGGTGCCGCTGGCCCCGCCCCCCGAGGAGCCCGAGAACCGCCCGCCGGAGCACGCCGAGGACGCCCGCAAGGCCCTGCGCTACCTACTGGACGAGCCCGAGAAGCGCCGCCAGCTCCATGCTGAAGACGGCTTCGACATCGCCGCCACGGTCCAGCAGGTGCTGGACAACAAAGACCGCTTGCGCGCCGCCCTGGACCGCCGCGACGCCCTGGCCCAGCGCGCCAAGGACCTCGCCGACTGGGGCGATTTCACGCTGCCGCCGGCCGAAGCCCTCGGCGGGCGCAAGCTCTGGTTCTATCGGCTGCCGCTGCGCCATCTTGCCGCGCTCTCGGAGCTGGAGCTGCCCTGGGAGATCGTCCGCCGCGACAACCGCCAAGCTTATCTGGTGGTGGTCGCGGCCGAAGAGCCGCCGCGGGACGCCCTGCCCGTCCCGCGCGACCACACCGGCGCCCTGTCCTTGAGCGAGGTGGAGCGGCAGCTGGAGGCGGCCGAGCTCGCCCTGGAGGACAGGCAGGCCGAGCGGCGCGCCCTGACGCGCTGGATCTATCTGCTCACCAAGCACTTCGCGCGCGCCGAAGACCAGGCCGTGCTGCGCCACGCCCAGAGCCAGACGCTCGACACCGACGGCCTGTTCGCGGTGCAGGGCTGGGTGGGCGTCTCCCAACTGCCGGCGGTGGAAGCGCTGGCCCGGGAACAGGGCCTCGCGCTGCTCACCGAAGACCCGGCCCCGGGCGACGCCCCGCCGACGCTGCTCACCAATCCGGAGAACCTCGGCGCCGGCGAGGACCTGGTGCATTTCTACCAGATGCCGGCCTACGACAGCTTCGACCCGAGCCGGGTGCTGTTTTTCTCCTTCGCGGTCTTCTTCGCGATGATCCTCTCGGACGCCGGCTATGCGGCGCTGCTGGGCCTCGGGCTGGTGCTCTTCTGGGGCAAGCTCGGCGCATCGACCGCCGGGCGCCGGCTGCGGGTACTGGGCAGCGCCATCGCCGGCGCGTCCTTCGCCTGGGGGGTCGCCGTGGGCAGCTATTTCGGCTTTTCGCCGCCGGCCGGGAGTCTGCCCGCGCAGCTCCATGTGCTCGACCTCGACGACTTCGAGGCCATGATGCGGCTATCGGTGGGCATCGGCGTCTTCCATGTCGTGCTCGCCAACCTGGTGCGCATCGGCAACCTCTGGCCGCGGTTCCAGGCGCTGGCGCCGCTGGGCTGGGTGCTGGTGGCGGTGGGCGGCTTCACGCTGTGGCTCGCCGTCAGCGCGCCCGAGCCCGCCGCGCTCGGCCAGACGGCGGGCTACGGCGGCATCGCCCTGGGCCTGGCGCTGGTGTTCTTCGCCACCAGCGCGCGGCCCATCACCGGGCTGGGCTCGGTGCTGATGCGCGGCCTCGACGGCCTGCTCGCGCTCACGCAGGTCACCAAGATCTTCGGCGATACCCTGTCCTATCTGCGGCTGTTCGCGCTGGGGCTCGCCTCCGCGTCATTGGCGCTGACCTTCAATGATCTGGCCCGGCAGGTGGGCGAGCAGGTCCCGGGCCTCGGCCTGCTGCTGCAGATCCTGCTGCTGCTCATCGGCCACGGGCTCAACATGGCGCTGGGCCTGGTGAGCGGCGTCGTCCACGGCCTGCGGCTCAATTACATCGAGTTCTACAACTGGGCACTGTCCGGCGAGGGCTATCCCTTCCGGCCCTTCAAGAAAACGGAGATGATGGAATGAACGAGCTCGTAATCGCCCTCGGCTGGACGGGCATGTTCGGCGCCCTGGCGCTGAGCGCCATCGGCAGCATCATGGGCTGCGCCATCGCCGGGCAGGCCGCCATCGGCGCCATGGTGGACACCGAGTCCGGCCAGGGGCGGTATCTGGGCGTCTCGGTGATGCCCTCCACCGGTGTCATCTACGGCATCGTCATCATGTTCACCCTGCAGCGCGAGGTCACCGCCGGCTCCGCGCCCGGCATCTTCGGCATCGGTCTGTTGGCCGGCATCGCCCTGCTCTACGCGAGCGTCCTGCAGGGGCGCGCCTGTGCCTCGGCCATTCAGGCGATGAAAGTCAAGCCCGAGATCTTCGGCTTGTCGCTGGCGCCGGCGGCCATCGTCGAAGGCTTTTCGGTGTTCGTGTTCGTGTTCGCGCTGGTGCTCGCCGGCAATATTCCGGCCTGAGGGGACATCACAATGAGCCAGCCAGCCCGCAACAAGGCAGCCAATACGCCCACCGCCGCCGGGGTCGACGCCCTGATCACGCGCCTGCGCGACGAGGGCGTCGCCCAGGGTCGCGAGGAGGCCGCCCGCATCCAGCGCGACGCCGAGCTGAAGGCGGCACGCCTCAAGCGCGACGCCGAGGCCGAGGCCGAGCGCGTGGTCGCCGAGGCCCGGCAGGAGGCGGCGGCGCTCAAGACCGCCGGTGAGGACGCGCTGCGCCTCGCCATGCGCGACACCGTGCTGGAGCTCAAAGCCGTGCTGACCCGGGAGGTCAACGAGAAGGTCCATCGGCTCATCACCACGGAGCTCAAGCGCGAGGAGTTCCTGCAGCAGCTGATCCTGGAGGTCGGCCGGCGCGGCCGCGAGGAGGCCGGCGTCGAGCCGGGCGAGGCTATGGAGGTAGTGCTGCCCCACGAGCTGGTGAGCATCGAGGAGCTGCGGCGCAACCCGCTGGAGCTGCGCGAGGGCTCGCTGTCACACTTCGTGCTGGCGGTAGCCTCGGAGGTGCTCGGCGAAGGCGTGCGCTTCACGGTGGCCGAAGACGACACCAGCGGCATCCGCATCCGCCTCCAGGACAAGCACCTCGAGATCGACCTCACCGACGAGAAGGTCGCCGAGCTGATCCTGGCCCATCTGCAGCCGCGCTTCCGGGCCATCCTGGAAGGCACGGTCAAGTGAGGCGGCGCGGAGCGCGCGTATGGCCCCCCAAGACCGCTATCTGACGCTGCTCACGTCCCTGCCGGCGCACGGTCCGCTGTTCGGCGCCAAGCAGACGCCGCTCTCGCGCCTGCGCCTGCGCAAGCGCCTCGCCTGGCTGGAGCCCGAGGACAGCGAAGACCTAACCCGGCTCGCGGCGGCGACCGATTGGCACCGCCAGCGCTTCGACGTGGACGACGAGGCGGTGGTACAGCAGGCCGAGCAGGCAATCGCCCAGATCCACAACGCCTTCACCCGCGACCTGGCCGGCTGGCGCCTGGAGCTGCGCACCGTCGTCGCCGCGCTGCGCCGTCGCCGTGCTGGCGAGCCGGCGCCGTCCGGGCGCCGGAAGTGGGGCTTCGGGCGCTGGGTACCGCACATCGCCCGCCATTGGACCGAGCCGCATTTCCGTCTGGAGCGGGTCTATCCCTGGCTGCCGGAGGCCAAGCGGCTCATGGACGACGGCGATCCGCTGGGTCTGGAGCGACTGCTGCTGGGCGCGGTCTGGACACACCTGGAGCGCATCGGCGCCGGGCACGAGTTCGACTTCGAGGCCGTGATCGTCTATGTCACGCGCTGGGACCTGGTGGCCCGCTGGACGCGCTACGACGCCGATGCCGCCCTGGCGCGCTTCGATGCGCTGCTGGAGACGGCGCTGACAGGCGTCGACCTCGACCTGGCCGCCTGACCCCGGATGCGTTGCACCGGGCATGGCGCCTCAAGACGTAGGGTGGATGAGCGCAGCGAAATCCACCCGTCCGGCGTTGCCGTGCGCGCCGAGGGTGGACTGCGCTTCGCTTGTCCACCCTACACGGCCTGCCCGGCCTACCCGGCTTGTCCCCCCTACGCGGCCGGCGGCGCACTTGAACTAGGCTCACCAAGAGGATCCTGATCGTGGCAGAGACAACATCGGCTGCCGTGGCCGCCGAGCCCACCGCAAGCACAACGCAGGCAGCCCCGGCATCCGCTCCGACCCGCGTCGTCGCGGTGCAGGAATCCCTGGTCACTATCGAGGGCGGCAGCGCCGACGGAGCCCCCCTGCCGCTGGTGAAGAACGAGGTGGTCTACATCGTCCCGAGGCGCGAGGCCGAGAGCGGCGTCGAGGAGCACCTCAAGGCGGAGGTGCTGCGCGTGCGCGGGCGCTTCGCCGATGTCCAGGTGTTCGAGGACACCGCCGGTGTCTCCATCGGCGACCCGGTGGTGCAAAGCGGCGATCTGCTCTCGGTGACCCTGGGCCCGGGCCTGCTCGGGCAGGTCTATGACGGCCTGCAGAACCCGCTGGAGAGCCTGGCCGTGCGCCACGGCACCTTCCTGCCCCGCGGCGTGGAGATGCCGGCGCTGGATCTGGGCAAGAAGTGGTCCTTTGCACCGGCGGTGCAGACCGGCGCCCGGCTCACCGCAGGCGGCGTGCTCGGCACCGTGCAGGAGGGGAGCTTCACGCACAAGATCATGGTCCCCTTCGACCAGCGCGGCGAGGTGGAGGTCACCTGGATCCGCGAGGGCAGCGTCACCGTGGACACCCCGGTGGTGCGCATCCGCGACGACCACGGCCAGGAGCGCTCGCTGGACCTAACCCGGCGCTGGCCGGTGCGCCGGCCGGTGACCGAGCGCATGCTGCGCGAGCGCGTCATCGAGCGGCTCTACCCGCACGAGCCCATGATGACCACCATCCGGCTGGTGGACACCTTCTTCCCCATCGCCCGCGGCGGCACCGGCTGCATCCCCGGCCCCTTCGGCGCCGGCAAGACGGTGCTCCAGCACCTGATCGCCAAGCACTCGACGGTGGATATCGTCATCGTGGTGGCCTGCGGCGAGCGCGCCGGTGAGGTGGTGGAGACCATCACCGAGTTCCCCAGCCTGTCGGACCCGATGACCGGCGGCTCATTGATGGACCGCACCATCATCATCTGCAACACATCCAGCATGCCGGTGGCCGCCCGCGAGGCGTCCATCTACACCGGCATCACGCTCGGCGAGTACTACCGCCAGATGGGCTACCACGTGCTGCTGCTCGCCGACTCCACCTCCCGCTGGGCTCAGGCCATGCGCGAGACCTCCGGGCGCCTGGAGGAGATCCCGGGCGAGGAGGCCTTCCCGGCCTATCTGGACTCCTCCATCCGCGGCGTCTACGAGCGCGCCGGGGTCTTCCGCACCGTCGACGACGCCGAGGGCAGCCTGACCCTGATGGGCACCGTCTCCCCCGCCGGCGGCAACTTCGAGGAGCCGGTCACTCAGTCCACGCTGGCCACGGTCAAGACCTTCCTCGGGCTGTCTTACGACCGCGCCTACAAGCGCTTCTACCCCGCCATCGACCCACTCATCTCCTGGTCCAGATACCTGGACCAGCTCGCCGACTGGTACGACCGCAACATCGATCCGAGCTGGGTGCCGCAGGTCAAGCAGATCCAGGAGCTGCTGCGTCAAGGCGACGCCGTCCAGCAGATGATGCAGGTCACCGGCGAGGAAGGCGTCACCATCGCCGACTACCTGACCTATCAGAAGGCGCTCTTCGTGGACATGGTCTTCCTGCAGCAGGACGCCTTCGACAAGGTGGACGCCTCCGCCCCCATGGACCGCCAGCAGCTCACCTTCGAGCGGGTCTACGAGCTGGTCCACCGCGACTACGACTTCCCGAGCAAACAGACCGCCCGGGATTACTTCATCAAGCTCACCGGCCTGTTCAAGAACTTCAACTACGCCGCTCCTGAGAGCCCGGACTATCAACGGCTGCTGAAGGAGATCGCGCAACTGGCGGATCAGGCCACCAGCAGCCAGGCCGACGGAGCGGCGCCGCTGCCACGGGGCGTCGAGGGCGCCGCCGGCTGAGCCGGCGACCGGCGCCGGCGCAATGGACCTGGATGCTCTGCGGCCCCAGCGTTCCGGTTCGATCCCGGCCCGTTCCTGGGCTGGATTCGACAGATCCGTCGGCTTGGGCACATGGTCTGCCCGTCGTCACACCTGAGATGCCAGCCTGGAGAAGCTGTGCAACGGGCGACCTGACGCCAAGCACGGGTCAAAGTACGCAATAGTCGGCGCCAACCCCTCCCGCAACGTGACCGTCGGCGTCCAGCCCAAACGCTCCCGCGCCAACGCGATGTCCGGCTGGCGCTGCCGCGGGTCATCCTCGGGCAAAGGCTCATGCACCAGCTGCGAGCCCGACCCGGTCAGCTCCTTCACCGCCTCCGCCAGCGCGATCATCGTGAGCTCCCCCGAAGAGCACCGGGAGAACATGCGCGCTTGCGCACCCATATCCCCCGGAACTAATGCTCCGTTGCCGCTCTTCTTGCGCAGATGTTCTACGTCATCCTGTTCGCACTCGTGCTCGCCGTTGTCTTTCTGCCGGGTCTCTGGGTTCGGCGGGTGATGCAGCGCTACCACACGCCCGGCGATCTCTATCCGCACGACGGGGCCGAGGTGGCGCGGAAGCTGATCGAGGACTTGGGCCTGGACGTGCGCGTGGACGAGGGCGAGTCGGGGCTGGACCATTACGACCCGACGACACGCACCGTGCGGCTGTCGCCGGAGAACTACGCTGGGCACTCGTTGACGGCGGTGACCGGTCGGGCTGAGGCACGAAGCCCGACGCCGCGCTGGCTGCCACTGCCCGATTGTCGGGCCTCCGACCGTCGGCCCGACCCACGGGCATCAGCCTGCGGCAGACCGCCTGCCCGATCTCTCCGCGGGGTGCCCGCGACTCCTGCGGCGCGCCGCGACAGTGCGGGAGTGACGGCGCGGGCAAAGGCTTTCGCCCGCCAGTAGCCACCGCCGCTCGGTGGTGGCTACTGCCACCGGACGGATGCGCTGCGACAGCCCCACCTCAGCGGGACTAGACTGTCACTGTGTCGTAATTCGAGTGCGCCCAGCATCCAGCCGCTGCATCCACACCAATGCACCACCAAGATAGAGATAGCCGCGAGTTCGTACACCGCATCGACGCGGACGACCGGATTTGCTTCGTCAACGATTCGTGGCTGGCCTTCGCGACGGAAAACGACTGGCCCGACGGCGCCCCAGCGGTGCTGGGCTCACCCCTGATGTCCTATATCGCGGACGCCAAGACCCGCCACATCTACAGGCTTCTCATCGATCGGGTACGGGCCACGGGACACCCGCTACAGTTCCGCTATCGCTGCGATTCGCCGGACCTGCGGCGCTTCATGGAGATGCGGATGAGCTCAAAAGCCGAGGGTGAGGTCGAGCTCCGCAGCCGGGTGCTGCGCTTGGAAGGACGCGACCCGATCCCTGTGCTCGACACCACCCAGCCGCGCCACAGTGGCAATCCGTTGCAGATCTGCAGTTGGTGTAAGGCGATCTACGCCCAAGCCACCTGGCTCAATTTGGAAGAGGCTATGCATACACTGGACGTGCTAAGCGATGCCGTGCTTCCCGAGCTCACCCACGGCATCTGTCCTGACTGCAGCGACCGAATGCTGCGCGTCGGAGGTGCTCAATGAGAATTCTCATCGCCGAGGACAACCACATCCTGGCCACCATCCTGGCCGATCATCTGGCGGCGCGCGGTCACGAGGTCGTACCAGCCTTCGACGGCCACCTCGCATCAATCTTCTGTCGCCAGCGGGAGTTCGACGCCATCGTGATCGACTTGGTGATGCCGGACGTGAACGGCGTGGATGTGCTGGAGGCGCTGCACGAGGAGCATCGCATGCCCCCGGCCATCGTCATCACCGGCTTTCCGGAGCTGCTGGACGAAGTGGCCCAGCGCCTGGCCGCAATCGGCGTCGAAACGGTGCTCTATAAGCCGTTCTCCTTTTCCGAAATCGACGACGCCCTCACCCGACTCCACTGAAGGAAGCGCATGGACATCCGCGTGACCCGGGGTCTGTGTGCACTGCTGCTGGCCTGCTTCACGGCGGCCGAGGCGGCCACACTCCAAGTCGGCCCCGGTAAGACCTTCGCCCGCATCGAGGCGGCCGTCGCTGCGGCCGCGCCGGGCGACACCATCCGGGTGTTCCCGCTGCCGGACGGCGGTGCGTACGAGGGTGTCGCCGTGCTCGTGGACAAGCCTCGGCTGACCCTGGAGGCCGCCGGCACTGCGCTCGGCGAGCGGGTCACTCTCTCGGGCCGAGGCTTCCTCCACAGCGGCCGCGGGCGCACGCCTCGGGCCATCGTGCAGTTCGACCCCGCCGCAGACGGCGGGGTGCTGGCGGGCTTCGAGCTGACGGGGGCGTCGAATGCCACCGATAACGGCGCCGGCGTGCGCATCAATCAAGCGAATCGGGTGACCATTCGCGACTGCGACATTCACCACAACGACATCGGCATCATGTCGAACGGTGACGGTTCTCTGCAGTCGGCTGTCGCCCAGTTGATCGAGCACACCGCCATCCGCGACAACGGCGACGACCGCCTGCCGCGCTTCAATCACAACCTCTACCTCGGGGGCACGTCGGCGACATTGCGCTTCTGCGAGGTGCGCGGCGCCACCACCGGCCACAACCTCAAGAGCCGGCTCCATTTCCTGCGGATGGAATACTCCTACATCCACAGCTCCGTGAACCGGGAGCTGGACCTGGTGGACGCCGCGGAGACGGCCCGCCCAGGCTCCGATACCGTGCTAATCGGCAATATCATCATCAAATCACGCACCGAGCCGGGCAACCGGGGGGTCATCCACTTCGGGCAGGACGGCGGCGGCGCGCACAATGGCACGCTCTACCTGGTGCACAACACCATCGTGACGCCCTTCGTCTCACCCGTCGTCGATCTATCCAGCGCCGGCGCGAGCGCCGTGCTCATCGGCAACGTCGTCTCCGATGGCGGCAGACAGCGCCACAATCAGGTGCTCGGTGATGGCCGCCGGGGCGGCGCTTCAGCCGAGTACATCAGGGGCAGCCACAATTGGCTGGCGCCGGGGTTCGGTCAGCGTCTCGGCCAAACGGCGCTGCGTCCGGCGGACAACACCATCGCCGAGAGGTCGCAACAGCTCTTCGTCGCACCGCAGAATCACGACTATCGCCCGCGCAAGCCTTGGCCCGGTATCGCTGCTGCCGGCGATGCGGCCCTATTCGAGGATGTGCCGGCCACACCCGCCGCGAGCGGCGGTCCGGCGCCGCTCGCCCGCCAGTACGTGCATCCGCTGGGGGATGCGGCGCGGCCGATGCTCAAGCGACCGGACTTGGGGGCACATCCGGTGCTGGCTCCCTGACGCGATTCCGCAGCGGACGCCGGATCGATCCTCAGCGCCCGACTGGTAGCAGTAGGGTGGACGAGCGACAGCGAAGTCCACCGCGCGGCGCTGGGCAACCGGTGGACTGCGCTTCGCTTGTCCACCCTACACCCGACTTGTCCACCCTACACCCGACTTGTGCACTTCACGATACCCTGCGCCTGTGGGAGTGGTCGGACTGATGCTCAACGCCGCCGCGAGCATCCACCGGCTACGGATACAACGGCAGCAGCCAGGGCACCAGCGCGACGCTGAGCGCCATGACCATCAGCGTCAGCGGCAGACCGATGCGGATGAAATCGACGAAGCGATAGTTGCCCGCCGTAGTAACCAAGGTGTTCACCGGCGACACCGGGGTCATGAAGGCGCTGGAGGCCGCCAGCGCGATGATCATGGCGAAGGGGTACGGCGACGCCCCGAGCTCCTCGGCCACCGCCAGCGCCACCGGGATCAGCAGCACCGCATTGGCCGTGTTGACGATGAACATACCGAGCAGCACCGTGATGGCGAAGAGCACGCCCAGGATCAGGTGCGGACTCGACGCGCCGAGCACCGCCACCAAGAAGTCCGCGGCCATGTCCACGCCCCCGGTGCGATCCAGCGCCAGCGCGAAGGGCATCATGCCGACGATCATGATCAGGCTCTTGAGCTGAATAGAGCGGTAGGCCTGGTCCAGGTCGATGCAACGGAAGAGCCCCATCAACAGGCAGCCGATCAGCGCCGCCTGCACATTGGGCACGATGCCCGTGGCCATCAGCACGATGACCACCAGCAAGGTGAGCACCGCATAGGGAGCACGCTTGGCCGCCGGCAGGTACTCGTCGAACTCCCGCGGCAGATTCAACAGCACCAGGTCCTCGCCGCCCTTCTGGAGCCGGCGGATGGCCCGCCACGGCCCCGCCAGCAACAGGGTGTCGCCGACCTTCAGCGTCTTCTCGCGCAGGTGCCGGGGCTCCAGCGCGCCGCGACGCCGGCGCATCCCCACCAGCGACAGCTCGAACTGCGCCATGGCCTCCGCCTCGGCGACGGTCTTGCCGACGAAGGCGGACTGGTAGGGCAGCATCACCTCCACCAAGCCCACGTCCTGCGGGCGGTCGGTGTAGTAGGAGCCAGCGCGGGGCAGCAGCTCGACGCCGTAGGTACGGGTCAGCGACTCGATGTCCGCGGCATCGTCGTCCATATCGATGAGCAGAACATCCCCGGCCTCCAGCTCCGTGTCATCCGTACGCGGCAGCAAACGCCGGCTGCGGCCGACCCCGCGCTCGATGACGATGACGCGGGCACCGATCTTGCCGGACAGATCCAGCTCGCCGAGCCGGTGCCCGAGCAGGGGCGAGCCGGGCTGCACCCGCACGCGATACTCCCGGTTGCCGAGCCCATAGCGCTCCACCAGCTGGCGCAGCTCCGGGCGCGTCGGCTCGGCACCGGTGTCGGCGGCCTGCCGCCCGAGCCAGCGCTGCACCGCCAGCATATACAGGGTGCCGAGGACCAGGATGGGCACGCCGAAGGGGGTGAAGCTGAAAAAGGTGAAGCCGTCGGCGCCGCCGCGCACCAGCTCGTAGTTGATCACCAGGTTTGGCGAGGTGGCCACCAGGGTCATGGTGCCGCTGATGAGCGCCGCATAGGCCATGGGCATCATCAGTCGCGCCGGCGCGAGGCCGCTGCGGCTCGCCATGCGCAGCACGATGGGCACGAAGATGGCCACCACGCCGGTGGAGCTCATCACCGAGCCCAGGAAGCCCACCGCGAGCATCAGCAGCACCAGCAGACGCCAGGGGCTGTCGCCGCCATAGCGCACCAGCCAGTCGCCGATGCTGCGCGCCACCCCGGTGCGGGCCAGGGCATCGCCGATGACGAACATAGCGCCGATGAGCACGATGTTCGGGTTGCTGAAGCCGGCGAGGGCCTCGCTCATGGTCAGCACGCCGGTGAAGGGCAACAGCACCAGCATGATCAGCGCCACCGCGTCCACCCGTGGCCGGTTGATGGCGAACATGACGATGGCCGCCGCCAGCAGCAGCAAGACCGTCAGCAGATCATTGGGCATGGCGGCTCCGGTGGGCGGGGAACAGCGGTGCGCGGACCGGCCGAGGGCTGCACCCGGGACGGGCGCAGACGCAAGGGCGACCGGCTCAAGGACTCGGCAGCAGCCGATCGATGAGCGCCTGATCCAGCAGACCCGCATCACCAAAGCGCCGGGCCGCCGCTGCGTACTTGGGCGCCTCGGTCATCAGCGCCTGCGCCAAGCGGGCGGCAGGCGCCTCCTCGCCGGCGTTCGCCAGCACGATGGCCCGCCACCAGGCGAGGTCCGGGTCCGCCGCCGGGTCTAACTCCTCAATCGGCAAGGCGGCCAGGGCCTCGCCGGTGCGCCCGTTCAGGCTCAGCTCGAAGGCCTGCGACTGGGTCGCCACGCCCATGTGGCCGGCATCGGCATCTCGCGCGACAATGGAATAGGTCATAGTGTTCCGGTGCTGTCTGACTCTTGGTGGATCATCGCTGGGCGCAGTCGCGCAGACCCATCGCCGCGGACGGTCCGACGAGGGCATGCGGCACGGGCGCCGACGCTCGACTCGCCGGCGAGCCGGGCTTTCACGCTGCGAGCATACCGACGCCGCCGCCGGCAGAACAAATCCGCCGAGCCCTCCGCCGTACCGCTCGCTTGCCGGAGCCTCGGCTGCCACCCATCATCCCGCCATCTTCACAGCCATGATGATCCGCCATCGGCCGATGAGGCCCGACACCGCAGCGGCCGAGGGGCGGCCCGGCAGCGCCGCGTCGACGCCGCCCGTCCAGCAGGACTGCAGCCCCTCGGTGCCTTGGCTTGGAGTCCGGCACAGCGCCGGCGCGCCCGGCTTGTTCGTTCGGCTGACCGACCCAGTCGCCCGCGCTGGCGGCGCCCACGGCCGGCTGTTCGCACTCCTCCTGCTGCTCGCCCTGGTCGCCCTGCCGGGCTGTCAGTCCGCCCTGCCCACGCCGGCCGCCACCGGCGCCGAGCTGGGCCGGGACCTGTCGGCATCCATCGCAAAGGTAGCGCGGGCGGATGAGAAGACCAACGCGCGCACACGCGCCGAGGCCGAGCATCGCCGGCTCTTGGCGGCGAACCTGCCGGCCCTGCTGAGCGCGGCCGGCCCGCCGACACCCGCCGCCGGTGTGAGCCGGGGAGAGGCATTGCGCGACCCGGCGGATTTCGGCGCCATTACGCCCGTGCTGCGCCCCACCGGGCAGGACACCGGCCTCAGGGAGGCCGGCATCGGCCTGCCCGTGGTGGCCCAGCTCCCGGCACCGCGGGATCCAAACGCCCCGCGCAGCGGCTATCACCTGCCGGCGACGCTGGTGGCACAGCCCCGCCAAAAAGCCCGCGGCCCCGGCCGGCTGCCCACCGCATCCGCAGCGGCCCCGTCAGCGCAGTCGGGAGCGGGCGGAGACGGCGCGGCGGGCACCGCAGGGCCGGACTGCTGCGAGGCGGCGCTGGTGGACCCCACCGCCGTCTCGGCGGTGCCGACGGCGTCCGGCACGCTGCCGGTGGCCATGGACCTGACGGCGCCGCTGGAGGCCACCCGGGCCACCGGCGTCGGCCCCCTGACCGCGCTGGCCAACCTGCTGCGGCCCGGGCGCTTCACCGGCGAGCCGCGCATCGTCTTCCTCGAGCCCTACCAGCCGGACAAGACGCCCCTGGTGCTGGTGCACGGCCTGCTCTCGACCCCGGGCGTCTGGCGGCCGCTGGTGACCCGGCTGCTGGCCGATCCGCGCATCCGCGACTGCTGCCAGCTCTGGTTCTTCTACTACCCCACCGGTCAGCCGGTGCCCCTGTCGGCGCTGCAGCTGCGCGAGGCCCTGAACGACGCCGTGGCGGAGACCGGGCTGGACCAACAGATGATCCTCATCGGCCACAGCATGGGCGGCATCCTCTCCCGCGCGCAGGTCTCGAGAATCGGCCCGACGCGGGCGAATTCCATCCTGTCCGGCGTCTCCGAGCTGTCCGACTACAATCGGCTCCACCGGGCGCTGATCTTCGAGCCGCGCACGGACGTCTCCCGAGTGGTGTTCCTCTTCGTGCCGCACCGGGGAAGCCGTCTCGCCGCCAACGGCGCCGGCGCGCTGATGATCCGGCTCATCCAGCTGCCGGATACCCTGCTGAACGAGGCGGAGCACCTGGCCAACCAGCTCGCCGGCGCCGAGAGCCGCCGCATGCCCACCAGCATCCAGGGCCTGTCCCCCCGCTCGCGCTTCCTGCGGGTGCTCGACGCCACCGAGCCGACGGTGCCGGTGCACTCCATCATCGGCAACCGCGGCCGCGGCGACGGCACCCGGGGCTCCGACGGCGTGGTGCCCATCCACAGTGCACGCCTGCCCGCCGCCGAATCCGAGGTGGTGGTGCCCACCGGCCACGGCGGCTTCGATCATCCCAAGGCGGTGGCGGAGCTCAAGCGCATCATCCTGCTGGATATCGCCCAGCGGCAGGCTGGCGATGACGCCGCTGGTCAGAGCCCCCGCGTCAGCACGAAGTAGCGCCGCCCGTCCGTCGTCTCCACGAAATACAAGCGTCGGCTGGCCGGGAGCTTGCGGCTCGTGAGCCGCAGGAACAGGTCGTCGAAAAACTCCGGCGTCTCCAGCCCGAAGTTGTGGAAGTTGCGGGTGCGGTTCACCGGCGTGACATCCACCAGCGTCAGGCGCCGGTCCGCCGGCTGCATCAGCGCCGCGAAGCTCGCCGCCACCGCCGACTGATCCGGATTGCGCGGATCGAGGCTGCTCTCGCCGAGGCGGCGGCCGCGGTTCACGAGCCGACTCACCAGCAGGGCGCGGTCATTGGAGGAGACATAGACGGTGAGGTTCTCCGCCAGCGCCTCGGTCTCGCTGCGGAAGCTCGCGTCAAACTCGCGTCTGTCCACATCCGGTGCCGTCAGGACGACGTTCTCGATCTCGGTCTGGCGGTCGGCGAGCGCCGGATCTGCGGCCAGGTGCTGGAAGGCATCCACCACCACCTGGGCACCCAGGCTGTTGGCGATGACCCAGAGCCGCTGCGGCGCCACCTGCTCCACCACCAGCGCCAGCGTCGCGGCCAGCTCCTCGGCGGACGCCGTGGCCACCCGCCGTGCGCGGCGATAGCCGGCCAGCGACGCGCCCTGATCCCCCGGCCAGTCGAACAGCAGCACCGGCGTGTCCATGTCCAAGATGTGCGTCAGGAAGGCGGTCTTGCGCAGCGCCGATGGGAAGGTCTCGCGGTAGCCGTGCACCACCACCAGCAGGGAGCGGTAGGACGACGCCAGCACCTGCTCGCGCAGCTCGCCGCTGAAGGCCGGACGCGGCAGGGGTCTCACCGCCTTGAGCTGGATCTCTTCGTTGATGAGCCAGTCGCTGGCGTTCAGCAGGATGCCCAGGCCGAGCGTCGGCTCCACGGCGATATCGAAGCTGCCGAGCTCCAAGGCGTTTTGGCGCTCGGATGTGAAGCGTCGATCCGGGGCCGCGTCCGCCGCGCTCGGGATCGGCACCCGGTTGGAGGCATAGAAGAGCCGCAGCGTGTCGGTATCGGCGAGCCGCGGCGCCTGGATCCGGCTGAAGCGCAGCGCCTCCGCATGCTCCAGCAGCGTGCGGGTGCCGACGAAATAGAGATAGGCGCCGAAGCCGAGCAGCAGTACGGCCGCGACCCCAAGCACAAGGAAAAGGCGAAAGGTGGTGCGCTTCATGGAGGTCCTATGCTCGTGTGCGTGGGAGCGGCATCCTTGCCGCGACGAACTGCTGCCACGCCCTGGAAGCCGTCGCGGCCGGAGGCCGCTCCCACAGGCGCCAGCACGTCCGTGGGAGCGGCATCCCTGCCGCGACGAACCGCCGCCAAGCCCTGGAAATCGTCGCGGCCAGCGGCCGCTCCCACAGGCGCCAGCATCCGTGGGAGCGGCATCCTTGCCGCGACGAACCGCTGTCACGCCCTGGAAGCCGTCGCGGTCAGAGGCCGCTCCCACAGCCGCCAGCATCCGTGGGAGCGGCATCCTTGCCGCGACGAACCGCTGCCACGCCCTGGAAATCATCGCGGCCAGAGGCCGCTCCCAGTGCGCCCGCGAGGGCGCCTCATCAGCACGGTGAAAGTCCGTGTCGGAGTAAGCCGAAGCTCCGTAGCCAATGGTAACTGCGTCGCCGCGAGGCGGGGTGGGGAGCAACAGTCACGCGAACTGTCGGTCTGCAGGATAACGAACCCGATTCGGCGGGGTGTCGTGGCGAGCCCACTGGGAGGCGGCGAAGCCTGAAACTCACCGTGGACGCTGGTGTACGGCGTGTAAAGCGATCCACGGGCGGCATCACGTGGTTGGGGG